>CAYXZI010000001.1:0-123070 GCA_964470105.1 uncultured Candidatus Saccharibacteria bacterium
TTGTGACCCTACAGGGAGTCGAACCCTGGTTAACGGATTGAAAACCCGTTGTCCTAACCGTTAGACGATAGGGCCAATACAAGGGAAATACTAACACATTTTAGAAAAATGGCAAAAATTTATCCCTTACTCAAAAACCTCCTCCCTCTCACCTTTTTGTGATATGCAATAGCAAATCTATGTGCTTCACTATTTGCTAAAAGTATATCTTTAACATTTTTCTTAACCATCTCTTCATCACCAAGGAAATGATCTGGTCTATGTGCATCATTCTTTACGACAGATACTATGGGTATAGACTTTACAATCTCATGTGCAGCATTAATCTGCCCAATTCCACCATCTATAACTATTAGATCAGGTAGCTTCCACTCTGGATGATTGAGTCTCCTAGTGAGAATTTCCTTTAAACCAGCAGTGTCATTGTTCGCATCCTTAGATATCTTAAATCTCTTATATAAACTCTTCTGTGCTTCCCCATTCACTACGACTGTTATGACACCTACAGTATCCTTACCAGACATATGGGCGATATCATATGCCTCTATACGAAAACCATCTACAGTATCCTCATTTTCTTTTTTAATTAATGAAACATCCTGTATATGAGTCAGGGCATACAAAGTATTCCTAATATTCTTTGCCTTTTCAAACTCCTGATTCTTAGCATATTCATCCATCTCCTTCTCTAGAGTATTAATCAGTTTAGTCTTCTTACCTTCAAAAAATAGTACTAGATTACGGATTGTTCTCTGATATTCTCCTTTAGCTTCTGGAGAGTTAGTATCAGGAGAAAGTCCTATGGATCTGTAGAAAGACTCCTGATGTTTAAGATTTGCCTTAACATCTCTAAAAGGAAATATCTTTCTTATAATTTTCAATGCATCACGCAATAGCGAGCCTTGAGGATACGGACCAAACTGATATCTTATCTTGTACCCCAACTCCTCTTCATCAAGTTTATCAAGTGTCCTACCACGAGCTATTACAACTCTTGGAAATTCTTCATCAGTTAAAACAACAAAGTTATAACTTCTATTATCTTTCTCCTTTGTATTGAAATATGGTAAATATTTCTTGATCTCATTACTCTCAAGGATTATAGCTTCCAAAACTGAATCAGATTGAATGAATTCAACTGTATGCGCCTTACTCACCATATCCACAAGTAGTGGTCCTCTGGTAGCAATTAGATCGTTACTGAAATAGCTTTTAACACGATCGTGGAGTGATGTAGCACGACCAATATACAAGATATTACTATCAATATCCTTAAAGAAATATACACCTGGAGCCTCAGGTAAATTTAGGTTTTTAAAATCTTGACTTGTCATAAATATAGTGTATAATATTAGGCGAAGGAGGTCAAATGAAACTGAAAAAATGGGAGATGGGGATAGCTCTAATAGCGCTGTCCGTTATCGCTGGCCTCGCATACCTACTGTACTACGTATGCGTGGTGATTCATTAGCGTTTTGCCCCGGGTCGGAACCCGGGGCGATTTTTATATACATTGACCACTAGATATATTGGGGATATAAATATAGAGGAAGGAGGTGATATAGATGGACAAAACACGAAGCATTGAGGGAGACATTGAATACATTGATGGGTCTGACCATGGATAATGCGTCTGATTGCCTCAGCAAGCTCGCATCGTCCCTGATTCATGGTTTCTGGGCAATACTCGCCCTAATCGGATCGATGATACTCTGGATTGTTGTGGTCGTCGTTATACCAATCAGTTCAGTTGTCAGCCTTTTCAAGCGTTCGGCTGTGAAGTAACCGAAAATGCGCGAGACCACGGTCTCGCCATCTTTTATTTCCCCAAAACTTTCTTTAAATACTGTCCAGTATACGACTTTTCATTTCTAGCAACATCCTCTGGTGTTCCCTTTGCGATTAGCTTTCCACCTCGAGCACCACCATCTGGACCTATATCGAGAATATAGTCTGCAGATTTTATAAGATCAAGGTTGTGTTCAATAACTACAACAGTATTACCCCTTTCAACAAGTCTCTGTAATATTTCAATCAACTTTTTTACATCTTCATAGTGTAGACCCACAGTAGGTTCATCTAATAGATATATAGTCTTCTGTAAATGAGCTCTGTATAGTTCTGAAGAAATCTTCACTCTTTGAGCTTCACCACCAGAAAGAGTAGTTGCTGATTGCCCAAGTTTCAAATATCCTAGACCTACTTCCTGTAGAGTCTGTAATCTATCTGATACAGCAGGTATATCTTCAAAGAACTTCATACCTTCCTCAACTGTCATCTCTAGTATTTCATATACATTCTTCCCCTTATACTTCACCTCCAAAGTCTCCTTCATAAACCTCTTTCCATTACATACTTCACAAGGTACATATACAGTTGGCAGGAAATGCATTTCAACGGCGATTTCTCCATTTCCCTGACATGCTTCACAACGACCACCTTTTACATTGAAAGAGAATCTTCCTGGACCCCAGCCATGTGCTCGAGCTTCTACTGATCCCGCGAATAGGTCACGGATATGTGTCCACGCTCCTGTGTATGTAACAGGATTTGATCTTGGTGTTCTTCCAATTGCTGATTGATCTATCAAGATAGTTCTACCGAGATATTCGGTACCAGTTATGCTTTCACAATTAAATACCTTTGCTGTTCTATGTCTGAACTCTAATCTTGCTTGAAGATTCTTATGTAGTATCTCATACATAAATGAAGACTTACCGGAACCAGAAACTCCAGTGATTACATTTAAACAATTGAGATGAATATCTGCATTCATATCTTTTATATTAAATACATGTCCTCCCTTTATACTGATCTTACCCTTTGGTTCGCGACGAGTTTCTGGTATCTCGATCTTCTTCTCTCCACGTAGATATGCTAGAGTGAGTGATCCTGATGTATTCTTCTTAGCAGTCAAAAGATCATCTAAATATCCAGAAACAACCACATTACCACCATGCACTCCTGCACCTGGACCAATATCGATGATATAGTCTGAAGAAAACATGGTATCCTCATCATGTTCTACAACAATGATTGTATTTCCGAGATCACGCAGACTTGTAAGTGTCTTTATCAATCTATCATTATCTCGCTGATGTAGACCTATAGTTGGCTCATCAAGGACGTAGAGTGCACCTACGAGGCCAGAGCCTAGCTGAGATGCTAGACGTATACGCTGAGCTTCACCACCAGATAGTGTATGGGCACGACGATCAAGGGTGAGGTATTCAATACCTACATTTATCATAAACTGAAGTCTGGCCTCTATTTCCCTTAGAATAACTTTTGCAATCTCTTTTTCAGTCTCAGTGAGGTCTATTTTCTCAAAGAATTTCTCTGATTCTTCTATCGACATTGCAGTAATTGCAATGATGTTTATTCCATTTATTTTTACGTTCAAAGCTTCTTCACGAAGTCTCGCCCCCTTACACGCTTCGCAAGTTTCATTACTAAAGAATTCTTTTGTTCCTAAACCATTACAAACAGAACAAGCTCCATATGGAGAGTTAAAAGAGAAAAGTCTAGGTTCAATTTCTGGATATGAGAATCCATCATATGGACACATAAACTTTACTGACATTAGTTTCTCTTCATCTGGGAATTCTATCTTTATTAGTCCCTGCGCCTCTTCAATTGCTTTTTCAAGTGATTCAGAAAGTCTCTCACGAGCATTATCTATCTGTTTGCTTCTCTCTCCTGTTGCTTTTCCATTTGACTTGAACTCACTTAGAAACATTTCATCAACAAGGATATCGATATCATGCTTTTTATTCTTATCAAGAATAATCTGCTCACGAAGTCTCATGACCTTACCATCAACTTTTACCCTATCATATCCTTTACCGAGTAGATCATATAGCAATTGATAGTATTCACCTTTTCTACCAACAACAACTGGAGCATATATCTTTACCTTCTGTTCATTGAGTTCAACACCCATAACTTTCTTACCAGTCTTATTGTGACTACTAACTTGTTTGATTATAGTTTCTAGAATTTCTTCTTTTGATATACGATGTATTTCACGACCACAGGTCAAACAGTGCGGTTTACCAACACGAGCGAAAAGAATTCTCAGATAGTCGTATATCTCTGTAATTGTTGCAACAGTTGAACGTGGGTTATTTGATCGACTCTTTTGATCAATGGAAATAGCGGGAGAAAGACCGATGATTTCATCAACATCTGGTTTCTGCATTTGTTTAAGGAATTGTCTGGCATATGATGAAAGGGATTCGACATAACGTCGCTGCCCTTCAGCAAAGATAGTATCGAATGCCAAAGATGACTTTCCTGATCCAGAAAGCCCTGTTATAGCTATCATTTTATTACGAGGCATCTCTACACTGATATTCTTCAGGTTATGAGTTCTAGCCCCTTTTACGATGATTTTATCGCTTTCTAAGCCCTTTTCTATAGGTTTTTTAGACATGATATTTAACTATATCAATATATAGATATTAGGCAATGAGTGAGACTATACTAGATATAATCTCATCTGGGGAAACAGCCGCCTTAACTATAAACTTATTTACTCCAAGCATCTTGGCTTTTTCAACATCAGTCTGACTATCCACGTTAGAAAGAATTATGGTTGGTATCTTTTTAAACTTTGTATCAGTTTTTATTTTTTGAATAATATCCAAACCATTAGTACCGGGTAGCATAATATCTGAAACAATTATATCCGGAGTATTTGATTCGAGAATTTTAAAAGCTTCAGTATCTCTTCCTGCTTTAAGTAGCTTAAAACCACTGGAGTTAATTTTTTTTGATAGAATATTACTCAATAACTTATCATCTTCAATCCACAGAATTGATCTACCCTTTCCAACATTTTCATCCTTAGGCTTTACTTCATCATCAGCCTTAGCTCTTCCAAAAACCTTCTCTATTTTTAATACAACATCTTCGGGATCAATGTGAGTTTTGATTAGATAATCCTTAATCGTAGGAGTTGAAGGGATTCTTTTTATCTGTATCGGCTCCGTAGAATTAGAAACAATTACAACTGGAATTTTAGTAATCATTCGATCAAGACTTTTCTCATTCAAAACATCATAACCACTTTTATCTGGTAGTGATACATCGATGAGGAGGATGCTTGGTTCAAAACTCTTCATCTTATCAATAACATCGTTACCACTCATTACATTTTCAGCAACATACCCTGCATCATTTAAATGTTTAACAAGTATCTTTGTTAAATTTTGATCATGAAGTGCTAATAGTATTTTTTCTTTCATTTTAGTACCAACAATTATATCATCTTTTTCTTTAGTATAGCAATTTCATCTCTTAGAATCGCGGCAGTTTCAAAATCAAGAACCTTTACCGCCTCAGACATTTCTTCTTCTTTAATCTTTATTAGTTTCTTCGGATCATCTACAAACATCTTTTCATCAATTCTAATTAGTTCATTAACTGCTTTGTCATGTTCTGTCTGTAACTGATCGGTTATATCCTGTATTTTCTTTATAATTGTCTTTGGAGTTATTCCGTGCTTTTTATTATATTCCGTTTGTATCTTCCTTCGTCTCGCTGTTTCATTTATAGCATAATGTAGTGCATCATTCATTACATCAGCATAAAGTATTACTCTACCATCTATATTTCTAGCAGCACGACCAATTATCTGAATGAGTGAAGTCTCTGAGCGCAAGAATCCTGCCTTATCAGCATCAAGTATTCCGATGAGTGACACTTCTGGAAGATCGAGTCCTTCTCGAAGAAGGTTTACTCCCACCAGAACATCAAACTTCCCTCTCCTGAATTCTGTAAGTATGGTTATTCTATCTATAGTCTTTATATCACTATGTAGATATTCTGCCTTTATCTTCTTTTCCTTAAGGAATTCAGATAGATCCTCTGCCATTTTCTTTGTTAAAGTGGTAGCTATAACTCTATTACCATTCTTTATGGCTTTTTCTGCTTCCTCTATAAAATCAAATATCTGACCTTTGTATTCATCTTTCTCTGCAACAGGTTTAACTTCGATAATTGGATCGATGAGACCTGTAGGACGTATGACTTGTTCTACCACTTGTTCACTGTGCTCTTTTTCAAATTTCCCTGGAGTAGCAGTTGTATATATCACTTGACCCACTGCCTTTTCAAATTCTTCAAATTTCATCGGACGATTATCGCGAGCCGAGGGAAGTCTGAAACCATATTCTATTAGCGTATCTTTTCTCGACTTATCACCAGCATACATACCACCAAGCTGTGGGACTGTCACATGGGATTCATCTATGACCGTTAGGAAATCTGGACTACCATCAGGCTTATGCGGAAAATATGCAAGCAATGAGTCTGGTGCCTCTCCTGGTTTCTTACCAGAGAAATGACGTGAATAGTTTTCTATACCGTTGCAGTATCCAACTTCTTTTATCAAAGCTAGATCGTATTTTACTCTTCGCTTCAATCTTTCTGCTTCAAGTGTCTTGCCTGCTTTTTCCAATTCTTTTAATCTCTCTTCTAATTCTTTCTTAATAGTTTCAAATGCACGCTTTGATTGTTCATCTGTGCTTATGAAGTGCTTCGCTGGAAAAAGAAATATAGTCTGATGTTCTTTACGTATTGCCATAGTAACTGGATCAAGTTCTATTATCTTTCCTATATTACTAGCATCGTATTCTATTCTATACACAGTCCTTTCATTCACAGGCATGATCTCTATCATATTTCCTAGTGCACGGAACTGTCCTGCATTTATATCTGCATTTGTTCTTTCGAAATGTATGTCGATAAGTTTCCTTATGAGTTCTGCACGAGAAAGTTCATCACCAATACTTAGTTTTAGATTTACCTTTTCATATTCTTCTGGACTACCCAAACCGTATATACATGATACTGATGCAACAATGATTACATCTTTTCTTGTTAATAGCGCTTGTGTAGATGCATGTCGTAGCCGATCTATCTCTTCATTTATCATCGCTTCCTTTTCTATATATGTATCAGTCACTGGCATATATGCTTCAGGTTGATAGTAGTCATAATATGAAACGAAATAGTGGACGGCATTGTTTGGAAAGAATTCTCTATATTCCTGAGCTAGTTGTGCCGCTAGGGTCTTATTATGAGCAATGATCAATGTAGGTTTATCATTCTGTGCTATTACATTTGCCATTGTGAATGTCTTACCTGATCCAGTTACACCGAAAAGAGTCTGCTTGCGCATTCCCTTTTTAAGCCCTTTTACTAGACCTTCTATAGCTTTTGGCTGATCTCCTGCTGGAGACATGTTTTGTGAGAGGTTGAATATGGACATATTAGGTATTTACTATAGCTTAAATATGAGGATTTTATTAGTATTGACAAACTAGTTATATCATGCTATCATATACACAGATGGTGATATACTTCACCACAACAATTCAACCACAGAAGGAAGTATCATGAACACACCGACAAATCCAGTAGCCGCAACACCTGCTCCCACCACCGTCCCTGAGGGAATGGTGAGGATCGAGATTGCCAGGGAGGGAAAACAACTCAAACGCGTCACGGTGAAGACATACGGACCCACGGAATTAGCGGGTTACGCCAAGAACGCATTTGGTACATCTGAATTTGCGGGCGTAGAAATTCTGGCAGTGTTCGTGAATCCACAGTCAGGCAACCACACTGTGGTCTACGGCCTCTATTAATCACCATGCTTTCGCAAGTCGGCGACCTACACAGGTTGCCGGCTTTTTGCATATAAGAAAGCCGCTCTGTGAAGAGCGGCGATGCTAACTTAACCGACTCTAGAATTACCATGTAGATCCATAGACAGAGGGACGTCTTAGAAAACTGGGACCTTTGCACTTTGCCTCAATCTTTTTGATAAGTAGCTCACGATTAGCCCTGTAAAAACTAATGTTACGGGTCTTGATATCAGATTTCCTTGCTTGGAAATTGGCAACTGTGATCCATTCAGTTTCTCCATCCTTTTTCCAGAGGATAACCTCTTCAAGATCGTCGCCCAAAGGCCGCCATCCAGGTGTCCCGTGATTTGGAATATCAGTGAATGGATCCCTGTTCTTATTCCGGAAAACACCGTCAATGATATTTGTGTTCATCTGTTAAGTACGTTATTTATTTTTTTGTGCTGTTTCGTATCATACGAAACAAGAGCCCTGGGTTGTTCCAGAGCTCTTGTTTATAATTTATCTTATAGATACATCACAAACAGCAACCCTGGAATGGTTTTCCCAAGTGACGAGCTTAATAAAATATGTTTGTGACTGAATTTTCATTAGGAGATATAGTATCAGATCCTACTTTTTACGCAATAGTACTTTCTTCACAGCCTCCATTATGCTCTTCTCCCCCATTTCATAATGTTCTATGAGTTCATCTGGTGTACCAGACTGACCAAACTTATCTTTTACTCCTATAAATTCTATAGGTACTGGAAAGTTCCTAGCTATACACTCTGCAACCGCTGATCCCATACCTCCTGCTATCTGATGTTCTTCAACGGTGACTATAGCACCAGTCTCATGAGCTAGTCTCCATACAGCATCTTCATCAAGCGGTTTGATAGTTGCTAGGTTTAGAACTTTTACATTCCCCAATTCCTTCGCAACCTTAAGAGCCTTGTAGACCAGAGCGCCTGTGGCTATGATGCCTACCTCGGCTTTTTTCTTTGGTTCATAAAGTACTTGTGCTTTACCGATTTCAAATGGAGTTTCTTCAGTAGTTATGACTGGTGTCTTCTCTCGCGCTAGACGTATATATGTTGGATACTTTGTTTTTGCACACGCCACAGTAGCCTTACGTGCTTCTATAGCATCACATGGAGATATCACTACCATATTTGGTATTACTCGTGTTATAGCTATATCCTCTAGAGCTTGATGTGTACCACCATCAGGTCCTACAGATACTCCTGCATGGGAACCTGCAATCTTTACAGGACGATCGTTATAGCAAATAGTAGTGCGTATTTGTTCCCAATTTCTTCCTGGACTAAACATTGCATATGAAGTGATAAATGGAATCTTACCCATAGCTGCCATACCAGATGCAACACCCGCTAGGTTCTGTTCTGCTACACCAATCTCTATGAATCGATCTGGAAACTTTTGCTTAAAGATATTCATATATGTCGAATCAGTAAGATCTGCACATAGTCCCACAACTTTTTTATCTAGTTCGGCTGCCTTCAAAAGCCCCTCTCCGAAACCTTTACGGATAGGGACCAGTTCGACATCCTTGTCGAACACCTTTGGGTTTAGTTTTTGAGATGAATTTAACATTAGTTAATTATACCTCACTTTCGTACATTTATTTTTTTCTGAGAAAAAATACAAGTGAAAGTATTGAGTATGGTAATGTTGAAAATAGTACTAAAATAGGGCCCAAAATCAAAGCCGCCATAATAGCTCCCTCATCTTTTGGATATATATGAACTTGACTAATTACTAGTATTATAACGAAAAGTATCCAGAGGAAAAATAAAATTGATATCCACTTATAGATCGATGAAAACGTACTCCATTTATTAGTGTTATGATCCAGCCACAACCTGTATAAACCTGAAGCTATAGTAGCTAGCAATAATATTAAAATGATCCAAAAAGTCATATGATATATTTATTTATTAATAATTTCCAATACTTGCCTCCGCTATTTCTTCTGTGGTTGTCGGTAATTTACCCTGCTATTTATATAATTATACCCTACTTCCGTATATTCAGACTATATAATAGTAAGTTTCAAACCGAGACCTGAGGTAATCTTCTGAAGGAATGATAGTGTTGGATTTGTTCTTCCAGATTCAAAACGAGCTAATGCAGATTGAGCTATGCCCAATTCCTTAGCTAGTTGTCTTTGGGTAAGTTTTCTTTCTATACGTGCCTTAATTAAAGCTTCGTGTATTTTAAACTCTATCTCAAGTTCATCATTGATCCTTCTGATTTCAGGGTCTTTAAGTAACTCTCTTTCAGTATCCGCCCAATTTGTCAATATTAATGGTTCCATCTTTTTTTTCTTCATACTATGATGATAACATATATGTTATATTATACAAGCCTGGTAATTTCTTTCTGAATCTTGCGAGCGTAATCAATGTCTCTAATATTTATTCTCCAAAACTTTTTAATAAAAATATGGAGTAGATATGCTTTATCCTTATGAAAAATATATAGTATCCTGATTTGAATCTTACCCAGAGTTCTTAATTCGAATAGACCACTTCCTAAACTCTTAGAGTCTGGCATCTCTATATGATGACCTAGCCTGTTAAGTAAGTTAATTGTTTTCTTTACACGCACAAGAGTAGGCTTATCTAGTTCGTCCATAAATTTTCTTATTCTGTTATTTACATCAACTATTTCCACCAGATCACTTTAGCAATTCAAATGCAGTCGTAAAGTGGAAAAGTAAAAAACGATTTTATCAGAATTTTATCACCTTTATGGTGTTATATTTAATGCCTTTCTTGCAGTAGATATTTCTTCTGGAGTTGTTGGTGGTTTACCATGCCATTCATATTTCCTCTCAAAATCTGGTATTCCCTTAGATGATATTGTATTTGCAATAATTACCGATGGCTTATCAAATACCGCCTGTGCCTGCCCCCACGCAGCGTCTATATCTCTAAAATTATGTCCATCTATTTCCTGCACATGCCAGTTGAATGCTCTCCATTTATCTCCTAGTGGATTAAGTGGCATTATATCCTCAGTATATCCATCTATCTGTATGTTATTCCTATCAACAAACACTGTTAGATTTTGTATCTTCTCTTTTCCAGCTAGCATGATTGCTTCCCAGTTTGCTCCTTCATCAAGTTCTCCATCTCCAGTTAGACAAACAAACTGCTTACCTGATGTTCTTCCAAAATCAATCTTTTCTGCTAAAGCCATACCAACAGCTTGTGATAGTCCTGCACCGAGAGGACCGGATGAGTTTTCAAGCATCGGTAGATATTCACGATGTGGATGACCTTGTAGTCTGGTACCAAACTTTCTCAATGTCTTTAGTTCCTCTACTGGAAAATATCCTGCATGTGCCATTGTTGCATACAACACAGGACATATGTGTCCATTTGAAAGTACTAACCTATCACGATATTCCCAATCTGGTTTCTTTGGATCATGCTTTAATGCATGGAAGTATAGGTAAGAAAAGATATCAGCCATATCAAGTGGGCCAGCTGTATGTCCAGATTTTGCTTCAATCAACATTTCAATTATTGATCGACGAATATCTAGAGCTTTATCTGTTAAGAGTTTTATCTTTTCTTCTGTTAGAGGTTGGGTAGCCATTTGCTATATTATAGCATTTAAATCCTCCTGAATTGTTCTATCGTATCCACAATATTTTCACTATTAAACAATGCTGATCCAACAACTACCCTATCAACCCCCAAGTCTTTAAGGGAAACTGCATTTTCTTCATTCACCCCACCATCTACTTGAATCTTAATATTTGGAAAATTAGCTTTTAATTCTTTTATCTTATCAAAAGTATTACTTTCAAACTTCTGTCCTTGAAAGCCTGCTTTTCGTATACCCATTACTTGTATATATTGTATTCTATCTATATATTTCTTTAGATCCTCAATTGGTGTTTGATTACCTATAGCTATACCGATCTCCACTAGTCCATGCAAGACATCAATTACTGGTTTTAAATCCTTTGATGATTCAAGGTGTAGTGTAATCCTCTCTGCGCCAGCTGAAAGCCATTTTCTAGCATCATCCGAACTCGGATTATCAATCATTAAATCAAACTCATAGTCTATACTCTCCCATTCAGGCATACCTCTCTCTTCACGTATGATTGCTTCAAAGTTTTCATCAGTTTTCCAGTATGGCCAGGTTATAGTTGGAACAAACTTACCATCGCAAATATCAATCTGTACTATATCAGAAAGACCATTTATCATTTCAATCTTTTCTTCGATCTCTGAAAACTTTTTTGGAAGTATAGCTGGGATTATTTCCATATTATTCTATGTTATCAAGCATATCATTTCTTTTGACATGTCTTTCATCATTACTAAATGGAGTTGATATCCAAAGTCTTACTGCTTCCCTCGCTTCTTCTTCCTCAACAAACCCTGCTCCCATCGAAAGTACATTTGAGTTATTATGTTCTCTTGATAGCTTAACGATATCTAAATTCTTTCCATGATATACAGCAGCTCTAACCCCAGGTAGCCTATTACAAATAATTGCTTCACCATTACCTGACTTACCAAAGATTATAGCTCTTGTATTTTCTGGATCATTAACAATTCTCATTGCTACAGGCAACATGATTTCAGGATAGTTATCATCCTGCACAAAAGTATGTGCGCCCATATCTTCAATATTAAAGTTCTCTGATATTAGATATTCCTTTATCTTATTCTTCAACTCAAATCCAGCATGATCAGCAGCAAGTATTATTTTCATAGCATGATTCTATCATATATAGCTTGAATGCAGAAAGCCCCGCCCAGATGACTGGAGCGGGGCTGCGGAGGGAGTACAGTGACCCCTGACTACTTGTCTGGCCGCTCCGTCGGGAAGCGTTTCGCCAGTTCGTCCATCTTCGCTGGATCGGCCGCAATGATGGAGACTTGGGGGCGGGTGCCCGTGGCACCCTCCTCGATATTGATGAAGCTGATGACCCCATCAGCGTTCCGTGTTTTGATACTGAGCCCTTCCTTTGTCCTTACGGACTCCAGAATCTCGTAGCCGTTGGTCTTCTGGTAGAAGACCTTGATCTCTGTACCATCGTCCATGATGGCCCAACGGACGCCCCCCTGGGGGAGAAGGTTGAAGCCTTTCGGCTTGAACTCCTTTTGCCCCGATCCCTCTTCCTTGAGGCGACTGCCGGCGAAGGAGGTGAGGTTGAGGCCGAGGATGGCGGTGAGGATGACGAGTAGACGGGCGATGTTCTTCATTGAATGAGCGGTTGATTGTTGCGTTTTATGGCGTTTTTGCCAATTAGCACCATATCACATATCCCTTAAAAAGGCAAGGGGGTGCAACTGTTAAATCTGATACCTATTTTGAAGCGCTTCCAGCACAATAGACCATTATCAGACTAATCTATTTTCTCGTTTGAATTCTTCCATAAATCATACCGATGATAGTCCCTAGTATAATACCTGGTAAATAGATAAATGTAATAGCATCTGGTTCAACAAAGTCTTTTAATGATTTGCAGTTTACTATATCAGTACAGGGAATTTTATAGTATAGATAAATTGAAAATACTAAAGCCAAGCAAAGACCCAGAAATCCACCTCTCAACCAGTATTTTTTGTTCATGTTTTTATTTTAGATTAAGCGTCCCGCTCTAATTACATGTTGGACCAACGTATTCGTATACCCCATCTCATTATCATACCAAGCTAGAACCTTAACCAAATTCCCTCCCACCACTCTAGTAAAAGCTAGATCAGCAATAGATGCATGTGTATTACCCTTTATATCAGAAGAAACCAAATCCTCTTCTGTAACTGTAAATATTCCCTTCCAACGATCTTCCCCTGCTGCCTTCTTTAGAATATCATTCACCTCTTCTGCAGTAGTATTTTTCTTTGAGATGAAAGTAATATCAACTATAGATCCAGCAACTACTGGTACGCGTATAGATATACCGTCAAAGAGTCCTTTTAGACCTGTCATAACCTTTGTAACAGCTATAGCAGCACCTGTAGATGAAGGTACTATATTCTGTGCTGCAGCACGACCCTCACGTGCATCCTTTTTACTTGGACCATCAACGATAGCCTGACTAGCTGTATATGCATGTACAGTGTTTAGAAGCGCCTTTTCTACACCTAGAGTAGCGTCTAGAATAGCTAATAGAGGACTACCAGCATTTGTAGTACAAGAGGCATTTGAAGATATCTGACAAGAACCAAGCTTGTCTTCATTCATAGACATAAGGATAGTCTCACCCTTTATCGCTGAACCAGGTTCATCTTTGATAGGGGCAGTCACCACCACTCTCTTAGCACCTGCGACTATATGTGCTTGTGCCTTGTCACTTGAAGTAAAAAGTCCTGTAGACTCTACAACCACATCTATATCTAGCTCTTTCCAAGGGAGTTTTGTAGGATCCTTTTCACTTACATACTTAACACCTTCAAGAGTCACATCACTTTTACCATACACTGAATCATATTTTAAAAGATACTCGACATTCTCAATAGAAGTTAGATCATTAACAGCCACGACCTCAATTTCTTTATGTTCTTTTGATAATTTATAAAAAGCACGTCCGATTCTTCCGAAACCATTAATTGCAACTCGTATTTTTTTCATAATACTATTATAGGTTAAATGCTATATAATTAAAAGTGATGGAAAATATAACTGATGCTCAACTTATAACACTATACAAAGAAGGTAATCCTAAAGCTTTTGAAGGGATTATAAACAGATATGCTCAAATAACATATAGATTTGTATTTATGATGGTAAAAAATAAGGATGAGGCACATGATATAGTACAAGATACCTTAATTAAGGTTTGGAAGAATATTAAGAAGTTTGATAATAATAAAAACTTTAGAACCTGGATCTTTTCAGTAGCCACCAATACAACTATAGACTTTCTAAGAAAAAGGAAGAATATCAACTTTTCTTCTCTTGACGATATAGACGATCAGAACTTTGATCAAACAATTCCAGATACAGGTCCCTTACAAAATGAGCTATTCGAAAAACAAGAGAATATTGAATTAATTGAAAAAGCATTAGATACTATTTCACCAGAAGATAGAACTATTATACTTTTACACGAAGGTGAGGATATGACATTTGAAGAAATAGCTATTGTAGTCGACAAACCTATGAATACAGTCAAAAGTCGATACAGGAGAGCTCTTCTTATCCTTAAAAAATACATTGAGAATATAAATGCACCAAAATAGTATCGACTTACGTATAACTAATATGATTAAAAATTATAATCAGATTTTGCCAGGACTTGAGCAGGATATTATAAGTGAGATCAAAAATATAGAAAGAAGAAGTATATTGATTAAACAGTTCATCTTTGGACTCGTTTCAGTATCTTCTTTGATCAGCACCATCATACTTGCTCTTGATATTAATAAGGCATTTTCATTATCAGGTACACGTGAATATATGTCATTAATATTTAGTGATATCAGCATACTTACATATTGGAAGGAATTGGCTATGACTATGGCAGAAACCATTCCCTTCCTAAGTCTAGCTATGGCTCTAGGTGCCCTAGCAATGTTTGTTTGGTCAGCATTAACAACTATTAAATTGCAGGTATTTAAAACTGCAGTAATTTAAAATTATGATATTAGATATAAAAAAACTAGTAAGTTCTACATCTTTCAAGGTGATATTAATGGCAATAGTATCACTTGCCATAGCTTCTTTGGTATTCCAAGCGGGGGTATTTGTCGGTTTCCATAAAGCTTCATTTCTCTTTAAATCTGGCGATAATTTCTATAGAACCTTTGGAGAAAGAGGTGGAATGATGATGAATGGTGGCATGTTTAGAGATGAATTTTCAGGAGGTCACGGTGCTGTCGGCAAAATAGTAAAAATTGAACTTCCAAAATTGATAGTTTTGGGTTCAGACAATATTGAAAAGGTTGTAACTACAGATAGTAAAACCGAAGTCAGAGAAGGTAGAAAAAATTCTTCAATTAATAAACTCTCTTTGGATCAATATATAACAGTATTAGGCACACCAAATGATAAGGGGGAGATCACAGCAAAGCTAATTAGAGTAATGTCAGGTCCGATGATGATGGCTTCTTCTACTTTTTCAAGATAATAACACTTTTGTGTTTTAGTTTTTTGTTGATATAGTAGAGTAGAATATTAATATATGAGTAAAACTAAAATTATTATAATTGGTGGAGGATTCGGTGGATTATATACCGCTAGACATCTAGATGATATTTTTGACAATGATGAGGTGGAGATAACATTGATTAACAGGACCAACTATTTCCTTTTTACTCCCCTATTACATGAAGTAGCTACTGGTGGTTTAACACCAGACAGTATTGTAGAGCCAATACGTGAAGTACTTAGAGGTGGATCAGTATCTTTCGTAGAAGATACCGTAATTGATATCGACAGATCATCAAAAAAAGTTAAAACTACGTCATCAATGTTTAATTATGATTATCTAGTTATCGCAACTGGATCTGAGACAAACTACTTCAATACTCCAGGTGCGGTAGAACACAGCTTCAATCTAAAAAACTTAAGTGATGCAGTAGCACTCAGAAATCATTTAATTGAGACTTGCGAAAGAGCAGTTCAAACAAGAAACAAGGATTTGCTAGTTACATCAGTAATTGGTGCTGGACCAACTGGTGTAGAGCTGGCAGCAGAAATACAAGAGTATATGCAGCATACCCTCTGCATATATTATAAAAATTCTGGTTTTAAAAAAGATGATATAAAAGTTAATCTCATAACCGCTACTTCTGACCTCATATCCCAATTCCCTCAAAAAATGCGTGATGAGGCAGCAAAAGAAATATCTAAAAGAGGTATAGGAATAATTAGTAATTCTATTGTCACAAAAGTCGAACCTAATCTATTAACATTCAAAAGTGGTAACACCCTTAAAACTCATACTATTATCTGGGTGGCAGGAGTTACAGCTGGAAAAGAAGGTAGGTTGGAAATAAATAAATATCTACAGACAAATAATACAGAAGTATTTGCCCTAGGTGATAGTGCTGGAAAAGATCCAATGTTAGCTCAAGTAGCAGTGCAACAAGCAAAGATAGTGGCAAAAAATATTAGAGCGTTAGTTAAAGGAGAGAATATGGTTGAGTTTATATTTACACAACGGGGTTTGCTTATATCAATCGGTCAATTGTTCGCAATTGGAAACTTCTTTGGTTTTACTTTTAAAGGAAAGATTATGTGGTGGATATGGAGAACTATTTATCTCTTCAACTTCCATTCTTGGAGGAAGAGATTTGAGATTATGCATGAATGGACTACTAATCTTTTCTATCCTAGAGATATTACGTATTTGAAGTAATTAAAAAACCACCCAATTGAGACTGTCGAACAGTTCTCATGGGCAGTTATGACTCACGTACACTCCTCTGATTCAAGATATACCGTCAACACCCCATCAAGCTTAAGTCCTCTATTTTTGAAGACATCCAAAACCAGAAAACGGACTAATCCTTCTAAAAAAACTTCGCCATCTCTATCCTGATTTTGTTCATTATCTGATCGTATTAAAGCGAGGTTGATGAACATCTTATCATAACAACCAGGTCCAACGATCTCCATGATGTGGTCTGAGTTTTTATCCTCATTTGATTTGATATAACTACGTAATCTATCAAAAACAGACTGCGGGATAACGGTATAAACACATACCCCCAGAGTAATCTGCATAATTCCTCCTCAATAGTAGATTTTGAATTTAAACTAGAACGCTTTTTAGTATATTAAATACACAAAATATGTCAACCAATAGTAAAAGACCCCATTGGGGTCTTTTACTATTATTTTTTATATACTAAATCCTAGTACATATTCTCCTCCCCTTCCGCTGGCTGCACTGTCTCAATCATTCTCTGCTTTGGACTTCCTGCAAATCCAGATCCAGCTGGTATTAGACGACCAATGATAACGTTTTCCATTAGTCCTACTAGATCATCCTCACTTCCTCTTACAGCTGAGTTTATAAGCACTCTGGTTGTATGCTGGAATGAAGCGGCTGAAAGGAATGACTTTCTTGATAGTGACACTTCAGTAATACCCATCACTACTGGCTCTACCTTTGCTGGTGTACCACCTGTAGCCTTTACAGCAGTATTCTCTTCTTGTAGTTGTAGATCATCAGTAATTGTTCCCTCTGAAAGATTTGTATCTCCAGCATTTGTCACCTTTCTTCTTGAGAACATCTGCTTTACGATAATCTCAATATGCTTTCGAGCAACTGTTTCTCCCTGAAGTTCGTATATCTTTCCAATTTCACTGATAACATAGTTCTTTGCTTTCTCCGCACCAGCAAATTCAAACACTTCATCAATATCTGCAGATCCGTCTGTTATGATATCTCCCTTATTTACCTTATCACCAACCTTCACGAAAGAAACGCGCTTTATATTGAATGTATATTCAACTTCACTTATCTTCTTACCCTTTGCACGATCTTCGAGTTCAGGCATGATCTTTATTGATCTCTCCTTTCCTAGATCTTTTACCTCAGACACAGTACCAGTTACTGTAGCAACTACAGCTGGGTTCTTTGGTCGTCTCTTTTCAAATATTTCTTCAACTCTAGGTAGACCTTGAGTGATGTCTCCACCAACTGATGCTGTACCTCCAGCGTGGAATGTACGCATTGTCAGCTGTGTTCCAGGTTCTCCGATAGCTTGACCGGCAACAGTTCCAACCGCCTCTCCTAGATCTACTAGTTTGTTATTTCCAAGATCAACTCCGTAACACTGTGCACATACTCCACTTATACTCTTACATGAAAGAGGAGATCGTACATTAACTGAAGTTATACCCGCCTCTTCAATCTTCATAGCTTCAAGTTTTGATAGTAGATGATTCTTTTTGAAAATAACTTTTCCACTTGCATCTACTAGATCTTCAGCTAGAACTCTTCCTCTAATATTCTTTGATAGTGGAACACTCATACCTGAAGATGTTTGTTTTTGTACAGTGATGAAATCTTTTGTACCACAATCACTTTCATTTACCATAACATCCTGTGCTACAACGAATAGCTTACGTGTTAGATAACCAGCCTTTGCTGTGTTAAGAGCTGTATCTGTTAGACCCTTTCTTGAACCGTGAGTAGTAATGAAGTACTCGATAGGGGTTAGACCTTCCTTTGAACATGAGAGAATTGGGAACTCAATAGTTTCTCCTGATGTAGATGCGATAAGACCCTTCATACCGGCCATCTGAGTGATCTGTGAGTATGATCCTCGAGCTCCAGAGTTAACCATGTCATAAACTGATCCCATCTTATCAAGTGATGCAGGAATTAATTTTTCAACATCGTTCTTTGCTTTGTGCCAGATCTCAATATTCTTTCTTAGTCTCTCCTCATCTGTTAACAGACCTTCACCGAATTGATTCATAACAACTTCTGACTGTACCTTTGCCTTAGCAATAACATCTTTCTTACCTTCAGGAATTACTACGTCATCTATACCCCATGTTGTTCCAGAGTATGTTGCATATTTGAATCCAAAAGTCTTAATACCGTCGAGTATCTCAGGAATCTTCTCAATACCATGAGAAATGATTAATTCATCAATAATTCCAGATAGCTTCTTTCTATCAATTTCCTTGTTTATGAAAGGATAGTCTGATGGAAGCATATTATTGAATAGTATTCTTCCAACTGTTGTTTCAAATATCTTTCCTTCAAACTGCTTGTACTTCTCGCCATCCCCTGGTAGAACCTTGATCTTTGATCTGTATTCTACCACACCGAAGTTATGTGCTGTAAGTGCTGCTTCTGGACTCTCAAATATCTTTCCCTCTCCCTTTTGTCCATCAACTGCTTTTGTAACCCAGAAACATCCAAGAACAATATCAAGTAGTTTAGCTACAACTGTAGGATCTCCATTTCCTGGCTTTAGAATATTTTTGTTTGAAGCCATGATCTCTTTTGCTTCAAGCTGTGCCTCATCTCCAAGTGGAACGTGTACCGCCATCTGGTCTCCGTCGAAGTCAGCATTGAAAGCTGTACATACAAGTGGGTGAACCTGAATAGCATTACCTTCGATTAGAGTTGGTCTAAAAGCCTGTATACCTAGTCTGTGTAGAGTCGGTGCACGGTTTAGAAGTACATATTTACCAGCAATTACTTCTTCTAGAATTTCCCATACCTCTTTTGCACCTTCATCTATTAGTTTTCCTGCTCCTCTTATATTAAATGCTAACTCTCTCTTTAGAAGTCCAGAGATTACGAAAGGACGGAATAGTTCAAGGGCCATATGCTTTGGAAGACCACACTGGTCTAGATCAAGTTCTGGTCCTACAACGATTACAGATCGTCCTGAATAGTCTACTCGCTTTCCAAGTAGGTTCTGTCGGAACAATCCTCTCTTACTCTTTAGATTGTCTGATAGAGACTTTAGGGCACGCTTCTGAGCTTGTATAGCTGCTGCTCCTGTAGCTGCACCGTGACGGATAGAGTTATCGATAAGGGCATCAACAGCTTCCTGAAGGATTCTCTTTTCATTTCGAAGAATAACATCTGGTGCATCGATTTCCTTTAGCTTCAATAGACGGTTATTTCTGTTTATAACTCTTCGGTAAAGGTCGTTTGCATCTGAAGTAGCGTATCTTCCTCCATCAAGAGCAACCATAGGTCTAAGTGCTGGTGGAATAACTGGAATACGTGTAAGGAACATCCATTCAGGTCTTGTTCCAGATTTAATCATAGAACGGATTAGAGATACTCTCTTTGAAATCTTTTCTTTCTCAAGAGTACTTGCTTCTTGTAATTCCTTCTCAAGTGAAGCAAGTAGCTTATCAAGATCTGTCTTCTTAAGAATCTCAAATATTGCTTCAGCACCGATACCAGCTTCAAAAAGTGAACCGTATTTCATTGAATACTTATGGTACTGAACCTCGTCCATTACGAATCCTGGTACCAAACTTTCTATCTCTCGTCTAGCTGTAACTACTAGTTCCTTTAGAGCTTCCTTTGTCTTCTCATCCTGAGCTGCTTTTACTTTTGTTTTAAATTCTGATTCTAGCTCTTTTAGGAAACTGTCTTTTTCATTCTGATGAATCTTAGTAACGATATATCCAGCGAAGTATACTACTTTCTCTAGATCTGCAGTTGTCATTCCTAGTACTAGTCCGATACGAGATGGCATAGATCGTAGGAACCATATATGTGATACAGGTGTAGCAAGCTCAATATGTCCCATTCTCTCACGGCGAACTATAGAGCGTGTAAGTTCAACTCCACACTTTTCACAAACTATTCCCTTATATCTTATTCCTCTGTATTTACCGCAGTAACATTCATAATCCTTATCAGGACCAAAGATCTTCTCATCGAAAAGTCCACTCTTTTCTGAACGCTGAGTACGATAGTTTATTGTCTCTGGCTTTGTAATTTCACCAAATGACCATTCGAGGATCTTCTCTGGAGATGCGACACCGAGCTTTACTGCATCGAAATCTTGAGGATCATTCATTTTTTTGTTTGTATATTTTTCCATATATTTTTTGTTATTTGGTGAAATTAATTTTTTGGTAATGGCTTTGAATATTTCCATGCTGCATTATAGTAATTATCACTCTTGTCATTAGACACAAGATTAGGTTGTTTTTTGTCTGATGGACAATTCCGGAAACAAGTCGTGATGTCATCATATAATCTTGCTTCAATCTTATATTTCCCCTCATCAACTGAACAGACATCACCACCCATAAAACAGCTGGATGACTTCCATTTAAATTCAGTTGAAACATTCGGATCAACTTGTGCAATTTCTCCTTTACCATCCAAATAAAGTACAACTCTGTATGTTTTTGGTATTGCTCCAAGAATTTTAAATCTTATAATATTATCGTCTCCCTGGTACCAAGTCTCCCCTCCGTTTGGAGAAAGTACAGTAATAGAAGGTTGGTTATTTGAAGTTGTTGGAGCAGAAGTAAATTTGAAAGTTGAAATAATATCTTCCTCCGTCTTTTTTGATTGTTCATCAAACGCTACAAATTTTATCTCTACTGTTTGTGTTCCACTATATAGGCACATTGTCTTATAATTAACCAGTGCAAATCCGACCGCCCAATCGCTCTTTATACAATCGTTCGTAGAAATCACACTTATAAGAATTCTTTCCGACGGCTGGTCTGTATCAGCTTTACCTTGCCTAGTTGGGTTATATACAGATGTTTGCACACCAAGATCATTATCAACTATCCAATTGGCTGGGTATTTAAGCTCGAAATGATACTTATTATCTGTATATGTCTTCCAATCAGATAGATTATTGTTCGAATTAGAATTTTTATTATTCACCACAACATTTTCTCCAATTTTTATAATCTTAACTGTCGGGAAACATGAGGGTGTATCCTTTCCGAGAAGTTTTTCTGTCTGTAGGGTGATTTTAATTGGATTCTCTTTTGTAGAACTTTTTAGTAATGTTTTATTCTCATTAGATAATATGGTTATATTAAGTGGAATCTCTACTTCTTTATTATATCCATCACTATACCAATTTATTATTCCCTTATGGCCAGAAATAACTTTAAAAGCATTACATGTACGCCCCTCAAACATTTCATTTTCTGGAATATAGCGAGTCGTAAAGTAACCTAAAATATCACCTGTAACTGCCTTATCATTTATAACTTCCTCATATTGCTCACCTGATTGTTTCTTTTCTACTGTCAAATAGTACGCCCCCCCAGCAATCAGAACTAGAACCACTACCGCTAGAATCCCCTGAACTATAAAACCTTTTTGAGTATTTTTTATAATCATATAGTTTTATATATTACTCCGTCTCCTCTTCAGTTCTTCCCTTTTTAATAAGTTCAACATCAAGAGCTAGTCCACGTAGTGACTTTAGAAGAACATTGAATGATGCTGGTAGGTTAGGCTGCTTCAATCTCTCACCCTTTACTATAGAGTCGAATGCCTGTGAACGACCTTGTATATCGTCAGACTTTATAGTTAGGATTTCACGTAGTGTATATGCTGCACCATGACCAAGTAGAGCCCAGACTTCCATTTCTCCGAATCTCTGTCCTCCACCCTGAGCCTTTCCTCCAAGTGGCTGTTGTGTAATGAGAGAGTATGGACCAACTGAACGCATATGGATCTTGTCTTCAACCATGTGATGTAGTTTCAAGATATACATGTATCCAACTGCGATCTTCTGATCAAAGTGTTCACCTGTTCGTCCATCTCTTAGCTTCATCTTTCCTGATGCATCGAAGCCTGCTTTTACAAGCTCTTCTTTGATCTCAACGTCTGTAGCTCCTGTGAATGGGGGAACGATAGCCTGATATCCTAGAGTATTAGCAGCGAGACCTAAGTGAAGTTCTAGTATCTGTCCTAGGTTCATACGTGAAGGCACACCGAGTGGAGTAAGGATAACATCAACAGGAGTACCATCTTCCATATATGGCATATCCTCTTCAGGTAGGATTCTTGATATAACTCCCTTGTTTCCGTGTCGTCCAGCGAGCTTGTCTCCAACAGATACATTTCTTAGTTCTGCTACTTCTATATAGATCTTCTTTATGATTCCTGATTCTAACTTGTCTCCTCTCTCTCTTGAGAATATCTTTACAGAGATAACGCGTCCTCTCTTTCCTCCTTCCATTCTCTTTGATGTATCCTTAACATCACGAGCCTTCTCACCGAAGATAGATCGTAATAGTCTCTCTTCTGGAGTTAATTGTGTCTCACCCTTTGGAGAAATCTTACCAACTAGTATATCTCCTGGTCTTACCTCAGCACCAACTCTAACAACTCCATCTTCTGCAAGATTTTTTAGTTTAGCTTCTCCTACGTTTGGAATATCACAAGTTGTAACTTCAGGACCAAGCTTTGTATCACGAACGTTAACTACGAATTCTTCAATGTTTATAGAACTAAACTTACTGTTCTTAACAACTCTTTCAGAAAGGATGATAGCGTCTTCATAGTTATTTCCAGACCATGACATGAATGCTACTAGCATATTTTGTCCTAGAGCAATTTCTCCGTTATCAGAAGTTGATGTATCAACTAGAACATCTCCTTTCTTTACCTTATCACCTAGATTAACGATAGGGCGCTGATGGAAGGTAGTGAATCCATTTGTTCTGGAGAAATGAACAAGGTTATATTCCTTTTTACCATTCTTCTTTCCTTCAAATACAACTTTGTTAGCATCTACGTATGTTATCTCACCATCTTCTGGTGCAACTACGATTCTTCCAGTATCTATAACTGCTTGTTTCTCAACTCCAGTAGCAACTAGAGGTGCTTCTGTAACGATACAAGGAGTAGCTTGTCTTTGCATGTTAGATCCCATGAGTGCTCGGTTAGCATCGTCGTGGTTTAGGAAAGGAATTAGTGAGGTACCTATAGAGAATGCTTGGTTTGTGGATACATCTATATAGTCGACATCGCTAGCCTTAGCAAGACCTGGTTTACCATTGATACGAACTTCTACCTCATCAGCTGTAATCTTTCCAGACTTATCATATGGAATAGCGGCATGAGCGATACGGAAGTTCTCTTCTTCAAGAGCATTCAAATATGAAATCTCTTCTGTAACCTTTCCATTCTTTACCTTTGCATATGGAGTCTCTATCATTCCGAAGTCGTTAATACGTGCATATGTAGCCAAACGTAGTACTAGACCGATGTTTGGACCTTCAGGAGTGTGTATAGGGCAAAGTCTACCATAGTGAGAAGGGTGAACGTCACGAACCTCGAATCCTGCTCTTTCTCGTGTAAGACCACCAGGACCAAGTGCAGTCAGAAGTCTTAGGTTTTCGATTTCTGATAGAACATTCTCCTGACCCATGAACTGTGATAGCTGGTTTGTTGTAAAGAATTCCTTAATACGTGCCTGTAGAGGTCTTGGGAATACGAAATTAACAGGGAGAGTAACGTCTGGCTCAACTGTAGACATTCTGTCCTGAATATTTCTCTTCATCTGTGTCATACCAACGCGTAGCTTTTGCTGTAGAAGCTCTCCAACATATCGAACACGTCTAGAACCTAGATGGTCAATATCATCCTCTACTGCATCTGGAGTATTATTCAATTCAACTATATGAGAAATAATAGTTGCAACGTCGTCAACATTAACAGTTCGTCTCTCCAGCTCCTTCTCATCCATTGATTTACCAAATCTCTTGTTAAAACGGAAACGACCAACACGATTAATATCGTATCTCTCTGGATTAAATATATTTCCAATGAATTCTCGAGCGTTATCTGCTGTAGCTAGATCACCATCACGAAGTCTCTTATGTATTTCTACATATGCTTCATCTACAGTCTTTGCATGATCCTTAGCTAGAGTAAGTTCAATTGCTTTTGTAGCTAATTCATTACCCTTAAAGAAAGCTAGGATATCTGCATCAGTCTTTGCACCCAAAATACGTAGGAGTGAAGTTATTGGGAACTTTCTCTTTCTATCGATACGTACATATATAGTACCGTCAGAATCAGATTCGATCTCCATCCATACTCCACGAGCTGGTATGACCTTTGCGCCGAAGAAAGTCTTACCCTTTAGCTCATTTGCTGTGAAGAATATACCGAATGAACGTGCTAGCTGTGCAACGATAACTCTTTCGATACCGTTTATGATGAAAGTACCGTGGTCTGTCATCAATGGCAAATCAGCAAGGAACATCTCCTGCTCTTTTGTTGAATCTAGTAGCTTGTTCTTCAACTTAACTTTTACTTTTATCTGACCTTCATATGAAAGCTTGTTAACTTTAGCAAAATGCTCATCATACTTTGGTTTAGAGAGTTCAAAACCAACAAAAGATAGCTCGAATTTCTTCTCAGCATAGTCCTTTATTGGTGAAAATTCCTTCAAAACCTCCTCTATACCCTTTTCTATTAAAAACTCGAATGACTTAACCTGTGATTCTACAAGGTTAGGCATTTCTGTAAGCGGTGCCTTAAACCGACTGAAATACTTTTTTGTTATATGCATACAAAAAACTAAGGATTAGTGATTAGTAATAAATTCTAGGGGCGCAACCTAATAAATACTAACGAAATCCTTCAAATACAAGAGTAACTCAATCAAATGAAGTTGTGGTGAGCTTAGCAGATATAGTGGTGGAAGTCAAGAGAATAACTGAGGATAACTAGGCGAATTTTGTTTCCAGGCGAGAAACCCTCTTTTCTAGCTTTCGAGTCTCGCTTACATCAGTCTTTTCAGTTAGGACTTCTTTGATCAAAGTAACATCATCTTGTAGCTTAGATATAGATTTTGTAAGTCTTTCATCAACAGATTTAACCTGATCAGAAACCCCCTTTATCTGTTCCTTAAAACCAGAAGTCAAATCAGTCATATGCTGTTTAATTACCTTCTCTTGTTGTGAGAATCTTTCATCAAGAGTCTTGTTTAGATATTCCTTTGTTACATATTCTTCCTTATTCATAATTACATTTTAAGTTGATATAAAATATTAAACAATACCAAAATTCATAATAATTTTATCAAAATTTCATAACTCTGTGGATAACCGGCAAAGCTAAATAACGGCCAAGTAACCATAAATGCTATAATTAATATCAAAATTTCATGACTGAAGATTTAATAGGCTTAATATGGGGAATAGTAATCGGCTTTGCATCTGCTATACCAGTAGGTCCTGTAGGAATAATTGCTTTCCAGAGAACTCTAGCGAAAAATAAAATATCCGGACTTATTACAGGTCTGGGTTCATCTTTTGCCGATACACTACTTGCTATTGTTGGAGCATTTAGCATAACTTTTATTTTCAATTTTATTGAAAGTCACCATATATTATTAAGAGTAATTGCTGGTCTATTTCTATTAATAATCGGTGTTGCTGGTCTAGTTTCCAAACCAAAAGAAAAAAGGATCGAAACAGATACAACCTTAGGTGTATTGGAAGAATTTATTTCAGGCTTCGTTTTAACAATCACAAATCCTCTAACTGCAATTGTCTTCTTTATCTCTTTTGCAAATATAAGTCATAAAATAGGTAATGGTTTAGATATTGCAACTCTTTTTGTTATCGGAATATTCATCGGGTCAAATCTATGGTGGCTTTTGTTAACCTTTATTGCAGATAGAATAGCTCATAAAATAAATCATAAAAGTATGAATAGGATTAATAAGTGGTTTGCAATTATAATTACCTTCCTTGGAGTCTTAATACTTTCTGGTATAGTTATTAAACATTTGGTATATTAAAAAGCATACGCAGTTAGCTGTCTTGGTAGTTAAAGACCAAAGTATGCGCGGTTAGCTCAGTTGGTAGAGCATCCCCTTGACGTGGGGAGGGTCACAGGTTCGAATCCTGTATCGCGCACAATTAGAACTAAATTTTTGCACAATAAAACCCCTCAGCCGAAATGCTTTGGGGTTGGAAGTTGAACGCATATCTTTCCATGAGCGTTTTGTGAGTTTTCATCACATTTCTTTCTCTTAAATGCCTTTCGGCTTACCTGTTTCGCTTACGCGAGGACGGGTACAGTTTCTGTTGCCGTTTTGACACGGTCGATCGCCACTTGGAGGATCTGGACATCACGTCCAGTCCCCATCGAGGACATCTGACACCTTCCCAACCTTGGGAAATGTCCTGAGTAGCACCTCTCCTTTGGAGCATCGGATGCCACAAACCTCCAGGAGCCGAAGTCCGCATCGGGAGCAAGAATTTTCGCTTGCTCCTCTGCCTGACGAACGGTTTCCTCACAGAAGAGGTTCCGTTCCCAGGCCCAGGATAGGATTTCAGTAACAGCCTTAACAGCTGCCTTATGTTGTTCTGTGCGACGCGCGTTATCGGAACGAATTGCTTCCGACTTTTGCGCATCCCACCTCGCGACCAACTCGGGAGTCGGTGTGATGTCCCAACACCAGTGGTACACATCCCACTGCTTCCAGTGAGGATGCCACGAGGAGCCAATTTTTTCGGAAACGAGGTGGACGAGCTCACCGTCTTCTAAGGGAAATGTCCCTTTTTCGCTATAGTTGGCAAAGATCGTGACTGATCCATCTGCGTTCAGATTTGCCGTATAAAGCGTATCCCCCTGCCAAGTGCAGGATCCATAGCTTTGACCCGCAATGGTGAGCCCGTGTTCGAAACCGTTTTTGCCAATCATCCGACCGGCGAGGCACGGAAGTGCCATCTTTACCCACTCGCCGAAACCCGGCATTTCTGCCAGTTCGGCGTTCAGGCGATTTCTCGCCTGTCGGCAATCCAATCCGGCACCAGTTCGAAATTCAGCCGTAACGTCATTCAGTGTCTTCATTGTAATAGGGCGTACTGTTATTATGCTTTTTGAGCACGGTCGGTAGTACTTACCGTCATCGGTTTTAATTAAGATCGATGAAAACTTAGCCGTCTACATGAGACTAGCTTTTTATGAACTTGGCGTATAATTTAAGCAAATTCACATAAAGCTATTCTCTTGTATTCGACCCTATGAGTTCACAATATAAATTATGAACTCAAAAAGGTGGTGAACGCCGCAACGTTCACCGTGTTTAAGTTGTTTCTACATCTTGCGGGATGCAGTTTGTAAAACTGGGTTTATTATCGGATCACGATCCCGATAGCCGTACCACTCCCGTCGTTTTACAGGAGGGGTGTACAGCACCATCCAGCCTTTTTTATTTTCCTTGGCGTGGTACTCCCTAAATATTAACTGATCATCACCGTCCCGAATCATACTCAGAGGCAGGCCACTCTTGTAGTATAACCATTCCCCCCTAAACTGTCTTCTTAGCGTGGGGAGTGGGTTATGTCCACACTTGAATGATGTACGGAGGAAGTCTTCAACATCCCTCCATTCTGGAGAATATTCCACGCGATACTCCGCTTCTATTGCTAGAGCATCTTTATGCTCGTATTCCCCTGAGCTTGTCAGGTCCCAACTGTCGTTGGTCTCCCTCGGATCGGGCTCCCAATCTCCATAACCACTTTTGGCAGTTATGATTTCACCATCCTTGGCAATTACCATAGCCAACACCACCATTCGGTGGTCTGACCACCGGTAGGGTACTGTCACCAATACCCTTCCATTACCAGATGGGTGTTGTGTACCCATCTCGACCGCACGGGTGACGGATACGATCGAACTTCCAATTGCAATAAACATAACTTGCAGATTTTCTGCCCTCTCTAACGGGGAGTTTTCCGTTCACATCCACTTCTTACACCAAGTAAGTATGGTTCAAAAGTTTAGTGACAAACTTCGCTCACTTTTCTACTGGAGCAATTTTCCTGAACACCTCAACCCCACACGAGGTAAGCTGTTCAAGATACTGCTTCAAGAGAAATTGAGTCTTGCAATCCCTCTTACCCCACCAATTTTTAAGTTTTTTACGCTATAGATGTAGTGAGGCGAAGAGGAATAACATTGCAGGACTATGCGTCCCGCGTTACCCAAGTTCGCTATTCAATTTTCAACGACCTTACTTATATATCCTAGCATGAAAAACTACGTATGTCAATCCCTATATTTATCCCTTAATATATGGCTATAATACAAGGATGATAACCCTAGGAATAGAGACAAGCTGTGATGAAACTGCCCTTTGTCTTCTTGAAAGCAAGGATGGTAAATATCGTATTTTGGGTAATATAGTCCATTCCCAAATAGATCTACATAGAGAATTTGGTGGTGTCTTCCCTATGCTTGCCAAACGAGAACATATCAAAAACCTACCCATACTATATGAAAAGATATTAAAGGACTCAGGAGTAAGTGAGGGTATGATTGAAAGGATTGCTGTAACTCATGGTCCAGGACTTGAACCGGCTCTATGGACTGGAATTCTTTTTGCAAAGGAACTTTCTTCAAGACTAGGTCGGCCACTTATACCTGTAAACCATATGGAGGGACATATTCTCGCTTCCCTGCTTTCACAATCTAATCCTCATAATGATTTTAAGGAATTAAAGAAGATTGAATTCCCTGCATTAGCGGTTTTATTAAGTGGTGGTCATACAGAGATTGTAAGTATTGAAGAAATGGAAAAATATAAAGTACTTGGAAGTACAGTTGATGATGCAGTTGGTGAAGCATTCGACAAGGTGGCAAGAATGTTAAATCTTCCATATCCAGGTGGACCAGAGATTTCTAAACTTGCAGAACAAGCAAGAAAAGAAAATGTGAAGAATGAAATAAAGTTACCACGTCCAATGATTCATTCGAAGGATTTGAAATTTTCTTTTTCAGGATTAAAAACAGCTGTGCTATATGTACTTAAGAATATAGGAGAACCTACACTTGAACAAAAGATGGATATTGCACGTGAGTTTGAGGATGCTGTAACTGAAGTTATTATTTCCAAAACAAAATCAGCGATTGAAGACAATGAGGTACGGACGCTTATAGTCGGTGGTGGGGTTATCGCTAACGCACATATCAGAGAGTCTTTCGAAAGACTTGCAGAGGAAAATAGTATTCCACTATTACTTCCTGCTTCTGGTTTAACTGGAGACAATGCTCTAATGATTGCACTTGTAGGCACTCAAAAGCCCTCGAGTGATTACGAGGGCTTTAGAGCTTTAGGTAATTTATCTTTGTAAATTCCTTATTTATCGTATCCGAACAACCACTTAATGAATCCCCAGATCTTTGCTGCGATAGAAGTCTTAGCAACAGAAGCTGTTTGACCATTATCGTTTGTACCAACTACAGGATTAGTGCTTGTTGCATCACCTATAACCTGACCGTTAGAATCTGTTTGAGTACCATTTTGTAGAGAGTTCTTGTAAGCATCTATAGCTGAAAGCTGTTCAGCGGTTAGATTAATACTTGTCTTACAAACAATTTCATTTACTTTCTTTTGAGTAGTGTAGAAAACCTGACCTGTTGGAGTATTAACACCCCATGGAGTCATAACTTCATCTACATATTTCTCTTGGAATGCCTTTACAGCATCTAGAGTCTTTTGATCGAATGTACCGTTGATATCAACATCAAGCTTTTCAACATTCTTTAGGAAAGTCTGTAGCTTTGTAACTTCTGCACTATCATTCTCTGAGTTAATACCCATGAATGTAGTTAGGTATGAACAACCTGAAGCATTGATCAATACTGGAAGTATTGGTGTGATGACATCATTGTTTCTTCGTGGACCACTTCCACGACTACGTCTATCGTCTTGATTATTATCACCTGGGTTAGTTGTAGGTGGTGTTGTAGGAGTTGGTGGTGTAACTACTGGAGTTACATCATCATCGCCGTTTGAAACAGCTGTTGGCTTCTTTACATCATCACTACCATTAGTAACTGTAGGATTCTTAACATCATCTGATCCATTTGAAACAGCTGACTTTGTTGTATCATCATTACCGTTTGAAACAGCAGATTTTGACACATCATCAGAACCATTTGATACGGCTGACTTAGCAACATCATCTGATCCATTTGAAACAGCTGACTTTGCTGTATCATCGCCACCTGAAACTACGGCTGCAGATTCATCATCTCCACCGTTTACTTGTGCAATAGCAAAAGTAGGTAGAATGGCCAAAGATAGAACCACGAATGTACCTGAAACGATTAATTTAATTATGTTTTTCATATTTTTTTACTTATAAATACCTAAATTGGTATTGGTAGACCCTATCATATCTTGTGATTTATGTCAATAGCTATAAAAGAAATATCTTCGTATTTAAATTAGACAAAAAATTCAACCCCTTCTTGCGAAGGGGCTGTTGTGCCAGTGTTTTGTTACTCACTGGTAAGTATATGACATTTACGGGGTCACGAGGCGGAAGAACTTGGTTCCAGCCGCTACAGTGAAGGGGCGATTCTCACCCTTCTTCACTGTGCCTTCGGTGGCGACCCAGGGGCCGCTCAGCGAGGCTGAGGTGAGAAGTCGGTAGTTAACCCCGTCAGCGCCATCGCTGACGGTCACCTTTACTCCGGTTTCAACGCGGATGATGGTGAGCTTCGGCGTACCGGGCGGTGGGGGCACGGGGGCCTTCACCGTCTTTGTCGCCTTGACCGCACCTCCGACTTGGAGCGTGGCGGTGATGAAGGAGCCCGGACCGAAATCCAGACTCGCAAACTCGGAGGGGCCGTTGATGTTCACTGCGACCGTGGCTCCGAGCCGGAGGAAGATGTCGTACTTCGTGGCGGACGGGAGTCCGCTTTGATAGATATGATCATCTCCCTGTGCAATCCACTCGCCAGTTGTCCGACTGATTCCGGACTGCAGAATGCCGTCCGGACCAAGATCAATCCCCACGAATTGGGGGTTGAAGGCCAACTCGGCGCCAGTCGCCGAGTTGAACCCGATCTTGAACAAGACCGGCTCACCAATCTGGTCGATTCCGGAACTGATTCCGCAATCGTACTGTGACACCGGTGATCGCCCATAGGCACTCACCACAATCCGATGACCATGCTCACTTGCGGCGAAGGGGTTCGTAGTAACACCCATCCACGAGCCGAAACTCGTGGTTACGAAGTCGAAACTTTGCAGTTCGAACGGGAGAACCTCATGCCACGCGGCAGGGTTCGTTGACCGATCCGCAAGGACCGACGGGTCCCCGAGCAACGCCCTCATGGCGTTGGCACGGGATTTCCCGACGTTGGGGCTCGTGAGAGCCGCCAACGAGGAGACCTTGAGCGCCTCGATCTTCCCTTGCAGGAAGGTGGGGATATAAATATCCCCAGGGGCCGCGGGGGCCGCTCCTCCACGATGGGTGACCTCGGCACCGACATCGTCGTCGCCGTTATAGATTTCGATTTGTCCGTAACCGGCGACCGTCAGAAGGGCGAAAAGCGCCCAGATGATGAGTTTTTTCATGATGAACTGTGTGTTTTCCAGCTCTCCACTGAGTCGAGAATATCAAGGAAACCTCCCTGACACATAGGGCCGACGGGCCTTTCTCACCTCTATTTACGAAGAGCTAATTGCCTCGAACCCTATCACATCTCAGTTCTTTTGTCAACTAGGTATTGAATGCGGTAGTGATGGTATAATAATTCAATGATTTTCATTTATGCTCTTCTTGCTGGAGTTCTCCCTGCCCTGCTTTGGCTATTTTTCTGGTTACGAGAAGACAGTATTCACCCGGAACCGAAATCTATGATAGTTGCATCTTTCATAGGTGGTATGGTTGTAGTTATAGTGGCTATAATATTTGAAAGATACGCTTATGATGTAATAACTGATCAAAACTATAGATATATTGCGTGGGCGGCTATTGAAGAAATATCCAAATTTATTGCCGTAGCAATTATTGCTTTACACTCAAGGCATATGGATGAACCAATTGATGCCATGATCTACTGCATAACAGTTGCTCTAGGTTTTGCTGCATTAGAAAATGCCCTATTCATACTTTCTCCTCTAGATTCAGGCCATATTGCTAGAGGCTTCATAACTGGAAACATGAGATTCATTGGAGCTACACTTGTCCATACCGTATGTTCAGCAATTATTGGTTTTATGGTAGGAATTACTTTCTATAAAAATATTTTCCTAAAAACTATCTCCCTAATCTTTGGAGTTATCCTCGCTATCACATTGCATGCTGGCTTTAATTTGTCTATAATTAATGAAACGGTAACGAATACACTAAAAGTTTTTAGTTGGGTATGGATTGCGGTAGTTATTTTAATAATTCTTTTTGAAGAAATAAAAGGAATTAAAGGTAATGAGGAGATTAACAATAATTTAGAACATTAATAAACAATATGGCAAAAGAAAAGAAATCATTTTTTGAAAGACTAACTGGCACAGTCCGAATGGATAGTGAGGATGAAACAGTAGAAGAGGTCAAAAGCCCAAAAGGTATTGCTGCTTGGGAAGAAGATGATGAAAAAGAAGGTGAATTAACTGTGGATGTATACCAGACTCCAGATATGATAGTTATAAAGGCCATGATTGCCGGTGTTAGACCAGAGGATCTAGATATTTCAATAACAAGAGACATGATTACAATTAAAGGTAAACGCGAGGAAGAAAAGGTGGCTCGTGATGATGACTATTTTATGCGTGAACTATACTGGGGAACATTTTCAAGAACTATAACCCTACCTGAAGAAATAGATGTTGATGAATCAGAAGCCATAGAGAAACATGGGCTACTCATTTTAAAACTTCCTAAGCTAGACAAGAAAAGACAATCAAAACTCAAGGTTAAGATGATATAATAATAGGTATTGACACTATGTAGATTATGGTGTATACTTTCTAATGTGATTGTTCGAGTACTGACGATTTGTTGTCCGTATCCATTGGTCGATTTATTTTCGTGTGTATCTCGATCGATGATCACATCCTTCCCCCGGGCGGCAACGCCTGGGGGTTTCTTTATTTAGAAATTAAACTTACTAGCGTATTTACCAATGAGTGGTAGCTCCTTTTGCTTTTCAGATACAACGTTTATGATACCCATGATAACTAGTACTACGTTGAATACGAAGAGAACAAAACCAACAATCCACCCTAGAAGCGGAATCATGCTTATGATTGTACCTATTACAAAAGAAATGATTAGGACTAGTCCCTGCTTTATATGAAACTTAACAAATGGATTGTCTTTTGAATTAGTTAGAAAAGGAATGATAATTAATATACCTAGATATGCAAATACGGCTATAGCTGAATTATCATTTGAAGCTGGTGGCACTGGATTTGAAACTGGTGCTTGATTTTGTGGTTCCATAAAATTTTAATTAAATTAGTAAACTTACGATGCAATTATACTACTATACGAACAAAAGTAAATTCTGTGCCAAGGACCAGGATCGAACTGGTGACCCTTCCCTCTTCAGGGGAATGCTCTACCAACTGAGCTACCTTGGCGGGTCTAAACAAACATTATTTCAATAAATCCTTTAAGCTGTCTATGTAGTCCTGTGTTAATCCACCATTTTGTGTAGCCTGACTCTGATTGCCATCTACACCCAATGCGCTAGTCATAAAATTAACATATGGCTGAATGAAGTACAAAGCTCCAACTGAAAGACCTATAATAACAACCCAGTACAGAACTCTCATAATCACACCCAATCTGGCTGTACGCCTAATAGAGTGGAGTATTTGATTATTCTCCTCTGTCATTTTATACACTCTTTCAAGTAAAGATCTCTCTTCAGGACTCATGGTATGAGTATAGCAGAATTATTTAAAAAAACCATATTTGAATCTATACTTATCACCAAAGTAGATGTTATAATGTTTATTAAGGTTATGGAAAATAAATATATTACAATCAAGCAAGCGGCAAAAATATTGAATGTAACACCCCTTACATTGAGAAACTGGGACAACAGTGGAAAGTTTCCTGCTGGTAGACACCCTATTAGTAACTACAGAGTCTATAAAATTGAAGATATTGAAGAAATAATTGTTCAAATGGGAACAAAGATAAACAATAGGAAACCATCGAGAGACCAGATACGAAAATTAGTTGTTAATCACCTCACTGATTAATTACCTCGAGTAGGAGCTTCTTCAATAGCTCAGGATTTGCTGCACCCTTTGTAAGCTTCATTCCTTGTCCAACAAGGAATTGTAGAGCAACTTCTTTTCCATTCTTATAATCAGAAACCACACTAGTATTATTTGCCACAATCTCTATTACAATCTTCTTTATCTCACCCTCATCACTCTTCTGAATTAATCCATTCTTATTAGCAATCTCTTCTGGATCACCATCATTTACAACCATTAAAGCGAGAACGTCTTTTGCTCCACGAGAAGATAGTTTTCTCTCATCAATCATAGACATAAGTTTAGAGAAATTTTTACTTGAGACAGTATCAACCTTTTTATTATCTTTTTTTAATATTCCTAGATAATCTGTGAGTATATAGTTGATTGAGAGTTTAACAATCTTTTTATTACCACCAACTACCCTTTCAAAATACTCAGCAACCTCTGGTGTGTCGATAAAAATAGAAACTTCTTTTTCGGTAACACCGTAATTCTTCATAAATCTTTCTCTTTTGACCCAAGGTAATTCGGGTAAATCTTTCATTAAAGATTCTTTCTTAAACTCAGCAATTTCACCTATCTTTAACTTTGGAATATCTGGTTCAGGGAAATATCTATAGTCATGTGAACTCTCCTTCAATCTCTGTGAATACGTTTTTCCAGTATTTTCATCCCATCCACGAGTCTCCTGTACAACCTTCTCTCCTTTTTCATTGATTTCAATCTGTCTTTTTATCTCATAGGCTATGGCCTTTTCTACCGCCTTGAATGAATTGAGGTTTTTAACTTCGGTTTTTGTTCCAAATTTCTTTGCTTTTGTATTATCAGATGAAGCTACAGAGATATTCGCTTCTACACGCATTTCTCCTTTCTCAAGATTTGCTTCACCTGCACCTAAATATCTTAATAGTAGCTGCAATTCTTTTGCGAATTTAACAGCAGTTTCTGCATCATGAATAACAGGTTCAGTAACAAGTTCCATGAGTGGAACACCTGAACGATTAAAGTTTATGAGACTCTTTTCGTGTATGTCATGCGTTGACTGAGCAGTATCCTCTTCAAGATGAATACGTGTAAGCTCGACACCAGCCAAAGTACCACCAGATACAAGTGGGTACTTGTATTGACTTATCTGATATCCCTTTGGAATATCTGGATAGAAATAGTTTTTACGATCCCATTCAGTAAAATCAGCTATCTGACCACCAACAGAGTATCCGATCTTCAATACATGTCTTATGGCTTCCATATTTAGTACTGGAAGTGTGCCCGGATGACCCATACATACTGGGCAAATATTAACATTAGGCTTTTCTTCGTCAGGGTCATTACTACAAGAACAGAACATCTTTGAAGATGTCTTTAATTCAGCATGTATTTCAAGACCTATCGTTGCTATATAGTCCTTCATGAGAATAATATATCATTTCCTCAATCTTTTTACTATTTCATCATTTAGCTTCTTAATCTCCATATCATCTAATACGGTAATCGTAAGTATATCCTTGTTAAACTTCTCTAATTTTTTAATAGCTGCCTTAACCACCTTCTCTTCTACCATATCGGTCTTTGTAAGTATTATAGTTTCCTCCTTTTCATCTAACCCCTGACCGTATTGTTTTAATTCATTTCGAATTGTTTTATATGTTTCTATAATAGCGGTATTTTCAAGAGAAATTAGGTGCAATACTCGCTTTGTTCTTTTTATATGCCTTAGAAACTTATGTCCCAATCCTTTTCCTTCTGATGCACCCTCAATCAATCCTGGAATATCGGCAAGAATGAATCCTCCCTTTAATGCACCTAGGTTTGGTTCAAGAGTCGTGAACTGATAGTTTCCGACCTTAGCATCAGCGTTAGTTAAAGCATTTAACAAACTAGATTTTCCAGCATTTGGAAGACCTATAAGACCAGCATCGGCAACGAGCTCAAGTTCAATATGAAAATCAGCTTCTTCACCATCGCGACCTGGTGTGAACTGAGTAGGGGTAATATTGGTTGAAGATTTAAAATGTTCATTACCTAATCCACCTCTACCACCTTTAAGTATTAGAATCCTCTCTCCATCAGTTGTAAGATTGTATTGTCTTTTTGTACGACTGTCAGTTATGACCGAACCGATTGGTAATTCAATTACCAAATCATCTCCATTTCTTCCATGCATACTATTTTTTAAACCATCACTACCACGAGGAGAGCTTAGTTCTTTTACATTTCTATATTTTTCCAAAATACCAAGATCACGTATTGCAAGTACATATACATCACCCCCATTACCTCCATTACCGCCAGATGGGCCAGCTAATTCCTTGCCTCTCTCATGAAGCCAACGAACAACGCCATTACCACCATTTCCAGCTTTAATGTGAATAGTTAAATCATCGATAAATGCCATAAAAGCTAGTGTACACTATATATCAAACCTTATCTAGTGGACTTATATATTTCAAGTAGGGCGAAGAGTAGAGCGACTATGAGTGGACCAGCAATGAAACCGATAGGGCCAAAGTATGCTAGTCCTCCCATAACTGAAAGTAGTATAAGGAATGGATGCACATGCACTCCTCTATTTACAAGCATAGGACCTAGGAAGTTATCAATCAATCCTACAGCAAGTATTCCCCAAATGAGCATACCTAGGGCGTGTAGTTTGGTACTAACAAATAGTAAATATAGTACTCCAGGCACTATAACCAAAGATGTACCTATACCTGGAATCAATGCTGCCACTACAGCAAAACTACCCCATAATGCTGGGTTTGGAACTCCAAAGATATAGAAGCCTAATCCAGTTAGAAAGCCCTGTATCATTCCAACCACAAGAGAACCGACAACGACTGAACGTATAGCTTGCTTTAGCTTACCGAATATTCTCTCATCATAATTGTCTGCAAGTGGGCTGAGCAGTACAACACTCTGCTTGAATTTACCTCCATCACGTAGAAGATAGAAGAGGGCAAAAAGCATAATGAATATTTGAAGTGCAAATTTAGAAACCCCAGAGAAAATAGTATCCAGATTAGCGAATGACCATTCTAAGAAGTTCTGAACGTACTTAGTGATATTAAAATCATCAAAGTTATATGAAGTGAATGTTCCCCCCAACCTATTAGATAGTGATTCTGAAAAAGCATTTAATGACTGTATTAATGCTGATCTATCTCCTTCATCAGTTAGACTGTAGTATAGATGCTCACTTTCAATATATATTTGTTTTGCAAGAAATATGAGTGGAGTAATTACTAATACCGCAACAATAACCAGAGTTATAAAAGTTGATAGAGAACTCGCTTGATCACCTCCAGAAAATATTCTAGATATTGATCTATGTAGAGGTCTAAACATCACAGACAAAACTAGCGCAAGAAGGAGTGAAGTTAGATATGAATAAAAAATTAGAAATGTTAGTACCGATGCACCAACAAGTATTAGTAGAAAGAAATAATAATGTGATTTATTCTCCATTGACTTTATTATATATCGTTATCATACCATATACAAATCCTGATTCATTTCCCCAACACCAATATACTCTGCTTCACCTTTCAATATCTGCTCAAATGGTCTACATGAGAAGCATCCTTTCTCGCCTTTCGGACATAGAAATTCACCCTTTTCTCTTGCTTCTTTTACCTTAATTGCTACATCATATACACGTCTATATGAGTCATCTATACTAGGTAGCTCAACTTCAATAGGTGAATCGTCTCTATCAATATACCAATAGCTAGCACCTGTAACCTTTCTCTTTTGCAAATGCTTTAAAAGAAGTTGGTATATTGGTAACTGTAATGATTCTTCATTCTCTTCATTTTTACCCGTTTTAAAATCTAGAATATGCAAACTATCATCTTTTTCATTCCACATCAACCAATCAATCTTACCGCAGAGAATAATATTCTCTTCTTCTGAAAATGTATAGTTTGGTGGTAGGCCATTTTCTGCATCTTTAAGCTTAATGATCTTTGTTTGAAGAGGTTTAGGATTTTTTACAACCCTTTCAATCATATTGATTGCCCTACTTTTAACTTGTTCCTCTTCTTCCTTTGTCTTAAAACCTCCCTTTTTACCACTTACTTTTTTCCATGCCTTTTCCAAATCATCAATTAATGAATGATTGAAACGCTCACCTGATTTAAACCGAGCTAGTCCTTCAAGAACTTCATGTACTGCAACTCCTAAAGCTAATGCGGGGTTAACAATATTAATTTTTCTTTTAGTCTTAGGATTTTTATATACATTATGAAGATAATATGCACGGGGACATTTTATATAGTCTCCCATTGATGAATGCGAAACCCAGACTGCTTTATATGGATCATTTGACATCAACCTTATTCATTATAATCTTCTCTAGAGGTCTATCTCTTCCATCTGTTTGAGTATTAGCTATAGCATCAACAACGTCCATACCTGATATAACCTTACCGAATATTGTGTAATTATGTGGTAGTGGAACATCTTTATGCATTATGAAGAATTGACTACCATTTGTATTTGGACCGGCATTTGCCATAGCAACAACTCCTCTCATATATCCATTCTTATATGAATCAGTATTAGGATTTAATTCATCTGCAAACTTATATCCTGGATCACCGGCACCTGTACCTGTAGGATCACCTCCTTGAATCATGAAGTCTTTGATTACTCTGTGGAAAATAACACCATTATAGAATCCTTTGTTAGCTAGTTTAATAAAGTTCGCTACAGTATTTGGTGCGTCATTATTGTATGTTTCAAAAACTATATTTCCTTTATTCGTCTCTATTGTAATTGTATTCATTGTACTTTTATTAATTTCTGGTAATACCTCTGTTGTACTTGCGACTATCAGCGTTTTTTCATCTAATGCAATAGCTGGGGCAATAGTTGGTTTTGGCCAAATATAATATATTGCGGCAAGAATAACTATTAATATTAATAATGTATATACTTTATTCATATATTAAAGATTATATATTTCTTTTATTGTTTTTACTACTCGATCTATTGCCTCTTGAATTGTTGATTCAATAATTACTCCAGCTGCGGCCTTATGTCCCCCACCACCTAATGAAACTGCAATGACAGAGACATCATATTTCATACTTCTCATACTAACTTTTACTTTCCCCTTTTCACTTTCTATTAGAGTTATACCAATCTCTGTACCCTTAATAGATTTTATCTTATTAGATATATATCCGGTCATTATATCCTCTTCTTTTATATCATTCTTAGCTAAATCTTCGTATGATACTGATGCGATAGCTAGCTTATCATTAAACATAATCTTTAATGATGACAATGCTAGACTTTCAAATATCAAACTCTCTTTTCTATTACTATTCTCCATTATAGATATAGTCTCTTGATAGTCTGGAGCTATCATGGCTAACTTTGATGCGATAGCTAATGTTTGAGATCCATTCGCTCCATATCTAAACCCTCCTGTATCAGTATACATACCCATAAATAGGTTCAATGCTATATCGTGATTAATTTCTACATTCATTTCTTGAAAAAGCTGGTACAACAATTCGCAAGTAGATGAATATTTAGGCTCAACGTAGTTATATCTTCCATACCCCTTATTGCTAGCATGATGGTCTATGACAATAGTCTTTAGACTGTCTGGAAAAACAACTTTTGATTTCTTTGAGACCATTTCAATACCTCCAGAATCTAGAATTATGAAAGTATCGAAATCTTTTAGGTCAATTTCAAAAAAGTTTTTCTTGATAATTGTTTCTACACCTGGAAAATTAAATGCGGAGGGTATATCACTATCTCCTTTTATTAAAGTTACTTTCTTTCCTTTTTGCCCTAAAGCAAACCTCATTGCCAATGCCGATCCAACACTATCTGGATCAGGATGTGGATGACAGTGCAGAAGGACATTATTTGATTTTTCTATTTCATTTATTATTTCTTTCATATTATTTAAATATTATCGGAATCTCTATTGAATCATTATTCTCTGGTAGCATAGACTGATTATCTTTTTTAAGAATAATCTTTCCACTTGCTCCCTTAATATAGTTATTAAACTCTAGACTTCCAACAAATTTTACGAATTCATCAGTAGCCCATTCGCCTTGTGCTGTAGCATGGCTCTCAGCAATTACATTACCATATGAATCTGTTAACACAATTGGAAAGCTTCCCTCAAAAAACCATGAACCGCGTGCTCTACCAGCCACACTTAATGGTGAAGTAATTTCTGAGTCTTTAATTGGTGATGTAATAACAATTACATTACTTTTATCAGATGGTGTTATATCTATATCAGTCGAAAAAAAGCTCGACAAATATATCGATATTCCGAATACAATCAAAACCAAAAAAATTATAAAAAGAGTTCTTTTCATTCTAGATCAAGACAAACGGAATTAATACAATACCTTCTACCGGTTTTGGTCGGACCATCGTTAAACACATGTCCAAGGTGTGAATTACATTTTGCACACACAATCTCAGTCCTATGCATACCATGATCACTATCTTCAATTTCCTTTACTGCATTAGGTATAGCCTGATCAAAACTGGGCCAACCTGATCCAGAATCAAACTGCGTATCTGAAGAAAATATTGGATTATCACATGCTACACACTTATATATACCATCTTTTGTCTTGTGTACGTATTTACCAGAAAATGGCGCTTCTGTACCTTTTTCTTTCAAGACTCTTTGTTGTTCTGGTGTTAGCTTTTTCATATTTTACTTTTATCTAATAGTCTTTCAAATCTTTCTTGTAATTTCTCTAATTTTGGTGCAATTACTAGCTGACAGTATGGTTGATCTTTGTTGTTTTTATAGTATTCATGATGATACGACTCTGATGGATAGAACACTATAAGGGGTTTAATCTCTGTCACAACTAGTTTATCATATGCCTTGCTATCATTTAATTCCTTTACTAATTTTTCTGCTTTTTCTTTTTGTTCTGGTGTTGTATAGAATATTGCTGATCTATATTGAGTACCAATATCATTCCCCTGACGATTAAGTGTTGTTGGATCATGTGTATTAAAAAATACAGAAAGCAAATCGTCATAAGAGATTATAGTTGAATCATATTCAATTTGTATTGCCTCTGCATGACCAGTATTTCCACCCGATACTGATTCATAATTAGGGTTATCTGTCTTTCCACCAGTATATCCGGGAGTAACAGATATGACACCCTTAAGCATAGAGAATACTGCCTCTGTACACCAGAAGCATCCATTTGCAAATACAGCTATAGCATTATCTATCTTCATGTTTGTTATTATACAACATAATAGTGTATATTATTATTATGATAATTTTAATTAGTATTGCAGCTTTTGCATTTACCATTCTAGGCGGTCTATTCGCCCTAAAGTTTAAGGACAAGTTACATCTTATCCTTGGTTTTAGTGCTGGAGCAGTTATTGGAGTTGCTTTCTTTGATCTACTACCTGAGGCTATAGAGCTTGGTGGAAACACATCGAAAGTTACAGCGGTTGTTGCTATAGGTTTTATCTTCTATATGATTCTTGATAGGTTTATAATCCTTCACTCTCATCATGACGATGAACATGAACATGCGCACAATAAGAGAGGGGTTCTCGGAGCTGCCAGCCTATCAATTCATAGTTTTCTTGATGGTATAGGTATTGGTCTAGCGTTCCAGGTATCAACTTCTGTGGGCATGATAGTTACAACTGCAGTACTTGTACATGATTTCTCAGATGGTATCAATACCGTCAATATGATATTGAAAAATAGCGGTGAAAAGATTAAAGCACTAAAGTGGTTAATTGTAGATGCATTAGCACCTGTCCTTGGTATATGCGCAACATTATTATTTGGCCTATCTGAATCTTCTCTAGGAACACTTTTAGCACTTTTTGCAGGCTTCTTCCTATACATAGGTGCAAGTGATCTGTTACCAGAAAGCCACCATAGTCATCCAACTGTGTGGACTACTGTTTTGACAGTTACGGGTATGGCCGTAATCTATACCGCTATCCGCCTAGCACAATTTTAAAAAAGTGGAATAGGTATTTGAATGTTATTTTTAGAGTACCCTCTTGCTTAAACCTTCTTGCAGAAGTTTTCATCTGTAGCTTTTTATCAAAAATCACCTTACCAAATTTAGATACCCTTTTCGCGGTATCTGTATCTTCACCATAGAAAACTAGTTTAGTGTTATATCCCCCTGCTTTTTTTATAATATCTGCCCGTATAAAATTATTACCACCAATAAGGACAGCTCCGTGTTTTGTAGACTGAATAATTAAATTCATCAAATGATATATATGTTTCTGAGTAAAGAGAGATACAAATCTAAATACCCTATCTCCATCATGGTAGTCATATGGCCCAGTTACAGCAACAATACCCTCTTTAAAATTATTTACACCCCTAGATAGCCAGTCTTTATCTGGCAAACAATCAGCATCAATATTTACAATTATCTCTCCAGATGCATTCAGTCTTCCACACTCACGCGCCCAAAGAAGTCCTTTACGTGATTCTTTTACAACTTTAATTGGAAATTGTTTAGCGACTTCATATGTTTTATCCGCACTAGCATTATCAACGACAATTACTTCGAAATCTTGATAGTCCTGAGCTAGAACTGCTTTTATAGTGTTAGCTATACTTTTTTCTTCATTATGCGCTGGTATGACTACGGATAGTTTCATATATATGCATCATTATATTACATAGTTTTATTAAAATATGTAATTTGACTAACACGATATCACATGTTTATATGTTATTAGATGAACACGCAAGTTTTTGCCCTCATGTACATGGTGGGCATGATCGGTCTAACAATCCTACAAGGATACCTATCCTACGTAGGAAAAGCTTTCTTCGCCCGACAAATGCGAAGGAAGTACGAAAACTTCCTACCATTTACATGGCACTTCGGTGCAAGTTATGGGGATATGCTAATTGTGACCCCGGTCACAACATGCATGATATGGAAGTATGGTTCGCAATGGCAAGAAAAAACACTGGCTGTTTTTTGCGCCATTACAACCAGCATTATCTTTCACAGACTCTGGAGTCGCGACAAAACTCCAGGCTGTCTCATACGTAAACAGCGACTAACTGCTGCTGGTTACGTCCATGTAATATACATGGGTCTATCACTGATCCCAATACTCAGCTTCTATTTCCAAACTACAACAACTGACGCAAGTTTTGTAGTTACAGTATCCAGTCTTCTAGGACTGCATGTATTTATCGGAAGTCACATGCTCTTGAGCATAATTAATCCGATAGGTTGGAAGAGTAATCTACGTGATTACCAATCTTGGATTATTGTGACTTGTTGCTGGTTGGCCTTGGTAGTAAGGTCATATCAGATGATCAACAAATGAGACTACCCTCTCGCTGCTGCCCATTCACTTGGGCGGCAGTTTTATCTAATATCCTTCCATTCTTTAACTTGTGATTTATTGAACATTGCAAAATATATAGATTCTTTCATCCAGATATATAGAAGTTTAGGCCAGCCGATCTTATGCGCCCTTCGACCAGAATGAAGTATTAGGAATGATGGATCATATACTGTCCTACCGATTTTCGATAGTCTTGCAAACATATCACCATCCTCTCTGGTAACTAAATCTTCTCTGAAACCATTTACCTTATCAAATGCTGTCCTTCTTATCATTTGAAATTTACCTGGTGCTTCGCCCGAATGAAGAATATTATTTTTAATGTGATGTACAAGGTTAAAGAAAAAATACACGATCTTATCTCCAATAGTTTCTAATTGAGGTAGTACTTGTAATCTACCTGTTAGCGCTACAATATTTTCATCTTTAAAAAGCTCTAGAATATTACCAACATCTTCAATGTATACATCACAATCAAGAAATATTAGAATATCTCCTTTTGCAACCTTTGCCCCAGCATTTCTATTTGCTGCTATAGTTTTATGTTTTTCATTTGGTGTAAGAACAATATCAGCAAACTTTTTTGCTATCTCAACTGTATTATCCAAGCTTTTATCATCAGTCACAATAATTTCATTAGGAACTTTTAATTTAGACTTAAGCCTAGTTATTGTAGCTTCTATCGTCTTCTCTTCGTTATATGTTGGTATAATTACTGAAATCATATTTCTAAATGTTCAATTCTATTTTTTAAATAATTCTTATATCCAAGAAATGCCGCCACGATTATTAAGAAGAAAGCTACTATTCCAACCTTACTTAAAACTGAATCTACTTGCATGTATAAATTACTGAAGAAATATCCAACCCCAATTAGTATTCCAGACCAAATGAACTGACCTATTAAGTTTACAGATAAGTATTTTACAAATGGTATTCTGACTATTCCTGCCGTCATCAGCGTTACCAATGCAAAACCAAAGCCATTACTTATTTTGGAAACAAAAAGAATCTTATACTTATGATTATGAAAGATTCTATTAATAATACTAACTTTATCTTCCGTTATACTCACATATTTACCAAATCTAGATATAAAGCCATGTCCCCATCTTCTACCTATGTAGTACCACACAGTATCACCCATGAGATCACCGATCATCAATGCTGCATATACTGGTATAAAACTAAAATAACCAAGTTTAATTAAAACTCCAAATATCATAGATATAATAGGACCTTCTGCACAAGCAAGTACAACAATGATTAGGTATACTAGATATTCATGATTATTTCCTACGTATATAAGCCATTCCTGCATAAATATAGTATAATACTACCACATGAAAGCTATAGCGTATAAGTACAGAGACTTTTTCTCTGATGGAGCATTCACTCTCTCAGTTATTGTCTCATTACTGTTTTTTACTTTTAGCCTTTTTCTAAATTTCTATACAGGTAACTATGCCAGTGAAAGCGCTAGTAATGCGGTGACAGATATAATATTAAGCAACACTAAAGCTTATGATCTTGATTTTATATTTTTTTATGGAACCTATGTATTTTGGACTTTTTTTACCTTTCTCTGTCTTTCTTCACCAGGAAAAATCCCTTTTGTATTGAAGAGCGTAGCGCTCTTTATCGTAGTACGATCATTGTTTATAAGCATGACACACATTGCCCCCTTTGGTAGTCCTGTAGTAATTGATCCGAGTAGCTGGATGAGTGAATTCACATTTGGAGGTGATCTATTCTTTTCTGGTCACACCGGTGTTCCTTTTCTCCTCGCACTTATATACTGGGAAAATAAATATTTAAGAATAATTTTTATAGCTACATCAATAATATTTGCTATAACTGTGCTATTGGCGCACCTGCATTACACAATTGATGTTTTCTCAGCTTTCTTTATTACCTATACCATATACCATATTGCTGAGAAAATATTTTATTCAGACAGAAAACTATTCTACAAAAGTTAGTGCTTTACCCTTCTTATTTGCTCGTCCTGTTCTACCTATCCTGTGTATATAGTCATCGTATGTAGCTGGTATATCAAAGTTTATAACATGACTAACGTCAGGTATATCCAATCCCCTTGCAGCCACGTCTGTAGCGACTAGTATTTGTACTTGATTCTCTTTAAAACCTTTTAGCGCTCTTTGTCTTTGACTGTGATTCTTATCACCATGTATTGATTCAGCCTTAAAACCCTTAGCAATCAGTGCTTTTGATAGTTTCTCTACACCATGTTTAGTTCTACCGAAGATTATAACCTTATTAAAATCCTCCTTAGAAAGAAGCTCACCCAAAACATCTATTTTATTTAATCCTCTAGCAACCCTCACAATATCTTGTTCAATATTCTTTGATGTATCTCTAGTCTTTACTGATATTCTAACTGGCTCAGTTAAAAATTCACCTATCATTTTTTCAATTTCTGGAGAAATAGTTGCAGAGAAAAATAGTGTATGTCGAGGTTTAGGCATACCAGCCATTAGATATCTCATATCGTTTACGAATCCCATATCTAGCATACGATCAGCTTCATCCAACACAATTGTTGAGAATTGATTAAGAACAATTGCCTTTCTTTCGATTAGGTCTTTTAGTCGTCCTGGTGTACCTATAATAAACTCATTTACATATCTAAGTTCAGACAACTGTTTACCAATGTATGCTCCTCCAACACAACAAACTGAGAAGATTTTCATTCCCTTAGTAAAACCGATTAATTCATTCTGTATTTGTATAGCCAATTCTCTTGTTGGAACAACAATGAGTATCTTATTTTTCCTATTCTTCAAAACCTTATCAATTAAAGGGATAAGAAAAGCCGCAGTCTTACCTGTTCCTGTATTTGCAATACCAACAATATCTTGACCCTTAAGTATATGAGGAATTGATCTGTCTTGAATTGGAGTTGGAAGTTTGTATCCTTTTCCTATAATTGTAGATTTTAATGTTTCTTCAATATGAAAATCAGCAAATGCATGTTCTGGAACAAAGTGCTCAACCTCTTCAGTTATAGTTGCTTTGTTTATAAAACGAGCATGAGAAATATTCTCACCCTGTGAGCCTCTATTATTAGTTCTTCTATTGTTATTAAATCGAGCAGGAGGTCGGTTACTAAATCTACCCTGTGGTCGAGAATTCGAATTATTTCTGTACATAAATTATTATGTGAATATATATTATATTGATGATATTGTCAATATACCTGTTTATGATACTATATAGCTATGATATTAAATTTACTTAAGAAACATAGTCTATTAGCCCTAGCTATGATAATAGTAGCACTTTCTATTCTTAGCTATATAAGTATATACAAGGTATCAAACCATGTATATTCACTAGAGCAGAGTCTTGCTTCCACAACAGAACAATTAAAGGCAGAGATATCTAAAAACAAGGAAAATTCAACAAATGATGTATACCAACTAAGGCAAAATGTTAGCGCCATTGAAAAGAAGCTTGGTGTATACAAAGAAGAGGTTGGTAACTTTTCAGATACCGTGACAACACTGCAGAAATTAAGCAAGACAGATCCTGAACTTCTGGCAAAATATTCGAAAATATTTTTTCTAAACGAAAACTATGCACCATCTAGACTAACTGAGGTTCCAAAAGAATATACATACTCAGATTCAAAAATATTAAAGGTGCACAACATGGTTTGGCCTAAATTAGAAGACATGATTATTGCAGCAAAAGATAGTGGGGTCGAAATTTATGTATTTTCAGCATATAGATCTTTTAATGAGCAGCAGGCCCTTAAGCAGGATTACAAGGTTATATACGGAGCTGGTACTGCAAACCAATTTTCTGCTGATCAGGGGTACTCAGAACATCAATTGGGTACAACAGTGGATTTAATAACTCCAGGTATTGGTGGTGAACTTGATGGCTTTGAAAACACAAAAGCATTTACCTGGCTTAACGCAAATGCGTACAAATACGGATTCATACTTTCATATCCGAAGAATAATAAGTTTTATGTGTATGAACCATGGCATTGGAGATTTGTTGGTATTAAGCTAGCAAAATATCTGCACAATAAAGGTAAGAATTTCTACGATATGGATCAACGCGATATTGATGAATACCTGGTTTCAATCTTTGATTAATAAATATGGATAAATTTGATGTGGTTGTAATAGGAGGAGGACCAGCTGGAATGATGGCGGCAGGTACTGCTGCAAAGAGAGGACTCAAAGTTGCTATACTTGAAAAAAACCCTTCTCTTGGTGTTAAACTTTTAATTACTGGTGGTGGTAGATGTAATGTTACAAATGCTGAATATGATGTGAGAACCTTTCTAAAGAAATATAAGGATAGTGATAAGTTTCTTTTTTCTGCATTCTCACAAATAAATGTAAAAGATGCTATTGATTTCTTCAATAATCGCGGAATGCAAACAAAAATTGAAGCCGAGAAACGTGTATTCCCAGTAACTGACAAAGCTCAATCAGTTTGGGATGTGCTAGTTAATTATATGAAAGAAAATAATGTTGTTATAAAGACTGATTCAGCAGTAGTAGATTTTGAAATCAGTGACAATAAAGTTACAGGAGTGAAATTGAAGAATGGAAATATAATTACATCAAAATATTTTATTCTTGCAACTGGTGGAACCTCAAGACCAGAGACTGGCTCAACGGGTGATGGTTTTAACTGGCTAATGAAACTAGGTCATAATATTATTCCTTCAAATGAAGCACTTGTACCTATAGCACTTAAGGGTAACTGGTTTAAAAAAATATCTGGAGTTACTCTTAGAGACATAAAACTTACCACTTTTCAGAATAATCAAAAACAAGAAATTCATCACGGTAAGCTTCTTTTCACTCATTTTGGTATAAGTGGTCCTACGGTATTAAATATGAGTAAGGATATTGGAGAGTTATTAAAATACGGTGAGGTTGTCATTAAACTTGATTTACTCCCATCACTTGATCATGGAATGATGAACACTAAACTACAAGAGCTATTTAAGACTGACGACAAAAAAAAGATTAAGAACTCACTTGGAAACATAATACCATCGGCACTAGTAGACATAGTTCTTAATCTAACAAAAATAGATATTGAAAAAACATGTAATAGCATTAGTCGAGAAGAGAGACTTAGAATGATTGATATTATAAAAGGAATACCTATGGAGGTTGATTACCTACTAGGTAAAGATAAAGCTATTGTATCGTCGGGTGGTGTAGACCTTTCAGAGGTAGATTTTAGAACAATGAAATCTCGGATAGTTGATAATCTATACCTGATAGGAGACATTCTAAATATCGATCGACCATCTGGGGGTTATAGCCTGCAACTATGTTGGACAACTGGTCTCGTGTCAGGAAATGCTGTGGGACGCGATTAGAATATATGTTAATATATATTCATGGAAATAAAGAAAAATAGTGATTTTGTTATTTTAATAATAGACGACGAAACGACTATAACTAATACTCTAGCTGCAATATTAATTAAGGATGAATTTAATGTAATATCTGCATCTGATAGTATGATCGGACTGAACAAAGCTCTGGAGGAGAAACCCGATCTAATACTATTAGACATATCTATGCCAAAAATGACTGGTATGGAGATGCTAAAAAAATTAAGAGAGAGTGGAGAATATGGAAAAAATGTAAAAGTTATACTACTAACCTCACTTACTGCTGATGATAAGATAATGAAAGGAATAGTTGAAAGCCAACCTTCTTTCTATTTAACCAAGAGCACATCCACAACAAAAGAGATAATCTCAAAAATAAAGGAGGCACTAGGAATACAGCCTACACAAATTTAGGTATTTAAATATGCTAAAAAATGAAAATAAAAAAGAGATCTCTGTTTTGAAACCATATATTTCGATACTGGTAATATTACTTATTGGTCTAGTATCTACATTTTATACAGTTAGATATGCGGGTGATTCAGTTAAAAAATCTTTAATTGAACACACGGAGCTAATGGCAACAACTCTAGACGTAAACATTATCAACTCCCTTTCTGGAGATGAGAGTGATGAAATTAAAACTGAGTATCTTGAACTAAAATCAAAGTTGAAGGGTGTTACAAAGATTAATAGTGATATTAAATTTGTCTATATCACCAGCATGAGGAATGGTGAAGTATATTTCATTGCTGACTCAGAAAACAGTGATTCTCCTGACTATTCTCCGCCAGGTCAAGTGTATTTTGAAGCTACGGATACCTTTAGAAATGTCTTCGTAAATAAAAAGGGTGCAATCGAAGGTCCGACGTCAGATCGTTGGGGATCTTGGATTAGTTCCCTATCACCTATATTAGACCCAAAATCAAATGAAGTTTTATATGTCGTTGGTATAGATATGAACTCTAGAAACTATTACACCACCCTATTCGTATATGGATCTATCCCTGCTTTGATCACCCTTTTGCTTTCAAGCCTAATCCTCTTTTTGTATAGAGAAAGACGCAAAGAAAAAGATTTACTAGCACTGAGATCTGAATTCGTATCTATAGTCGCACATGACCTTAGAACACCGCTGGTTGGAATAAAATGGTCACTTGACTATATGATTGAAAACGAAAGTCAAAATCTTAGCCAAAATCAAAAAGAAAGCCTAAAATTAATGCATAACTCTAGTGTTGAACTCCTAAAAACCGCTAATCAAATTCTTGAGTCTACTGAAATGGAAAGGAAAAATGCTAAATCTCTGATTCTTAAAAAAGTAGATATTGTATCGATGCTAGATGAGATTACGGCAGTCTTTATAATACCCGCAAAAGAGAAGGATATTGCATTAGTTAGAAGCGGTACACTTCCAAAAGAACTTAATGTGGTCTGTGATCAGGTTAAAATTAAAAGAGCAATATCTAATATCATATCTAATGCAATTAAGTATTCATCAGCTGGGAAAACAGTCACGATTGGTTATAGATCGACACCAAATACACATATTATAAGTGTTACTGACCAAGGAATAGGTATAGCGACAAGTGAACATAGTAATATGTTCAAAGAATTCTATAGAACATCTAAAGCGTCACATACATCATACGGTACAGGCTTAGGTCTCTATTATGTAAAAAAGATTATGGAATTACACAAAGGCCGTGTATGGTTTGAATCGAGTGAGGATACTGGTACCACATTCTTCTTAGAGATACCTAACAACCTAGGTTAATATTACTTCTCTAGATCTAGTATTTCGTCTATCCTAATTTTCTCCACAAACTCTGGAACGTGAGATACCAGTATCATTGCTCCCTCATACTTATTCAATGCATCTGCGATAAGTGGTATATGACGGAAGTTAATATGATTAGTTGGTTCATCTAGTATTAAAAGTCCTGGACGTTCAAGAACAAGTCTGGCAAATGCCACCAGTCCCTTTTGTCCTTCAGACAAGCTACCAACTTTAACATTCATTACATCACTTGTTATAAGAAAACCAGCAGCAACTGATCTCATCTCTTCTTCATTCTTTTTTTCTGTGACCTGTATCAGTGAATCATGTACAGTATCTTCGAAATTGAGTGTAGAAAAATCTTGTCTGTAATATCCAACACGCACATTCTCTGCAATGACAGATCCTGTACCACCCTCAGCTATAGTCTGAAGAAGTGTACTTTTCCCTATACCATTTGGACCACGCAGTAATAGATGAGTATTTCTCTTAAGAGAAATGGATGTCTTTCGATTTGTAGCTTTATGATTATGTATAACCTTATACGAATTAATTTTTAAAATTTCACCAATAATTTCTGGCTGTGCAGGTATGACAAAAGGTTTAATTGTCTTGTCTTCCCTTCTAACATCAACCATTTCCTCTTCTAAAGCCTCAGCTTTTTCTCTCATTCTTTTAGCCACGAGTCTCATTTGACCACCTTTATTTGCAAAGAAGCCAGCCTTATCTTTATTTTCTTGTATTTCTTTAGCTAACTGAGCATTCTTCATATTTTCTTTCTCAATACGTGAAGATATCTGCTTAACTACATCAAAGTAGTTTCCAAAGTATTGCTCAATCTTTTTTGTATATACATCAAGATATAGAACCCCATCGGTAAATGAATTAAGAAAATCCGCATCATGGGATATTACAATAACTGTTTTACTGTATTTTCTTAGAAAGTCGGTAAGATGTTCAATACCTGCCTTATCGAGGTTGTTTGTAGGCTCATCAAGAAGTAATAGATCAGGATTTTGTATTATAGCTGAAGCAAGTAGCAAACGTGCTTGCTGTCCTCCCGAAAAGGATCTAATGATGCGATCAAAAGGTGCATTAAAATTAACAACTTCCAAAACCTCCTTTATTTTTACATCTATATCATAGATCTTTTTGCTAAAGCTCTTTTCAAAGAACTCTCGAAGTGTTAGATCTAGATACTCACGAGGAATCACCTGCTTTGCTAAAGCAATTGATACTCCATTAGATATATTAATCTTTCCTGATTCAGGTTTACTGTATCCAGTAATTAAACCGAATAGAGTGCTTTTTCCAGCACCATTCTGCCCCATCAAAGTCACTTTCATTCCGTTCCTCACAGAGAAACTGACCTCATCTAGTATGGGTTTATTATGACCAAATTCAAATGAGACTTCGTCGAAGCTAAGAATTATTTCTTTAGACATGCTTTAGAGCATATCATGAGTTCTAATTTTATCAACAGATAGCTTGTCATACCCATTTGCAAAGATTGCTATGGCAGACAGTGTAAGACCAAAGTCTCTAACCCCTATAGCTCCATAACCGACTGTAAATGTAATGTCCAAAAGATGTAGAGCAACCAGTAGTGCTACTGGTCTGGTATAGAATCCGACAAGAAGTAGCAGACCAAAGACTATTTCAAACCATGCATTAAGATATATTAAAGCAACCTGACTTATGGGTAAAGACTGAGTCCACTCAGGTAGTACTGATAGCCAAGATAATGGATTTTGCATCTGTTGAAACCCGAACCAAAGCACAACAAGAGATATACCGATACGCACAATTGCAGGTGCGTATGGAATTAGTGAATTTAACTTTTGGTTAATTGACTGTATATTCATATATTTTATTTAAGTACTCCAATCTCAAACGCCGCAAGCTCATTAGCAGGTCTTTTTTGTTGCCCATGTACACCATTATACGCAGTACTTCCGTCTATACCGCATAGAGAAATTATGGCACTAGATCCACCTGGATGTTTCGATATCCAAGATGTTAAGTTATACACCTTACCATTTATAGCTGACCAGCAGTCTGTTGAGTTATTATGTTTAGATACCTCAGCTAAAGGAAATGGTGGCGTTACCGCACTCTGTGTAGGTGGCTGTGTACTTACTGGATTATCTTTTATCACAGGCTTATTTACAGGAGCACTAACAACCGGAACAGTTACAGGAGTTTTATCAGCACTATTTTTTGGATTACGTACAACTATAACAATGGCACCAATAACAAATACTACAGCAACGAGTGCAATTATAATTTTGCTATTCTTCATTTATTTGTTTTGTTAAACTAATAAAACTAAGATAGATGCTTTGAAACAAGCTTTGTCATTTCAAACATATTTACCATATCTTTTCCACCAAAAACCTTCTTAAGAGTAGCATCAGCATTTATATTTCTCTTATTCTTTGGATCCTGAAGATTCTTATCCTTGATATATACCCAAAGCTTCTTAACGACCTCAGAACGAGGCATAGGTCCCTTTCCGACAACTGCTGCTAGGTCAGCACTGACTGTCATCGGTTTCATAAATGCAGAATTTGTTTTTGTTGCCATATATTTTTCTCCAAATGGAGTGTTTAATTGATTATTTAATAACGTCGGTATTATAGCACAGCATAATGCAGATACACCACTACATATTAAAACTCACCTTATCGTCAACATCTAGGTAGTCAAACAAAGTAGTCTTCATAGGATCAAGATTTAGTCTCTTACATTCACCGATAAACCAATCTTTCTTGTTAGGATCTGTTGAGTATGAGTAATCTGTCTTAAATGCATCTGACCATGCCTTAATCTCAGCATCGGTCTTTTTAATACCACTATTCTTTACCCAATTAGCAATTTCTTCATCAGTATGATTCTCTAAAACATAATTTTTAAAGTCATCTCCCTTTATACCCATAAACTTAAAGAGTGTATTATCAAGTGGACAATCAAAATGATATTCTCCATTCATACCATTAATATATGCTCTGCACTTATCAATTGTTCTGGCGATAATTGCTAATCCCCCTATCCTTTCATACGCACTTCTTGGTGCTTGCTTCGTAAGATCTTTTGAAATTATTTTACTCATATTTATTTTTTAATGATTAATGTAGTAATTATAGTCTAATACTTTACTTTGTAAAGTATTTACATATGTGTTAGAATGTGGTTAATATGCTAAGAACAAAGAAGCAAATCTCTGGTATATGCAGTGAGTGCCCACTTGCTAAAACAGCCAATATTATTGGTGATACTTTTACCCTACTAATTGTGAGGGATCTTTTGGTTAAACCTAAAAGGTTTAGTGAGATTGAAAAATCACTGGTTGGTGTTAGCTCTAGGACAATAACTAATAAGCTTATATTTTTGGAAAAGCAGGATATAATTACCAGACATAAATTTTCTGAAAAACCTCCTAGAGTAGAATATACTTTGACAAAAAAGGGTGTGGCACTAGGTAAAATTATTGATACCATGAGAAGCTATGGTAATAAGTATCTCTAAGGATCGCCATAACAACCAGGACTATACCATATAGTTGGTGTGCCATTAAATGGACCGAGTGAAGTTCTTCCACTGTCACCAATACAGAAGAATGTATTACCTGTTGAAGGCATGACAACCATTAGAGAATATGATTGTGCCCCGCCAGTAACTGGTGCTCCCACAAATAAGCGATTACCACTAGATCCAAGTTTATTTTTTATACTATTACACAATTCTGTTATTTTGGAACTATAGTTACCGGCAAAAGCAGTTGCTGGTGTACATGGCACAGTATCACTAATAATCCATCCTCTCTGTAGATTTGTATAGCTTGAACTGTCAGAGTACTCAAGCGCCATCAATGTTGAGATTTGTCTTAACTCATACATTACAGCAGAATCTTTTGCTTTCCCTCTAGCAGAAGAGAGGGCAGCAAGTACAACTGAACTCAGTAAACCAACTATAGATATCACCACCATTAATTCAATGAGTGTAAAACCTTTTTGACCAGAATTCATATACACATATTATAACCTCAAAATATAATTCCACAATACAAACTATTCATATCTATCGAAATTAAAATATCTCAATTTACCAACAGGTATGTTGTAGATATTTTCAATAACCCATCTAGCGTTATGGAAGTCAGCATTCTTCCAATCCAAATCGATAGATTTTGCCGCATCCTTCAACACTTGTTCTGAATCACCCTCTATCTCAATATATGTTGGTATCTTTGGCCAAGTGTCTATATCAAAAGTAGCTCCGTTGAGTTTTAGTGTATGTCTCTTCTTTTGTTGATGCCTGTAAGGTAGTAGACCGATCTTTTCAAACATTAATTCAGCTTTTTCCAAATCATCTATTTTAAACTCAATCTCATATGTACCATCAACAGTGTGTTCTCTATGTTCTTTATATGTGAGTTTTGTGGTATTCCCAAACCTTCTAAGACGTACGAATCTCTGTTCATCTCTCCATTTTAAATCTTTATCATATATAATTGTTTCCTCAAGCATTACTTCACCTTCATCGATAGCCCCAAGACTTAGAAGTTTCTTTACAATCTTCTCCTTATCTATCTCTAGGAATCTACACTCTATTTCCTGATTTGTCATTTACATATATTATCATGTATCTATTTAAATAGCTTAGAGAAGTCCTCATGCTTCATTTCGTAGTTAAATCCTGGTACTTTTTCCTGAAGTCTTCCATTTCTATCCTTATCATACTTCAAAGTATTCTTTAGCTGAACAAAGCACACAGCTGAATATCTACCGACGATAGCTGTCTCCGTATTAGCTATGACTCTATGACATAAAGCTTTTAACTCTCCCTTTGATCTCAATTGCATTTGCATAGCTGGAATTATGACAGTCTCACCTTCTGATACCGGCATATCTATCCATTTCCCATTATATGTTAAACATTGTAGACCAGGTGCACTTTCAAACAGGTGTAGAGTGAATCCACTTTGATCACAATGAGATACAGCTGTCTCTTCATCTGTCTGTCTATCTCCGAAATAGTGAATGAAGCGGACAAAATAGTTTACTTCACTCTGATCTACCTCGCCTGTAAAACCTTTGAGATCAAACTCATTTTCACATTCACGAGCAAAATCAAGTATGAGGGGTTTAATTAAACCCACAAGATTGGTTGAATTCTTAATGAAGTCTAGAACAATTGGGTTATCTATATTCCTACTGTTTTTCTTTAACCATTCTTGACCAATAGTTGTTACATCAAAATTTTCCTTCCTGTCTGCTCTATTCCCCACTCCTTCTTTAAACTCATAACCCACTCCATCGGCATTGTTGCTATATGGCAAACCTTTTTTAATATCTATTGATAGATTGCAGAATGTTTTCCAAGATTCTACTGTCTTGTTGACCTCCCTTCTTAATTCTTTCGGATATGAAAGAGATACAAAACCCTTTGTTTTTAATTCTTTTATATTTGTTTTCATAAACTCAGCATACCACCATGATATATACTAAGAAGAGAGGATCTCTTCGGTAAGTGTTAATTATCAGATTGAATATTCTCATCAAAGAAAAATGGTAGTTTTTGTATTCTTCCACTCTTAATTGCCTTCAAAACCTTTACAATACTCTTTATGGAATCATATTCTGTTGATTCGTTTTTAATTGCCTGACTGATTGGCACCCACATATTATGTCCGAAATCTGAATCAACAAGCAGATCACCTGAATATGAATTAGCATATGTAATTGGAAACAGAACATCAGAAAATATGTCCCCATTCATATACATCACTCTTCTTTCACAACCTATAAACTTTAGTTTTGCCTTTAAACCTGTTTCCTCTTCTAGTTTTCTCTTTGCAGCCAATTCAATTAATTCTCCTTTTTGAACAACACCTCCCATTACCCCAACTTTCCCATATGAAGGATTGGATTTTCTGATCTGATTAAGAATTTCTATCTTTCCATTAACTACTCTGGATACAATAGTTATGACATTTACCTTAAACAGACTAGTTATTGGATTTGATATATATGGATCTGCTACATGTTTAATACCGATAACTGAAAGAGTGTACCCATCTTCAAACTTATCAACTACTCCTTTCTTAACTAAGTGCTGTAGATGATAGTTAAAGAGATCATTAGCAACACCTCTTGGATGTAGCTCGCTATACTTCAAAATCTTAGCATTCTTGAGTCTTGAAAGAATGTGATTCTGTATTGGTGAAAGATTCTTTAACATAACGTTAGATTAAGTCTGCGTATGCAAAAAGTCAATTAACTATGATATATTAGAAATGTGAAAGATAATCTCAAAAAGCCCAATGTCTTTGCCGTCCTTAAACCATATACTTGGCTTACCATTGGCCTAGTTCTTCTTGGTTTTGCTACAAATGGTTTAAACCTCATACTACCTAAGATAATTGCTCATGGCATAGACGTATATGGACAAACTGGTCAAATACTTTCAAGTGTATTATGGAATTTCTTCTTTGCAGCTTTTGGTACATTCATCTTTGCATATCTACAAAGTATTGCTCAGACGTACACAGCAGAGAAAGCAGCTAGAGAACTGAGAGAGAAGATAGTTTCAAAGATTGCAGAACAAAACTATATGTATATTCAAGAAGTAACTGCTGGTAAACTTCTTACAAATCTAACTTCAGATATAGACAACATTAAGAATTTTATAGGGCAAGCAATAGTAACCATAATCTCATCTGTATTTCTAATACTAGGCGCAGCAGTACTTATACTTATGATTGATTGGAGATTAGCTCTAGCTGTACTAGCTACACTTCCATTCATAACTTTCACTTTCGCTTTCATATTCATGAAGCTTAAACATGTATTTAAGAAAAGTCAGGAGGTTATAGATTGGCTAAACAAGATCATAAATGAAAGTGTACTAGGATCTTCGACTGTTAGAGTACTGAATTCAAAAAAGATTGAGAATGACAAGTTTACACAAGCAAATACCAGTGCAAAGGATCTTGGAATTAAGATAGTTAAGCATTTTGCAGTCACCTTCCCTATCATTGGTTTAATTGCAAATATAGCAACACTAATAATTCTTCTACTGGGTGGTCATTTCATAATCAATCAAACAATGACTGTTGGTAATTTCACCGCATTCGTTGCATATTTGGGGATAATAATATTTCCAATTATTATGATTGGATTTTTAAGTAATTCAATTAGTCGCGCATCAGCATCATATGCGCGTGTATATGAAATATTAAATGCTAGTGATAAAAGAGATACTGGGAAACTAGTGGAATCAATAAAAGGAGATATTGAGGTTAAAAATGTTTCAGTAACTTTTGGAGAAAAAACGGTATTGAAAGATATTTCATTTAAGGTGCCTGCTCGTTCTAGAACTGCCATACTTGGTCCGACCGCAGCTGGAAAAACTCAACTTATGAACATACTAATAGGTATACTTCCACCAACTCAGGGAGTGGTACTTTATGATGATAGACCTATAAATGAATATAATAGTGAGTCACTACACGAACAAGTTGGATTGGTTTTTCAAGATAGTATTATGTTTAATATGAGTCTTCGTGAAAACATTGCTTTTAGCAAAACAGTTACTGATGAATCTCTTAGGAAAGCGATTGAAACAGCCGAGCTATCAGATTTTGTAGATAACCTATCAAACGGTCTTGATGAGCTTGTAATGGAACGTGGTACCAGCCTATCTGGAGGACAGAAGCAACGTATTATGCTAGCACGCGCACTAGCCCTTAATCCTAAGGTGCTCCTTCTAGATGATTTCACTGCTAGAGTAGACAGGGTCACAGAACAGAAAATATTAAAAAATATTAAATCAAACTATCCTGATATTACCCTGATCTCGGTAACTCAAAAAATATCATCAATTGAGGACTTTGATCAAATCATAGTACTCATGGAAGGTGAAGTTCTAGCTTTAGGCACTCATAAAGAACTCTTAAACTCATCACCGGAATACAATCAAATCTTTGATTCTCAAAGAAGTACAAATCACTATGAAATACAAACTTAATACAGATTCAAATAATGATGTACAGAAATCAATATGGGTTGCCGTAAAAAAGATGGCTGAGCTTTTAGCATACGAAAGAAGGAAAATATCTTTGGCTCTAATAGCCATCTTCATTAATGCAGGATTAACTCTAATCGGACCTCTACTTGTAGGATATACAGTTGATAACTATGTTCTTAAAGGAGACTACCGTGGCGTATTAATCTTTTCAGGAATCCTGCTATCAATATACATTATCGCAGTCTTTGCAGCATACACACAAACACAACTTATGGGTTCTGTAGGTCAACTTACCCTGTTTAGACTAAGGAATACAGTATTTACCAAACTACAAGAACTTCCAGTAGCGTTCTTCAATCAAAACAAAACTGGGGATTTAATATCCCGTATCAACAATGATACTGATAAATTGAATCAGTTCTTTTCTCAAACACTAATGCAGTTTACAGGAAGTGCTTTTACCATAGTTGGTTCCGCTATCTTTATCCTCTTCATTAACTACAGACTTGGTATTGCTGCACTCTTACCAGCAGTTGTGTTAGTTATATTCAGCAAATCAATATCATCTTGGGTAAAGAAAATAAATTTAAATAGTCTAAGATCAGAAGGTGCTCTAAGTTCTGAGATTCAAGAGAGTCTCGAGAATTTTAAAGTTATCATAGCCTTTAACCGTCGTGACTATTTCAAAGAAAAGTTTGCAAAAGCAAATATTGTAAACTTTAAGAATTCAGTACTCGCAGGATTGGGAAACAATGTATTCATGCCAATATATGATTTTGCATCAAATATTGCCCAATTGATCGTTCTCGTATATGGAATATATCTCATATCACAAGGTAATCTAGAGATTGGATTATTAATCAGCTTCCTGCTATATATTGCCCGCTTCTATGATCCATTACGTCAATTTGCTAACTTCTGGTCAACTATGCAGATTGCATTGGCTGGTTGGGAGAGAATTTCAGAAATTACCCGACTCGAATCTGACCTTACAATACATGAATCAAAGGAAATTCTTTCAGATGGAAATTCAGTTATATGTTTCAAGAATGTATCATTCCAATATCCAGAAAATACTGACAAGGTATTAAATGATGTGAACTTTAATCTAAGTACGGGTAAGACATATGCCCTTGTTGGTCCGACTGGTGGAGGAAAGACTACTACCGCTTCACTGATAGCTCGTCTCTTTGATCCAACGGAAGGTACCATATACCTATCGGGCAAAGATATACGATCATATACCCCTGAGGAAAGAGTGAAGAAGATTGGTTTCATTCTTCAAGAACCTTTCATATTTAGTGGAACGGTAAAGGACAATATCATCTATGGTAACACTGAATATATCAATCTAAGTGCTGATGAGCTTGTATCTGTGTTAAGCAAAGCAGGACTAGAGAAACTACTTGAAAGATTCGACAAGGGTATAGATACAGAGATTGCGGGTAATTCAAATACCTTGAGTCTTGGTCAAAGACAGATAATTGCTTTCATAAGGGCGGTATTGAGGAAGCCTGATATCTTAATACTTGATGAAGCCAGTGCAAACATAGATACCGTGACAGAGCGAGTACTTGAGGAGATACTACTAAAGCTACCTGAAAAGACTACTAAGGTAATTATCGCCCATCGACTCAATACAATAGAAAATGCAGATGAAATATTCTTTGTAAATGGTGGAAATATCACACCTGCTGGTTCTATGGATCAAGCAGTGGATATGCTCCTACACCACAAAAGAAGTAGTTAACTGTGCTAGAATATAGATTATGACAACATTAGCTCAATCAGAAATATTCTTCTTCATTTCCAGTATTGGTTTTGTATTGCTCGGAATATTGATATCAATCATACTGATATACTCGATAAAGGCTTTACATTCCTTTACTAGGATACTGGCTAAGATTGAAGATAGTCTAGATACCATCGGTGATACAACAATGGAATTGATTGAGGACTTACAAAGTAATGTATTTTTTAGAATGCTTTTTAATCCGAAGAAAAAAACTGTTTCTAGAAGACCAAAGAAGATATTAGGTAAGGACGAATAGAAGTAGTATACTAATTTTATGAAAAAGAAAAATACTTCAAAAATGGCTAAGGTAGTAGGTATAGGTGCAGGTGCTGCAGCATTAGCAGCTAGTTCATACTATCTTTTTGGTCCCAAAGGAAAGGCTCATCGAAAACAAACAAAAGAATGGATGGATAAAATGAAGGATGAGGTCATAGAAAGAATATCAAATATAGAAGATATGTCTGAGGGTACATTTCACAAGATTGTAGATGCTATTGTCTTTGCATATATTGCAACTGATGAAGCCACTACTCCAGAACTACAGAAGTTTGCAGAGGAATTAAAAGGACAATGGAAGAATATTGTTAAATCTCTACCAAAGTCAAAAAAGATTATTGAGAAAAAGAAATCCTAGTATAGGTTATCCTGAGGATATCTGGTTCCACGTTTAAGGAAGTTTGATTCAATATCTTTTAGGTTAAACTTTTCTTTAAAATACTGGATGATGTATTCCCCATCCATTCCATTCTTGCAGGTATATACATCCGCACTCACAAATCCTCTTTTTGGAAATGTATGTATACTAATATGACTTTCCTCAATCACTACAATACCAGTCCATCCACCTGGATCTTTTGTATCGTTACCTTTAGCAAAATATACAACTGGATTAGATAGCTTCTTCATACCCAAAAGTCCTGGTAGATCATTGAGACATGAAGTAACTATTTTTTCATCATTGAGTAGTTTTTCTTCTCCACCATAACCGTCGACTGTAACATGTTCACCAAAGTGCATAAATTTAATTGTTAAAATAATATATTATATATACTAACACACATATTGTTTTAAAATGCTAGAATATATTCATGAAAGAAAGCATTGCAATCATTGCATCCATTCTTGCCATCATTGGTAATGTTCCATATTTAATGGATATAGTTAAAGGCAGAGTCAAACCACACCCATATACTTGGTTTGTCTGGTCTATTGTCTCTTGCATCATCTTCTTTGGGCAACTTGCAAAAGGTGCAGGGATCGGAGCACTTCCGACTGCTGCTTCAGAAATATTTACTGTATTGATATTTATATTTTCATTAAAGTATGGGTTTAGAGGTATACGAAAAATCGATACAATATTTCTTATCATCTCACTGATAGGTCTTGTACCATGGATCATCACAAAGGATCCAACTATATCTGTGATAATTGCAGTAAGTATAGATATATTAGCTTTCATACCTACACTAAGAAAAACATGGAGTGAACCGAGCACAGAGACTCCAATACTTTACAGTATGAATGTCCTTAGACATATTCTAATGTTATTGTCCTTACAGGCATATAACATTGCAACTACATTACATTCAATAGTTATGATAACTTCAAATTCATTTATGACTTTCCTAATATTAAGAAAAAAGAAACTATAGCACTGGATTCTTAGCCTTACCCATCTCAAAGAAGCCTATAATATTTTCAGCTACCATTCTAGACATTTCATTTCTTGCTGATTCCCTTGCTGAGGCAATATGAGGAGTGAGAATTACATTAGGAAACTTTGTAAGTCCCTTAGTAATCTTTGGTTCAAATTCAAATACATCTAATCCCGCTCCAGCAATCACTCCTTCCTTAAGTGCCTTAACCAAAGCTACTTCATCTATAACAGGTCCCCTTGAAGTATTTATGAGGATTGCAGTTTTTTTCATCATTCTTAATCTTTCCTCATTTATGAGATGGAATGTAGAATCAAGTAATGGTACTTGTAGAGAAACAACATCGCTTTGTTTTAATAGCTCTTCGACAGTTGGTACAAAAGTAGCGATACCTTGCTTCTCAATGTTTTCATTTCTTCGTATGTCATAATAGATGACTTTCATTTCAAAACCTCTTCCAGCTTGATATGCTAGTTTCTCACCAATATGTCCTGTACCAATGATTCCTAGAGTACTACCCTTTAGGTCTTTACCTATGAAATTGGTAGGTGACCAACCATTGTATTTACCCTTTCTTACATAGTCATTTGCCTCTACAATGCGCGTAGTGAGGCCTAATATTAAAGCCATAGCATGTTCAGCTATGCAGTATCCGAAGTCTCCTGGTGTGTTGGTGACCACAACTCCTCTTTCCTTTGCATCCTTTATATTAAAGTTGTTAAAACCCATTGCATAGTTTGCAAATATTTTAGCTGTAGGGACAGCATCGAATACCTTAGCATCTACGATATCTGTAAGAAGTGTTAGTACAGCATCATACGGTTTCTTCTTTAGAAATTTAATTAGATCCTTTTGTGTTAGTGGTTCATTCTTTCCAGAGATATCAATTTCATATCCCTTGCTTTTAAGCATATCGATAGCGGGACCGGGTATTTCTCTTGTTATGAATATTTTTTTAGGCATGGGTAGATTTTAACATAAATTTAAATTCCCATCTCCTCCAATATTTGAGGTAATTCTTCAAAACCATCTTTAGCCGTAAGATGTCCGCCTCTTGGTATCACTAGAGTATTTGTAACGAATTTTCCAAATTTCTCCCTATTCTCCTCAAAACAATCGAAAGGATCATCATCTGAAATGATCAGGGTTGATTTTGGTAAGACTGCTTTTATTTTTACTAGATCAATTGGGGTCTTAATCCAAGGTTCCGCAATTCTCTCTATTTCTACATCTTCCATGTTTTTTAAATTAAACCAACCTGCTACGAAGATAGCTCCACCAACCTTAACATTTATTTTTTCCAAGTAACGCAATATAGTTTGGCAACCAATACTATGTCCGACAAAATATGTATCGGAATTTGCTTCACCAACAATACTTTCAAGATGACTTACCCATTTTTCAATAACAGGAACTTCGGTATCTGGCATTGAAGGGATTACTACCACATACCCCAACTTTTCTAATTCGACTTTTAACCAAGGTCTCCAATCATCAGTAGGGCCACCGGACCAACGATGCACGATTATTACTCTTTTCATTTCTCTATATTAACATATTTTATCACTATTGACATATAGTGTAGAATGTGCTACTATATACAACGGTGGGCTGGAACGGATTAGTTCTGGCAAGTAAACAAACGACGAAAACCAAATTGGTTAAGTTATGAACATTGTAAATGCGATGCGCATCGCTAATCGCGCCAAAACACTCAGTGGCGGAAGAAACTACGCCCTCGCGAACATCTTGTTCGCAGCCGTGCTGGAAGTAGTCTTCACCCAGAGGTCAGCGGGGACATGGTGTGTTCCTGTCTCGAACCTGGAAAAGGAGGGGGTGACCACAGAGGTTGTCCTGGAAACCCAAGACACCACTGGGGCATGCCATCGTGAAGCCTACTATGACCTCTTGGTCGTGGAGTGCCTCAATAAGGAGGGGATCCTTGAAGGGTCGCTGTGCATCCCGTTGCCACTTTTGGATCCTCTCACCCTTGGGGGTTTGCTCAAAAAAGTTACGATAGGTGCTAAGAGGGACCACGATCGAGATTTTGAGGTGGATAACGCTGAACTTCTCACCCTCTGGGACAGAGTGCTCAGTGAGATTGATCCGGGGACTCTCCTGGATCTGGCGACAAGCCACCTCACTCCAAAAGCCATGGAGGCTATGGTTGAGGTAATCCCAGTATAATGGTCATGTGATCAAGACTCCCCCGTCGAACGAGAAAACTCGATCGGCGGGTTTTCTTTTACCTATTTCCCCAACACATCCTTCTTGTAGTGTTTAAGATACGCTACGATTATAAAGCTAATAATTACCATTAGAAACCATGAAGTAATCTTGTTTGTAGAAACTACAGTCCATGCATGTATTTGATCTGGATATTTCCAAGCACCAAGATATGTTGATATATTCTCTGCAATCCAAATGAAGAAAGCAATGAGAATGAAGGATATATTTAAATACATGGTTCGTACTGTATTAATGACAGTGAAATGTACCTTGGTTTTAAGGAAAAGAACAAAGACTGCAATAATTAGAAATATTCTAAAGTCATAGATATAGTGATTGGTAAAGAAATTTATATATATCAAAGCACACAGTACCACACTCAATACATACCTATCATAGTTCTCCAACTTCAATTTAAATATCTTCCATGCCTGACTGATATAGCTCCCCACTGCTGCATACATAAATCCGCTATACAGTGGTACTGTAGAGATTTTGAAAAATGCATCTTCAGGATAGCTCCATGAACCTACCATAGGACTGGTTTTGTATATCTCTAAGACAAGCCCAATGATGTGAAAGAGAAATATAACCTTAACCTCATCCTTGGTCTCAAGTTTTGTTAAATACAGAACAATTTGGATTAGTACTGCCGAAATGAAAAGAAAGTCGTATCTAGCTAGACCCAATATAGATACATGATTAGAAATGAAAAGAAGAACAAAGAAAGAACCAGCAAATATACTTGCTTGTGCTTGTTTTAGACCGAAGATTAAAAATTCGTGTAATCCTTTTTTTATATAACTATTCATTATATTTAATATCCACATCCCCTAAATGAGAGTGGTCACTCCATGTAAGGAGGAAATACTTACCCTTTTCTTCCTCCACTATGGTTATACCTGTATTCTTCGGGATGAGGAATTTGGTAAGTTTTTCATAATCCCTAACTTCAAATTCATCACCAAAACACATTAGCCCCATTAAAATCTTTAGAACTTCACCATGAGTAACAACTAAAATATTTTCTTCTTTTAATGACTCTATATACTTTAAAGCACTCTTGCATCTAGTAGTTAGATCAAAAAAGTTTTCCTCATCAGAATGATGCCAATCTTTATTACCAAAATTCTTACGTACTTCATTCATTGTGGCAACAACTTCAGGATCAGTTTTAGATCTTCCACGTACAGCTGTAGGACGGAGTATTTCTTTAAATAGCGGGTTATGGTTAACTTCCATTTTAAGAACCTTGGATATAGCCTGGGCTGTCTGAGATGCTCTATCCATATCACTAGCTATGATTATATCTATCGGGATCTTTCTAAATCTTTCAGCAACAAATTCAGCCTGTTTAAAACCTGTATCTGAAAGAGATATGTCTATGTGTTGAAAATGATTTTTCTCATTACCACCTGTAGCGCCATGACGAACAAAGTATATTCTTTTCATATATTGATATTAGCATTGAAATATTTGGTTTGGCAATTTATATAACCAGTTGCATAAAATATAATATAGATGTAATACACTCAGCGTCCCCCCAGCCGAAAGGCATTGGAGACATAAATATCCCTTACGGGATAATAGACCGCTCGCAAGAGCTGTCGAAACCTAGCCGGATGTGTTTCTGTCTGCTGCATCATGTGCGCACGATAGGAACCCCGGCTTTTTCTTTGTTTTAAAAGTAATTTTAAGAAATTTTTGATATAAAAATATCCCTCTCTCTATCACTCTTTATAATGTAGATATCTTTAATTCCCTTATATTTAAGAACCCTATCTCTCATTTCTGTTATTGAATAGGTGATAATAAACTTAACCAGAGCCCAATCTATTCTTTCCTTAACACCATCTGTCTTATCGAAAGGTTGATTACGATTGAATACTCTAGTAAAAGCTCTCCATAGACTTAAATATTTTGGATAATCTAAAAAGATTATTGTATCAGCACGATCAAATCGTAAATCAATTGATGATCTGTAGTTACCGTCAATAATCCAGGAATCTCCATTAGTGAATCCCTCTGAGACCTTCTTAAATTCTTCTTTAGTTGCATATCTTTCTTTCCAACCGATATCCCAATAATATTTATCTAGGTGAAAAACTGGAATACCCAGCTTTTTGCCTAATATATTAGCTAAAGTAGATTTACCAGATCCAGATATACCAACAATCGCTACACGCCGCATATACTAAGCAAAGAAACTAGCAAGAATTGCAATCAATACTATAGTAACTAAATTTGATGCAATATCTGAGAAAAACTTTTTCCAAGCAATACTCCTATCACAATTACCCCACAATATTCCAGAACCGATTGTAGGAACAACGAAACATAACCAGTTCATAATTACAAATCCAAGTGCCAACCAGAATGACTGACCATTCTGCATAGTCATTGTAATAATAAACGAAACAGCAAATGCAGTTACAAGAGACAATATTAACTGTGCTCCATATATCTTGGGCATACCTGGTTTAGCTTCTTCTATCTTTTGCTTCTGTTCCTCTGGAGATAACTTGTCAAAACCAAGATATTTCATATGAATCTTCCCCATCGGAGTTTTGTCGGAATACCAGAAAGTACCGACAACAGCAGCAATCACAGCACCAACAATTGAAAGTATTAATATTGTAAGCATAAATATGTATTGTTAATTATAATTAAACTTGAGGATATTATATCATATTACCCTATTCACTCTTCATAAACTCATCTAGAGTGGGATTACTCTTTAGTTCTGGTTTTAAATCAGTCTCCACCCCAGTATGAGCAATATGATTAAAAACTACTTCAGCAGTTTGATGATAATTACCAGCTATTAGCTTATTTAGTATTAATTTGAGTTCATCCTTACACCAATCCAGCTTCTTACTTTTAAATTTTGTTTTCATTGCTGCCGGACTTGGAATCGAACCAAAATTTTCGCTTTCAGAGAGCGACGTACTACCTTTATACGATCCGGCAAGGTGTCTATAAAATACCGTAAATCACCACATATTGCAATCTCTGACAATCATATTTGCACCATAAATACAGTAGATGATATAATACTGATGTGTGAGTACGAACAAAGCGAAAGCTTAGATGTAAGTACTTCAATATAAAATGTCTACATGAGATCCTGCCTCGGCAGGATTTTGTGTATATAACACAAGACCCGCTGTTTAGGCGGGTTGATTGTAAGTTCAATTAAGAACAAGTAGGTATCCACTTATGGATCCTCGATGCCGATAAGTACGGGCCACCTGAAACTGACAGGGTCTAATCGGTCAGCAAATCTGAGTCGATCCCTATCATCTTTGGCATATGGCAATTTATTGAAACTACCCAAATCACTCTCAACACCGAATTGGTAGAAATTGGGTAATTCCGGGTTGATGCGGACTGCTGCAACCGCCCTATGGCAGCCGGCAGAGATCAATATCTGACGGACAGCACCAGAGACAATTGTTTCTGACGCAATTGCAATCGTCTCGCAAAGTGTGGGGGGGCGCAAATCCTTTGCCCCTAGGATCGACATGACATCCTTCCTTCGAAGAGCACATCGACTGGGTTGAGAATGATAGGTGACGAAGTGTGCTTTAAATGGTTTGTGTTCTTCCCTGATGAACATCAAAGCCTCTTCTGAGAAGTCCATTTTCATCCAGAGATGAGACTTGCCATCACACCCCAACCCAATCCTCGAGCAACTGTACTGATTGTACATAACCGAACCGTCAGTTGATTTGATCTCAACTGATCCAATGACCGACGCGTTTCTTATCTTCATTTTCAAACACGAGGGTATCGTTATCCTCATACGGGGGCTGTTTAATCCGTTTTCCCCAACGGCTCATTTTACGAAGAACAAAAGACTCTAGAGATATATCATTTAAAATACACACTGTCAATGCAGTTGTATATTTGACTTCTTGGTATAATAAACATATTGTTCCAAGTGTTGACGAACGGCTGTACTCACATTTTAATTTAGACATTATATTTGGAGCTTTCACCCGTTCGTCAACATTCGGCGCAATACACAAATGAATATTCAAGAAAAAATTTCCCTGAAAGATTTCACCACCTTTAGAATCGGCGGACCTGCACGATATTTTTGTACTGTAAAAAATGAAGATGAATTAATTGAAGCTGTGAGCTTTTCAAAGAAAAAGAAGATTCCCTTTTTTGTTTTAGGTGGTGGTTCTAACCTTCTTGTGTCAGATGAAGGGTTTCCAGGAATTGTGATTAAAATGGAGATGGAGGGAGTTACCTTTTCAGACGATGGTACTGTAACCGCATTTGCTGGAGAGAATTGGGACAAGTTAGTAGAACAAACTGTAGATAGAGGTTTGTATGGTCTTGAAAATCTTTCATTAATACCAGGAACTGTTGGTGCTACACCAGTCCAGAATATAGGTGCATATGGAAGTGAGGTAAAAGATACCATAGAGTCAGTACACGTACTTGATGTATTGAAAGATGAATACAAAGACCTTTCAAATACAGATTGTAAATTTTCATATAGGAATAGCGTATTTAAGGAGGATCCACGTAGATATATAGTCATATCAGTAACTTTTGGATTAAAGAAGGATGGAAAAATAAATGCACAGTACAAAGATGTGCAAGAACATTTTACTTTTAAAAAGATAAAGGAACCCACCCTTAAACAGATGCGTGAGGCTATTATCGAAATCAGAAGAAGAAAACTTCCTGATGTTAAAGACTACGGTACCGCTGGATCATTCTTTAAAAATGTCATTGTTTCAACATCAAAGGCTCAGGAACTTGTAGCCAAATACCCAGAGATGATAGTTCATCCAGTAAATGACAAGAAGGTAAAGATTCCTGTAGCTTGGATACTTGATAACTTATGTGGTTTTAGAGGCGTAAAGAAAGGAAATGTGGGAACTTATAAGAATCAGGCATTGGTAATCATTAACACTGGAAACGCTACAGCAGCAGAGATCATTGCCCTAGCACAAAAGATGGTAGATGGGGTCTATGAAAAGACTGGTATAGAGATTGAACCGGAGGTTGAATATGTGATATAGTGTGAGTCACTTATGGCATTTTCCATTAAAAACATATTTGGTGACCCTAACAAGAAATTACTTAAGAAATATGAGCCTATAATCGATAAGGTTAAGGTTCTTGAACCTAGTATATCTTCCCTTTCTGATGATGGATTGAGAGCTAAGACTATTGAGTTTAGAGGTAGACTAGCAAAGGGAGAGAGTCTAGACTCAATCACACCCGAGGCTTTTGCCGTAGTACGCGAAGCTTCAAAGAGAGTTTTAGGACAAAGACACTTTGATGTTCAAATCTTAGGAGGAGCAATCCTCAATAGCGGTAGTATTGCTGAAATGCGTACAGGTGAAGGTAAAACACTTGTTGCCACCCTTCCAGCATATTTAAATGGATTAACTGGTAAAGGAGTACATGTAGTTACAGTTAACGACTACCTATCTCGTCGTGACGCAGTATGGATGGGTCAAATATACAACTTCCTTGGACTTACGACTGGAGTTATAAACCATGAAAGTTCATTCATATACGACCCTTCACATGTAGAATCAAAAGATACGGAAAGAGATCAGTTGGGTTCTTTTAAGGTTGTGCATGAATATCTAAGACCGGTCACACGTCATGAGGCATATGCTGCTGATATCACATATGGAACAAACAATGAATTTGGTTTTGACTATCTGAGAGACAATCTTGAATATGAATCTGGATCACTTAGACAGAGGGAGTTTAACTATGCAGTTGTAGATGAAATTGACTCAATTTTAATAGATGAAGCTAGAACTCCCTTAATTATTTCTGCACCTACCACAGACTCTGAGAACCTGTATCAGATCTTCTCTGCAATGGTTAGGGATTTTGTTAAAGATGAAGACTACACAGTCGACGAAAAGCAAAGAAGTATCGCTTTAACAAACAAAGGTATCGAGAAAGCAGAAAAGAAACTGGGTGTTGATAATATTTACACAGAGAAAGGAATTAAATACGTCCACCATCTAGAAACTGCTGTTAAAGCGAAAGCCTTATACAACATCAACACTGAGTATGTGATTAAAGATAATGGTGTGGTTATCGTTGATACTTTCACTGGACGTCTACAACCAGGAAGACGATGGTCAGAAGGTCTACATCAAGCTATAGAAGCAAAGGAGGGGGTACCAGTACAGAAGGAATCTCGTACTTATGCGTCTATTACCTTCCAAAACTATTTCAGACTATACAAAAAGCTATCTGGTATGACTGGAACAGCTTCAACTTCTTCTGAGGAATTCTATAAAGTATATGGTCTTGAAACAATCACAATCCCTACAAACAAAACGCAACAGAGAGTTGATCATAATGACCTTATATTTCAGACTGAAATAGGAAAATACAAAGCTATTGCTAGAAAGGTAAAGGAATTGAACAAGATAGGACAACCTGTGCTAATCGGTACAGTGTCAATTGAAAAAAATGAAGTACTTTCTGATTTCCTTAAGGCAGAAGGAGTGCCTCACCAAGTTCTAAACGCTAAGAATCATGAGCGCGAAGGTGAGATTATTGCTCAAGCTGGTAAAAAAGGTGCAGTTACTATTGCTACAAATATGGCAGGAAGAGGAGTTGATATTAAACTAGGTGGTAATCCTGGCTCCCCTACCCTATATGAAGAAATTAAATCCATTGGTGGTCTCTTTGTCCTAGGTACAGAACGCCATGAAGCAAGAAGAATTGATAATCAATTGAGAGGAAGATCAGGAAGACAGGGTGATCCTGGTGCAACACAGTTCTTTGTATCACTAGAAGATTCATTGATGAGAATCTTTGCTTCAGATACCATCAAAAACCTTATGGGCAAACTTAATATTGCCGAAGATGAAGCAATAGAGAATAGGATAATCACAAGATCACTTGAGAATGCACAATCGAAGATTGAAGGATTTAACTTTGATTCAAGAAAGCATATCCTTGAATATGATGACATACTGAATCATCAAAGAAAGACTGTTTACGAAAGAAGAAGATATATACTCATTGGAACTCTTGATCAAGTAGAATCTAAGATCTTAGAAGTAATTGGTGATAATGCAGAGATGAAGAAAGTGATGGAGGATAAGATTACACAACTTGGAAAAGAGCGGTTTTTGATTGTTGCACGTCAGTTAATGCTTCAAGCTATAGACATGTTCTGGGTTGAGCATTTGGAAGTAATGGATTACACTCGTTCAAGCGTAAATCTAAGAGCGTACGGTCAGAGAGATCCTCTTGTTGAATATAAAAAGGAAGGTCTTAGACTATTTAAAGAAATGCAGATTGCGATTAACAACCAGATACTTAATCTCCTTCCTCATGTTGGTGGAGGTGTAATAACTCCAGAAGCAGTTGAATTAAAAGAAGTCCATGAACAGGCGCAGGTAATAGGTGGTGGTGATGGTGACAAGCCAGCACAGAATACAGCAACAAAGAAACCTGAGGTGGGTAGAAATGATCCTTGTCCTTGTGGATCAGGTCTAAAGTACAAGAAATGTGGAATGATTAATGCTAAGGAGCATAGAGTTTAATATTCATATCAATACAATTCGCACCCCACCGGTACCCGTCGGTGAGGTGCTAAATTGTTGACATAAACAGTGAGAGTAAATACACCTTGTTATAATCGACCCTATAACAATATAAGATTAACAATAGTAGTTAAAATCCATATAAAATCTAAATAAAATTAAAATGAATTTTTTATCAGATTTTTATTTAGACATTCTACCCTTTGCTGCTTTAATGAACTCAGTAAAAAGTGGGTGTGGTGATAACGGACGTGCTAGAAATTCTGGGTGAAATTGCGTACCCAAAAAGAATGGGTGTATGTCACGAGGTAATTCTGCTATTTCCATTAATGTACCATCTGGTGATGTACCAGAAAACACCAAACCGGCTTTTAATAGTTTTTCTACATACTGTGGATTAACTTCATACCTATGTCTATGTCTCTCAGATATTACATTAGCGCCATAAGCCTTTTCAGCAATTGTTCCCTTCACAAGTTTCGCCTTATAAATTCCTAACCTCATACTTCCACCGTAGTTCCTTTCGATAAGTTTCTTTTTCTGATCTGGCATAATATCTATAATTACATGGGTTGCATTTGGATTTATTTCAGCAGTATGTGCTCCCTCTAGACCTAGTACATTTCTTGCATATTCAATGGTCATAAGCTGCATACCATAACACAATCCAAAATATGGTATTTTGTTCTCCCTTGCATATCTAATAACATTTAGCTTCCCCTCAATCCCCTTCTCTCCAAAACCACCAGGAACGATGATTCCATCAAATTTATCAAGGATAGAATAGTCAATATTACCTTTTTCAAAATCGTTTGCATTGATAGTATGAATTTTAGGTTTAACCTTTTGGCTGTATGCAGAATATTTTATAGCTTCCAATACTGAAACGTATGCGTCCGTCAGAACAAAATCTCCTGTATTAAAATATTTACCAACGATAGCAACGTTAATTTCCCTCTCTGTATTTTTAACAGCGCTAGCAAACTTCTTCCATTCCCCAAGACCAGGACCCTTCCTTTTTTCTAAATGAAGTGCCTCGAGAATTATTTCTCCTATATTATCCTTTTCGAAATTAAGTGGCACATCATATACACTATCTATATCTGGTGCTGAAATGACATTTTCTGGGTGAATATTACATGTAAAAGCCAACTTTTCTTTTCTCTTCTGATCTATTGGAACCTCACATCTAGCAATGATAAAGTCTGCTTGGACTCCATATGAGTTTAGTTGTTTAACAGCATTCTGAGTTGGCTTAGATTTCATTTCACCAATCTTCCCTGGAATTGGAAGATACGAAACCATTATGAACTGAACATCACCTGGATTTCTAAACTTTAAAACTCTCGCGGCTTCGATAAACATAACATTCTGATAGTCACCAACTGTACCCCCAATTTCTATAATTGAGATATCTGATTTATTGATAACCGCAGCATGTTTGATTCTTCGAACAATCTCTTCACGAATATGATCTGCATCAACAAATTTTCCGCCATACTCTAAAGCTCGCTCTTTATCAATTACATGCTTATAAACCATACCTGAAGTCATATAGTCATCATTAGAAAGATCCTGATTTAGGAATCTCTCATAATTTCCCATGTCTTGATCAGTTTCTAGCCCTGAGTTTAGAACAAAAACTTCACCATGTTCGGTTGGATTCATGGTTCCAGCGTCTACATTCAAATATGGATCAACTTTTACTAGATTTACCTTATACCCCTTTGCTTGAAGGATAGTTCCTAGTGAAGATGTAGCGATACCCTTTCCTACTCCGGACATAACTCCTCCGACGACAAAAATATACTTATGATTTTCTTTCTTACCCTTTCTTTGATTATCTTTTATTTTCTTTACTTTCGCATCTGTCTTTCTTTTCATAATCGTATTGTATCAAAATTTTTAAACTCGTAAATACCTCCTTACAGCAAGATAACTTGATATAGCGCCTAAAATAATACCGAAGCCCATAATTAGAACAAATATCTGACCGAAGTTACTGATAAAATACGAAGAGAAAACATTTGCTAGTAGTGGCACTTCATTAATATTCTGGACTCCGGATAGTCTCACTAATAATATATCACTGTAGAAGGCAAACGCACAAAGAATTACAAGCGTTAGTAGTCCTGAAAATACACCGTACATTATACCTGAAATAACGAATGGGCCTCGTATATATAGATTTGAAGCACCTACAAGCTTCATAACGGATATTTCATCTTTTGCTGTAAATATAATCAATCTGATTGTATTGAATACAATGATTATTGCTACTATCACAAAAATTATTGCAATAACTGTTCCCATTTTTTCTATTGCATAAATTATTCTACCTAGTCTTTCGATGTTTAGCTTATTCTGATTATAATTTATTTTTTCTACAATACCAGAACCATTTTGTGTCGAATTCTTACTATCAAGGAAACTGGCAATACCAGCATATTGTGATGGCTCTTTTGCCTTTATATTCAAAACAGCTGGAAAAGGATTCGATCCGATTTCCTCTAGACCCTGTATTATTAAAGCATTATCCTTCCACTTATCTCTAAAATCTGATAGGGCTTGATCGCGTGACACATACTCAACCTTTTCAACTTCAGGCAGTGATTCTATGGTCTTTCTTAATGCAAAAATATCTGATTCTTGAGCCTCAATGGTAAAATACACATTTATATCAACCTTATTTTTTATCTCTTTAATCAGTGCCCTTCCAAAAGCAGAACTGAATATTAATGCACCCAAAACTGATAGCGAAAGGGTTATAACCACAACAGCAGAAAATGAAAGAAATCCATTCCTCCAGAAATTAATAAACCCAGTTCGTATTATTCTTTTAAAGTGTGTAAAAATCATTATATTAAAAATTACAAGACATATTTACCATGCTTATCATCCCTAACCACCTTCCCCCTTTCCATGGTTACCACTCGTCCACCAACCGTATCCACAACACTCTTATCGTGAGTCGTTAGAAGGACAGTGGTACCAAGCTTATGTATCTTCTGCAGAATTTTAATTATATCAGATGTGTTTACTGGATCCAGATTTCCTGTCGGCTCATCAGCTATAATAATATCTGGTTGAGTAACAATTGCTCGAGCTATAGCAACTCTCTGCTTTTCTCCTCCAGATAGTTCATGCGGAAAATTCCATATCTTATTACCCAAATCTACCAATTCAAGAACATGAGGTACATCTGATTTTATTTCACTATCTGTACGTCCCGCAGCTTCCATTGCAAAAGCAATATTTTCATATGCTGTCTTATTACCAATCAGTCTGAAGTCTTGAAATACAGTACCAATACGTCTACGCAACTGATTCATATCACCTTTTCTAAGCTTATGAATATTAGCAGATTCAAAAAAGACAGCACCATCTGTAGGTCTATCCTCAGCGATAATCATTTTCATCAGAGTAGTTTTACCAGCACCTGAATGACCAACAATAGTAACGAATTCATTTGGTTCTACAGCAAAAGACACCTGATCTAGAGCAATTGACTTATCAGGGTATATCTTACTAACCTTATCGAAATAAATCATACGCTAATTATAGCATACGTTCAGCATCTAAAAACTCATCAAGATGACCCTCAAGTACTTTGTCAACTTGGGAGGTCTCAACATTTGTTCTGTGATCTTTTACCATTTTATATGGGTGAAAAACATATGAGCGTATCTGATTTCCCCACTCAATAGACGTTGTTTTACTTATATACATTCCCTTTTCACGAGCGATTCTCTCATCCTCCATTTGTTTAAAAAGTTTACCTTTCAATATATCTAATGCTTTTTCCTTATTTTGGGCCTGTGATCTTTCTGATGTGACATGTACCGATAATCCAGTCGGTTTATGTACAATTCTGACCGCAGTCTCTCTCTTATTAACATTCTGTCCACCAGGACCACCAGATTTCGCAATTGATATTTCTATATCCTTATCAGGTAATTCCATATCAGCGCTATTAGTCTTTTCAAACTTCGGAATTATTTCAACCATAGAAAATGAAGTGTGTCGCAATTGCTTAGCATTAAAAGGTGAGATTCTTACAAGTCTATGTACTCCACTTTCGTTCTTAAGAGTTCCATATACATCCTTACCAGATATCTCAACAGTGATATTTCTATACCCACCATGATCATTTTGATTTTCATGCACAACTTCCATGCCCCAGCCCCTATTTTCAGCTAATTTTCTATACATACGATACAGAATTGAAGAGAAATCCTCAGCATCATCACCACCGGCGCCAGAAAAAATGGTCATAATCGCATTACCTTTATCAAACTTACCTATACCAGACAAAGCATCTTTCAAATCCTGTAATTCTTTAATCATTCCCTGCGCCTTCTGGGGATTGTTCCAAAAATCAGCTGCTTGCATCGCAGACTCAATTTCTTGTATTCTATTTTCTGTTTTACTTTTATCCATTTTGTTCTTTTTTAAGGATTTTTGCCTTTACTAGTACTCCACCACGATTATATCCCCCCATCTTACCATCACTTCTTATGACCCTGTGACATGGTATTTCGGGATTGAAGTTTTTACTTAAAACCGTACCTACTGCACGTACAGCTTTAGGCTTACCGATCTCCTTAGCTACTTCTTTATATGTCATTGTGGCACCTTTTGGAATGCCTCTTACAACATCGTATACTAATTCCGTAAACGTTTTCATATTAAAAGATTATCAGATTACAGCGATTAAATAAAGAAAACAGCCGGACTATGAGAGTCTGGCTGCGAAAGAGTGTCGGTGAGGGGTTAATCCTGGGACCGTGAGCCTATATACGGCCGCATGCGAGTTGAGCGGGGTCAGCGCTAGATCTCACAAGGTGATTCGTACCACCTCACCGACGAGAAAATAGTACCATACATTATATAAAAGTGGTAGCTTTATGGTTGTGATTGATACCATCCAGCTTTAACATCCTTCTTTGGGTCAGCAATCCAAATATTCATATTATATGCAGGCACAGTTGATTCTGCTTCAATTCTCTTAGGTTTAAGTCTGCCACTATCAGTTGATAGAACTTTATATATAGCGACACAACTCTGTCTATCAGAAATACTGTTTGAATTTTTATCTTTAGGCTCTTCAGTTGCTTTAACAGTTGTAGCGTTGATGCTTAGTTTCATCTCTGAACACTTAAGCGGTCTCTCAATTCTTGTTGTAAATTTATTATCAGTCGTATCAAGAACAACCTTATCACCAGAAACATGAATTTTTACTGTATACATCTCACCTGATGGTGTTGAAGGATTATCTCTAATCAAAAGATCAAAACGACTTACTGCAGAAAGACCTAGATTTTGACTAGTGTTAGCAGACTTAATTGTGCCAGACAACTCACCACCACCTAAAGCAAGATCAACTGGTGGATATGATTTCATCGCATCAGCACATGAAGATATGGCATCATCTCCAAAAAGTTTCTTTGAGATGAGTGGTTTCCCCCTGTCATCATAGTTGTTTACAAAAGTTGAAGCTGTCTTATCTGTATAGTTTAATACACAGTAGTAGTCAGAATATGTTTTACCATATGTTTTCGCGTAAAAAGAAGGAAGTGTTTCCTTTTTCGTATATGACTCTGTCTCTGGGAATAGATCGTCGGGGTCAATCTCTTTAGTGTCATCCCTACTTTTAGTTACTTCGTATTTGAGTGGATTAGCTTTTACATACTTAAAAGTTAATCGGGTTGTCTCCTTGGCACCCTGACTAGCTCCGGTATTAAGTGAATTTAGACCGTTTTGTGTTATCTTGGTTAGATCATAGGTATATGAAGAAGGATATATATCTGCACGGAATGGCCAGCTCCCTAATGTACGTGCCAATTGGCTATCTGAAGTGACGTTATTTAAAACCCCCGTTATAACACCTCCTTGAGTCAGCCATATTGAAGCGATAGCTATAAACGCAAGAACAAAAGCAAATATTGTTTTTACATAATCCCTCTTTAACAACGTTCTTTTTTTCATTTAATATTTTTAAATTTAATATTAAAATATTATAACATAGAAAGATATTAGGGTTATAAAACCGCACTATTAAACTTTTTTTCATTTATGAGACTTTCCGCCTTTTGTGCAAGTTCAAAAAGAGTACCTAGCTCGATGGTACTAAGTATTCTAGGCTTTGTATCCTTAACACAAAAAACTCCCACTGGCATACCTGATGCAGAATCTATTAATGCAATACCAGCATAAAACCTTATATATGGCTCACCTACCACATATGGATTATTTTTAAATCTTTCATCTTTTAAAGTATCCTCAACGATAAATGCATCTTTAGATATTAGAGCCCAGCTACAGAAAGCAATGTCTCTAGGACCTTGCTTATTTGATACACCCTGACAAGACTTGTACCATTCTCGATTTTCATCAATTATAGATATTGTAGAGATTGGAACACTCATTCTCTCTAGTGCTTCTTTAGTTAAACTATCAAAAATTGGATCTGGGTTTGTATCTAGTATCCCCATTTTATGAACTACATCTAATCTCTCATTTTCTTTTTTATATAGTGGTGCTTTCATTTTTTTTAAATAATTAAAAATAATCCAAACATTGTTGGACTTCGTAGAGTCTCTTTAATACTATTATACCACAAATCAATCAACTACCTTTTCTATACCAACAAAAAATAGAATCTTACCATTTGTATCTACTATAGGCGAAATATGTAATTCTGCTTTATAGATAACCCCATCTTTCCTCTTATTATTAACAACTACACTTATATTCTTCTTCTCGTCTTTAATTGTCTTCCAAAGATGTTGGTAAAACTCTTTAGGCATCTGACCTCCCCATAATGAGGGTCTTTTACCAATAATTTCTGACATACTGTACCCAGTCATCTTTTCTACAAGTTCATTAGCAAACAATATTTTCCCATCAATATCAGTTATAACCACCTGTTCCTCAATTTGATTAAATATATAATTCAATGAACCACATCTATGGCATTTGACCTCATAGTACACACTATCGGTAACAGCTAGAAGTTTCTTGCATGAATTGCATCTAAATTCATTTTTATCCTTTAAGCTCATTTGGCAATAATATCACAAATATTGAATGGAACTAAACTTTCTGAGCCAAAGGTGAGGATCGAACTCACGACCCCAGCTTTACGAAAGCTGTGCTCTACCAACTGAGCTACTTTGGCCAAAGTACCCCAGGAAAGTATGGGCACCGTTATAGTTACGGCATGTTCGGTATTAACGTGGAAGCCACTACTCCGAACACTTACCCAGGCATCACGGGTATCTAATCCGCATAGTCTTACTCTCCTGGAGCTCTTTTATACTAACATAATTATGAAAAATGGAGCCGACGATGAGGATCGAACTCATGACCTCTCCATTACCAATGGAGTGCTCTACCAACCGAGCTACGTCGGCACAGTGCTAAGAATAGTCTATTTATTGACTTTTTTCAATTAAATTCAAATGGCCGCTGCGTCTCCGCTACGGCCATTTTTGTAATACAGTATTCATTTCGTAAAATGATAGTTATTTCGTTGCTTTTTTCCCAAAGTCAGAAGTCTGACTGGGAAGTGACGTGTTTTCATTACGGTCGTCCCGTAGAAAACACGAATCCCATACTCTCTTCTTCACTTTAGGTTTTCTTGGATGAAGTTCCTTCACAAAGTATCCTTTGTTAAATTGACTCGTTTCCCCACCACAGCACATGCTGTAGTTACCAAGGGGTGTTGGTGAGCTATACCAGGCAACAATATAGCACAAAACAAGAAAAAGGTGAAAAACCATCAAACCAACCATGATTAGCATGACCTCTAATATTTACTTTATATAAAATATACCTCGACACAGCTAAACGAATTTGCGCGATTGGCGGGACTCGAACCCGTAACCTCCCACGTGACAGGCGGGTGCTCTAACCAGTTGAGCTACAATCGCATTTTAATGAAATCTTCAAAAATCACCCTTTTCCTATCGAGGAAAAGCCTACATTCCTTATTATACATAATTCTGTATAATTTCAAAGCTCCAAAGATATTCTCTCTAAGCAACAAAAGACTGACACAGCGAATCAATGTGCCGATGCCTGGACTCGAACCAGGGACCTTCTCTTTATGAGTGAGATGCTCTAGCCACCTGAGCTACATCGGCGTTAATTTAGCTTATCAAGAATATAGCAAAAAATACAGATGATTACCAGTTTTAGCAGATTATATGATGGCGCCACCTACTAAACTACAGCTCGATATGAGTTTTATGAGTTACCTTCCAAAATATACAGTTCATTTTTTATATCTTGAAGATAGGTATCGAGGATATTAATTATCTGTGTTTTGTCAGGTAAAGAAGTGATTTTAGTTACACCATTTTTAACCACCAATATTAAACCTTTAAATTTATTACTTGGAAACAACAGTTCTCCTTCAAGATTTGTTGTATTAATAAGTGTCTTCAAAAGTTGTTTCTCGTCAGTAGATTTTAATAGATTCACTCTAAATTCCTCTAACTCAACTATCTTGCTTCTAATCTCCCTTACTCTCAAAACATCTTTATTTTTATCTGTAACCTCATCCAATCTACCTTTGTATCTATCAACCTCCCTTTCTAGTATGGCAATCTTTTCTTTAAGATTTATTATCTCTTCGCGTAGCTCATCATTCTGCTTTGTTAGATATATATTTTGCTGCACTACACCCTCATCTTTCACTATCTTTTCAACTATTTTCGGCACCTCTTTAACTACCACTTTTTCAACTGGAACTATTGTGTCCTTTTCTAAAGTTTTATTTATTGGGACATTGTTTGTAATATCTATATCTGATCGTGGAGCATTATACATCTCAATCTTTTTATTCCAAGTAGTAGGATTCCACCAAACCCCAAATGCAATTCGAGGTATTAATAATATAAATAAAACTAGAGTAATTGATCTCTTCACAAAGATAATTGTATCATATCGAACCATTAAACATATGTGATATGTATGATTGATCTTATAACTTCAAAAGAGGCTTAGAGTTGATAATATAAACTTCTTCATGCAGATGATAATAACACAATAAAAACCGAAGAGAACACGTGCTTATTGTGTGCGTTTCATAAAAAGATGTCTTACTTGTTGCGGGGGCCGGAATCGCACCGGCAATCTCCAGGTTATGAGCCTGGCGGGTTACTGTTACCACTACCCCGCTATTGAAGAATATACTACCACAAATATACTAGTGCAGGCAAGTTATATATGGAAAAATTCCTCGAAGACCTTTCTATATAGTTGTATTACCCTTCTAGCATCATATTGACTGAAATTATAGTCCGATCCAGCATGTGCTAGTTCATTTCTAACTTTATGTGCTTCCCATGCATCATCCAATGTCTTAAATTCAGCTTTAGTTGCCCTCTTTAGCTGCTCACCGATACTATCTCCTTTATACCCCAAACCCTTTAGTACCTCTCCTAAGATTATATCTGCCTCAATGATTGCTTGCCTCCAATCATTCGGATTCTGTGACTCTACATGTTTTAAAGCCATATCCCATTTCTTTGCTATTTCTGGATTACCCTCGGCTTTAACTGTCTTTCCTGTACCATACAAATCAATTTTTACACCATACACCTCATGCTCTTCTCGTATTCTTAATGCCTTTAGTCTTTCGACAGTGTATATAATTAGAAGAAAGAGAAGAAGAGATATGGGTATTGATATACCAATTATTAAACCTATTGCTGATTTCGTAAATTCTATCAATTGAGGATAGTTTTCAGCCAAATATCTTAAGACAGTTGTAAGATACGGTTCAAAATCAACCGATGGTGACTGTACGATATCTATTTCATTTTCTTGCATATTTTTAAATACTATTTAACCAAAAAATCTTTACCGACTTCAAACAGAGTCTTTTCATTTCCATGGGAAGCGGTCATCTGTATACCTAAAGGCATCTTGTTTGAATTTACACCTGAAGGTATCGACATAGCTGGTAGGCCAGTGAGATTAGCTGTAACAGTGAAGATGTCCTCAAGATACATTGCAACTGGATCGGAATTCTTTTCACCAATCTTGAATGCAGGTGTTGGTGTTGTCGGTGTTAGTATTATATCAACTTTCTTGTATGCTTCCATAAAGTCATTGGTGATAACTTTACGAAGTGAATTTGCCCTATTGTAGTATGCATCATAATACCCAGACGAAAGAACATAAGTACCTAATAGTATTCTCCTTCTTGCCTCTTTTCCAAAGCCAGCTCCTCTTGATTCAAAATAGTCTGCGATACCATCTTTTCCATCTTTATGTAATCCAAAACGTACACCATCAAAACGAGATAGATTCGTTGATACCTCTGCAAAGTTTAGAATGTAGTATACGGGTAGCGCTTGTGCTGCATTTTTTAATTCAATATCTACAACCTCGTATCCTTTTTCTTTTAGCTTAACTATTGAATCATTAAAATTAGATATGATTTCCTTATCGATACCACCGATACTTAGGAGTGATTTTGGTATACCAATGACCGGCTTACCACCAACCTTTTTGATTGTATATGTTTTATCACTAATTGTTGTACTATCTTTGATATCTACACCTCTCAAAACATTAAATACTATCTCATTATCATCAACATTCTTTGAGATGGGGCCAATTTGATCAAAAGATGAAACTGCAGCCATTAGTCCATATCTTGAAATTGAGCCGTAAGTAGGTTTAAGCCCCACAACACCACAAAATGCAGATGGTTGCCTTACAGAACCGCCGGTATCTGAACCTAATGCGACCAGACACATATTAGCAGCTACTGCTGCTGCAGAACCACCAGAAGTACCTCCAGGTACTCTAGTCTTATCATGAGGATTACGAGTTACACCATATGCAGACTTCTCTGTAGAACCACCCAATGCAAATTCATCCATATTTGTTCTTCCTAAAAAGACAGCATTTTCCTTCTTTAACTTTAATATTGCAGTTGCATCATATGTTGCTTTATAGTTCTCAAGAATTTTAGAAGCAGAACTTGCTCTTCTCTCCTTTATTAAAATATTATCTTTAATACCAAAAGGAATCCCAGTTAAAATACTTGCAGTTCCATCTTTAAACCTCTTATCAGCCTCCTTAGCTTGTTCTACTACATCATCAAACACCTCTAAATATGCATGTATATCTGTATCGTTCTTCTTAATTTCATTTAGGTAAGCATTAGCTAAATCGACTGCAGAATATACACCATTCTTCATATCATCATGTGCCTTTTTAATTGTAAGATTTGATAGATCTATCATAATTAATCTTGTGCAATTATCTTTTTAACAGCGATAAAATCCCCCTCTCTATCTGGGGCTTCATTTAAAATTAATTCTCTATCGGGATTAGATTCGGAAACATCTTCTCTAAATACATTTCTATTAATTCCTGCATCCGGAACTTGATCATTATTAACTGTAGCCTTTTTAATTTGGTCTACATATACAAGGATTGCATCTATATCCTTTGTAAGATCGAGTTTTTCTGACTCATCAAGCTTAATACGAGCCAAATTAGCTAGTTTTTCTATATCTGTAACCGTTATCATATTGTGATTTTAGCACAGAAAATGTCATTTAACCATTTTCAAAAACTCCTCTTCATTTATAACTTTTACACCTAATTCTATTGCTTTATCAAGCTTAGAACCAGCATTTTCACCAGCTACGACATATGTAGTTTTCTTTGAAACAGAACTAGAGACCTCACCGCCATATTTCCTAACGATTTCTTGTGCCTCAACTCTATCCATTTTCATAGTTCCAGTGAATACAAAGGATTGACCATTAAATTTACCTGTTTCGGCTGAAATTTCTGATATTTTTACTTCTTTCAAAAGATTTTTTATCATCTTTGTATTTTCCTCATTCCTAAACCAATCGAATACTGATTTTGCAACTATTGGTCCGACTCCATGTATTGATTCTATATCCTCATATCGCGCTTTCATAAGATTTTCTAGTGTCTTAAAGTGTGTTGATAGGTCATATGCTGTCTCCTCTCCAACTTGTGAGATTGAAAGTGAAGTCAGGAATCTTGGTAGGGTTACTGTTCTAGATTTTTCTATAGACATAAGAAGATTGTCTACAGATTTCTCTGCAAATCTGGGTAGAGTTAGTAGATCATCTCTTTTTATATTAAATATATCTTCAAAGGAAGTGATTAGTCCATTTTCAAGAAGAACATCAAGTATCTTTGGTCCCAAACCGTCGATATCGAAACATTTTTTACTTACAAAATAGTGGAATCTTCTACTTATCTGATCAAATGAATCTTTCGAAACACATCTCCAAGCTGCTTCACCAGGAACTCTTTCAATACTTCCATCTCCACCACATGCGGCGACATGATTCGGGAATTTATATGGTTTAGAATTCTTTGGTCTTAGTTCACTAACCACAGAGACAATGTCTGGTATGACATCACCAGCTTTTTGAAGTATAACCGTATCACCTATTCTTACATCCAATCTTTTAATTTCATCCTCATTATGTAATGTTGCTCTTGCCACGGTTGAACCAGCTACTCGTACTGGCTTAAGATGTGCTACGGGTGTAAGGACACCGGTCCTTCCTACCTGAAGAGAAATATCTTCTACAATTGTAGTAACCTGTTCAGCTGGGAACTTGTACGCAACAGCCCAACGAGGAGATTTAGCAGTATAGCCTAATTCATTTTGAATCTTACGTGAATTTATTTTAATTACAATTCCATCTAATTCATACTCAAGCTCGTGCTTCTTTTTAGTCCATTCTTTATAGAATTTTTCGATTTCATTAATTGAAGAAAGAACTTTTGTATATTTATTGGTCTTAAATGATAGATCAGCTATTAACTTTATTTCATCATACTGTGTCTCAATACTTCCACTTGATATATAGTCAATATCATAGATAAATGAATCTAGGCCCCTAGATGCTGTAATTTTAGGATCCAATTGTCTTAGTGAACCAGCAGCAAGATTTCTGGTATTAGCGTATATTGGCTCACCAATCTTTTCTCTTTCCTTATTAATTCTTTTTAGGTTACTTTTACCCAACCAAACTTCCCCAACAACATTAATATCAATATCCCCTTTAAGGACAAGGGGGATGCTTTGTACTGTTTTTATATTTGATGTTACATCTTCACCAACCGCACCATCACCTCTTGTTGCGCCTTGCACCAATTTACCGTTCTTGTAAGTTAGGATAATTTTTAAACCATCAATTTTTAACTCGCAGCAATACTCAAGCTTTTCATTCTCAATTCCTGCTTTCTTCATAAAATTCTTCACCTTTTCTTCCCATTTGACTAATTCGTCAAAGTCAAAAATATCATCAAAAGACCACTGTGGTGAAGTATGTTGTACTTTATTAAACTCTTTTAACGGTTCACCACCAACTCTTTGTGTTGGACTATCACCTGTAACTAATTCTGGATTATCCTTTTCTATTTGTTCCAACTCTCTCATTAGAGAGTCATATGCCTCATCAGATATTTCAGGCTTATCCAAAACATAATAGAGATAGCGATGTTTCTCCAGTATTTCCTTGAGCTTATTTAATCTATCTGTAACCTGTTCTTTCATATCAGTAATTATAATACAAAGCACGCTCTACTCTACGAGGACTCGCTGAATCACAGTTATTGCTAGTCGTACTCCATCCCAAATTATATCCTCTTGATTCAATGGTTGTACTACCTGTTGCATGGTCTTTACTAACCTTAATAGACACGCATGATCTATCATTAATACTGACATCAAAGGTATATATACTTAGAGGGCTTGCAGTGGTGTATAGCGGTGTAGCAACATTATGTTGCTTTGGCTGATTACCAAAACAATTCACAATTGTTTTATAGCTATCATCGTTTGGATAGAAAACACTTTGACCATCAAAATATGAAGCGCATTCAAGTCCACTATCTGCTGCAAAAAAAGCAGTTGTAGACTCTCGTGCAGAAGATGCAAGAAGGAATTCCTTCTTACTAATGTTAAGAATTGAAATTCCAACTGAAAGAACCAGTGCAGACACAAGTACTGCAAACAGTAGAGTATATCCTTTATTATATTTTGTATTTTTATATATCATAATGTTAAATCGAAGAAATGATTCTCTAGTATCGTAAAGTTTTGTATTGTACCATTCTGCCAACTAACATTAACCACGACTTTCTTTTCAGAGGATGAGATAGAGGTTATTACAAAAGTTCTAGTAAATCTACTTGCTGTACCAGAACCGCATCCGTATGTACCATCATTTTGTATGTTTAACCGACCACAAACAGATGGATATACCCAGGTAGGTAAAGATCCGACACCATTTGATAGAATATAGTTATCTCGATTATTCTTTATATCTTCCATTAAATCCTGTGCCAAATATGAAGCAGTAACCTGATCTTTAGCGTATATCGCAGCCATAAGACTCTTTTGTGCAATAGTTAGTGGTCCTGCTATTGAGATCATGAGTATAGTGATAGCAACCAATGTTTCTATGATTGTAAAACCTTTTTGATTTTTAAGATCTTTTATTTTCATATTATTTAATTCTCTGTGATACCCTAGTCTGAACCGAAAAATCAACTTTTTCCTTAGCCTTTACACCACTCTCGCCCTGTAACCAGAAGAAAGCGTATGGTTGTTGATTTGATTCATTACTAACTTCAACGATTGATGCGGTTATCTTAATATCACTTGATGTTAGATCTTGAAAATCATCTTGATGTATACCCGCGCCACAATATGCTTCTTGAGCTTTTAGAATTTTTTGTCCAGTTTCATCGTATCTATATGCATATATTAAATTACACTTTTTGCCATTAGTATCCACAGAAATATTTGAAGATTTGAAAGCCATTGTCCATTTACCAGATGTAATCTTCTTACTTTTATTATTGAAATAGTTTTCATCTATTACCCCATTATCATTATCTAAATCATAATCTCTACCAACCCTCATTTCCCTAGACATAGATTCAAGTGCAAAATTGAGATTGTTAATTGTAGTCTTTAGACTAATTGATTTTCTATTGGCATCCATAACTTTCAAAAGTGCACCGACAGCAACCACAGCGACTACAGTGAAAATAGCGAGTGAGATAATCATCTCTACCAAAGTAAATCCATTTTGTAATGATCTTTTTTTCATCTTATTTTACTGATATTTGACCTGTTGATCTTATCTCGATCTCTCTTTTTGTACCATCACTTGCTGCAACAGTTATCTTTGCATAATTCGAAATCTTTTCATTACCTCTAATGATAGCATTTGGATTAGGACGATCAAATATTATATCTAGGTTATTAACAGCGGTACAGCCAGAATCGATACACAAACTATCTATCTTACTACCTCTTGTAATTGAGGTTTTAGATAACTTTTCATCGATTGTTGTAGTATCATTGTCCTCTGCATCGTACACATAGTCATGATCTAGATCCACAAAGAATGCGTATTCAGTTGGCTGATTAGTACTAAAATGCACACCGTACGGCAGAAGGAAATCATTTGTATTTCTACTAGCACTTTTAACATTTAGACCGTAGGATTGTGCATTACGTATTGAAAGAGCAACATCATAAGCTAGGTTTTTAAGCAAAACTCCCTGATTGAAAGTTCCATATTTAGACAAAAGTAATGCCGTCATTACAGCAAAAATTGCAAGCGAAATTAGTAACTCTATAACAGTAAATCCCCCATTTGTATTTTTTAAATTTACTTTCTTCATATTGAAAAATCGATTACATTGATTCCAAAAAACAAGACTAGATACATACCAATAATTAAATATGGACCGAATGGTATTTCATACCGAGCTTTCATCTTTCTAAAGATTATATACATCCAGATTACACTAAAAACTGCACCTATCCAGAATGCTAAAGTTACGGCAGATACGCCTCCAGAAAGACCTAATATCCACCCTATACCCAAAACGAGCTTTGCATCACCAAGCCCCATCCATTCACCCTTCGACACAAGCCATAGTAGAAAGAAAGGTAGTGCTATTATTGGACCTGATAGTAAATCTAAAATCTTTGGTAAAACAAAAGTTAATTCTGGGCTAAGAAATAGCTTAGCTAGAGCGAGAAGAGCGAATGTGTACACAAATGAATCCGGAATGATTTTATGTTTAACGTCATATATTGTAATAACAAGAAGTATTCCAGTGATTAATATATAGAATAAAGTATCTACTGCCATAGCTACTGACAACGGTGGAAAGAAATAGAAGATCAGAACAAAAAGTATACCGGCAATACACTCAATGACTGGATACTGCCAAGATATTCTACTCTTACACTTCTTACACTCCCCACCTTGTAAAATAAAACTAAGTACGGGAAGTAATTCATGCCATTCCAAATTCTTTCCACATGAGAAGCATTTTGATCTCCCTCTTAGGGTCATCCCTGTGTTGTACCTCAACGCAACAACATTTAAAAAACTACCAATTATGGTTCCGAGTATGAATGAAAAAATTAAAAAAGTACTTTGCATCTATTTTGGTTGAACACAATAGTAAAAGTTTGGAGAAACATCATCACAGTATCCACTTGCCTGACCGAGTGGAGCCCCATCAACATCATCTGTTAACACAGAAGGGTTCGGATTTTCGAGTTTAGCACGCAATACATAGTCTGTTGCATTTGATGATGGAGATGCAACATAGGCATAAGCAGTACCACTATCTGTTGGAACAACCGACATAAAAGTACCCAGAGTGACTCCCGTACATACAGATGTACTTGTTGTTAGGACTCCTGAAGCAGGATAATTATTACACTTATCAAAAGCTTGCTCTAGAGCTAACTGAATTTGAGATAGATCAGACACCCTCTTTGCATCTCTTGATTTAGACTTTGCTGTAAAGAAGTTAGCTGACAATACTGCTGTAAGTATTCCTATTATAGCTACTACTACTAGTAATTCTATTAAAGTAAAACCTTTATTAAAAAGTATTTTTTTCATTAGGCTAATTATAGCCTATATACGTATAAAAACGAATCCCCAGCGCGACACCTTTCTGTCAGGTGTCCACGCTGGGGAAATAAGGGCGTTTTTCAGCCCGTGACCTCGTATACCGCCCGGAGGTCCTTCTCAACTAGAGCCCTCAATTCACCCCTGGAGGAGCACACGTACTCCTTCTTGATACCCTCGGGCCAGGCCAAGGTGGCCTTGGTACCTCGAGGCACCGAACCCTCGACTACCGAGTTGATCATCTTGTCGAAGACTCGATTTGAGACCTTCTTCTTCCCAAGCGTCGTGGGGGCGACGCTGGAAGCATCCATTACTGCGGCGAAGTGAGACATAACACTATATTAACCATCATTGAGTAAAAGATGAGCAACTACTGGAGCCATAAACCAGCAGCTTCATCCGGATAATAATAGTACAACTTTAAATACTGCTGTCAAGCTTTTTATCAACATCATTTAGAGCTTCTCTTGTATATACATTAGAAGCACTCCATAACATCCAACTATTCAATCCTGAATCATATGTAGCTTGTATCTGTGCCCTTACCATCTCTGGAGTATATTCAACACGACCAATACTAAAATCCTGTAACCAAGGTCTCAATTTGAGTGGAGATGTACTAGCCATATTTGCCTTCTTTACTCCACCATCCATTACATACTTAATTACTTCGTATGGTTTATTTGCTGGATCAGCATATCCCAGAAAAGTCGGAGGATAGTGTGACGGATAGACCATAGGCGCAACATAGTCAAAATGCATTAAAGCATTACCGAGTATCTGTCCTATTCCCAAATCATCATTGTTGGTTGTAGTCATACCAAAAAGATCTGCTGATATCGGAATATTCTTTTTATGAAAAGTTTCATCTAGATGTGCAAAAAATTCTTTTAATGCATCAGATTTTACCTTACCCTGACTAAATGGAAATGCTATATCTAGCATATTACCATCTGAAGGAAAGCGGATGTAGTCAAAATTTAATTCATCAAACCCATTAGCGTATGATTCATCTCCGATGAGCACAAGATAGTCCCAGACTGGCTTAGCACCCACATCAAGCCAACTTATACCCTTTCTGTCCTTCCACACCTTACCTGCTTTATCAGTTACAGCATATTCAGGTTTTGTTTTAACGAGATATGAATCTTGGAAACAGGAGATTCTACCTATCACATATATACCTTTCTCATGTAATTCACCAATGAATTCTTTTATGTCAGATATTCTATTCTCACCTGAACCAAACTTCTTTAGCTTTTCATTATCTGGTATGTAACTTATTCGACCTGTATAGTCTTTAATATCTATAACAACAGAATTTATTTCAGTTTCATCAATTATCTTTACCAGCTTCTCCCTTAATTTCTTGCTTCCTGCAACCCAACTAGACATATATATAGCCTTTACTGAGTCTGGGGTTTTTATATGAGTAACTGCAAACGGAGTTGGTATTACAATTGATGCTCCCGCCACATAATCTGTTTTATATGACTCATATTGAAATGGGTATATGTATGCCCCAACAAGCACAGTGATGGATAATAGTATTGAGAATGAATATATATAGATTCTCATCAGATATGTGATGAATGGTTATTATTTTCGGTAAAAACAGAATTTGTACTTTGTTGATCAGACCTCTTTTCATGCGGAAGGTTGTATGAAATAACGATAACCAGGAGACCAGAAGCAACGGCAATAACCTCATGCCAAGGATATGGTAATCCCAAGAACATGAATAACATTATCCAAACACCGATTATACAAAGCCATTGTCGTTTTGACATATGGACACATTATACTGGTTTTGCTATTTGGATACAATAACAACAAACTCCCCTTTTTGTTTTTCTGGAGTTTCTGTAAGAATTTTTAATATTTCTGTAGCACTACCCTGTAATACCTCTTCATATATTTTAGTGATTTCTCTAACAACAGTTACTTTCTTTTCAATTTTTGTTAATGATTCAAGAGTTTTTAAAATTCTATGTGTTGATTCATAAAAAACAATTGTTCTTTCTGATTGTGCAATTTCTTTAAAAATTGTTTCTCTACCCTTTTTATGTGGCATAAATCCTAGAAATATAAATTCATGTGTTGGCACACCAGCAATTGAAAGTGCGGCAGTCAGAGCAGATGGTCCTGGAATAGCAATAATTGAAAGGTCTGGATACTTTTCTCTAATAACCGAGATTAGTAGAGATCCTGGATCTGATATTCCTGGAGTACCTGCATCAGTAACTAGTGCAATGTTTTTACCTTCTTCTATCTTTTCTAGTATTAACTCTACTTTTGCCTCGCCGCTTTGAGCATGATAACTCATCATAGGCGTAGATATACTATGTTTTTCGAATATTCTCTTGGTTACTCTGGTGTCCTCGCATAGCACAATATCAACCTCTTTTAGTATACGAAGTGCCCTAAGAGTTATATCCTCTAGATTACCTATAGGTGTTGAAATTACATAAAAAGTAGACATAAGGATATAATATACTACACTATCTATATGGCAAGCGTAACACAAAATATTGTATATGTAGCAAGAGATATTGAACGAGCTCTGGGTATCAAACCTGTAAATAACTACTACATCATAACTAACAAGACCAAATACTCACTTGAGATACAGAAACAGTATCCCGACAATGTTTTTATCATTGATTCACCAAACACATTAGATACGTACGAGTTAATGTTACAAGAGAGTGTTTCTAGTCTTATTGAAAAACTTCATGCAAATATTATAGTTTTTAAAAATACAATTCATATTGAGGCATTATGTAAAGAAAAAAAATGGAAGCTATTAAATCCGAGTGCTGAACTATCAGAAATAGTGGAGAACAAGATTTCTCAAAGTGAATGGCTTGATGAACTATCTTCTCTTCTACCTTCACACAAAATACAGACGGTTGAAAATATTGCATGGGATAAAGAGGTATTTATCATACAGTGGTCACATGGTCATACTGGAGATGGCACAATTTTAGTTCAAAATGAAAATACCTTATCAGATCTTAAGAAAAAATTTCCTCACCGAGAATGTAAAGTCACAAAGTATATTAAAGGACCGATGTTCACTATAAATATAGTAGTGACCGAAACAGTAATACTACTTGGAAATATTAGCTACCAGATAACAGGAATACTCCCCTTTACCGAGAATGCATTTAGTACAATTGGTAACGATTGGAGTGTTCCATATAGCATATTAACAGAAAGACACATTGTTGATTTCAACAGTATAGCTGAAAAAGTTGCTCAAAAAATGCAGAAATCTGGTTGGCGAGGACTATTTGGCATTGACGTTATATACGATGAAGAGAGAGATGAATTACACCTAATTGAGATCAATGCTAGACAGCCAGCATCAGTGACATATGAATCTGAGCTACAGACAAATATGGGCATGGAAGGATTAAATACCTTTGAAGCACATATAATGGTCCTGAGTAATATAAAAATTAATTCTTCTCTAATACCAATTAATGATGGTGCGCAAATACTGCAAAGAGTAACTACTATTACTAAAGTAATTGATCCCAAAAAACTAATCGATGCTGGGTATAAAGTAATTCAGTACTCAAATAACAAATTAAATTCTGATCTAGCTAGAATTCAAAGTAATAAAGGTATTATGGAGGCTCATAATAAATTCAATGTGAGAGGAAAGGAAATATTAGATCTAATTATCTAAAACCATTTTAATCTCCTTATCTCTGTTTTTGATTTTGCTGCCCTAGTAAAGGTGTAATTTCCTTCATTAGTCATTTCATTTTCAGTCCATCTTTGGTCAATAAGAGTTCTATTGGTATCAGTAATTTCAATCTTTCCTTCGTGAATACCATGTCCATATTCACCATCTGTAGGCCATGCCACGGCATGCACGTAGTGAATCATGATCGGTACAAGATTCTGATATTCAACCTGATGTATTACCAATATATGATCTCTTTCACCATCCTCCGTACCACCAACCATAGTTATCATATCGCCAACCTGTACATCTATTATTTGTATTAATCTACTATTAGTATCGTGTGCAAAGGTTTTTACATTAGTATTATTTATTGGTCTAAACTTAGATCTTATCTTACCCAATATTCCAATTGCATATGGAAAATGAAGATGGCGATCAAGAGTACCTTTTTTTAGATATTGACTCTCTTCATTAAGAACATAATATGCGAAGCCAGAACACTCAATACCAATATCATTTTCTACCATTAATTTCTTAATACTATTTTTATCTAGGGATTCAAACTTAATCTTTTCAGCGAAAGCTATTTCCTTTATCTCATCATATATTTCCTTTGGACTCCCCTTACCAGTTTGAACAAGCAAACCTGCTCGCCTTCCTCTATGCCTATTATTGTAATATGGCACATCTTTATACTGCTCAATTATTGCTAGTGCTCTATCAGAAATACGTTTTGTATTCATATATTAAGATTAACATATAAGCCATTTTATGCTAATCTGGTTGATATGATAAGTATATTGGAAGGCACAGCCGATTTAGCTTTTATACTTGGTTTTACCCTACTTTCCTTCTTTGTAGCCTTTATATGGTCTCCAGCTTTAATTTGGGCACTTTATAGATTCCAAATATTCAAAGGGCAGAAAAAGGAACTCGAAAATATAAGCTCACAACGTGGAAAGGATCGAACCCCTGTGATGGGTGGGTTACTAGTCATTGTAACTGTGGTAGTCATAACCTTCTTCTTTAACTGGTCTAGAAGCTACACGTGGGTTCCGATTGGAGTTACACTTCTTTCCGCTCTATTGGGTGCCATAGATGACCTATTAAATATATTTGGTGTTGAAAGAAGATCAAGAAAACTTAAGCAGATTATAACCCTAATCCGTGTTCATAAGGAATTCAAGATGAGATTATGGTATTTAATTACTTTACCATGGTCTGTCTTTAAAAGAATTTCTGTATGGATTGGTTCTAGAACAAATAAAGGTATACATGTTCACGAAAAGCTAGTTTTGCAGTTTGCTGCTGGATCTATAACGGCTTGGTGGATATATGATAAATTAGGTAGTGCATGGCACTATATATATTTACCATTTAACTACGATATATATTTAGGTTGGTTAATTATTCCTTTTATCATTCTCGTCGTCATGTTTACTGCTAATGCAGTAAACATAGCAGATGGTATGGATGGTCTAGCTGGTGGAATGCTCATATCATCATTTAGTGCCTTAACACTTTTAAGTTGGATAAATGGTTTTGGAGAAATAGCCATACTAAACGCAACAACTGTTGGAGCACTAGTTACATATACATATTTTAATATTAAACCGGCTAGATTTATGATGGGAGATGTGGGATCTCTCGGTTTAGGCGCACTATTTGCTGTTAATACCGTAGCAATTGGTGAAATAGGATCTATATTCTTTCTAGGTTTTGTATTTTACATAGAGGCGTTAAGTGTTCTAGTACAAATTGCTGGTAAATACACTCTCGGTAGAAAGATATTTAAAATGGCACCAATACATCACCATTTTGAGATTCAAGGTTGGAGTGAGGAGAAAACAATAATGCGTTTTTGGATAATACACTTTGTGTTTGTTGTGTTTGGTATCTGGCTATCACTTCATTAATATGGAATACCTACACTGGAAGGAGGAAAAAATTACCGATGATTCAAGTGAGTCAATATCACGTATGTATGACAATGGTTTTGTATTTACAAGAATCGGCAAGGGGGTAATGCATCAAACTAGGAGTATACGAATTGATCTATCAGAGTTTGAGATATCAAGCGAGAATAGAAGAATTTTACGTAAGGGAGAAAGTGTGGGATTCACTGAAAACACTATACCGTATTCTTCATATAAATGGGAAATAGGTAAGATGGCTAAGGATTTTTATGAAGTTAAAGCTGGTGGTGCCTTCACAGCTAATAAGATTAAGGAGCTAGTAACAACAGTACATAATTTTAATATGATTTTAAACTTTTCTAATCTTGGATATGTTATATGCTATAAAAATAATGAGATCATTCACTACTGCTACCCATTCTATGATCTAGATAAATCACCAAAGGATATGGGTTTGATTATGATGACTAAAATAATTGCAGAAGCCAAAACTCAAGGTCTGAGGTATGTATATCTAGGTTCACTACAAAGACCGAGTGATGTATATAAATTACAATTCTCTGGTGTAGAGTGGTTTGATGGTAAAATATGGAAAAAGGATATGGAAGAAGTAAAAACAATACTCTCAAATACAGAATCACATGAATAACAATAGACATATTCATATTATCGGTATATGCGGCGTAGCAACCAGTGCAATCGCAATTGCTTTTAAAAAAGCTGGGTATATTGTGACTGGTTCTGATAAGGGATTCTTCCCTCCCATTTCAGACGAATTAGAGAAACATGGTATATCATTCTATGCAGGTTGGCATCCAGAACAGATGGGTAATCCCGATATTGTAATGACTGGAGGTAGCGGTACAAGCCCAAACAATCCAGAGACTGTATATGCGAAAGAAAGAGGCATAAGTGTCTATGATTATCCTCAATTAATACAGAAGTATTTTATTAAGGAGAACTCTATTGTTGTCGTGGGTACATGGGGAAAAACAACTATATCCTCCCTGCTATCATTTATATTACTAGATAACAATATGAATCCTTCATATTTCACTGGTGGTTTATCTCTATCACATGATTCAGGAGCCATATCAGATTCAAAGTGGAGCATTGTTGAAGGAGATGAGTATCAGGTGTCCATAAGCGATAAGAGACCAAAATTTGTATACTATTCCCCAACTCACCTTCTACTGACTTCAGTTTCTTGGGATCATGCTGACCTTTACCCCACAGAGGAAATATACTTTGATACTTTCAAGAAGTTAATTAGTGATATTCCAGAACATGGAACTATTGTGGCAAATATTGATAACGATGGAGTTAAAAAGATTGTCGATAAAGCAATAACATATGGTAAGAGTAATGCAGACTATGTATATAGTAATGTGGAGCAAAATGAAAACGGATTAAAATTTGAAATTACTAGTGAGGGGAGAATATATAATATAACCTCAAAACTATTAGGGGTATTCCAAGCAGAAAATATAACTGGGGCTTTCGCTATGGCAAAAAGTATTGGTCTAGATCCAAAGCAGATCATTAATTCCATTTCAAAATTTCAAGGAATGAAGAGAAGGTTGGAGAAGAGATTCGATGGTGATATAAAAGTTTTTGATGATATTGCTCATTCTGGTGAAAAAGCCAATGCAGTACTTAAAAATCTTAGATCAATATACAAAGGAAAAATTGTGGCAATATTTGAACCAAATATTGGAGGAAGAGAGAGAAATTCCAAAAAATTATATGATAACGCTTTTAATAGTGCTGATTATGTAATAATACCTAGACTTACAAAACTTAAAATTGATAGTGGGAAAGATACTCAGCCCATCGATGGTAATGAACTAGCTAATTTTATATCTAACACAAATAAAAATACTGTATGTATTGAGGACGACAGTGAACTTGTTAAAAGCATTTTGAATAAGACAAATAAGGGCGATATTATCGTCTTTCTTGGTTCACACGGTTTTAGAGGAATGATTGAGGAGGTAATTTCTAAACTTAAATAACCTATTTACCTTCATCAACTATTTCTGTTTCTACTCCACCTTCTTGTACTTTTTTAATAAGTAGTGTTATTCCACAAAAATTACATTCTATAACCATACCCTCTTTAACTGATGGGTAACGTGACAAATCAATCTGATTTTTACATTCTGGACAAGTTGTTTTCATATATTGGATAACTGACCTTCTAATACTAACCAAAACGTTGTAATATATCAAGATGATAACACGCAATGAAGAGTACCCGAAACTAGCTCAGGCCCTAGAGATGAGTAAACTATTTTTTAAACGTGAAGATCTACACCCATATGGTTCACATAAAGGACGATCGATACCTGTGATGATTGATAAATATATTCATGATGGTATCAGACATTTTGCAGTATCATCATCTGGTAATGCCGCATTAGCTGCCGCTCATTACATTACAAAGATTAATAAGGACAAACAATTAAGCATTACCTTGGATATTCTTGTTGGCCAACATATTACAAAAAAGAAACTTGGTAAACTAGAACAATTCAGAGACAATTTGATTAAGGTAACTATGCATGATAGACCTCTTCAAACTCTTTTTAATATAGTTAAAGATCCAACAATTAAGGCTCTGAGACAGTCAAACGATGACACGGCACTCATTGGATACAAGTCCCTAGGTGAAGAACTACTTGAAATAAAAGATATAGAGGCAGTATTTATTGGTACATCTTCTGGGACTACCGCCCAGGCATTGGCGGAGTATTTCAAATCAATGAACCGACGCGTAGAAATACATGTTATACAAACATCATCATGTCATAATATTGCATCTGATTTTGTTGATGATCCATTAATAGAAGAGGTTTCAATTGCTGATGCAATAGTTGATCAAACCGCTCTACGCAAAGATGTGCTAAAGAAACTTATTGAGGACTGTGGTGGAAGCGGCTGGATAGTATCTAACGAACAAATAGAAGCGGCTAGAGATATGACGTATAAATATACTGATGTTAAAGTTTCTAACAATAGTGCATTATCTATCGCCGGATTAATGCAGGCTGTGTATACAGGAAAGTCTTGGAATGGTTCAGTTGTTTGTATGATATGTGGAGACTAAAGTGATCTTACTATCTTAACAAACTTTTCACCCCTCTCTTTTCTTGAAATATCAATACCGACAGCATCAAATGCAGGACTAAATAATATCCTATCCCCTTTTTCTGAAGATTCGAAAGCAAATCTTACCGCATCATCAAGTGATATTGAGTTAGTTACTTTTAATCCATCAATCCTATTAAGATCTAATCGTATACCTAATGTTCCGCTACCAGAGAGAAGAATTACATGGTGGACATGTTCAGATATCACCTTAATCAAATCGCTATAATCATATCCTGTATACGCCCCACCCATAATCAGAACGACTCTTTTTCCTGTAGAATATATTGAGCGTATAGCTGATATTGTAGACTCTGGAGTGACCGAATGTGCATCATTAAAAAACTCAACCTGATTTACTTTTTTAACAAATTCCATACATCCTTTTATGATAGGTAGTTCCTCTGTTGTCTCTTTAACCAATTCTGGATTTACTTTAAATAGTTCAGCCGCTTGAAGAACCAGAGCTAGATTATCCCTATTATGTAATATCTTTTTATCTATGTCCCAATCATTAGGAATCATACTTCCCCGTGTTCTTAGAATTTTAGCCTTAGATGGAAAGTTTTTTTGCTCTTTAATTATATCGACAACATTGTCAGGAGCTATTATGAAGTTATTGTATGTCTGTGAATTCAGAATACCAAAGGATATTACGGAGGTTATAACAGCTACATGAGGACTTATATTAATATTAGTATAGTAATTCATTAATTGCTCAGGTATTCTTGCCACAACCACATCATCTTTCTTGATTTTTCTTAAATGAACTAGAGCTCCACTACTTGAGTCTGGATCGATTAAAAAAATACCCTGATCTTTATAAAGTGCAAATGATCTTTTTAAAACAGCATATATCATCTTTGATACACTACTTTTGCCATACTGACCAACTACTCCCACAAGAGTAATTGGTGGGGAAAGCTTGAAAAATAGTGTTTCTGGAAATTCAATCTGAATCTCTGCAGAAATAGCTTTTTTGAGAAAGAAAGACTTTTTAGATATCTCAGGTGAGATAATAATCAGGTCATAATTTATAAGAGATTCTGAATCAATTGACCCGAAAATTGTTTTATCTAATTTTAAATCCTTAAGATCTGGCAGAATATTCTTTAGTCTCTTTTCGCTCCTCATATCGTATATTGATACACTGGCCTTAGTTTTTGAAAGAAACTTAATATCAGCCATCATTTCACCATGAGGTCCTAGACCGATTACCGCAATCCTCTTATCATTAAAATAGTCTTTATAGCTCACGGATACACAATATACCAAATATCAATCACTATCAACTACGTCATTTTCTGCATTCTCAATTAGCTTTTTTACTTTAATCAATTCCTGCAATAGAGCTTGCATCTTTGTTGCCTCATCATCTCCTATATAATCAAACATTGAGAATGATGATAACTTTCGTAAAAACAAATTATATATATCGTTAAAGTATTTCTCAAGAACTTCTATGTTACTCTGCGTATTCAGTCCAGAGTCTCTAACCGCATAGACATCAGCAGGACGACTCACTCCCTCAAAATACAAGTAATCATCCGATAGGATGCCATCAATTGATGGCGAACTTATTACATATGTTTTCATCTTTTAAATTATTAGTGAACATTTTTAATTAATACTGAGCATTTATACTTAGATATGTACTTTTTGTGATTATTACATGATCTAGTACATTAATACCGATAATCTTACCGGCCTGTATAAGTTGATGAGTAATTTCTATGTCTTGAGCACTTGGAGTTACCACATTTGATGGGTGATTATGTGCCAGGACCAATGCAGCAGCACTGTACTCAATAGCTGGACGGAACACCTCCCTGGGGTGGACTATATTTGTATTAATTGTACCAATTGAAATAACCTCATCATGTATCACCCTATTGTGACTATTTAAATACAAACCTCTTAAGTGTTCTTTCGGTAGGTTATGCATGTCTTGCAGGTACTCGTAGACATCTTTAGCATTTCTTATTACAGCAAAGCCTGATTCATTATTTTTATATATTCTTCTACCGATCTCGCCGCAAGCAATAATCTGAGCTGCCTTAATACGTGGAATATTTAGTTCCTTTGAAAGTCTGTCTGTATCTCTTTCAGACATAATACTCTTCTCACCATACTCTTTTATTATTCTTGTAGACATTTCTAAGACACCCTCAATTCTCGTACCGGTATTTAGTATAACAGCCAGCAATTCCTGAAGTGATAATGATTCTGGGCCTACTTTAATTAATTTCTCTCTTGGCTGATCATGTAATGGTAGATCGTGCACTCTCAATACATATTCCCTATCACTATCAAGGAATAAGTCTGATACTATCTGGTTATAATCACTCTTTAATTTATTGTTTACAGTCATGGATAAATTATATCCATATACAAAATATGCCCGCAAGGGCATATTTCATGAAATTTTTATCAGAATTTCATAACTCTGTGGGTAACTAGATCAAATCACCGAATTTTTTGACTGAAACTGTGTTTTTCTTATCCAATACAAGCACCTTATCCCCTTTCTTTAATACATCTTTTGCATGTAATGCGACCTCAGATATATCTACCGTCTTTACTTGGAAGCTTAGTACAGCATATGCCAATCTCAACTCTCTTTGATCCATATCATTTAAACATCCAGCAAATATAGTTGATTCAGGTCTATATGAAGACATTGCCTTAACCAAATCAATATTTCCCATAGAAACAAATATGGCTTTTGCTTTCTCTTTGTTTGACTTATCTACAATCTTTTTTGCTAAATCAAATACTTTTGACTTAACCTTTGGTGTTTGTGTAAAGTGAATTAATTCTGATCTCTTCTGTTCTGTATATCCCATTACTCTAGCCATAAGCTTTGTAGCCTCTAATGGATGATCTCCGTAAGCAGTTTCTCCACTCATTGAAATAGCATCAGTACCATCAAGTACAGCATTTGCAATATCGGTAACCTCTGCTCTTGTTGGTCTTGGATTCTTAATCATACTTTCAAGAACTTGAGTAGCTACTATGCAGTACTTACCCTGTTTCAAAGCTTCTTCTACCATCTTCTTTTGCATATATGGCAACTCTTCAAAAGGAACTTCAGCACCAAGATCCCCACGTGCAACCATTAGTCCATCGCAGTTCTTAAGGATTTCTTCAGTATGTTCAAACCCCTCTCTGTTTTCAATTTTAGCTAGAATCTTACCTTTATATTTTGGATATTTCTTTGTTATATCCTTAATCTCAAAAATGTCACTCTTATTTCTAACGAAAGAGTGTATTATGAAATCGACATCATTCTTAGCACAAAAATGTATGAAACTTTTATCTTTTTCAGATAGTGCTGGTAGCTTAATATGAACATTTGGAATATTAAGACTTTTTTTGTTCTTAATTAGTCCACCATTTTTGACTACACAACGAATACCCTTTTCAAGCTTTTCCTCAACAATTGTTTCTATAGAAGCATCGTCATATAGGACAACCTCTCCTACTGGAACTTCCTTATGAAAATTAGGGTATGATACATGAACAACATTCTTACCTGTATATGATAGATCTCCAGTAAAAGTAATACTATCACCTGCCTTAACCTCAAAAGGTGTAGCTACATCCTTTGTACGTACTTCTGGTCCCTTTGTATCGATCATTATAGGGATATCACGTGTTATAGCCTTAATCTTATTCATTACATCAAGAGTTGCTGGTTCATCCTGATGCGCTGTATTCAACCATGCTATATCTGCACCTGCATCGAATAGAGACTTGAGGAATTCTGGTTCTGATCTGTTATCTGCAATCTTCGCTAAAATCTTTGTCTTTTTAAATTTATTCATAGTAAAATATCTTACTATAAATTTCATCCAATTGCAAAAATTTACTATTTAGTTATTGGCTTATATTTTTCTGGGTCTATTGTCCTCTCAAAGCATACCTCACCTGCTTTATGATCCCAACTACCATCAACTATTTGAGATGGGTATGAAATATCAATTGAGTAAACCTTACCATAATTTGATGAACCTCTTCCTTTTGTATCTTCTGATGCTAGCGCGAATACACCACAAATACTAAATGAATATTGGCCCTTAACCATATATTTATATTGTTCATTAGTTTCCGGATCTATAGGTATATTTACATATGACAGAGGATCATTTAAATCGACAATAGAAACAGGTAATTTACTTTTTTGTTGCCAATAACTTACGACCTGATTTTGGATATTTTGAAGGTCAGATATTCTCTGAATATCAAATCTCATTGCCCGCTGCTTTGCAGGTGAACCTACTACAATAAATCCAGTAATGATTGCGGCTAGGACTAGGATGATGGCAAAAACAGCATTACCTCTTCTGATTAACTTGGAATACTTGTATTTTTCATTTAGACTAAAGAAATAATACTTAAATACTGTACCCGCTATCACTAGTATTGCTAATACCTTGAAGACAAACCTGGAACTGATTTCCCCGTTTAGATATGTATTTATCAATACAATCAGGTCTCCTGAGATTAGAGCAATAGTTAAGAAAAGAGTTAGAAATATTCTCCATCTTCTTATCCAAATATCCTTTTTTTCAGGCATAAGTGCAAAATCTTTATATACCAACCACTCCACGATATAAAGAATTGGTATTAGGATTACAAGAGTAGATATAGGCCAAGCTACACTGTTAGTATAAAAATACCCGGATAGATTATCAGGTGCTAGATAGTTGATAACACTGAAGCATAGATTAATAAGGGCTGTAACGGCAGTATAAAGTGCTACCGTAGCGGTTAAATGGAAAAAGAAATCCTTTGGTGTTGTTTTTGGTTGTGGGTTCATAGACAGATAGTATACCATGTCTAGGATTTTGTGCGCCTTCTAGGATTCGAACCTAGGACCCCAGAGGTATAAGCTCTGTGCTCTAACCAACTGAGCTAAAGGCGCATATATGTGCGATTGGTTACTTCGCACATAATTTATATCATATTTGATGCTCAATATCTAACTTCTTCTTTGGTTGTATACCATGAGCAATAATAATTGACTCATATTCATCTCTTTCAAGATTCTCAATTTTAATCAGTCTTTTAGCTATTGCGTCTAAAGCTGCTCTGTGAGTGGTTACAATATTTTCTGCTTTTTTATATGCTTCATCCATGATTCTAGCCACTTCAGCATCAACATCAGAAGCGAGTTTTTCAGAAAATACATTCTCATCGACTCCTTTTCCAAACATTGCTCTACCACCTGAACTCTCTAGAGCAAGTACCCCAATCTTTTCTGACATTCCGTATTTTGTAACCATATCACGAGCAAGAGCAGTAGAAACCTGAAGGTCATTCGATGGTCCTGTTGTTACATCATTAAACATCATCTTTTCGACCACATATCCACCAAGTGATACGGATATATCATCCAAAAATTCTTTCTTGCTTTGCATTTTTCTATCCTCAATAGGTAGATGTAGAGTATATCCTGCAGCTCGGCCTCTTGAGATTATTGATATCTTATGTACTGGATCAGCAAAAGGCAGTACTGATGCAACTAGGGCATGTCCAGCCTCATGATATGCAGTGATTTCTTTTTCCTTCTTTGAAAGAATATGACTCTTTCTTTCTGGACCAAGCATTACTTTTTCTATAGCTCTAATGAGATCATATTGAGATATCTGTGTTCGATTTTCTCTTGCAGCTAGTATTGCCCCTTCGTTCATAAGAGAGTATAGATCAGCACCAGAAAAACCTGGGGTTCTCTCGGCTATTACTCTCAAAACCACATCTTCAGCAAATGGTTTCTTGTTAGAGTGTATCTTTAATATTTCCTCCCTATCATTGCGATCAGGTAAATCAATTGTAACTCGTCTATCAAATCTTCCTGGACGTAGAAGTGCTGGGTCGAGAACATCTGGTCGATTTGTTGCAGCCATCACTATAACCTTCTCATTTGGCTCAAATCCATCCATTTCTACAAGAATCTGATTCAATGTCTGTTCCCTTTCATCATTACCACCACCAACACCAGTACCACGGACTCTTCCAACAGCATCAATCTCATCAACGAAAATTATAGCTGGCGCAGCTTGCTTTGCCATTTTGAACAAATCACGCACTCGACTTGCACCAACCCCAACAAACATTTCTACAAATTCTGAACCGGATATAGCAAAGAAGGCAACACCCGCTTCCCCTGCAACAGCACGAGCCAACAAAGTTTTTCCGGTTCCCGGTGCGCCCATCAACAGAATACCTTTTGGTATAACTGCTCCTATCTCAAGAAACTTTTTCGGATTCTTTAGGAAGTCCACTATTTCAGCCAACTCCTGCTTTGCCTCCTTTGCACCTGCAACATCTTTAAAAGTTACTTTTTGTTTCTTGTCATCTGGCAACGTGATACGTGCTTTTGATTGTCCGAATGTAAATGCTTGCATTCCAGCACCCTTTACCTGCCGTGTGAAGAACCAAACAAGAAGTATTAGGAATAGGATGGGTACTATAAATGGTGCGATTTGTACGAACCAGAACGCTAGACCACTCGGTCCCTCGACACTAATCTTAACTGCATTTAGTTTTTCAGGAGTTAATCCATATCTCTCAAAAGTCTCAGTGACAGATGAATCTGTTTCTTTTTTTGTTACCTTAACTGTTTTATCTGCATACTCTGAGATGATATCTTCTCCTTTAACAGTAATTGTACTTACCTTCCCCATACCGATATCATGTACAAGTTCTGACAGTGACATATCTGAAGTACTAGTATTTTGTTCAGCGATTAATGAAAATATGCTTGAGATAATAAAAAGAACTAGTATGGCGATTGAAATAGAGTTTACTATACCAAAACGACTAGGTTTTTTATTTTCCTTTTTTTCCTTTTTATTCATATGTTTGATTATACTTAAAATACAGAAAAATGCTATGATAGTTCCGTCATGGCAGATAGCCTAATATACAATAAAAAAATAAATGTAGACTATGAAATTCTTGAGACTTTTGAAGCTGGAATAGAGCTTTTGGGTCAAGAGGTTAAAAGTCTCCGAAATGGACAAGGTTCCTTACTTGGCTCCCACATAACAATACGTGGCGGTGAGGCTTTTGTTATTGCTATGAACATACCACCATACCAGATCAAGAACACACCTATCGACTACAATCCGAAGAGAAATAGAAGGATACTACTTAATAAAAACGAGATTCAGCAATTAGCCTCACTTGAAGCTAAGAAAGGTTTGACAATAGTACCTGTTTCAGTGTATAATAGTAGTAAGAAAATCAAGGTATCAATCGCTGTTGTTCGTGGTAAAAAGAAATTTGATAAACGTGAGGATATAAAAAAGCGAGAGGTAGACCGTGATATTCGAAGAGAATTTAAGGATCGTTGAAAATTAATTATTGGGGATGAAAGGCCTCGACAGTTGAGGTACTCAATATTGTGCATTGTAGAGTTCCACTATCTCTTTAAACTTGTGGAAATGTTAACTGCTAAATCAGCAATAACAAAGGCGACTGTTTCTCCATATTTTGGATCAAACAGTTTTGCTTTCGCTTACGCAACAGTTTAATCTGTTCCCTAAACGACATTCGGTATTCATAGTCGAAATGAATACTTGGGTGATATAACTCTCGACTATAGATCATGACTCTTCCCTCTCATGATTCGAAAGATTGGGAATCGCTTACATATATTTTGTTTACTTTATAGTATGTAAGTTAAACATTAAAGTCTTCTAGACAATGTAGAAGCAATATTAGATTTCATCTGCACCTGGGTTCGATTCCCAGCATCTCCACTATGAAAAAGTTAATAGTAATAAGAGGAGCATTGGGCGTAGGTAAAAGTACAATATCAAAAATAGTAGCCAGCAAATTAAATGCTGAGTATATTTTGCTTGATCATATAATCACAGATAATCGGTTAGATAGTGATAATGGTATACCACTAGAGAATTTTATTAAGTCGAATGATATCGTATTGAAGCAAATAAATAACAGTAAAAACAAACTATTTATATTAGATGGTTGTTTTTATTATTCTGAACAAATTAAAGATTTAAAACAGAAATTTAAAGATGAAGTGATTTTTATTACACTAAAAGGTTCGTTACAAAAGTGTATAGAGCGCGATAGTTATCGTGAAAAAGTGTATGGAAAGGATTCAGCAACATTTGTTTTTAATATGACGGAGGGAGTAAAGGTTGGTTATGAAATATGGAATGAAAATTTAACAATTGATGAGACAGTTAAAAAAGTATTAGAATACATACAAAATGCTTAGTTTTTACCCATAGACATGACTAATTATTTATGTTTTTCCAGGATGTAATCTCTTACATCAAACAAAACACCACCGGAAGGAACTCGTCCATCCGGTGGCTTGCTTACGCTTTCTCCCTCAAACGCCTGAGGTAGATTACGTATTCTTCAGGCGTTAAGAACCGCCTGAGTGACGCTGGGTCACGATGGGTTCGATCTTCGACAAATCGACGGCCCATGATCTGCTTTGTCGAGTATTGTACCGATCCAAGCCCAAAGGCCTGATCGAGCACCATACTCCCCTCATCTCCAATCATTACATCCCCTACTGGTACGACGCTGTTTGCCGCTAGCTTTATCGTACTCACTACCTGCTCTGCAAAAAGCCTGAGCCTGGATGTGAAGAGTGGATTGTTAGCCTCCGCATACAGATATGCGGTCTGCTTTGGGGTAAAAACAAAAGAACTACCAGTTGGATCTACCATGACCAGGTAGATATTGAGCCAGAGCTTAACCTGGAAATCAGGCATGGTCCTGAACTCATACTGTGTGGGTATATCAGGTTTTTCTCTCCTGGCGCTCCTAAGATTGAAGTCGCCAGTATTGAGTTCCCTATGAACCCTCACAATGGGTATTTCCGAGTCGTCAAGGTATGCTACCAGGTTGTTCAAAACTACCATCAAACCGTGCTCCTCTGGGTTCTGATTGACCAAAGGAACAAGTATTTTTTCAGTGTTCACGCTTAATTTTCAGTTTTCCAACAAAAGCCTCTTTAAGTTTATAGATAAAGGAAGCAAAGTCAAGAATCGATATACCTACTTAACCTCATTTAGAATAATTTGATCACCTTGGTCAAACTGTATAGCAATCTTTACTGGTTTGTATGTAGCACTTCTTTGCTGACCATACAACACATATTTATTTACACCATCATCTGTATATGTAAATGGATCTGATCTAGTTGCATGCATTTGTGAACCTGATTTAAATGCAACCAAAGGCCAATATATGTCTTGATTTGTAGCCCAAGTATTCTCGCCATCAGTAATCATTATTTGATATATCTTCCTTCCAACTGGTGTATTGATAGTTACATCCCATGCCCAGTCATTTGAATTCCCGTTATATGAACCTGGGGAATACGTACTAGCTGATGCCTTATCCTCACTACCACTAATTTTTGAAGCTGATAGTGTTGGATCACCACCTTGAATAGTGAAACCATTTATTGCTTTTACATAATATGAACCGGAAGTCGTTGGATTGTTTTTTGTTGTATCAACCACTGGTTTATTCTCTACAGAAACAACTCTCTGAACTGAATTCGTTGTACCATTTGATTGTGAATCGACAACAGTACCAGCTGGAACTGAGTCTGTAGATTTTGGTACCTGTCCCACAGATACAGGAGCTTGATTATTATCCAAACTTGATGTTTCTACAGGCTTAGCTTCATCAATTGTCTGCACCTTCTTAACAACAGAGAAGTTTCCCATCGCTTCTGTCCAAATACCAAGATCCACAAAAGCTATATGGCTAGTTATGAGTCGAACCTCTACCAAACCTTTATTCAAGTTACTTATAAATTCCTCGAAAGTAATCGGCTTTACACTCTCGTACTTACCTGGGAAATATCTTCCCGATTCAATATCATATTTCGTTACGACATATGTGCCACTATACCCAAGCTTCCCATCTGCAACTAGAAATACTCTTTTGAGTTTGTCAGGTGTGACAGATGGTATTCCCTTATCCTTTGACGGTACAAGTACATCAATATTTTGTAATGGATATTGCCCATTTTGTATATCCCACTTGAAAACCACAGTCTGATTTACTCGATCAATATTTATTGTTGCCCATCCTACAGCAGATTTATCCATACCCACCGGACTTTTTACATTATCATGATCCAATACAGCAACATATTCTGCATCCTTATTAGCTTTCAATGCCTCTTTAGTATACAAATCTAGATTCTTTGCCATCCTATCTTTACGCTGTGCGGCTGTATCGTAGTAGATTTTTGCAGGACTATTTGGATTAACTTTTACATTATCAATAACAGAATCTGTAATAACTACTGGATGACGTCCGTAAACAAGACCGTCAGAAAAGTTTTTGATTTGGCTATCAACCACTGACAATATTGAATTATTTGAATATATACCCACACCCTTACCATCTCCGTACAATTTAAATCCTTTAAAAACTATTGGCGTACTACCTATGAGCGTCACACCTTTATGGTACAGGGTAAAATTAGATATGATTGTATGAGGATCAGAAGTTTCAATATCTGAAGGACCGACATTGATAAGGGTTAGACCAGCTGCATCATGTCCGGTCTCAGCATAAGAAATATTGTTATCCATCTTTCGAATACCATTTACGAACCCTTTAAATCCAGCTAGTTCCTGTGGCATACCTGGTATACTTGGGAATTTGAATTGATTTGCATTATTAATTGATGGTACTGCACCGTTTATATCGTACGGATGATAGAAAGTGAAAGTACCAAATCTAAAGAATCCATCAGCCACATTATTTGTAAAATCAAACAACATAGCTGCATGCCAGTACGCATGACCTCCATAACCTAAATCTACTTTTTTTAAACCAAAGCCCCACCATCGAAGGTCATCATCTTGTCCAGTTCCTCCACCCAAGCCAACCACAAGATTTGAATCGATCTTACCAAACTCCATACCCTCTTCAGTTGTAATACCTGAGCCTTCAGCACCAATAACAACATTATTCACCACATCACCAAAACTATTATGATTTACTATTCCCCATCTAGGAGAACCTAGTGGTATACTTATAACCCTTATACCTGTATTAACATTTCCATCACCATATATAGTACCGTCTTTAACTACTGCCTTATATTTTATCCAACCAGTTTTGACCCATTCACCGTTAGTACGAAGAGTTTCTACATTCCCCCCATCACCTATTCTTGTTTTATACGGTGCAAAACCTGTCGCCTCTACACTTGGAGCTGGGAATTCACCAGTGGCGTTATATAGAAACCACCAGCGTCCATTTGAAGATGCGACGACGTCATGTGCTGTAGGCCAAATAACTGGATCCATCTGACCATCTGTTATCGGATCCTGACTAGTATATACATAGACTGATAACTGAGTACTATTAATGACTCGTCTTGAATTATCTGAATAAGCAAAGACTTGCTCATTTCTTTCTCCATAAACAACACTGCCCTCTATTGTGAATTTACTCTGTAGGTGGTGTGCATGAAAAGGATACCTACCTATTTGATTTTCACCAGGAGTATATGTATCTCCAGCCTTTTTAGCATTTACCGTTACACTAGTTGTGGTTCTCCCCAAATCAACCATAGCTATATTTTTTACATCTACAGTCGTATTGGCCAAAAACATCATTTGTCCCCTATCACCCGTACTATCACTTCTAAAAACTATATTTCTACTTGCCATAACCACAAATCTTGAAGGTGTGATTCTAATCGGTTCAGCTAGACTAATCTGATTACCTTGGATTGAGGAGATCTTAATTATTTGCTGCTTCAAATTTAGTACTTTTGCATTTGGACCCTCGTAAAGGATAATGGAGTCACCACTCTTCCAACCCGAAGCATTATCGACAACTATTGTGCTTCCACTTGCGGATATAATCTTGGCATATGTATCAACTACCTTACCTTGTATATCAACATCCCCACCGAAAGTAATTAGACCCATAGTCATTTGAAATGGATCAATGGTTTTATCAATTGATCCTGAGAAAGTGATTTTATGATTTACCGAACTTATAGGCTTATCCTCATAGCTCGCACCTGGGTATAGAATGATGGTACCAACTTTAATAGAAACGTTTCTAGAAGGATCAAGTGAGAACTTACCCTTTATAGCTATTCCTTTTATAGAATCTACTGATTCAACATCATAAATAATATTAATACCCTCTGGTATTAGAACGATTGTATCTGAACTGAAATTATATCCATTAAAAACTTCACTCCATTTACCACTTGCCCTTGCTGCCACACTAGCTATTTTTGCATAATCTGGCACAAAGTCTTTACGAGCCTTGCCTGCATCTGCAGAACTTAATTGCGCAACATCATCGTGTTGCATAACTTCTACATACGGCACTCTTCCCGTTATACCACCTTCAAGTGATGTATATGCACTTGCAAGATTTAAACTTGATAGAATATTTTCAAAAAAAGAAGGTCTATATGACTCTTCAAAAGTGACGTGCTGATCGGTGCTTTGTTTTACAAAAATTCTCTTTGAAATATATGCGCCACTTAATGCAATTATGAATAATAAAATTAGTATACCGACTCTTTCTTTATTTGAGATCATGCATATTAGTATAGCATGTATAACACTATAAAATATCTATTATTTTTTCTTATCCCCACCCTTCTTATCATCCTTCTTCTCTTTTGTCTTTGTATGTGGACCGAAAAAAAGCAGATAGAATATTCCGGCAGCTATTAGCAATGTTACATTTTCCATATCTATATTATACTATATTTATGAACAAAGACTCAGATAGTACAGAATGGCGTTTCTATACAACAAACGATGCTGGGTGGAATGCAATGCTTGAGGCCTGTGAATCAGCGGAGACAAGCATCGATCTTGAACAATTTATTTTTATCACAAACGAAATTGGTAGAAAGTTTATAGATGTATGTATTAAAAAGGCAAAGGAGGGTGTGAAAGTACGCTTCTTGTGGGATGCTGCTGGTAGTTTTAGTTTCTATGGTTCAAGTATTGCTGAGGAATTAAAACGTAATAATATTGAACTAATATTTTTTAAAACCCTCTTTCCGAGTATATTAAAAGTTCATAACTATAAATCTTGGTATTTCAGGAATCACAAAAGGACTTTAATTATCGACAGTAAAATTGGGTTTACAGGGAGCATCTGTGTTTCAGATGAAATGGTCAACTGGAGGGATACAGTAGTAAAAATTGAAGGTGAGGTTGTTAAGGAAATGGAAATGGGTTTTGAAAGAATGTGGAGACGAGCGCGAGGTAAAAAGATTGGGATTGTTCGTAATGAGCCAAGTAACAAAGAATTCAGGTATATATCCAACTATCCAGTACCAAACAAAAGACATTTGTATAGTGAAATCATTGATGCCATTAGAAATGCCAAGAAACATATATACATAACAACCCCATATTTTGTACCTACAAGACACTTATCTAGAGTATTACGTGCGGCAGCTAAAAGAGGTGTAAATATCAAGATGATTGTACCAGAGTCGAGTGATCACCCTATAGTTGATCTATGTAGTCGATCTTTTTTTGCTCAGATGTTAAAGTCTGGTATAAAAATATTCCTTCATAAGGGAGAAATGATACATAACAAGACGATTATCATTGATGATACATGGTCAACGATTGGTACACTTAACCTAGATACAGCTAGTTTGCTATACAACTTTGAAGCCAATATTGTTAGCAGTAATACTCTGTTTGCAAAGGAACTATCTGTACATTTTGTACAAGATCTTTTAAATGCTGAGGAGGTTAACATTGAACAATGGAATAATAGATATAGATTTGAAAAAATTGTTGGTTTTTTTGCTAGATTTCTTAGAGACTTCATGTAGTATTGTCATATTAATAAAATAATGCTATAAATATAGGACTTTGAGCAATACTCGAGTAAGAATCAATAATTATATAAAGGCCCCTGAATTAAGGGTTATAACAGAGGATGGTAAGAACCTTGGTGTTCTTCCTCTGGCTAACGCTATTGATGAAGCTAAGGCTAGAAATCTTGATTTAATTGAAATATCCCCAAATGCCGTCCCCCCTATTGCAAAAATCATGGATTATGGTAAATTTCAATACGACGAAAAGAAGAAGCAAAGGGTGGCAAAATCTCGTACACAGACCTCTGATTTGAAGAATATTCAGGTCAAAATCGGTACAGGAGACCATGATCTAGAGCTAAAAGCCAAGAAAGCCTCAGAATGGCTAAATGAAGGTCATAGAGTTAAAATTGACCTTTATCTTATCGGACGATCAAAGTATATGGATATCAATTTCCATAAGGAAAGAATGGAACGTATATTTAAGCTCATAACCACTGAATATAAGATAGTGAGCCCACCAACAAAAGGGTTGAAAGGATTGTCAGCAATAATCGAAAAAAGTAAGTAAAATATTATGAAAACAAATAAATCATTTTTAAAAAGACTAAAGATAACAAGAAATGGAAAGATTCTTGCTCGTTCAACAGGCCAGAATCACTTCAATTCAAAGGAGAGTAGACGTTCTCAGCTAGCAAAGAAGCGTTCAACTCCATTTCATATGACAGCAAAGGAGAAGAGTAGATTTTTAATTAACGCATAAATAAAGTAACAATAATTATATGACAAGAGTAAAGAAAGGAGTACATGCACTAAAGACAAGAAAGAAAATACTGAGCCAAGTAAAAGGCTATCGTTTTAGACGAAGTAAGACAGAGAGAAATGCTTATGAAGCTATTTCACACGCTGGTGCATATGCCTTTGCTCATAGACGAGACAAGAAGGGTGATTTTAGAAGACTATGGAATGTTAGAATCAACGCTGCACTAAGAAATATTGATCCTAAGTACTCATACAGTAAGTTCATGGGTAATCTAAAGAAAGCTAATATAGCTATTGATCGTAAAGCTCTTGCAACTCTTGCATTAGAGAATCCAAAGTCTTTTGAAGCTATTGTGAAGAAGGTTGTTTAGTCTAGACGATATTTTTTTACCCTCTCTGGATACAGAGCATTAAATCCGAGATTATCTCGGATTTTTTGCACTAGAAATAGTGAGGCCTTTGGCTCCCCCATCACCACAAAAACTTTCTTTACAGTTTTCTCTGCTGTGGCAATAAATTCAACTAGGTGGTCTGAATCCTTATGTGATGAATACCCAAGTATTGATTCGATCTTTGCATTAACCTTAACTTCGTTTTGATGTATTTTTACCTTCTTTGAACCATCCATTAAGTATCTACCGACAGATCCTAGTGTTTGATATCCGACAAGAAGTACAGTATTTTTTGGATCACTTAAATATATTTCTTCATGGTGTATAACCCTACCACCAACTGACATTCCTGAACCAGCAATAATAATCTTTGGTGACTTTGCATGATCTATTGCTTTAGATTCCTGTGCATTAACAGTAAACGATAGCTTTGGAAAATTAAAAATATCGTCTCCCTCTCTAATCTCCTTCTGTGCACGCTCATTAAATAAGTTGGTACTTTCTTTATATATTTCTGTTACTTTTGTTGCCAGTGGTGAGTCTACAAATACCGGAATTACTGGTATCATCTTTGATTCTACAAGTTTGTTTATTTCATATAAAATTACCTGCGTTCTTTCTAGTGAAAAAGCTGGAATAATTAGAGTTCCCTGTCTGGATATTGTATCCAAAATTACATTTTGTAGTTTATTCCTCCTCTCATCTTTAGGTTCGTGATTACGATCACCATACACGCTTTCCATAATTACATAATCAGCTCCCTCAATACTTTCAGTATCTCTAAGTATTGGTGTTGGTGAATTACCTAAATCTCCTGTGAAAACTATTTTTTTGTTCTCATAATTAAATATAATCATCGATGAACCTAGAATATGGCCCGCATCCTTTAAATACACGGAGAATCCTTGTGGAAATATTCTATCTTCATGATATGGGATAGTTTGCCAAAGAGAAAATGCTTTTTTTACATCTCTTTCTTCATAAATTGGTAGTACACCTTCATTTATAGACTCTCTAGTTAATAGACCCAGGGCATCTTCCATGATGAGCTGTGCAAGAGCAAAAGTTTCAGGTGTTGAATATATGACACCCTTGAAACCATCCTTAACTAGTTTAGCAATACGCCCCACATGATCTAGATGTGCATGAGTAATAAACAAAATATCAATTTCCTCTGGTTTATACGGAAAATCTAAGCGATTTTCAGCTTGTGCAGTTTTTTCTCCTTGAATAAGTCCACAATCAACTAATATTTTTGTATTAGAAAGTTCCAGAAGAAAATTAGCGCCAGTCACGCTACCTACCCCGCTACAAAATGTTATATCAATACTCATTTTTTTCTAAATATTAAAACAATAAATGCCCCGCCCAATGAATCCATTATTAAATCTTTAATTGTATCTGAATTATATTCTAATGTTCCGAATACATGACCAGCGATATCATAGTAAAGTTCAAATAACTCCCAAGCTATACCAGCAATAAATGTGAGGTATATGATACGTACAGTATTTCTTTCGATTGAACGTATATTAAGTAACTTTGAAATACACAGTATTGAAACAGCTACACCAGCACCCCCAAGAAAATGTAGGATGATATCGTAAAACCAATATTCTACATATAGATGTTCAGCCATACCCCATAGATGCAAAACTAAAAGAAGAATTAGGACAAAAATTGTAAAAACTGAAATCTTAAAGTTATTCACGTTGAAATTATACCAGAAATTAAAAACACCTGCTCGGGCAGATGATTTTAATAGGCTACAAGAGTATCAAGCCTAGTAAATTACTAGGTGGGTGATCTTAATGATAACGCCAAGGCGCAACATAATTGAAGTGCGAAACTTCTCAATCTCCCAAATTAAAAGTTATAGAGTTAATACTCATGTAACCTAATATAATTATATTACGATCACTTTCAAATACAATACTAAATATAGTTTAGACACTATTCCAAAAGTCCGTCTAGATTCACGTCATAGAGAATCCTTTCTTGAATATGTGTATATCCAATCAACTCCTTTTCTGTAAACCAGTGCTTAATCTCATCATTTGCCTCCTTTGGTGATCCTGATGCGTGAACTAGGTTTCTAAGTGATCTACCATCCTTATCTGTCATTTGATATGAATCTATAACATAATCACCACGTATCGTTCCAACATCAGATGTTAGGGGTTCAGTACCTCCAGTTAATTTTCTTATTATAGCTACTGAATGAGCACCCTCCCATACCATTGGAATGATTGGACCGCTTGTCATATATGTAACCAATCTCTCTAAAAGAATTCTCGTTATTTCAAGTGGATCTTTTATAGGTGGCTCAAGTCCCTTATCCTTATATCCTTTTATAGTTTTTTCACCAGTCACTCTTCTCCACTCTGGATCTAGAGTATAGTGTTTTTCGATTAACTCAGCCGTTGGCACCATCATTTTCATGGCAACAAGCTTTAATCCGGCTCTTTCATATCTAGATATTATTTCTCCAACCAAATTTCTTTGTATTCCATCAGGCTTTATAATCACCAAACTTCTCTCTTTTTTAAAGTGTGTTTCAGACATGTTTGGATTATATCACAGTTAAAATCTCCGGCTCACCTTTTGTAATCAGAACTGTATGTTCAAAATGTGCACTAGGTTTACCGTCTTTAGTCCTATATGTATATCCATCTTTATCAAGAACAATATGCCTACTACCTAAATTAAAAATTGGTTCAATCGCAATCACCATACCAGGCGTTAATGACTCACCTGTACCTGCTGTTCCGTAATTTGGTATGAATGGATCTTCGTGTACGCTATATCCAACACCATGACCCGCTAGTTCATCTACCACACTCAACCCACCAGATACAGCTATGCGTTCTATAGCCACACCAATATCACCCACCTTTTTACCCCCCTTTGCTGCCTTTATACCAGCATATAGGGCCTTTTCAGTAGTTTCTAGTAGTTTGGCTAGTTCTTTAGATATATTACCAACAGGCACTGTTATAGCAGCGTCAGTTATGAGACCTCTATGTACTAGTCCTAGGTCAATTGAAACTATATCTCCGTCTTTCAATATCTTTTCCTCCTCATTAGGGATACCATGTACGATCTCATCATTTACTGAAACACAAACACTGGCAGGAAATGGTCTCTTAGCACCATGAGGCTTGTAATCAAGAAATGCGGAAGTATCACCACCCTCAAGAATTAGTCTATTTGCTTCGTTATTTATTTCACTCGCCTTGATTCCTGGTTTAACTAATTCCTTTAGCTGCTTTAGAATGACAGCATGCCTCTTTCCACCTTCTCTCAAAATCTGTATATCTTCCTTTGTCTTTATTGTTATCATATTTTTCCAACGATATCTTTGTGTATATTTTCTATACTTTGACTTCCATCAATATGTAGGAATTTATAATGCTTGTTGTTTTTATAATACTCAATAGCTGGAACAACATCAGTCTCATACCATGATAGTCTCTTTGAGATTTCTTCCCTGTTATCATCAACTCTCTTTCTAGCCATCAACCTATCAATTGACTCATCCTTGCTAATATCTAAATGAATTATTGTTGGCTTTTTTAGATTATAGAATTCAAACATTGAATCCAGAACCCCAGCTTCATGAAGTTTCCTTGGCATTCCATCCATAATAATATTTTCGTTTGTAGTAAACTTTTCTACAAGAACATGTGCCCACATATATACAGCCAAAAACTCTGGTTGCAGACCACCTACATCATATATAGCTTTTGATAGCTTTTGTGTATCTGATGGCCCCTTTATGAACTCTCTGAATTGCTCTCCAGTTTGAATATACAACACCTCTCTATCTGGATCTGTCTTTTTTAAATATTCCGCAAGTAACTTAGCCTGTGTACCCTTTCCACATCCTGATCTACCTATGAAGATAAAAGATTTTTGATTCATTGTATAAGTATACAATAAAACTAGAGTTAGTACTCTCTCATTGACACCTGAGCATCAACTTTCTTTAAGAGATCGAGAACTACAGATACAACGATTAATAGAGCTGTTCCACCTACTGCGAAAGTTTGATCACCATTCTGGAAAGCTTGGATAATTAGAGGTAGTACTGCTATTGAGCCTAGGAATAGTGCGCCCACAAGAGTGATTCTTGTAACTATCTTTGCAAGATACTCCATTGTTGATTCACCTGGACGTACTCCTGGAATGAATGCTCCACTTTTTTGTAGATTCTCAGATATCTGCTTTGGATCAAATGTCACAGCTGTATAGAAATATGTGAATATAAATACCAAGAAGAAGTATATTATCGCATGAGGCCAAGCACTTGCTAGGAAAGTTGCTACTGATGAAGCAATATCAGCCACCATAACATTTGATGATGTTGATAGGAATTTTGCTATAAGTTGAGGAAAAAGAAGGATAGATAATGCAAAGATTATTGGAATAACTCCTGCCTGATTAAGTCTAAGTGGTAGATATGTAGATACTCCACCATAAACTCTATTACCTCTAACTTGTTTTGCATATGTTACTGGTACTGAACGCTCAGCTTCTGTAACCACAACAACAGCAACTATAACTACCAATGCGACAACAAAAAACAGTACATAAAATGGTATCTGATCTGGTGTAAACTTAACGATAAATTGAAAGATTCTTTGTGGTAATGCAGCAACTATACCAGCAAAGATTATAAGTGAGACACCGTTACCAATTCCGAATTCTGAAATTAATTCACCAATCCACATCAATAGTACTGAACCTGCAGCTATAACAATTATATTAACTATCAATACCATTCCATCTAGGTGAGGTATTACATTCTGACTCTGGAATAGACTGATGAATGCAAAAGCCTGCAATAGTGCTAGTGGCAGAGAAACAAGTCTTGAATATTGAGATAGTTTCTGTCTACCAGCATCACCCTCATCTTGCATCATTGCTTTCATACTTGGGAACATCATAGTTAGAAGCTGAACAATGATAGAAGCTGTAATGTAAGGACCAACTCCCAACATAACAATTGAAAGTCTAGAAATTCCACCTCCAGAAAATACATCTAGAAAACCTAGTAGCTGATTTCCAGCTAATAGTCTACTTAGACTTAGAGCGTCGATACCTGGCATGGGTATAGCAGCAAGAAGACGGAAAACTATAAGTGCTCCGATTGTAAACGCTATTCGCTTACGAAGAGTCTCGTCCCGAAACACTATAGTTATTTTTTCGAGAAATTTTTTCATTTTATTATTTTATATTATCTATTTAGCTAGAACCTTTACTGAACCACCTGCCTTCTCTACCTTCTCCTTTGCCTGTTTAGATATCAAGCAATTTTCAATATTAAATTTCTTTGTAATATCACCAGAACCTAATATCTTAACTACAGGTATTTTACCATCAAGAGTGGAAATAGTCTTTTTCTCAATTAGAGTTGCTGGAGAAATTATTGATCCTGACTCAAATACTGCCTCAACCATATCAAGATTCACAATAATTGGTCTTGTGATAATACTTTTGTTTTGATTTACACCACGTCCTCTTAGCTTTGGAATTCTCTTAATAAAATCTCTTAGCTCTGGGCGCTTTTTATTACCAGCACGTGCTGTTTGTCCCTTACCTCCTCTACCAGAAGTCTTACCTCGCTTGCCTCCACGGCCTACGAGCATTGTCTTCTTATTCTTTGTCTTTGGAACTAGATTATGTAATTGCATATATTTTATTTATTATCCTCCTTAAGAGTACGAGGGTGTTTTGAGAGTTTCTGTAAAGCTGTAACAGTTGCGCGTGCGATATTTAACTTATTCTTACTTCCTGAAAGGAGCTTTGCACAAACATCCTTTATACCAGCAAGTTCAATAACGTTTCTAACAGCACTTCCAGCCACCACTCCACGACCACGTGCTGGCATGATCATAACTCTTGCACTTGAGTACTTGGCTTCAACCATATGAGGAATTACCATAGCTGGAGAAAGAGTCACCTTAATCATATTCTTCTTTGCATTTCTTGTAGCCTTATCAATAGCTAATGAAGTATCTCCTGCTTTTCCAAGACCTACACCAACCTTACCCTTTCGATCTCCAGATACAACAGCAACTGAGAATGTAAATCTTCGTCCCCCTGAAGCAACTCGAGTTACTCGACGAATAGCGATGATCCTTGTATCAAATTCTGGCTTAACTCTCTCCTTTGTTTCTCTCTGTGGTCGTCTTCCTCCACGTGGTGGTCGAGAATCTCTAAATGAAGGTTTATTAGCAGGAGCTTCAGTTGTTTCTGGAGTTACTGGTACAGTCTGTGAAATTGTATTGATTTCTGGTTCCATATGTTTATATTAAAAATTGAGTCCTCCCTCTCTTGCACTATCTGCAATTGATTTAATCTTACCTGTATATAGGTAACCTCCTCGATCAAAAACTACTTTATCTATCTTAAGTGCTTTTGCCTTTTTTGCAATATCGATACCTACAGTCTTAGCGTCATTTGAAGTTGCTTGAGCAAGAGTATTACCCTTTGTATCATCAATTAGTTGAGCGTATAGAAATTTATTAGATTTGAATACAGAAAGACGAGGACGCTCTGCAGTACCACTCAGTGTTGAGCGGATCTTCTTATGTCGTCTTTCAATCTTTAATTGTTTTTGTTTACTTGTATTCATATTTTTAATTATTATACAGACTTCTTACCCTGCTTACGTCTGATGACTTCATCACTGTATCGAATACCTTTACCCTTATATGGTTCAGGCTTCTTCAAAGCACGTATCTGTGCTGTAAACTGACCCACAGCTTCTGAATCTATACCTGATACAGTTATCACATTCTTTTCTGCTGTTACTTTTAGTCCATCTGGTATCGGTCGAACAACCGGATGAGAAAAACCTAGTGCTAGGTGAATTTCTTTACCCTTTATATCTGATTTGAATCCAATACCCTCTACTATTAGTTTCTTTTCAAAAGCCTTGTTTACTCCCTCAAGCATATTTCTAATATGTGAAGCGTATGTTCCCCAAAGTGCTAGAACATCTAGAGACTGGCGAGTCGGGATTAGCGCAATTTCATTATTTTCAACTTTAATAGAAATATCAGTATTAAAAGTTTTCTTAATCTCACCTAGTGGACCCTTAACTGTTAAAACTCCTGAAGCATATGATACTTCTGTCTTTGCTGGAATTGCTATAGGTTTTTTTGCTATTCTTGACATATATTTGTATTACCAGATTTTAAATAGTACTTCTCCACCGACCTTTAATTTCTTTGCATCTACATCTAGAAGCATACCCTTTGGAGTTGAAAATACTAGATTTCCGAAACCACTCTTAAACATTCTGATATCTTTTGACTTTTGATATATTCTTCGTGAAGTCTTAGAAATGCGATCAACACCGTGAACTCTTGGTTCATTTCCCATATATGAAAGTGTAAGCTCAAGTGTCTTTTCAATCTGCTTACCCTTTGTATCAATAGCTGTTATATATCCACCCTTTAGTAGAACATGGGCGATATTCTCCTTTACTGTTGAATATGGAATACTAACTGTTGCCTTTCCTGCATCAGAGGCATTCTTAATTCTTGTTATGAAATCTGAGATAGGGTCTATTACCATGATGATTTTTTAATACCTGGGATAACACCTTCATTAGCGAACTCTCTGAAACAAATACGACATAGGTCAAAATCTCTCATATAGCCGTTCTTTCTACCACATCTGAAACAACGACGAACCACCCTAGACTTAAACTTGGGTGCCTTACTTGATCTTGCTATTGTTGATTTCTTTGCCATTTTTATTTCTTATAAACAAACGAGGATTGGTTAGCTTGGCCTTTATGGCTTGGGCTTCCAATCGCTATGGCTTTTAGGCCTTTCACTTGTTTTTCGAACGTGAGGATATACTAGCAGAATAGATTAAATTAGGCAAGTGTCTACTAATAGCTAATCGTTTTTTATTTAATCTATCACCCAATACCGGATTTTATCCAGATTTTATCAAAATTTTATATGGATTTTATTGTGGTTTGCTAGGATTGGGATATTAATAATAAATTTATACAATAATGCAAAATATAATCGAAATTCCAAATGAAAGGATTGTGAATAGGATTTTTCTAATACGAGGAAGAAAAGTAATGTTTGATAAGGATTTAGCGGAGCTTTATGGTGTTAGAACAAAAGTCTTGAACCAAGCTGTAAAAAGAAATTTGGAAAGGTTTCCTAGTGATTTTATGTTCCAATTAAATCAGGAGGAAACTGAAATCTGGAAACAAATATACTTAAGGTCACAATTTGTGACCTTAGAACCGGGTAAACATATAAAATATTTGCCCTATGTTTTTACCGAGCAAGGTGTAGCAATGCTATCTAGTGTATTAAACAGCAGAACAGCTATAGACGTAAACATTCAAATAATAAGGACATTTACAAAACTTAGAGAGATACTTTCAGATAATAAGAAGCTGAGTGAAAAAATAGAAAAAATGGAGAGGAAGTATGATACTCAAATCACTAAAATATTTGATGTGATTAAATCACTTGTCACTCAAAAAGAAATACCTAAAAATCGTATTGGTTTTAATTAAGCAAAAACCCCTTTCGGGGCTTTGCTAATTATTTCTTCTTTGATACCTCTTCCTTCTTAAATGGGAATCCCAGATACTCTAGAAAAGCTAGTGTCTGTGCTTTATCTTTTGATGTTGTAACAATAGTCATTCCAAAACCGAATACATCCTTTAGATCTTCATCTGATGTTTCTGGGAATATTGTATGTTCCTTGATACCAAGTGTATAGTTCCCCATCTGATCAACAGCAGTCTTTGTAATACCTCTAAAGTCCTTTGTTCTTGGAAGTGCAATGTGTACAAGCTTATCAATAAAGTCACACATTCTCTTTCCTCTTAGAGTTATCTGATATCCAACTAGATCTCCCTGTCGTACCTTAAATGACGCAATTGATTTCTTACTTGAGCGTGGAGCTGGCTTCTGGCCTGTTATACGTGCTAGACGGTCTGCAATGAGCTCAATCTTCTTCTTATCCTTAACTGAACCTGTTCCAGTACTTATAACCAGCTTAACAAGTCTAGGAGCTTGCATAGGGTTCTTTAGAGCAAACTTCTCTTTCAAAGCCTTGAAAGACTCTTTGTTTAACTCAAATGTAGATTTTTCTGTATGTGTGTGTTTCATATTATTTCTTTAACGCTACATTAGATACATCAATTGATCCATTTATTTCTATAACCTGTCCCTTCTGTCCTGACTTACGAGGTCGCTGGTTTTTCTTAAACATATTGATACCAGAAACTATTACTCTGTTTAGTTTTGGCATAGCCTTTACAACCTTTACAGTCTTACCCTTTCCTAGCTTTTGGAAGAGTGATTCAACTTGAGCACCCTTTATATAAGGAGCCCCAATAGTAGTGTCTTTACCGTTATCTACAAGGAGTACTTTATC
>CAYXZI010000002.1:0-77068 GCA_964470105.1 uncultured Candidatus Saccharibacteria bacterium
ACCATATACTCTTAAATTTCCCATTAGGAAATCTAAAAACCACAATTATTTGTCTTTAACTTACAACACACTATTAGATGTATGTATTCGAAAAAACCCTCACTTAATACATACACTTCATAGTTTTACCTTTTTCCCAAACAGCCTCCTGATTGTTGAGACTGTTTGAGTATTGAATTGTCAATGTGTCAGTCATTTTTTGTTACAAAAAACCCGCTTTCGCGGACATCTCTAGCACTACTTAAAAAGCAATGATAGTTATGGCCGTTTAGTGTGATTCTTTAACATATTTCTGTGTAAGGGATAGTGTATACGAAGGCTAAAAAGAAGTCAATAGCTGTTTCAACATATAAACAAAAACACCTCCTTTCGGAGATGCCTTTGTTTAAAAATAGATAATCAATTACTCCTTGTCTGAAACTGTATGTATTGTTTTTTCAAGCATACGTCCAGCTACCTCCTTTCCTCCTAGACCAAATGCTAATCCAGTTGCCAAAGCCACTGCAACAACAACACCTGTAAATAGTGTCATTATAAGTGAAGGAGCAATACCTAGATGAATCAGAGCTGTTAGAACAGCAAATATCCAGATTGCCCACTTAGCAATTGTTCCAAGAAGAGCAGCTGACTTTACGTGAGCAGCTCTAGCTGAAGCTGTAACAATCTTCTTAACAGCATCAGCAATAACTACTGATACCATAAGTACAAGTACTGCCACTATTACATTTGGTAGATATGATAATACTACCTCCTTCAAGAAATTGTTTACTTGTGTCAAATGAAGGATATCAAATGATGCGACAAGGAACACCACAATCACAAACCACTTAACTAATGATCCAACAAAACGTCCTGAATTAAGTTTATGTCCTGATCTCTCAACAACATCTTCAAGACCTGCAGCCTTTAGAGCAGAATCTACTTTAAAACTCTTAAATATTCCCTCTATCAATTTCTCTACAAGAGCAGCTAGTAACCATCCGATCGCAAAAAGCAGTACGGCACCAATTAGATCTGGTAAAAAAGATAACACACCGTACCAAACACCCAATAACGAATCAGTAAATACCCCACTCCATGTTGCGAAAAAATTCATATTTAAAATTAATTAGCCATTAATAATCTACTAATACAAACATTATACCATTTTATTCTCACCAATTCCAAGCTTATCCACAAGTACAGTATGAGGTAGATCCATAATATCCCTAATTAATCTGTCATGCATACCGTACCTGTACTCGAAATCAGAAGTTTCAAAAGCAGAATATATAATCTCCTTACCAACCTCAGCTTCGATAGACTTCATTACCTGATCCAATCGACCAAGATTGATATCATCCCCTACGATTAATAGATCTACCCTTGTTTCCCACTCTTGAATGAATACACCTGAAGCAATAAAGAGCTTTATCCTTCCGACAGAAGAGAATCTTTTTACCAACCCATCATTAGCATGCAGACTTACCATAATAAGTAGATTCTTTAGAGCTTGGAGATACGGAAACCTCTGATCAAGCTGGTAACCTACATCAGAAACCTTTTTACTAACTATTTTCTTACCCTTTTTAACCTGTATTTCTCTTGATATTGTCTTCTTTTTTATCAAACCAATACCAATAAGACCTGTTAGTTCGCTTCTAACATCCTTCATCTTTGACTTACTTCTCTCAGAGACCTCAGATGATGTAAAGGATATGTCTTGATTGAATAAAAAAAGCCTCATCAATCTTACCCTAGTTTCGCTACCGAATAATTTAGCCAATATTTCCATAGGAGTACATAATAACAAAAAATCACTCATTGGGGTAGAGTGACTTTTTGTTTGTAGTTATATTTATTTATATTCAACCTTACCTCCAGCTTCCTCAATCTTCTTCTTTAGAGCATCTGCATCTTCCTTCTTCATAGCATCCTTTACTAGGATTGGAGCTCCGTCAACCATATCCTTAGCTTCCTTTAGACCTAGTGCCAACGCTTCCTTGATTACCTTGATAACTGCAATCTTCTGATCACCTGCTGCTGCTAGGTGTAGAGCTACAGTACTCTTTTCGTCAGATGCTGCTGCTGCAACTGGTGCTGCTGTAGCAACTGCTGCTGCAGAAACTCCGAATTTCTTTTCTAGTAACTTTACTAGTTCATTTAGGTCTAGAACTGACATTGATTCAACTGCATCTACTATTGTCTTGAACTTTGCTGGTACATCTACTTGTTCCATATTATTAATTTATTTATTTATAATTTTAATTAGACTGTCTTCTTCTTTGCTATTTGATCTAGTGCCATAACAAATCCCTGTATAGGAGAATTGATGACGTTAACGAACATAGCTTGAAGTGTTTTCTGTGAAGGAATGAGAGCGATACTCATCATTTCATCCTTTGTCATAAACTTACCCTCAAACACACCTCCAAGAATTGTTATCTGACCCTTATGCTTCTTTTGGAATTCATAAATTTCACGAGCTGGAGCAATTAGATCATCACCATAAGCTAGACCTACCTCACCAACCAATTCTGGAAATGTTCCCTGATATTTCTTTCCTTCCAAAACCTTTCGAGTTAATGACTTCTTTGAAACAAAGAATCCAACTTTCTCACTCTTAAGTTTTCTACGTACCAATGTAGTATCACCTACATTCAGACCGTGGAAGTTAACGAATACCATTGATTTTGCATCTTTTGCAATATCTTCAAGTTTATCGATTATCTCTTTCTTCTGTACTTTTGTACGTGCCATTTTAAACAGAATTATATTCTTATAATATTTTAACGACCTTTTAAGGTTTTAGAGTGCCTAGGAAGGTCTTATAAGGATTAATCCTTTTGCCTTCTGTCTCTGACCTTATTGGCAATACATTATCAGAATATAGACCTATAGTCAATTTTTGTGCTTTTCAATATTGAGCAGTAGATCATTAAATATCTTAAGTATGGCGCTTTTCTGACCCTCACTAATATTCTTATTTTTTATCTTCTTATTTGTTATCCTCCTCACCATATTCTCTATTCTCTTTGTATATTTCTTATTATCTAATTTTGAAATTCTATCAATACGACTTAACCATTTCTTTTCCTCAATCATTGGTAGCTTAAGAGCTAATATTACTTTCCTTATAGATTCAAGATATGATTGCATATCACTTACAGTACTAGTTGATGTAGTATTATTGACTGGTGTGTTAATCAAGTCCGTAAGACCATCTCCGTCAACATCTATATACATTATGGAACTTGAAGCAATCATATCTATTGATTTACCGAGCACAAAATCAACATTCATTAAGGGAGTGGATGGTAACTCATTGAATGTAGTTGAAGCTATCACAACATCTGACTGGGATACTTCTAGATCAACTGAGAATACTCCTGCATCATTACCATTAAGAGAAACTTTCAGATCTTCGCTGTAAGGGACGACGACCATTTTTTCATCACCTGAACTCCAGTAGTAACTACCGGGTATAGTGTTAGCTTCATCAGGAATATATTTCTTATAGTACTCGTTATATATCAATCCGACATGCTTACCATTTTGATCATAAACATCAATATCGACTGGTGAATGGAGTTTAATAGATACATATTTTTCACTATCAACAGGTATTTCATCTGTAAAATATTTATCAGTACTTTGATCTACGGTTTCTTTGTTGGAGATAATTCTTTCAATCATTGAGAGCAAATGTGATGATTCAAGTATATTTTCATGTTTAATATTCTTTAGCGTATCCTTAAATGATTGTTTTAAATTTAAATACATTACCTTATCGGAATTACCTGAATCACTTTTTGTTAAAACTGTTCCATCACCAGATTTGCTAATTATAGGTTCGTGTATAACTTCGCAAACCTTTTCGACTACTTGATTACAATGCCGATCTTTAGAATATATTATTCCTTCCTCAGTTGGTAACCCCCAACCAAGAATTGAAACTATTTTAGTTGAACTTGCTGGTCTCCATGAATCCACCTTAGTATGGAATGACTCATTCAGTGATAGCAGGTATTTATTTAATAATATGGGAATATTCGTATCTTGTGATGATTGTTTAGAAAATACGTTCAATAGCAAGAAATCTTTTAATCCGGTAAATGATGATATTTTTGAATTGTTGAGGTATTGATCAGAAATGATTGTCATTGGATTCCTTTCAAAAAACTTTTGATAAGGTAGTAGGGCATATGCTCCAGCTAAATTTCTGGCGAAGTTTCTCGCATTATCCTCAGACAAAATATAACCAAAACCTAAACCCTGTCCGTCACCATGAAGTAATGCTGATACAGCTTTTGGAGTACCTAATTCAGGGACAGCAACTAATACTATCTTTTCCACAATATTAGAGATACCAAGATCATTTAGACGATTCATTAATGACTTTGTTACAAGACCACCATTGCTATGTGCGATGATTATGACCCTTCCCGTCTTAGATGTTTTTGCTAATCCTCTTACTGTCTCAACCATTTTATCGTCAGCTAAATTATATGCGCCCATCCTCCAATCATATGGCATTGATTTCCATTCAGAAATTAATCCCCTACTCACCATACTATTCATCGAGTCGATATATGTTTTATATATATTTTTAACGAATGGTATTGTATCAATAATATCTTTAGTGTATACACCACGATCTACACTTGTACCGTCAGTGTTAGTGAGGATCTTTAAAACATCACTATTAGACATAGGTTCCCATAATTTACTTGTAGTTGTACCAGATGTATTAACCGTATCTTTATACAACCTGCTTGCTTCAAAACCTGGCAGAAATAATACATTAGAACAACATAAATGATCAGTGCTATTGGGATCAGTAATTAACCATGGGTATGTTTCAACGAGACCGAATGTCTCTCCAATATTCGGACCAGATTCTCTACCCCACCAATTATCTCTTGCGTCGATAATATTTAGAGTCTGATTAGATATGGATACTTTCTTATTACCAAATATTCGTGAGTTCTCTATTTTAATTTGATTTTGTTTTTGATCAACAATTAAATCACTTAACGCATTACCAATTCCACCCATACCTGACTCTGATGATCTTGATTGAAATACCGGCGGATCAGATAGGTAAGAAAGGATACCGTATGAATTATTTGAAATAGTACTATTTGATATCATCAGCCTACTCCCATTTATATTTATTGCTTCAGAAGCTCCATCGATTACTACATGATCGATAGTTGTCGTACTTTTAGTTATAACCAAACCAGTCTTGATAAAATTAGCATAACTAATTGTCGTACTACTATTATTAATATATATGGCATCCAACTCATTGAAGTTAACCGGAGCCTCCATATTACCTCTTATTCTCAGGTTCCCATCTACCGAAATCGAATTGATCTCATCAGTAACTGCAGAGGATATTGAAACTCCAGAATCTATAGTCAGAGAGTATCCTTTTGGTATATATATTTGCTCCTCTAAGATATATGGACTACCCTCCTGCTTCCACACCCAATCAATCTTTGATGCATCGTTATATACATGAGTTTCAGCGTATGAAATATACGGTGTTAATAATAGAACTAATAATGTGATTAATAATAATTTAATATTTTTTATTTTTATCATTGTTTTAGTATTTAATTAATAATAGAGAATGATACAGATTGAGTATGAAATCCTAATCAAAAATTGATAAAATCAAGATAAAATCCATCATTAGACAATGATTAAATACAACAGTAAAAAGCATCTTTATACTGTGGCTCTAAATAAAGAGAATACTGATAGTAATTATGAAAAAAGATGATTTACAATATCAATATTATATTTTATGATGTTTTATTTCACTAAAACGACAGCGGCCTCTTGCTCTTCTATATCTTTACTAAACTGTCCAACAAAAAACATTAATGCAAAACTTGTTGCTAGTATAAAACTAAAACCTAGTAAGAACCTGAAGAAAGCTTTATCAAATGGGTTACGCATACTTATATTAATTTAAATGTATTGATAATAGTTTCAATTTGACCTAAATTCTGATTTAATATTTCAGTATATATATCTGTACCTATAATATAATAAGCCTTATCACCGATAACAATGTACGTCTTTTGTGTCACCTCCTTCTTTGTCTTCGGAGCAATATATTTAGCATCAACCTCCAGGAAATTCACACCATTTATCATTATGCTACTTGTTGATGTAATCTCATATTGATTACCGATATCCATTTTAATTTGATCAGCTAGAAAGTTTCCAAATTCTTGATTACCCATAAAGTTAATCGCCTGATTGACACTTTCTGTTCGTTTATATTGCTTTATCACGATTGTACTCGATCCGTTACTATATAGAGTATTTGAAGTGGTTGAGGAATTACTTTTCTCTACAAGTTTCCAACCATCACCAAGAACGATTGAAAAATCTTGAGTATTAAATCTTACAATTAATAATACTGCTGCGATAGCGATAATTACTATTATTATATATTTTTTCATTTTGATTTAAATTTGTTTAAAGAAAAACAAGTCTATATTTGGAAAATTCTTAATAGATGTTTCAATATATTTTACCACATCTCCACTAATTTTAATTTTTGAATTTAACATAAGCCCCTTGTTCGCGTATTCAGTTGCCGAAGCAAAATTCTTCATATACAAATATGCTACAGCTTTCATCCAATATGGTTGTGGTGCTTGTGGAACTAGTTTGATAGCTTCATCGAGTATTGATTGCGCATCATTTAACTTGTTTATTCCGAACAAACTTTGATATATCATAACATCTGCCAAATTTAATCTGGAGCGATAACTATTTGGATGAGAATTAATATATTGCTTGTATATTACTTCTATAGCAATAATCTCATTCTTTAGACTAGGCACTAAAAGCTTATCACTTAAGATCTCTGGACGATCAGCAATCCTTTTCTGGAAATCGACTGCTGCTCTCCATATAAAAGGATGGTAGTCCATAGGTGAAGATTGAATGATTTTATATAGCTCTATCCTATCTACAGCACTAATTGCTTTATTTACACCTCCACTTGCCATCTCCGCTCGAAGAATTGGTATGAATCCATAAACCATAGACCAGAGTATGTACACTCCGAGCAAGACAAGTATGGTGTATTTTTTCCATCCGACTATCGTAATTAGTTCTGTATCTTTTCCTATAGCAGTTCTGGTTCTAATATATACAACAGTAGCTAGAGACATCATTACTGCAAGTATCGGATATGATATTGATGTATCAAATGCTGTTTGGAGTTCAACTAGGTGCATAGTAAAGTATACAATCAGCAGACTCGCCAACACCCTATCATTCTTGTCACCAGACTTAAGTGTTGAATATATTAGTGTGTATATAATTGTTATATACAATAACAGATACGATATCAGACCGATATAGCCACTCTCGACCAACTGATCAATGAAGATGTTATGGGCTTTATCAAACCAAGCCTCACTACCATATTCCGGTTGAAGTAGGCGATTATCATAACTTTTCTCAAATACACTTTCAAAGTTATCAATTCCGTAACCTAAATATGGACTTTTAGATATAACCCCTACTGACATATCCCATACTAATGGTCTACCTAATGTCCCCTGTTTTAAATAAATATTTCTTAAAAAACCATCATGAGAGAGTAGGGATATTGCAGATGCAATCATAATTAATATGGATGCGAAAAATATTGAATAGCTAATTTTAGCTTTTATAGCATTATCTTTTATCTTTGAAATTAGAAATAATATAAAGATTATGGGTATGGAAATTAATACTACATATGTAGAAGCCCTAGCTTCACCAATTAAACCCAGTGCAAAATCCCCATGCCATATTTTTCCATTAATTATACTTGGATTAAACACAATCAATACTGGCAATACATACATCCACCATTTCTTTGTAAGTGATTGATATACATAATAAATAGATAGGATGAAAGCTCCGTATATATACATACCAGCAAATGTAGAGTTACCGAATGTAAATGCATCTGATGCGTAATTCTTAAAAAACAAATTAAGACCTTCTGGGCTGAGAGTGGCGAGTACAGAGTACAATGCGGTTGAAATTATTAGGGTCAAAATAAGTTTTCTTTGCCTTTCTTTTTCACTTAAAACTAACCAGAGTATGTATGTATATAGACATAGATACGATATATACCATATACCAGTCATCCTTGTTGCAACAGACCAAAATGAATGATTGAAATCGAAACCCAATAGACTCGAGATGATGGTTACGAGTGTATATATTACTACAACTATAATAAAAGGTGTTTTGGGAATGGTAATCGAGGTATCTTTTCCAACATAACCAACTATTAATATTATTACTAAAAATGTTGTAATTAATATCAGAAATAATGATCTCGTTGATGTTCCTCCAAAAAGAAACTGGCTGAAATTAATAAAAGGAAATAGAGCTACAAAAAGATATGCAATAACTGAGTTAATTTTTATAGAAAAATTTTCTATCTTTTTGGAATCCATGCTGCCATTATAGGATAATTTTAGACAAAACAAAACCACCCATTTCTGGGTGGTTTTGTTTAACTCACGTAATGTGAATAACTATACTTATCGGAACAAATACTAGTTAAGAACCTTGTATTCAGTCTTAAATGTATCTAGCTCTGATGTGTAGTTGTTTGCACCTGACATTGAGTTTAGATCAGAAGTACTCCACTTAACTCCTGTTAGAGCAGTTCTGTACTGTCCTGATGTACCCTGAGCACCTAGAGGAACTGAAACTGATAGTGTGAATGTTTCTGATTCACCCTCTTCAATCATATAGTTACCTGTAGCTGTCAAAGTTGTGTCAGTGTTATTTACAAGAGCACCTGTAATTGTGTTAGATGTAGTAGCTGTTCCACTCTTATCAACTGCATAAGTTAGACCTGCTGAAGTTGCTAGAGAAGAAACATAGATAGTATCACCTACCGCTGTTACCTTGTACTTGATTGTGAATAGACCAACATCGTCATTTGAACTTGTACCTGTTGTAGCATCAGTAGCTGTTGAAACTAGAGATAGCTTGATTCCGTTTGTTCGGAATTCCTGAGCTTCTCCAGTAGCTGTACCTGATCTCTCAGATGTTGTGTTCAATTGATCTCCTTCCTCGTTCTCAACATCAATATTGTCTCTGTTTGTTGATGTCAAAGATGCTGCAAGAGTGTTACCCTCAGAGAATCCTGTGTCGATATCATTGATATCAGCTAGGACTGTGAATGTGTATGTCTTACCAGCACTTAGAGTCAAGTTAAGATTGTTGAATGTTGTTGTAGCTGAAGCAGCACTTGTGCTTACAGACTCTGTAAACTCCTTTCCATCAATCTTAAGCTTTAGAGAACCAGTAACTGCATCTACGTCAGAAGCACCTGTAACTGTAAGTGTAATTGGAAGTTCATCAACCAATAGGTCTGATGTACCTTCTACCTTGATCTTACCAACCAAGAGTGTAACATCGTCTGTATTGTCTGTGTCATCAACTACTACTATACCAGCGTCTGGTCTTGAAGAATCTGTAGAAATCTTCAACTCTGTGTTTGAAGCAGATGAGAAGCTTACGAAATCAACAGGAACATTGAATGTATCACCGCCGAAGTCTGCTTCGTCAAGTGTTGTAACAACACCTGATCCATCCTCAAATCTGATATTGTCGATATCAACTGACCATGAGTCAGAATCTATATCTCCAGAATCGAAATGATTTACTGCATCAACAGAAACATAGAACTTCTCTGTCTGATCTGCCTTAACGACTACTCCACTACTTAGTGTAATTGTCTTTGTGTAGATATCAGAGCTGTTTCCCTTACTGAAGTCTCCAGCATCAGCTGAACCAATCTTCTTGTCTCCCATCCATACTGAGACTGAGTCGATATAGTCATCTAGATGATCTGAATCACTTGAGCTGTTTCCTGCTGGATCGAATGCAACCTTAACTGACTTCAACATAACGTCACCGTCGTTTGAAGCTTCTACCTCAAATCCAACAACCTTTACATCGCTTTCGTTCTCGCCGATTTCTTCGTTATTGTATTGTGATAGCTCGTTAACATTGTCGATGTTTCCATCAGTACCCATTAGACCTGTTGATCCAACTACTGCTGCAGGCTTTGTTCCTGCAATTGGCTCACACTTGAATCCAACTGGACAATTAACTGCTACTGGTGTTGAAGGAGCACTTGTTCCGTTCAATACACCTCTTGTCAATGGACCTACGAATCCTGTGTTTGGAAGTCCTACACTAGCTTGGTAAAGCTTTACTGCTGCTTGTGTCTGAGAACCAAAGTAACCTGGCTGTGCTGCTCCTGAACTAATTGAAGGAATAGCAAAACCCTTACTAATCAACCATGACTGAAGAGCAGATACATCTGCACCAGTACTACCTACTGTAAGGTTAGTATTGAATGCTGCATTTGCTGTTGCACCTACAGCTACTATTGCCAAAGCAACGATAGCTATTTTTAAAGATCTTTTCATAATAATATTTATAATTTTAAATATCTTCTTCTCGGTTATTAATAATTTTGAGAGAAAACATTTAACAAACTGAACTAATAAACTTAACTGATAAACTATTCACCATTTCCCCCTCTTTTGTATTCGACACAAAAAAGGAAGATGAGGCTATAAGGATTCGAGACTGATTTCAACTTTTTACTAACCGTATAGGAAAAAAGAGTGTCAGAAAATAACTTGTTTTAATCAGGGGTATTATATTGTCAAAGACCGTTGCAGACTATTATATCTTGTACGGCTGAGAATCTGCAAACTATATGTGGATAACTGGGGCTAAATTGACCCAGTACCAACAAGAGCATACTACACAAAATAGCTCCAAAAGTCAACAAAAATACCCGCCCCGTATCTAAGTATTTAGTGAGTACGTACTCCATCTTCTTTCCCCAACTCTTTTTACGACACCACTTTTAACAAGTGCAATTAATTCTCTCTGGATTGTCTTTTCACTACAGTCCTTTATCACACTAGTGAAGTCCTTTATAGTTAGATTTGAACTCTGCTTTAATAGCGCCATAATTCTATCTTTTCTTATTAACTGTTTATCAGCCGATGTTTTTGTGGTAGACAAGTATTGTGTCTGAATTGTGTTATTTTCAAGCCTACCATCGAGTCCAGTTATGTCCTGTCCTTTATTGTCTTTTATATCACTATCTGTTGCAAAGAAACTTTCAGAGAGGATGTAGCCAGGAAGACCTGCTTCGCTATTATCTTTCAGTAATAATTTAGTTTGAGTTTCTAATTCACTAATGATGATTGAGGCATTAACACCTGATATCAGGGAAATATTTGCACAAATATTCAGCAACGAAACCACCTTAAGAGAAGATATTTTTAAAAGACTTTTTGCATGATTTTGTTCAACAGAATAAGCAGAGTCAATAAGCATTACACTTGATATCAGTGCAACGCCTTCCTCTCTAATTTCCCACTTCATAGTATCACTGTCTTTTATGTGATTAGTGACCAAATATAGTGCAGAAACGATTTTTTGAAATTTCTGAATTATTGTCTTTTCCATTGTCTTTTTGAGACCTTTTTAATGTCCCTTAACTGTCTTTTATTGAAAAAAATTATTGTCCATTATTTGTCTATTATATAAAGGACGTGGCTTAATTGCAAAGTTTATTGATGGTTATGACACGCTATAAATATAATAACAATAGTGTGATATGATTATTGTATAAAAAAATATTATGGCAACTAGAAAAAAGATTAAGGATGATGTAAAAAAACAGAAGGAGGTTGTTGTCGGTAAAGAAACGATGCAGGCAGTCTACGCAATAATTTTCTTTTTGATTGCACTACTATTCGTACTTGCCCCCTTTCATTTAGCAGATCCATTTGGTCAATATGCATATGAATTTCTTCGTACATGGTTTGGTCTGGGATATTTCCTACTTCCTATCTCTTTCATAATGATTGCCATTTCCTTTCTTAAAGGTATCGAGGCTGAATTTAAAATCTCAAAGTTTCTTGGTGTAGCATTATTCTTTCTATCAGGACTCGGTTTAATGCGTCTATTAGCAGATGAGGGTGGGCATGTAGGTAGGTGGATAACTCTACCCTTTATTAAGTTTTTTGGTGTCTATGCGACCCCCCTAATACTCATTGCTGGCATTGCTATATCTATACTTATAACATTCGAAATTCATTTTACAGTTGATCACCTAAAATTCTGGAAATGGTTTAGTACAGATGATGAATCTGAGGATGAGGAAGTTGCTTCGGAAACACAAATAGACAAAGCCGTCAGTGATGTTGAAAATAAGCTACAAAAGGAACAATTAAAGATAGCTGAGCAGAACCAAAATAAAGGAAAGGTGGAGAAAATACAGAAAGAAGAGGAAGGGGATATTAAGTTAGTGTCTGCATATAGTTTAAAACCTTTTGTTCCACCACCTCTTTCATTACTAGAAAAGGATCGTGGTAAGCCTGAAACTGGAGATATCAAGGCAAATGCAAATATAATTAAGAGGACATTGGCTAATTTCGGTATAGATGTTGAAATGGATGAGATTTCTATTGGTCCATCAGTCACTAGATACGCACTAAAACCCGCTGAAGGAGTGAAGCTTTCAAAGATAGTTGCGTTGAACAACGATCTTGCTCTAGCCTTGGCTGCGCATCCTATACGTATTGAGGCGCCAATACCCGGTAAATCACTTGTGGGTATTGAAATACCAAACACAACAAAGACAACTGTTGGTCTCGCTACTCTTCTAGGCTCAGAGGAGTATCAGAATTCAGAAAAACCACTATTAATTTCGCTTGGTAAGGGTATATCAGGAAAATCATATTTCTCAAATCTCGCCAAAGCTCCACACATGCTAATCGCTGGTGCAACCGGATCAGGTAAGTCAGTTACTATTCATGCAATTATTACCTCACTACTCTTCAGAAATTCACCTGAAAATCTTAAATTCATAATGATTGACCCGAAACGAGTAGAGTTAACTTTGTACAATAAAATTCCTCACCTCCTCACACCTGTTATAACTGATGCAAAGAAAGCGATCTTAGCGCTAAAATGGGCAGCGAAAGAAATGAGCAGGAGATACGATACGCTCGAGAAGTGTACTGTTCGTGATATTGATTCATACCACAAGACAGTTCTATCACCCGCTATCGAAAGACATAAGAAAAACAAGGATGAGGTTATGCCTGAAAGCATGCCGTATATCGTAATAGTATTAGATGAGTTGGCAGATATCATGCAGACATATCCACGTGAACTAGAGTCAGCAATAGTTAGACTAGCTCAAATGAGTCGTGCTGTTGGAATTCACCTTATCCTATCGACACAGAGACCGAGTGTTAATGTTATAACTGGATTAATCAAAGCAAATGTTCCGACAAGAGTTGCGCTACAAGTATCCGCACAGATTGATTCTCGAACCATACTTGATACTGGAGGAGCAGAAAAATTACTTGGTGCTGGAGATATGCTCTATCTTGGCGGTGAAATGTCTAAACCTCAAAGATTGCAGTCAGCTTACATAACTGAAACAGAAGTTAAAAAAGTTGTATCTCACCTAGCTGATACATATAAAGATGAAATAATGGGTGAAATTAATCTCGCTGTACCAGAAGCTGGCAAGGACTCAATTTTTGAATCTAGCTTTGATTCTGATAGTGCTGATTTGGGTGATGAGGATGAACTACTAGGACAGGCGAGGGATATAGTAATCGAGAGCGGCAAAGCTTCTACATCTTGGCTGCAGAGAAAACTTGGTATTGGATATTCTAGAGCAGCAAAATTAATTGATCTTCTAGAGTCAAAAGGTGTTGTTGGACCAGCTAATGGATCTAAAGCTCGTGAAGTGTACGGATCACAGGCTTCAGGTGGTGATACTACACCCTCCACCTCCCAACCAGAGACAATAACTGAAGGTAATGATCAATAGAGACGGAGTACAAAAAATTATAAAGATTAGTCTCTTTGTATTTATAATACTGGTTGTAACAATATACTCTGTTATCTCTTTCAAAGACTACGTGGATGGACCGCAAATTGAGGTGATGCAGCCGATTAATGGCAGCAGTATAGCTAGTTCTACCACCCTACTTAAGGGTCAAGTGAAGCGAATAAAGGACGTTAGCATAAACAATAGACCACTATTAATTGATACTCAAGGAAACTTTACCTATAACCTACTTCTTTTAGATGGTTATAATATTTTTATAATTTCAGCAATTGATAAGTTTGGAAGAACTACTGAATACAAATTAGAACTTGTCCACTGAGATTATTATTGAAATATTGATATAATTCAGCGAGTACCCACTCATTATTACTTAATATACAACCGCATGACAAAAAAGATAAAAAACATAAAACAAAAAGAAGAAGAATTGGAGGAAAAAATAGAGGAAGTTGACGATGAAGGAGCTGTTAAAAACAAGAAACCGGCAAAAGAAAGTAAGAGTATAGATCCCACCCTAAGCATTGGATCTACCCTTGATGCAATTAGATCAAAGTTTGGTGATGAGTCAATAATGAAGCTTGGAGATAAACCGAAGGTAAATGTTAATGCCATACCAACTGGCTCTATAGGCCTTGATGCAGCACTAGGAATTGGTGGTATGCCTAGAGGTAGAATTGTTGAGATATTTGGACCAGAATCATCTGGTAAGACTACCCTATCTCTTCATATAATCGCAGAGGCACAGAAGATTGGTGGTATTTGTGCATTCATAGATGCAGAGCATGCTATGGATCCAGAATATGCAAAGAGACTAGGAGTTAAAACTGAGGAATTACTTATTTCTCAACCAGAATCAGGCGAACAAGCACTTGGAATCGTAGAGAGTTTAGTCCATTCAGGCAAGATGGATGTTATTGTCATAGACTCTGTCGCAGCACTAACACCAAAAGATGAAATTGAAGGTGATATGGGTGCACACCATGTAGGTAAACAGGCTCGACTTATGTCGCAAGCACTTCGAAAACTTACTAGTATAGTAGCGAAGTCAAAAACAATAGTTATATTCATAAACCAGATACGTATGCAGATCGGAGTTATGTTTGGTAATCCAGAGACCACTCCAGGTGGAAAGGCTCTTAAGTTCTACACCTCTGTTCGTCTAGATATACGTCGTATAGCTCAGATTAAAAAGGGTGAAGAGATTATGGGAGGACGCGTAAGAGTGAAGGTTGTAAAGAATAAGGTCGCTGCCCCATTCCGCCAGACAGAGTTTGATCTTATGTATAACGAAGGTATATCACAGGAGGGAGAAATCATAGCGCTAGGTGAAAAAATGAATATAATATCAAAATCAGGTACATCATATGCATATGGTGATGTTAAGCTTGGTCGAGGATATGATGCTACACGCCAATTCCTAAAAGAGAATGTACCAATCAGAACAGAGATACTAGCCAAGATACGTACTCAACTTGCAGAAGTAAAATAATTGTGTAAGATAGAACTATTATGTCAATGTTAGAATACAATGAAATAGTTGAGAGGAAGTATATTGTGCTTGATGGTCAGCCTTATGAAGTTGTTACTTCACATGTTTTCCGCAAACAACAGCGAAAGCCAGTTAATGCGACAAAGTTGAAGAATCTTATAACTGGTAAGGTTACTGAATATTCATTCCATGTTTCTGAGAAAGTTGAGGAAGCAGAGATTGATAAAAGAGAGATTAAATATCTTTATGAGAATAAAAGTAAAGGAGAATATTGGTTCTGTCTACCAACTGATCCAGGTAAGAGATTTAGTTTCACCAAAGATCAGGTTGGCGAATCAATAAAGTTCATCAAACCAAATACTATTATTACTCAACTTCTTTTCGGAGAAATATCTACAGGATTCAAGGTACCTAACATTGTAGAACTAAAGGTTACAGAGGCTCCACCGAACGTTAAAGGTGACAGTGCAACTGGAGGAAGTAAGGTTATAGTCCTAGAGACTGGTGCAACGATCAACGCCCCCCTATTCGTAAATGAAGGAGATATTATAAAGGTAAATACAGAAACGGGAGAGTATAGAGAAAGAGTTGGGAAGTAAGCAAAAGAAAAACCAGTAGATTGTACTACTGGTTTTTCTTTATTAATTATCTCGCAACGTAAGGTAGTAAACCTAGGAAACGAGCTCTCTTTACTGCGACCGAAAGCTGGCGTTGTGCCTTTGCACTAACTCCTGACTTCTTGCGACTAATCATACGAGCATGAGGATTAAGAAATTTCTTTAAGATTTCTGTATCCTTATAGTCTATATGTCTTATATTGTTCTGTAGAAAATAACACTGTTTATTCATATTTTTATATTAGTTATTAATTAAAACGGTATATCATCTGGATTAATCTCTTCTTCTGGATAGTCGATAGTATCAACTGGTGGAACATCCTTACCTGCTGGATCTTCTGGTATAGATTTTGATGAACTTCCTGCTCCACCTGCTGCGCCTGTTGGTCTATTACCGAACTGTACTCTGTCTGCGACGATCTCAGTTCGGTATTTCTTCTGACCATCAGCAGTATCCCATGAGCGAGTCTGCATTCTTCCCTCTACTAGCACACCTGATCCCTTCTTTAGATATTGACCAGCTGTCTCTGCCTGGCGACCGAATACCACGATATTGTGATAGTCTGCAGCTTCTTGCTTTGCTCCGTTCTTGTCTTTCCAAACACGGTTTGTAGCGACTGAGAATGAACAAACCTTCGAACCCCCTGGTAATGCCTTAGTTTCTGGATCTCTTGTTAGATTACCTATGACCATTGCTCTGTTTAAATACATATTTTTTGAGTATTAAACTAATAAGACCTAAATGACTTACGCCTCTTTGACCATAGCATCAATACTTTTATCCATATCCTCAACTGAAGCAATTACTGGCTCACCTGCTAATTCTACACCTGGTTCGACTGGTACGTCTGCAAGAACTTCAGATACAAGTACAGGAGATTTCTTTCCCAAGTATGTATTCTCTCTTATAGTTGTTATAAGAAGCATACGAAGCATATTTGGATTTTCTTCAAACAACTTCTTTATACCCTCAATCTCCTTTGCTGGAAGCTCAAACTTAAACCAACCAAAATAACCTTTATCGAATCGGTGATTAGTAGGACCAATCTTTTTGACCATGGTATATGCCAAAGTCCTCAATTCTGGTGCCTCTTCGCCTATAAAATCTGCTCCTTTCTTAGAAAGGATTTCCCTTAGAGTAGTTACTTCTGAAGCAACTTTCTCCTCTGGAATTGAAGATACGAGCATGTATCCTATTTCATATACCTGCATCTTCTCTTCTTTCATATTTTTCTCCATATTTTATGCCTTTTCGGCAATAGTGACAGTAATTTACCCTGTGGTAAAGCGTGATCCGTGCGAATCAGGACTGTTCACATATTTAGTTGATAATTTGCACGTAAATGCAGATTATCACATAGATGGAGAAAATTCAATGTCTGCTATGGACATGGTGTAAATATATCAACTTGTGATTAAATCCATATAAAATCCTAATAAAATTGAAATAAAATTTTTATTAATATTTTATCTATAACTTAAACAGGGTTCTAGCGTTATTAAACACATGTTCTCTTACCATATCCATACTTTCCCCTCTAATTTCTGCTATTTTGTTTACTACTTCAATAACAAAAACTGGTTCATTTCTTTGTCCTCTATATGGTACTGGTGCAACAAATGGTGCATCTGTCTCTGTCATAATCATGTTTAATGGAATATTCTTGATTACTTCGTCATAGTTCCTAGTAAAGGTTATTACTCCTGTAAAAGAAAGTTTAAATCCTAGTTTTATAAATTCATGTGCTTCCTCAGTATTACCGGCATAAAAATGTACATCACCATGAACTTTCGCATGTTTCTTTAGGATATCTAATGCATCAGCATATGCGCTTTCCCCTTTCATTCCATTCCTTAAATGCAACATTAGAGGCTTCTTTACTTCATTAGCTATTGCAATATGTTTTTCAAAAATATCTTGTTGGCGAGCTTTATCTGTAATTGGTCTGTGGTAGTAATCAAAACCAGTCTCACCAATACCTACGACTTTTGAATGCAAAGCTAGTTGTTTATAGAAATCAATATCAAATACTTCATTTGGATCATCTGCTGGATGGAGTCCTATAACTGCCCAGACATTATCATTTGTCTCAGCAATCTTTACTGCTTTTTCTGAACTTTCCTTATTCACTCCCACAACAATCATACCCACTTCCTTTTCTTGAGCACGCTTAATAGCTTCATCTATATCTAGATTAAAATCATTTAGATTTAGATGACAATGAATATCGATGTATTTCATTACTTCCTCATAAACAAAGGCTTCTCTGGCATTTTTCCTGACTTTATTCCCTGTTGTATCAATCTTGATGTCTCGGGCAATATCGGCTCTAAAGCGACAGCTATATGCCATATAGAAGCAAGACAGAATGAGATCTGTTGCTTACCTTTCACCTCATCAACCTTTATTGTCTTGAATGGCTGGTTTTCCTGTATGTACCTATCTACTTCTTGAATCTTATTCCAAATATCATCACATACTTTATTTATCTCAAATGAATCGTAATAATCATTATGCTTTTTTATATCAAGTGTCTGAGCAGACTTCTGATCTAGATCTACACCATTAGTCTCTGCCATCTTCATTACCCTACTCACCAGATTTCCAAGACCATTAGCAAGATGTGCATTATATGCATCCTTGAATCTCTCCATAGTAAAAGGACTGTCTTCGAAAGGCTGTACTTCTCGAAGAAGGAAATATCGCAAAGCATCAGTACCGTATTCGTTTACGACATCTAGTGGGTTTACAGTATTACCTAATGACTTACTCATCTTTATCCCTCCCTCTGCCGTTATGAAGCCGTTGACGACGATTTGGCGAGTATTAGGTAGTCCAGCTGCTATTAACATAGCTTGCCACATTGCACTCTGCTGACGGAGATTATCTTTACCACAGTATTGAACTACGTTGTCTGCCCTAGTCCACCATTCATCAAAAGATTCTATATTCTCTGGCCATCCAATAGTTGAGATGTAATTTACCAATGCATCAAACCAAACATACATAACATGTTCATTATCATCAGGCACATCTACACCCCAAGGCATCTTACTTTTTAGACGAGATATACTGAAATCCTGTAATCCTCTCTCAACAAAGGCTTTTATTTCATTGAATCTAAAATCTGGCACAACTAGATATGGATTCTTTTTATATAGCTCAAGTAGTGGCTTTTGGAATTCAGAGAATTTGAAGAAATAGTTTTCTTCCTCTATCAAAAGAATATCCAGATTTTGGTGAATTATACATTTACCATTCTCAAGCTCAGTGTCTGTCTTCTCCAATTCGCAACCGGTACAGTATTTAGTTTTATATAGCTTTTTATATATATAACCATTGTCCTTACATCTCTTCCAGAACTCTTGTGCTGCCTTTATATGATGTTTATCTGTAGTCCTTATGAAATGTATATCTGATATACCCAATATACCTTTTAATTCTTTGAACTTCTCTGCATAATGATCAACAAATGCTTGAGTCGATTCTCCCTGACTTAATGCTTTCTCATATATCTTTAGTCCATGCTCGTCAGTTCCAGTATTAAAGAATACGTCAAAGCCCTGTAGTCTTTTGGCACGAGCGATAGCATCAGCACGTATGATTTCCATAGCGAAGCCGACATGTGGATCTGAGTTTACATATGGGAGAGTTGTGGTTATGTAGTATTTTTTCATTTTAATGTAAGGAGTTTTTGGAATCGCTCACTATCCTTGTATGGACCAATTATAGCTAGATTTAGCTTTTCTTCAACAAAGATGAGCTTGGCAACCTCTTTTATATCTTCTACAGTTACCTTTCTAATCTTATCTATTTCTTCTTGTGGAAGCTCTATTTTACCCTTCAGTATCTGATTAATAGCTGAATATTCTGCCCTAGAATCAGAAGTCTCAAGACCAAGTACGAATGAACCAGAGATATAGTCTTTAACCTTATTTAACTCCTCCTCTGTTATCTCTTCAGTTATTATCTTTTTACATTCATGAAGTAGTGTCTTTATAACTTCATCTATTCTACTAGTATCTATTCCAGTTGATATGGTGAATAGACCATGATCAGTATATGTATCATGATTGGCACGTATATAATATCCAACCCCCATTTCTTCACGAAGTTTCTGGAAGAGCCTAGAACTCATACCTCCGCCTAATAATGTTGAGAGTACCGATAGACTAGCATCATATTTACTATTAGCATCAAATGATCTGAAACCTAGTACTAGATGTGCTTGATCTGTCTCTTTGAATTTCAATAGTATTTCTGGCTTTTTCTGTTCTTCTTTTACTTTTACCTTTTTGTGTTTACTTGATGTTCGAATCTTGGAGAAAGCCTTCTCAATTTTCTTTATTATATCTGCCTCATTAAATGATCCGGATACTACAACAGTAGTTGCTTCAGCAACATAATGTTCACTTATATACTTTGCAAAGTCCTCTCTCTTAAAACTCCTTACCGTATCTTCTGTACCAGCTATATTCCATCCTGCAGGTTGATCACCATATACAAGACTCATAAAAACATCATGTACATGTCTATGTGGTAGATCTTGATACATTCTTATCTCTTCTACTATAACCCCTTTCTCCTTTTCTATTTCCTTCTCATTTAAAAGTGGGTTGAGATATACATCAGATACTACATCTAGCGCATTATCTACTTTCTCTTTACTTACTTTCGCATAGTATCCTGTATATTCTTGCCCTGTGAATGCATTGTATTGAGCACCAAGAGAATCTAGTTCTCTAGATATATCCATAGCAGTAGGACGTTTAGATGTACCTTTAAACATCATATGTTCAAGGAAATGTGACAGCCCATTTATCTCCTTTGTTTCATACTTTGAACCAGTTTCTACCATAACTAAAACAGTTACGGCAGGATTGTCTTCCATTGGAATTGTTATGATTTTAAGACCATTAGCTAGAGTGGTTTTATTGAATTTCATATTTAATTATACAGACATTATTTAATATCTAGATACTTTGTCAACTCCTCTATCTTTACCCTCTCCTGCTTTCCTGTATCTCTATTTCTCACAGTTACTCCAGCATCTTTTTCTATAGTATCAAAATCTATTGTCACACAATATGGTGTACCTATTTCATCCTGTCGGCGATATCTTTTTCCTATATTTCCATTGTCATCAAATACCACACCTGAAATATTCTTCTTTAACATCTTATAAACTTCTTGAGCCTTCTCAACCAAGACTGGTTTGTTCTTCAATAGTGGAAAAACAGCAACCTTCACTGGTGCCACCTTAGGTGAGAACTTCATATATACTCTCTTCTCTCCATCAATTTCATCTTCTGTATATGCATCTGAAAGTACAGCAAGTACTGTTCTCTCAACTCCAAACGATGGTTCTATGCAGTGAGGAATATATCTCTCCTTTGTTTCTTCATCGTAGTATGACAAATCAACTTTGCTTGCTTCTGCATGAGCTTTCAAATCAAAATCAGTTCTGTATGCAAGACCATATAATTCCTTTTTACCAAATGGGAAATCAAATTCAAAATCAATTGTTCGCTTTGAATAGTGGGCACGGTCACCGTCTGGTATCTCGAGCTCATGTACATGGCTCTTATCTAATCCGATATCATTTGTGAATGCATGAATTTCTTTTACAAAACTTTCAAAAGTCTGCTTCCATTCTGTTGGTTTTACGAAATATTCTATTTCCATTTGCTCAAATTCGCGAGAACGGAATACAAAATCACGTGGAGCAATTTCATTTCTAAATGCTTTACCTATCTGAGCAAGACCAAATGGTAGTGTAGGGTGGATACTGTCTAGTACATTTTTGAAGTTTACAAACATTCCTTGTGCTGTTTCAGGTCGAAGATATGTGATGGATTCATCACTCTCTATTGGACCAGCATTAGTCTTAAACATCATATTAAATTGTCTTGCTTCACCTAGTTCCCCACCACAATCTGGACATTTCTTTGGATTTTCTAGTTGATCAGTACGGAAACGATGCTTACACTTTTTACATTCAGATAACGGATCAGAGAAACCGGCAACATGTCCGCTCGCCTTCCAGACATTCTGATTCATAAGTATTGCAGCATCTACTCCATACATATCGTCGCGATCTTCAACAAAACGCTTCCACCACAACTGCTTGATATTATTCTTCAATTGCAAACCATAGTGAGCAAAATCCCATGTACCAGCCAATCCTCCGTAAATCTCTGAACCTTGAAAAACAAATCCTCTTCTTTTACAGAGTGATATAATTTTTTCCATCTTTGTTTCTTCTTTTGCCATATATTTATTGTCCTACTTTATCATCTCCATCCTTATATTGAGGATCAGTACTAAATCTTGTTGTTAGTGTCCCTAGATTACTCTTTAATTCTTCACCTGTAAAGTCATCGATTGCAGTAATTACAGACTGATCTAGTATTGCTGGACTATCATTTACCTGATTTATACTTGGTGTTAAAGATACTTGGAATGCTACCTGCCTTCTCTTTGAGCTACCTGCTGTATATGTTGAGAGGCTACCGACATTCCATACTATCTGACCATGAACACTGTCGTAACTTACATCCTCACCTGCAGGACTAATCTTCCCTAACCATTTTACATATGGTGGTAATCCAGACTGAACAACTACATTACTTACAGCATTTGCTCCATTATCAACAGTCCACAATATTGTATATGTTGTTTGTTGCTCAGACTTTGGAGGTATTGGGCCTGTATTTGTAAATGGTCCTGTTGACCTCAGTACCTGACCTCCTAATGCAATATTAGAAGATATTCTGACTTCTTTCTGTACAGTCGAAGCTATGCTTTCTGGGACATTACCCTCTGAATTTCTTTTACCCTTTATACTTATATCGAATTTTAAATTTGGATTTGTTATTGCTTTTATAGTTGTACTCTGATCACGTGGAGTTATTGTAAAACTTACCTTACCACTTCCACCAGCCTCAATACTATTCAAATCATTTGTAGTGATGCTATTCCACACAATTTCATTATCAGCAGACTTATATAGCCCATCATCAGGAGAAACTGATGACTTATCAAGCGCTGTACCAGAGAGCTTTACATGCACCTCAGCATCGATAATTGAGGTTGGTAGATTATTGTAATATGAAATATCTACTTTTACAGGATTATTAAATGAAGCAATATATCCTTGATCACTGGAATCACCATTCAGTGCAACATCAACAGACATAAACGGTTTCCTTATAGATATCTCTTGTGTGCCAGTTATATATTCTGTACCTATGAGTTTATCGTTACCCAGCCTACCAGCACCTGCTGTAAATCTGAATACTCTTTTTTCATCATCTTGTCCTTCAAGCTTTCCCTTTATCTTTACAACCTTCTTACCACCAGGTGGCATATCACCAATCTTCCAAACGGAATTATCAGTAGTAATTGGTTTCATATCTGAAGATATATATGTGAATCCAAAAGGATATACGGCTTTTAGCACAAGATTCTTAATTACCTCTTTTGAATTTGAATTCATGGTTACCAACATCTCAAACTCCTGACCTGAATTTACTTCTTTAAAAGATGATGCTGTTAGAGTTAATGGTGATGAAGAGATGAGAACATCAAATGTCTTTTCTTTAACAGAAACAGCATTTGATCCTTGTACTCTGTACTCCACAGTGACCTTTATTTCCCTCTTACTATTCTCCTCACCATACAATATGGCTTTAATTGTCTTTTGCCCTACCCCACCAGGAACAATATCTGGTATTAGTTCTCTGGTATTTTTTAACTCTCTAAGACCATCACTCGGGTCTGTGGTACCTACTGGAAAGTCCACTGACATATCTACTGTCTGAAGTTTAATATTATTATGATTTTTAACTTGTACCTCAAAGGATACAGGTTCTCCACCTGCCACAGAAATTGGACCATTGATAGTTATATCAACATTGTTAGTAGAAACTATATTTGATCCGTTAAATACTAGGTATGCACCAATACCTAAGGCTACGAGAAAGAAGATGAATGAGGTGAATAGTATTTTTGTAAAGAATGACATAGATCTATCTTTAAATTTAGTATTTAATTTAACTTCAGGTTCTGGACTTTCTGACTCATGCTCCCAATCTGTATTAACATCTGCTTCTTGTCCATGGAAACGTAACCTTCTTTTTGTTTTTATATCTGGAGCATTTCTAGAATATAGGGTGTTATTGAGCTCTTCGATCTTATTTTGATCCTCTCCGTTCATACGTGTAATTATATCATATATACTACAACTGACTCTCTTTAAGGGCTGAGTTTACAATATTTAATACTTTAGACTTAATACCAGCAAAACTAGCTAATGTTTCCAATGTGAGAGAGTTATCTTTTAGATACGTATCTATTTCAGTATTTCCTTTAATATATCCCAATGAATCCAGTATTCTTAGTATAGTTATACACTCAACAAGACCATAGTCTTTCTCTTCTATATTTGATTGATACATTGATTCTATAATTTCAAACAATCTTTCATTCTTGTCTTCACCTTGTAAAAGACGTTTAAGTAATTTAAGGATCTTGAGGTGTAATATCGTCCCTCCATGATTTTCAATCTCATGCGCTCCAGTTAATCTCCAAACCTCCTTTCCTCTTACAATTGACACATTAGAGAAACTTGAATCTTGGATATGATATCTTAACTTTGATTGATTAAGACGTATCCCTTGCGCAACCACCCCTATCATACCGAAATCACGGGTGAATAGCAGAAGAAATTTGCCAGCCTCGCCATGTGGACTACTATGTACTACGAAAGCAGGAGTGGTGTAGATATGGTGCATTACTACTTTTCTATATCAAGTTTAATACTGTACTCGGCTATATTTATAGCTATATTTCCTAATTCTTTGAAAATTATACCTTTTAGAAGAGTTGAGCTAACTATCAAATCTTTATTCTTCTCAACTAGACTGGAGAAGTTTTTATCTGAATCAATAACCAGAGTTACCCTATCGTTTATCGTCAGTCCCTTTTCTTTTCTTAATTCCTGAATTGATCGTATTAATTCTCGTACAATACCCTCCTCTTTTAATTCTGGAGTTATATTCGTATCAAGCATAACTTCACTACCCAATGTCTCATCATGTACCACCTCTTTTACATTTACTTCATCTTTAATGATATCTACTAGTGATACAGGAAATTTTTCTTTTACATAGAGCTTTGAAAGAGGTTGGCGTACTATTATTTTTGCTTTTGTACGTGCTTCCAGAGCCAGTGAAGCTATCTGTCTTATCTGTGTCATATTCTTCAATATCCTTCCATCAACTTTTGATGATCTTGGCCACGCTTCTAGATGCACACTCTCAAGTGGTCCTTTTAATCTCTGATATATATCTTCTGCTATAAATGGCATGAAGGGAGCTAGAAGTTTTGTGAAATCTATTAATACATTTCTTGTAGTTGAAAGTACAGCCGCCCTATCTGATTCACTCTTGAAACGATCTCGTGATCTACGTATATACCAGGTTGATAGGTCATCGATAAAATCAGCTATTGGTCTAGTTGCTTTATCGATCTGAAACTTATCCAAAGATTCGGTAATTTCTTTTATTAATTCCTTTAATCTGGTATTAATCCATATATCTAGATGATTCTCACTCTTAATATTAGGTATATTGTCTTTTGCATACATCTCATAGAATGAGACTACATTATTTAATCTACCTATATGTTTTTTAACCACCTCATCTACTGCTCTTTCAGAAAAAGCGAGATCTTGTGAGTGTACAACAGGTGAAGACATCAAAACATAACGTAGGGCATCAGCACCATATTTATCAACAACAATCATTAGATCAGGATAGTTTTTTAATCTCTTTGACATCTTCTGTCCATCCTCTGCTAATACTGTTCCATTAACTACAACATTCTTATATGGTGATTTACCAAACAAAGCTACGCCAAGAACAAGCATGGAATAGAACCAGCCACGAGTTTGATCTAGTCCTTCTGCGATAAAATCTGCCGGATATCCCTTTGTTCTTCCTAGGATCTTACTAAATGGTCCTGGTTTTGGATTAAAGTCACATTTATTAAAAGGATAGTGAGATTCACCAAAAGGCATAGCTCCGGATTCGAACCAGCAATCAAATACTTCGGGTATTCTCTTCATCTTATTACCCTTTTCTGAAACTAGCTCTATATCATCAATGAATGATCGATGTAGATCTAATTCATATTCCACGTTGTGTGGTAGAGGGTGGAAATCTAGTTTGCGTGGTTTGCCATTTTTATTAAAATGATCTGCATTACCACGAGCTTCTATTGCTTCTTTTCTATTCCATCCTTGAGTAACTGCATCAAGTAGAAATAGCGGTGTATCATGAGAGATGATTAGAATATTCTTACCAGAATATTTATGATCAATATCGTAGATGAAATCCCCCATTCTCTTCTTAATATCAACATAGTTCTCTCCTCCTTCAGGTCTCTTCTCGAAACGGTCTGCGTGAGCAAAGTTTTTTACATAGTCATTAAAGCTTTTATTGTTCCAGACACCTGCATTTATCTCATGAATCCTTTCATCAACAATTATTTTACTCTTATCAAGTCTTACTCTTGATGCGATTATCTCTGCTGTTTCTTTGGTTCTAACAAATGGTGAAGTGATTATCAAATCAATCTTTTTATCAAAAAGCCACTTACCTGCTTCTTCTGCCTGTTTCTTTCCATTTTCTGTTAAGTGATGTTGATTACTTGCAATTGAACTTACAATCATCTTTACATTATTCTCCGCCTCTCCATGTCTACAAACGTAGTATGTGTTATTAGCTTTACTGTATTTTTTTAAATCCTCTACTGAACCCAATACATGACACTCATCTGTATTCTCCTCTCTCCAAACTGGTAATGGTGCACCCCAGAAACGTGATCGTGATATTGCCCAATCACGAGCTCCCGCCAACCAATTACCGAATCTTCCTTCTCCAACTTCCTCCGGTACCCATTTAACTTTACTATTCTCCTTTACTAGCTTATCTCTGAGTGAAGTTACTTTTACAAACCATGATGAAGAGGCGTAGTTGAGAAGTGGTGTATCACAACGCCAACAATGTGGATATGAATGTATTATTTTTTCTTTTGCAAAAAGAGTTCCTTTACCAGCTAGATATTTTATTACTTCTATATCTGATCTTTGATGTGCATCTTTATCTTCAGCCGTATCTTTTGGTTTTACGGCCTGTCCAGCAAAGTCAGTGACTTCTGGTTTAAACTTTCCGTTTGTATTTACGTGTTGGACGAAAGGTAGATTGTGCTTTAGAGATAGATCATAGTCATCAGAACCGAAAGCTGGAGCAATATGTACGATACCTGTTCCACTATCGTTAGTTACAAAATCTGCACCATACACCTTCCATCCATTTTCTCTATTCTTTAGCTTTTTATCATTTATATAATAATTAAAAACAGGTTCATATGAAAGACCAATTAATTTACTTCCTTCTATTTCTTCTATAACCTTATACTCTGATTTTATAGTTGATAGTCTTGATTGAGCTAGAATGACTTTAGTATTCTCAACTTCTATCTTTACATATTTAAATGTTGGGTTTATAGCTAGAGCAACATTTCCTGGTAAAGTCCATGGCGTTGTAGTCCAAGCTAAAAAGAATGTATCTGGACTATCTTTTAATTTAAATTTAGCATAAACAGATATATCTGTAATATCTTTATATCCCTGACTCACTTCAAAGTTAGAAAGTGTTGTCTCACAACGAGGACAGAGATTCATTGATTTAAATCCTTCATATATAAGACCTTTTTTATGGAGCTCAGAAAATGCCCACCATACTGACTCAGTATATGATGCATCCATTGTTCTATAGTCATCATCCATATCCACCCACCTTCCTAGTCTAGGTATTATCCTTCTCCAATCATGCGCATAACGCATAACACTAGCTTGTGCAGCAGCATTAAACTTACCGATACCGTAGTCAGTAATATCTTTCTTTGAGGTTAGTTTTAACTCTTTTTCTATTAGATTCTCTACAGGCAAACCATGACAGTCCCAACCCCATCTTCTTCTTACCTTATACCCCCTCATTGTCTTATATCGAGGTATTACGTCCTTTACAGTTCCTGGAACTACGTGACCATAATGTGGCTCACCTGTAGCAAAAGGAGGTCCATCGTAGAATACATAATCACCCTTTGGTGAAGGTTTCTCTAGAGTTTTCTTGAAAATACCCTTCTTTTCCCAGAATTCTAGTATTTTCTCCTCTGTTTCTACGGTTTTACCTTTAGTTGGTTTTTCTATGTTTTCTGCTGACATAGAGCTATTTTAGCACTTTTTAGCAAAAAAACTATCTGAGAAGCTTATCAGTTTGTTGGCACTAACAAATTGATATCGCCACTAAAATAAATTGACCATTTTGTTAGTGCTAAAAATGGTTTTTATCTTTTTAATGGCTAATTTACATCAATTTGCCAGCATCGGAAAATTGATCCGCTATTTAAATACTGGTACGACTAACACAAAACTGCAAGTTTGTTTTATATCCTCACATCCTCTCTGGCACCTTAATTCCCAAAATCCATAACCCATTCTTCATGGTTTGCACAAAGACTTTTGTTATAAGCACCCTATATGGTGAAAGTGCATCCTTCTCATCCAATATCTGATTATTCGCATAGTATGCATTGAAAGCTGAAGAAAGTTCTGTAAGGTATGTAACGATATAGTGTGGCGCATACTCTAGTCTTGCTCTTTCTATTATTTCTGGGAAACGTATAAGAGTTTTTTCGAAAGCACTAACGACATCTGGCAGTGTGTTAACTTCCTTATCACTAGCCTTATTCACCACTGCCTGTGCTCTTACTGTTGCATATTGTAGATATGGACCTGAATCACCTTCGAATGATAGTGCTTTATTCGGATCATATATAATATCTCCACCTATTGATTGGCGAAGTATTATGTATTTTAGTCCTGCTATTGCAATCTGATTATTTATTTCTCCTTTTTCCTTTGATGTAAAATCTCTATCTTTAGTCTTATCCTCAACCAAAACCTCAAAGTCCTTTATCAATACTTCAGCCGGTACTACATTCCCTTTTCTTGATGACATCTTTCCTGAAGCTGGTCTTAAGAGACCATGACTCATGTGTTTTGTTTTCTCCCCTATATTTTTATCTATTTGTTTTAAAGCCTGTAGAACTACTCGAAAATATGCGTCCTGCTCATTTGCAGTTACGATAATCGACTCATTGAGCTTTGGATATATTTCAAATTTCTTTTTATTCAATCCCAATTCCTTCGCTTCATAAGTCGGTAATCCTTGTGAATTGATAAATACTCGAGTATGCTCTCCATACTTCTCTCCAGGGAAAACTATAGCTCCTTCACTTTCTTCAAAGATTCCTTTCTTTAGAAATTCTTTAACAATCCTTATACCGTCATCAGCAACTTCTGATTCAAAAAAGAAGTTATTAAATTTTGTTCCTAGCTTTTCATATACTCCATCAAAGTACTCTAGACTTAATTTTCTTCCTGCTTCATAGATTTTATTTATCTCTGGATCTGATTTTTCAAATATCTTTTTATTTATTTCTACTATCTCGACTTTTGCCTTTTCATCTTCATCATATTTACTTGAACCTAGTACGTACATCTCTCCCAGATATGTTATATCATCCTTATATTTACCATCTTTAACTATTGCCCAAATAGTCTTTGCTACATGCAATCCAACATCTCCTTGATAACATGCACGAATGACTTTGGCACCAGATGCTTCCACAATTCTTGAAATTGATTCCCCTATAGTATTTGCCATTAGATGACCTATGTGAAAAACCTTAAATGGATTTGGATCTGTGTACTCCACCATTATTTCCTTACCTTTATCCAAATCTATTTTCCCAAAGTTTTCTATATCTTTACTTATCTTTAATATTTCATTTGTAAAATATGAATCTTTGATTTTAAAATTAATGAATCCGGGACCTGCGACTTCTATTGCCTTTATATTTTTCAAATCTCTTTCTTTGCAAAGTTCTACTATTTTCTCAGCCAAAGCTTTTGGATTCACCTTTAAGGTCTTTGCATAGACCATGGCGACGTTACAAGAGAAATCGCCATGATTCATATCCTCAGGATGTACAAGCTCTATCTTAGCATCAGAAATACCGACTTTCTCAGTAGCTTCTATTAGTAATTTAGTTATTTCCTTAATCATTTATTCATTCTAGCATCAAAGGGAGTTTTTAAAAAATATTTGATCTTATCATATTAATATGGTATATTATCTGTAGTCGCTCCTCTTGTGTGTACTCGCTGCCATAGCGAGTCTTGGATCGACACGGTGATACATACCCAGTCACCGTTCGCCACCCCCTTGCGCAATTCGGCGCAAGGGGGTTTGTCGTATATATTGCATACTTTTAATAATCGTGGTACTTTTCTATCAGCCTATCCTTGAATTGATTGTAAACAGAGGCCGGAATGAACGGGCCAACTGTACAAGGTTATAGAGGATAGCCTCAATGGGGGTTTGCTCGGATTTGACCCACTGAGACCCTGTACCCTCTCCGCGCTTGGCGGAGAGGGCTTCTCTTTTTTATCTAAAAGGATATACCCCTTACTGCGACATAGGAATGTGGCGAGGAATTTTATTTCCTCAAAATCTTATTGATTCTCTCCGCTATCTTTTTCATATCTTTTTCCTTCTTTCCTCTAGTGGTTTCAGCTGCAGTTCCTAGACGGATACCGGATGGATCGACAGGTGGTCTAGTATCGTAAGGTATAGCATTCTTATTCACAATAATTCCCTCTTTTTCTAATTTATCACTAGCCACTTTACCTGATATACCCTTACCATCCATCCAGGTATCAACCAATATTAGATGACTATCTGTGCCACCAGAAATTATTCTCCATCCCATATTAGACAACTCAGAAGCAAGAACTTTTGCATTCTTTTTTATTTGTGTTGCATATTTCTTAAAAGCTGGTGATGCTGCCTCCTTTAATGCAACTGCCACAGCAGCAACCTGATTTAAATGTGGTCCTCCTTGTAGACCTGGAAATACCGCCTTATCAATCAACTCACCTAATGTTTGTTCCTTACCATTTTTATTAACTATCTTTTTATCGTTTCGTGAGAAAATCATTGCACTACGCGGACCTCGAAGAGTTTTATGGACTGTTGTAGTAACAATATCAGCATATATAAATGGACTTGGATATACTCCACCCGCAACAAGACCCGCAATGTGTGACATATCTATCATTAGAAGTGCACCACAAGCATCTGCAACCTCTCTCAACTTTTTAAAATCAATCTCTCTAGGATAGGCTGTGTACCCACCAACAATTATTGCTGGTTTTTCTCTTAATGCAATTTCCTTTAATGAATCGTAGTTAAGTACCTCAGTATTCTTATCAACTCCATATGGTACTTGCATCCAAAACTTACCTGTTGCTGAGACCTTATATCCGTGTGTTAAATGACCACCCTGATCAAGAGACATTCCCATTATCTTCCCACCTTGTGGTACGAGCGCTAGGTATACAGCAAGATTCGCGGGTGATCCTGACAAAGCCTGAACATTTACATGCCAATCATTTGACTTAAGTTTAAAAAGTTTTAGTGCTCTTTCTATAGCCAAGTTTTCAATCTTATCGACTACTTCATTGCCGCCATAATACCTATGTCCCGGATATCCTTCTGCATACTTATTTGTTAATTCAGAACCCAAAGCTTCAAGCACATCTTTTGAAACAATATTCTCAGATGCAATGAGATTTACAACTGATTTCTGTCTCTTCTTCTCTGCTTCCATTAGTTTCTTTATTTGTGTATCTTTCATGGGATTATTGATTATGGGAATAATGATTAAATATTATCACTTTAGGTATATATATCAAAAAGATTTTGGGTTATGAAACAGAAAGTGATTTAGTGCAATATTGCACATTGAAAATCAAGTAATACAATTAGGAATGGATGGTTCAATTTTCGAAATTATGAGCTCGAGAAAAAAGAGGGTGAGTGAATTGGACCGAATCCTCAAATTCGTTCAGTTTACAATATCCTTTCAACAGATCCAGAGGATGGTTCGGGCAACGGGCGAACATCGGTGGGAGAATGACGCTGAACACTCCTATCAATTAGCAATCGTTGCTTGGTACATCATTAACAGCAAAAACCTGTCTTTAGATTTGGGCAAAGTGCTGAAATATGCCATTGTCCACGATCTTCCGGAACTATTTGCTGGTGATGCGTGTGCTTTCATTGACAGCGCCGCGGTGATGGATGGTAAACATGCAAGAGAGATGGCTGCTATCCAGAAACTCCGGGCTGAACTCCCTGAGTTTTCAGAACTTCACGAAGCCCTGCTCAAGTATGAAAGTAGAACTGATCCTGAGGCGAAGTTTGTTTACGCCCTAGACAAGGTACTTCCCATGTACGTCATTCTTCTTGACGAAGGAAAAACCTGGAGACAGTTCAACACAGGGTTCGACACAATGCTTGGGGAGAAGGCAGGCAAAATACGCAAATGCCCCCATAGTTCAAAGCTGCTAGATTCAATCCTGGCAGAATTGAACGCACGGCAGGGTGAACTCTTTCCACCCAAGGCGCCACCACTTGATACGGAAGATATCATTCGTGTGCCACAGCGAGTATTCGCTGCTGCATAATACACTGGCCGTACCCTATCGGAGGGACGGCTAGATTTTTTCTACCCTAAACCCTGGCAGCATTTTCTGATTCTCATCAAATGAGAAATATCCTTTTACCTTCTCTCCTTTTATCGCTCTTGGTAACCAATTTGGATCATCTTCCCACATTTTGTCGAATGGTAAGTTTGTCTTCTTATACCACTGTGGTTTCATCTCTTCGGACTCAGTTGGTTCCCCTTCCCACTTTGATATGAAATATACATTTACTTCTTGATTCCACTCTGGTTTATTTACAAAAATAAATTCTAGCATTGCAACCGTTTCCATATCTTCCTTCTTCACCTTAACCCCTATCTCTTCCTCAATCTCCCGTATTGCAGCATCCTCTACACTTTCATTTTCCTTCACTTTTCCTCCAACACCATTCCATCTACCAATACCAAATCCTCTCTTCTTCATGGCTAAAAGTATTTCATCTTCCCTTATTAAAAAGCATAAATTTGTCTTTTTCATACTATTGTTTACCAGTACTACCAAATCTCCCTTCTCCTCTTGAAGAATCACTTAATTCTTTTACTTCTTCAAACTGAGCTATGGCAACAGGGATGATTACAAGTTGTGCTAGTTTATCTCCTTTTTTTATATGATACGATTCCTGTCCGAGATTTATTAGATTCACATTATATTCCCCTCTGTATCCAGCATCAAAAACTCCTCCCATACTGTGTATGCCTGCATTCTTAGGTAGGCTTCCTTTGTCTTTAACTATGGCGGCATATCCATGATCAAACTCAAGTGCAAAACCAGTAAAGAATATTTTTCTCTCCCCTGGTTTCAGTTCATAATCCTCTAAAGAATACATATCTAATCCCACATCTCCTGGATGTGCATAACTTGGAAGTTTTGCATCTTCTTTTAATTTCTTTATTTTTACCTTCATATATCGTATATGATACAATATTAATATGAAACCATACAATGAAAGAACACCCGATACTCAGTATCGAGATATATTAAAAAAGATATTGGATCATGGTACTAAAAGTATTACACCCCAAGGTACTGATGCCATTAGTCTTATGGCACCAGGTTCTATGCATTTTAAGTTGAACAATGGATACCCTTTAATTACAGAAAGAAATATGGCTCCAAATATTTCAGAGAGACTACCTGTCACTATATGGCAGCAAGCTGTTGGTGAAATATTTGCATTCATAAATGGTGCAAGAACTCAGGAAGAACTATTAAAATTTGGATGTACTTGGTGGTCATCTTGGGTCACCGAAGAGAAGTGTAAGAAGCGTGGACTTGAGACTGGAGATCTCGGCCCAGGATCATATGGAGCGGCTTTTCATGATTTCCCTACATCAGAAGGAACAACGTACAATCAATTCCAAAATATTATCGAGCAAATGAAAGAATTACCTCATCTTAAAACTCATTTCATTTCTCCTTGGATACCACAGTATATTATTAGAGGTAAAGGTAAACAACAGAAAGTTGTTGTTGCTCCATGTCATGGTTGGTTACACTTTAGAATACTTGATAACAAGCTAACTATGCATATGATACAGAGATCTGGTGACTTTCCTGTTGGTGTTCCATCTAATATGGCACAGTACGGGGCTTTAGCACTAGCTATTGCACAAGTTCTTGGAATCGAAGCTGATGAATATATTCATACCGTTTCTGATGCACATATATTCGTAGATCAAATACCAGCTGTTGAGACCATGCTATCACGTGAACCTAAGGCATTCCCTACCCTTACTGTAAACAAGGACAAGATGAATATATTCGATTTTAGAAAAGAAGACTTTACTCTTTCTGACTACAATCCTCATCCAGGAATTAAGGGTATACCAGTAGCGATATAGATATGGCAAAAGAATTTGTACATGTAGAGAATAGCAGGCAAGAATATCAGAAAAAAGTAATGCTTGAAATTGCTGCGAACAAGCATTGTCCTTTTTGTACGGAACATTTAGAAAAGTATCACAAAAATCCAATTATTAAAAAGGGTAAATTTTGGACTCTCACAGACAATCAGTGGCCATATGAGAAAGTGAAGCATCAACTACTGGCAATATACAACACTCATATCGAACATTTAAATGATATGGATAACGAGGCAGGTGCTGAACTTATTCAAATGTTTAAAGACGAATCAATTAAAAGAAATATTCCTGGTGGTGGTATTGCAATTAGATTTGGAAGCAATCCAGAACATGGAACTTATGGTAATTCCGTATTTCATATTCATGCGCACATGATTGAACCTGATCTAGCCAAACTTGAATCTGAGGAGTCGTGGAAATTTAGTTTTGGTAAGGGAAAGAAGAGGTAGATAGTACAAATGGCGCCACGTCAGTAGCGCCATTTTGATTTCCTTTAGGGTTTCAGGAACTCTTAGTTACAGGCGGTGCGAGTTTGTCGCGCACCAAGTCTTGCTCCTCCGGTGTGAGTTCGTCGAAGCCGGATTCAACCCCCATGGCTGCTTCTGCATGGCGCATCTTCTCGAAGATACGGAGGATTGGGAGTTTCTTCTCAAGATCCGCTTGGGACTTGGCAATGGTCACCTCCACACGGTCGATGCCAGTGGGAACCTGATAGTTGACATGGAGGTGTGGGACGCTCTTGGCATTTCGAGCGGGGTCGCCGGAGCGGACGACGTACACTCCACCCTTGATGTCGTAGGTGCAATCAATCCACTTAATTGCCTCAAGGAGATGGACTGCCTCCATACCTTGCAAATCCCCGAAACGCTCAACGTGGCACTTGCTTGGTATGATGAACTGGTAGTCTTGGCCAGATCGCGGAGCGACCTTGTTCATCCAGACTCTCCAGCTTGGGTTCTCGAAGAGAACCTCGTTGACCGTAGGATCGATGGTGCAGAATGGACAGACTCCATTTCGAAGATCCTCGACCTTCCTGCAGTAGTATTCGTAGTTGCTGACGTTGAATAGCTGCCAGATTTGATCATCTGGCACCCTCAAGACATGGAATTCTGGGTACATAGCACTGAAACGTTACAGTTATTGATGTGAGGGACAAATGTCCAAACGAACATTATCATACACCCATACAAACTTCAATCATATCTACTCACCTTCCACAAAGATAATCTCCACCCCCATACTCTTCAATATCCTTTCTGCATCTAGTACACCATATCCTCCACGATAATATAGTTTTTTTATGCCGGCGTATGCTATCTGCTTTGCACATGGTGGACATGGAAAAGTTGTTACATACATCGATGTACCTTCAAGGGATATACCTTTTTGCGCAGCTTCTGCTACTAATCCAGCCTCAGAATGAAGTGCTGTAGAAAGCTCAAGGTTAACACCCTTATGAAAATCACTTCTTGGATCCCCATCAACATAAGGCATTTGCTCTACTGGTACGTGTCTATTGTGGGCCATCAGTACAATCTTTTTATTCTTCACCACTGCAGAAGCAATACCCCTCCAGAAGTCAGCGCTCTTCTTTGCCTCCCCTTTCAACATTGAAATTATTTCCTTATCAAACTTATCTTTTGAAATCTTCTGATCTATTTCAACTGCCTGCTCTGCTGTTGATTTATGTTTATCCCACCTTAGGAAAATTGAATCGAATTCAATCTTTTTAATTTTAGGAAAATACTCATTCTGTAATTCATGCATTATATCCTCATCTGGCATGACAATACTCTCTTTTATTGTATTTAGATTTTTAAGAAAGTTTATATCAACGACTTCGATAGAAGAAAAGATATTCCAGGTTTCAAGAGATTTTTTAATTAATTCTACAGGTAGAGCTCGTATATCTTTTACCAAAGGCACAAACTTTTCTTTTACCTCATCGCCTAATAGCATAAGCTTTGCACCTTTGTTTTTCTCAAAAAATCTCCTATATCCTTCATGGAGAACTGGTACATAGGCTATTACCACTTTCTTCATACTATTTTTTAGTCTTAACCCCAGTTAGGGTTTCACTTATCATATCAGTTAGTCTTGGGATTATAGCTTTCTCAAACTTCTTTGCTATTTTAAGCTGCATAAGACGGATCTTTGCACTTGTTGAAGTCGTAGCCATAGGGTTTAGTATTACCACCTTTCCACATAGCGCAGAAAGTTCTTTCATCTCTGCCTTTGTATACTTTGCGTGTATTTCTTTTGTCATTATTAAAACATCAGGTTTTACTGCCTTTATCAAATGCCACCTTGGTGCATTATGTTCTTTCAAAGTTACAATATCCACTGAGCGTAGATGAGCAACCATTTCCAATCTCTCCTCCTGTGGCACTATTGGACGATCTGGACCCTTTCTAGCTCTCACCTTCTTATCACTATCCACTCCTACAACCAGTAGGTCACCATGTTTTTTTGCTTCTTCAAAGTATCTTGAGTGGCCAATATGTACCATATCGTACGTTCCCTGAGTGAGTACAATTTTTAGACCCAAACCCTTACAATGTGAAATTGTTTTTTCAAGTATTTTAAAATCTTGAATGAATCTATCCTTAAAGTTTGATCCTAGACCGAAAATTCCTCCGTTTGTAATTAATCCTTTTGGTTTCATAATTTTTATTATACACTCAATTTATCACTTATCAGAATATGATACAATATTGACTATGATAAAAGTCTTCATTATTGCAGCAATGTCAGCAGATGGGTTTATTGCAAAGGACAGCCAGCATAGTCCTATGTATTGGAGTAGCAAGGTGGATAAAAAAAGATTTGTTGAACTTACAAAAAGAGCTGGCGTTGTAGTTATGGGTTCTTCTACCTACAAGACCATAGGTCAACCACTTAAGGAACGGGTAAATATCGTATATTCAAAGAATCAAACTTTTGAAGGTGTTCAAATGACACAGGATAGCCCTATTGAATTGATTCAGAAACTAGAGGAAAAAGGTCACAAAGAAGTAGCTATTTGTGGCGGTACCCACATATACACAATGTTTATGAAGTCAGGACTTGTAGATACCCTCTATCTAACAATTGAACCTGTATTCTTTGGCAAAGGTATGAATCTTTTTAATGAAGACTTACACTATTCTCTCAAGCTCATATCTTCACAGACCTCAGAGGCTACAGGTACTTTATTACTTGAATACAAAGTGGACTATACTGGTACTCCGAAATTGAAGGATTAGAAAAAGCGAGGACATATTCCCCGCTTTTTCTATACCCTTTCTTTACTTTACATCCACACCCATTGATCTACATGAACCTTCTATGATCTTCATAGCGGCTTCTATAGTACTAGCATTTAGATCTGGCATCTTTCTCTCAGCAATTGCTCTTACTTGAGCCTTTGTGATTGTACCAGCTCTCTTTACCGCATGCTTGCCTGAACCCTTCTCAACACCGATAGCCTTTAGGATTAGAGAACTTGCAGGTGGAGTCTTTAGGACAAAATCATAAGTACGATCATCATATACAGTGATAACTACTGGAATCATATCTCCCATCATTCCCTTTGTAGCATCATTAAACTTCTTAGTGAAATCACCAATATTAACTCCTGCCTGACCTAGAGTAGGACCAAGTGGTGGAGCTGGTGTAGCTTTCCCTGCTGGAGCGATAACTTTTACCTTTTTAACTATTTTTTTAGCCATATTTTATTGAATTAATTGATTTCCTCTAGAAGCATGAGGTATAGAGATACTATATTAAATCTTGCTAACTTGCAAGAAATCTAGCTCTACTGGTGTTTCTCGACCAAACATTGAAACAAGAACCTTTACCTTACCTCTTGTATCATCAACCTCACTAACCTTACCCTCTAGATCCTTAAATGGGCCATCAACAATCTTTACATTCTCATCTTTTACTAGATCAATTGTGTGTTTTACCTCTTCCTTATTCATTCTTCCAAAGAGCGTATCAACTTCCTTCTTATCAAGTGGAACTGGGAATACTCCTGATCCTACAAAGCCCGTTACTCTTGGTGTATTACGGACCACATACCATGAATCATCAGTCACGATCATATCTACTAGAACATATCCAGGATATATTTTCTCCTCTTCCTCTACTCTCTTTCCACCCTTTATCTTTATTTTCTTTTCAGTTGGCACAATAACATTAAATATACGGTCTTCCATTCCCAAAGATTCGATTCTTTGCTTCAAATTACGAGCAACTGCATTCTCGTATCCTGCATATGTATGTATTGCATACCAACTTCTTTCACCTCCAATTTGTTGTTTTGACATATCTTTTGTATTAAACGAATAGAGTTAGTAATCGAGCGAATATATAGTCAAACAGGCCCAAAAGAAAAGCTATGAATACTGATACCGCCACCACAGCTGACGCATAGAGAAGTGCCTGTTGTCTACTTGGCCATGTTACATGTTCCATTTCACCACGTGTATCCTTTATATATTCAGTTATTTTCATAGTCTTTCTATTAATTCTTGTATTAAAAAACCCCGAGGGGGTAGTAACTAAATACTACCCCCTCTTGGGCTTTATGTCAATGAATTGTAATTTATCGTATTTCGTATGTGATTGATACACTTGCCATAACCTTTTGTTCTCCTGTAGGAATCTGAGGTGCTACAGCTTTTACTGACATCATGTCTGAGCTTACCATAGCTTCTCTTGCGTATGGAGCATATATCTGTTCATCACTTGAGTCATAGAAACTAGTTACCCTTACTAGCTTAACTCCCAAATCTTTAGCAATCTTCTCTGCTTTTGTCTGAGCTTTAGCAATTGCATCTGCTCTAGCTATAGCTTTTACTGAATCAATATTATCAATAGCGAATGAAAGTCCATTTACTGTCTGAACTCCTGCTTTTCCTATAGCATCAAACAGTTCCCCTGCTTTTGATAGGTCTCTGATTTTAACTTCGATAGTCTGACTTACATCATATCCAGTTAAAACATTTCTTCCTTGTGGACAAGGTACTGTTACACAATATATCTGATTATATTCGTAATGAGGATTAATATTGTATGAAAGAGTCTTTATATCCTTCTCTGAAACACCTCCAGACTTAACAGCAGCAAGAGCTTTGTTTATCTTTTCTGTAGCCATGTCTTGTGCCTCCTTAACTGTCTTTGCAGTCTCATTTACACTAAATGAGAAGGTAGCGATATCAGGAATTGATATTGCCTCCCCTTTCCCTGTTACAGTTATATTAGTCATAGCTGGAAACTGCTTCCCAACATATGATATTGATTTAAATTCTTTAATTGAAACAACAGCAAGAAAGATTGCTAGAATAACTCCAACCCATTTTGCTATTTTCCAAACTTGTTCTTGATTACTCATTTTTTAATTAATTAGTTATTAATATTTTGATTATAGCACGAATCAACAAGGTTCTCGAAAAGTGCTAGTACTGTCATCTGACCAACACCTCCTGGAACCGGGGTGATCATTTTAACAATATCTTTAACTTTTTCAAAGTTAACATCACCGACTAGTCTATCATCCCATCTTGTAATACCCACATCTATCACAATCTGATCTTTTGATACATAGCTTTCATCTACATGATTAGGTTTCCCTATGGCCACAATCAGTATTTCTGAATCTTTGGCTTTTTCAGGAATATTTTCACTCTCACTATGACATACTGTAACTATTGCTCCGTTATTGCGACACATATTAGCAATCGGTGTACCAACTAGTTTTGAACGCCCCATTACTGTTACCTTTTTATCTTTTAATGGAATATTGTAGTAGTTTAGTAGCTCTAGTATTCCTCTAGCTGTACCAGGAGTGAACTTTGTATTTTTAGTTAGACCATCTACATCCTTTTGAGGATCTATAGAATCAATGATAGCATCTGAATCTAGGTGCTTGGGAAGTGGTAATTGGACAATTATTCCATTTACATCACTATCAGAGTTATACTTTTTTATTATTCCTATCACCTCATCCTGATTAACACTCTCATCAAGATGAATATGTATTTCTTTTGATCCTATCTTTCCCGCAAAAGACTTTTTAGCTTTTATGAATGCTGTAGAATCTTCCCTATTACCTACCTGAATTATCAGCAAGCAGGGTGATTTAGATAGCTTTTTAATTCTCTCTTGAATGAGAGGTAGATAATGCTCACGTGCCTTTCTTCCATCGATTAATATCATAGTTTTACATTACCATGATTTTTGAGGAATCTCTAGGGTTACGGTTTTTCTCTCCTCTGTAGTAGCTGTAGTGAATGACAGGGAGGTTTCAGTTAGTGCTATCTTCTGATCCGGTAATCTAACTGTTGATCCATATTTACTATCCCCCACTATCGGATGTCCTATATGAGAAAGTTGTGCACGGATTTGATGATGTCTACCTGTTTTTAATTTAACTTTTAAAAGTGAGAAATTTTCTTCAGTTTTAATTAATTCAAATGAAAGTTCGGCCCTATCTGCATCTCTTTTTTCATTATCAAATACTTCTGCATAGTTTTGATTCTCATCATGCTTTAAATAGTTAACTAGGGTCTTATTCTTCTCTTTAACAATTCCCGTAACCCATGCATGATATATTTTTTCTACTGTATGTTCACGGAATTGTTCTGATACCCTACTTGCCCCTTTAGAAGTTTTAGCAAAAATCACTATACCGTCTACATTTCTATCTAGTCTGTGTATTAATCCAAGAAATACATTACCTGGTTTACTATACTTATTCTTCAAATATGACTTCACCTCCTCCATCATAGAGATATCTCCCGACTTATCACCTTGTACTAGAGTACCTGCTGGTTTATATACAGCAATGAGATGGTTGTCTTCGTAGAGGACTTTAGGATCCATATGTAACAAGATATCATATTAAAAAGTCAATGTATATCTTGTAGAAAAAGACAAATTTATAGCACATTTTAAAGAAAAATTTTATTTAGATTTCATTTCCGTTTGCTAGAATTTAGGTATGAATAAAAGATACCTTCAATGGCACAGTATTAAAGAAAGGATAGAAAACCTTAATTCATCTTATATTTATTTTAAGGAAAGAGATATTTGGTGGTGTCACCTGGGTGCTAATGTTGGCATGGAACAAGATGGGAAAAGTGAGTTCTTTATCCGTCCAGTCTTAATCTTTAAAAAACTTAGTAGAAATACTTGCCTAATTATCCCTCTCTCTACACAAGTCAAGAGTGGTAGTCACTACTTTTTCCTTCTCTCTGAGTCTAATGTTATTCGTACTGCCACATTAGCTCAGATTAGAATGATCGATATTAAACGACTTAGAGATAGAATCGACTTAATTTCTAAATTAGAATTTGGTTTTATAAAAGAAAAAGTCATCGATTTGATTCGATAACTTTTTCTAAATCGGGGATGGTTTTATCCATCCACAAATCCTTAAAGGATCAATACTTCATATATTATCAGAAAAAGAATGAGTGTCAATCATTACTAATATATTCATAAATTATGCCGTGAAAAAATATGCAGTAAAAAAGCGAGCTTGTGGCTCGCTTTGTTAGCAGACAATGTCTGCTTACTTGATCTCTGAACCGATCAAGGTTTTGAAGAACTCATTGGTTGCTGAGAGTTCATCGTATGTCCCCTCACCGACAACTTGTCCCTTATCGAGGACAATGATCCGATTCGCTTTTTTCACCGTACCTAAACGGTGTGCGATGATGATACCAGTACGTCCACGGAGAGCATTCTCCATTGCGACGTACACCTCTGCCTCAGTCTTGTAGTCCAAGGCGCTTGTTGCTTCATCGAAGACAATGACACTTGGATCGCCGGCCAGAACTCTAGCTATAGCGATCCTTTGGCATTGACCTCCAGAGAGCTGCGCTCCGTTTTCACCAATCAAGGTACCGAGACCATCTTTTCCGAGTCTCGCCAAGAACTCTTCTATTCTAGAGTATCTTACCACTGCATCCAGATCTCCTGGAGCAAGGTCTCGGTCTGAGCCGAATAGGATGTTCTCGCGAACACTAGCGTCCCATAGCATCGTCTGCTGAGAGACAGTCCCTATCCTCCTTCGCCAAGAATTAATAGCTATCGTTTCGATAGGTAAATCATCGACACGAATAGTACCACTCTGTGGAGCATTTGCTCGCAGTATGAGTGAGACGATCGTACTTTTTCCACTACCAGACGGGCCAACAAATGCCACGGTCTCTCCAGGTTTTATGTGGAATGATACGTTATTTAGCGCATGTGGCTTGCCGGCCTCATACGCAAATGATACATGATCAAAAACGATATCCCCTCTGGGGTTTTCGAGTTGGATCGCATCATCGTGATCAGCACACTCAGGTTCCTGTTCAATGAAGTCTCTTAGACGCACGACATTGATACTAGACCTCATGATCTGACGCTGAATCGTACCTATGTTACTCAGGCACATATATACACCTCCGATGAGAGAGATGATAATTGCAATGTCACCGGTGCTGATACTTCCACCCTTAACCAGGGTGAAGATCAGCAGAAGGATTGGTGCGTAGAGAAAATACTGAAATGGCATGTTTCTTAACAAACCAACAGCGATGTTGTATGCGCACCAAACTTTCTTCCCCTCACGAAAAGCCGTGTCTTGCCTTTGCAAGAAACTTCTAAGTGTCTTTTCATGTGCGGCCATGCTGATGACAAGTTTGAGATTCTTCACGATTTCCCAGAACTTTGTCTCAGTATCCGACTCTAACTTCCTAGCTTCTTTAACTCTGTCGACGTAGTAGTTGTTTGTGACAATACTCGCAACGGCGAAACAGATGGAAGCAGAAAGAATGCAAATCGCCACGATCCAATTGACATAGAACAAGAGACTAATCGAAATCAGTATCCTTATGACAGTTGGAATGACATGCTCGAAGATTAGACTCATGAGATCAGTGACCGCTGATGAACCCTTCTGCAGAGTATCCATCTTTAGTCCTGTATTTTCACGAGTGATCTGACCCGGCGAAAGCTTAAATAGCTTGCCGAATGAATAGAGTCTTAAGTGCCCTTCCACATCAAAAGCTATATTGTTAATATGGAAGACTGACTCTATAATGTGTCCGAGACAGATTAACACTGATATCACCGCAATCAGTACAGTAATGCCGCCAAGCGACATGAAGTCACTTGAACCGACTATGATATCAACCCCTCTTCCAACCAAGAACGACTGGCTGATCGACATCATCTGTATTGCGAGAATCATTAGGGTGTACAGGTAGTACCTCCGATGAAGTACGACTGTAATCTTCCAAACGTACGAGATAGCATCTAGTGCTATCTCCATACGGTTTTTCTTTTCTTTCACATAACCTCCTTGCTAATTGTTGTCAAAGCAGTTATCTTTATAACACAAAATGTAATAAAAAGCAAGGCCTTCTACCTACTCCATCTAGCAAAAATACCACAAGGAAGAAGTCTGTTTGTTCGAGATTCAGGTAATGTTAATTCCCCTATTTCTATACTCCCACCAAATTTATCAACCAAAACACTCAAAACATTTCTATATGCTATAGCTGAATATCCTGCTGAATATCCATTTATTAGAAAGAATAGTGGCTTATCTTTCAATAGCTTTATGCAATCCTCAACTAAAGTTAAGAAATTTTCCTCAATCTTCCACACTTCCTTATTAGCCCCATGACCGAACGCTGGTGGATCCATTATTATTCCATCATACATATTTCCTCTCTTTATCTCTCTTCCAACAAAAACACGTGCATCTTCTAGAATCCATCGTATTGGTTTATCAGCTAGACCAGAGAGTTCTGCATTTTCTCTTGCCCAAGTTATAGCAGACTTTGACCCATCTACATGAACAACCTTTGCACCAGCTTGTGCGCAAGCCAGAGATGCACCGCCAGTATATCCGAAGAGATTAAGAACATCCGCACCAACATTATCTTTTAGTATATTCCTCATCCAATTCCAATTCACATATTGTTCTGGAAAAAGTCCTGTATGTTTAAAAGCTGTTGGCTTAATCCAAAGCTTTAGACCACCAAAATTAATTGACCACTTATCAAGTTTCTCCTTTTTATATGTCCATTCTGCTGAAACCTCTGATCTAGAGAAACTTGCATCAGCAACCTTCCAATCCTTATCTTTTAAATTCTTTCTCCACAGTGCTTGCGGATCCGGGCGAGATAGAACAAAATTACCAAATCTTTCGAGTTTTTCACCTTCTCCAGAATCTAGAAGTTCATAGTCTTTTTCATTCATAATACGTCTTGATTAGTCTTTATACCTAAATACACTATATGGAAAGCAAAAATAGCTATAAATATTGTGATTACATCAGAGACCATACAATATATACATATTGCATGCAGTACAAAAAGCATTATGAAGATAAAACCAAGAGCACCGAGTAGACCAAGTAGTGCTAATATAGAGACAATTTTTATGCAGATATCTTTCACAAAAGAACTCTTTGAATCGTAATATGCAAATATTGATATTAGTAGGAAGAGATAGAATATTAAACCTAATAGAGCTACTGGTATACCGAGAATCTCAGAATAGCTACTTGAAAGCACCTGTTCACATCCAGAAATTGCACAAGGAGGTATGATACCTTGATAATGTTTTACAGTCAGATATGTTGCATCAGCAAAACCAACGAGTGATAGCACTAATATTACTATAGGTATCCACTTAGGAAGCTGTTGTAGTTGCAGTGGCTTCGTCAATAAGAGTTTTAAATTGTTCATAACTTTGTGCATTAATTTTCTTACCATTTAAATAAAATGTTGGTGTACTATTAACCCCCGCCTTCAGTCCACTTTTTACATGTGACTCTATTTTTGCTTTTATCTCAGGTAGTTCATAGTCAGTAGCAAATTTATCTACATCAAGACCCAACTTATTAGCATAATCAATAAAGACAGGTTTTGGTATGCTCTGATTCTCCCATGATTTCTGATTCTCAAAAATCATTGAGTACATCTCCCAGAATTTTCCTTGTATACCTGCCGCTTCTGCTGCTTGTGCTGCAGGTATAGCATTTAGGTGTTGTGATAGAGGGAAATGACGATATACAAACTGATAGTGTGTATTATATTTAGTATACAACTCTTCAACTATCGGGAAATATAGTCCACATGCCGGACACTGAAAATCACTATACTCAACTATAGTAACAGTCGACGATGCAGAACCCCTAACCCAATCTTCAGATGTAACTTTATCAACTGGTGCAACATTATTGTTAATCTTTTCTGCCTTATTAGCAGCCGCAATCATACCCCAGATAATCAGACCAATAACGATAATAAATGAGCCCCAACTCAGTATTCTTTTTGTATTCATGCGGGCATTATATCACTTTTATAATAAATGAGAAAATTGGATAAGGAGATATATTCCTAGCATATTCATAACCAGAGCAATAGGTATTAGAATAACAGTTTTAACCTTTGACATACCAAGAAGAGTTAGCCCGAACTCATCTGGCAGTGGTGATGCAATTATTAATGCGCCAATCACTGGTGACAGCCATCTCATAAAACCGAAATGTAGGGACTTTAAAAAATACCTGGCAGTTTTTGATCCAATAGCCTTTTTGAGATCTTCAGCGAAATGATCTTTTATAAAAAGGAAAAGTACTAGATCTCCAACCATAGCACCTAGACCTCCCCAAAGAACCACACTTGTCGATGGTGAATCTTGAGCAATATGTACTAGAGTTACAGACGCAGGCGCGATAGTAAACACAGAAGTAAAAAAGAGTCCTGCTATAAAGCTGGCTACCATATAGTAGTCCTTAAAAAAGAAAATTATTCTATCAATAAAACCTATTTTAGAAAGTATAAGCGCTATAACAATACCGATAGCTATCATAACTACATCCCTAACTAGTGCATGAGCATTTTTCTTATCTTTTATTTTCTTCATTTTCTTTAATTATATTATATCAAAGAAAGACATGAATTTTGCTGGATCGATTGAAATGCCGCCAATCTTAATACTTAAATGAAGATGTGCTGCATCAGCATAACCTGTCCTACCACTTAAACCTATTATATCTCCAGTTTTAACAGTATCCCCCTCTTTTACTTTTAACTCTGATAGGTGCATATATAAAGTACTCAATCCAAGACCATGATCTATAATTACCGTATTACCATATACGGTATATAGTCTAGAGACTCTGATAATGCCATCATTCATAGCCATAACTGGAGTACCGATTGAAGCTCTGAAGTCTGTTCCTTTATGAGCTATTAAAAAACCGACAGTATCTCTATTGTAGCCATAATCATCTGTTACAAATATTGATTCTAATGGCTTACCAAAAGCGTCAGTCCATAAACTGGTAGTTGCAGTTTTTATATTGTTGATACTTGCATTTTCTTTAGTCAGATTATCGACAAGAGTCTTTCCAGCTTCTTTGGTATTACCTCCGAGTTTCTCTGGAATACCTAATGGCTTTTCAATTTTCTCACGTGGGGTTAACGTTAACGGTTCATTAATAACCATGCCATTATTCAGGGTTACTTTTATTGAATGTTCCATTTTTGTCTCCTCAAATGGAATGGCAATGAAAGCAACTTTCTTGCCTTTATATGTAAGCGTTTGAATCTGTTTGGTGTCATACATAACACTTGATATTGTAGAGCTGGCACTAATGGTAACCATTACTGGATCACCTGGATATACATTCTTAGGTTTTATATTTACAACTGGAGCTACAACATTATTTTCTATCACCACCTTAGTATTAGGAATGACCTTATTCGGCATTGAAAGTGATATAAGAATTATTATTGCAATTAGTATTCTATAGTATCCAAAGGCGGTAAGAGATATCTTATTCAAATGTTTCTTTAGAAAAAGAATCACTAGAAATGCTACGAGAAGTGAGACTACAAATCCTAAAATTAGACCGTCCCAGGAATGCAATTTTAGTAAAATGTCCTTTGACTTATATGCATCATATATCACCGCTGCACCTAGTGTTGGTAATGCTAGTAGAAATGTATATTCAATAATTGTAGATTTCTTTATCTTCCTTAAGATACCGGCAATAATTGTTGCACCTGATCTCGATACTCCAGGAACAATAGCGATAGCTTGTGCAATACCTATTACAAATGCATCAAGCATTGAGATTTCTTCTTTACCAAACTTTTCTAGATCCCTACCTACTATCTTCCGCATAAATACTTTTTCTAAATATATAAATATTATTCCACCTATTGCCATAGTTATAGCTATTAGGATCATATTCCCTTCCAATAGCTGTTTGAATAGTTTATAAAATATAAAACCGATAATAGCACTTGGAATGAAACTAATGCATAGATTTATAAAAATCTTTCTATCAGAGAAGATTTTTTTTATGTATATAATCAAACCCGCAGACAAGGCGCCAAACTGGATGAAGAGTATGTAGAACTTTATGTATGCATCAGTCGTATCTACGTGCAAAAATTTAGATAGCAAGATGAGGTGAGCAGTTGATGAAACTGGCAGAAATTCAGTAAAACCCTCTAGTGCAGATAGAATTATTAAGTATATATTCATTTATATATAATATCTTGAATCTTCAAGGAAAGATATCCGAGTATTCCCAATTGGAGTGTTGGTGTTAGACCGATACCCAATATTGGAATAATTGGCATGTATTCATTGTATGCCCATCTACCTGTAGATAAAGCAGCCCACTCTATACTAATAGCAACAATGAGACCAATAATAGTGATCATCCAGTACTTATCCTTAAACCATGGTAGGAAAAGAAATGGTAAGTAGAAAATTGTAATCATCACTGCATCACCAAGTGTTGCGCGTAAAAGTATGAATTCTGTTATCTTCCCTCCCATATAGTGAGAGTACAATAGGGAGTGAATATTCTCCCATATGAAATTTAGTATAAAAGAAACTACAAATACAATAGTGATTCTTTTCATTTATCCCTGCTTACCGTTATATACCACTATCTCAGTATGAGTCTCTTCTGCTTCATCTTTTCCGTGTCTTAGGTGAAAATCATAGTGTGGGTTTGAGATTATAGCCAAACTTATCGAAGTACATAGAATACACACGTTTCGAAATATGATATTCATAGTATGAAAATCCGTAATAAATATACCGAACATTAATCCTGCTGCAGCAATACTTGGTAGAAAAATCTTTTTACCGGATAGCAGCCATAGACCAATAACTAACTCTGCCCCACCCCAAGTTATGAGAAGAATGTCATCAATTTTCCAATCTCTCATAAAATCTGGAAAATATGCTAGCCACGGTATTGGATTAATAAAAGCAGAAATGGAGGCGTAGAGAAATACAAAAGCTACTCCAAATCTTAATAGAAACCACACTATTTTAATTTGTCTTGGTGTCATGTTTTGATCCATACAAGTATTATACACCAAATGGGTTTAGGGGATAAAAAAAACAATCCCCGGTGTGAGCCGAGGACTTGAAATCAAAACTTTGAGGGGTGTGTGAATCACTCCTTAATGGTCAGAGAAATCTCTTGACCAAAATCCTCAGGAGGAAGGACTGAACGGATCCAGAGTCCTCGTTCTGTTGAAGTGGCTTCTGCCATAAATAGAGAGAAGATGAATTCCAGCGGGATGTCTGGTACAGCAGGCCCAGATGATGTTGGTTGTAGCGATAACAGCGTAACTCTTATCGCACCTCCTGAAAGTGGAATATACTCCACCATATTTATCACCCCGGAGTATTCAATACCCTGGAATGTGAATCTGGCGGTACCGCCCGACAACCTCTGAATATCCTCCAAGTTGTCGAATCTCAGTGGTTGTATCTGTCTCTTTCTGCCGAGCAGTTTGATGAGGAGGACGCCGACAGGCAGGATGACGAGGAGGATCAGAATAACAATTGCAGATGTCTTCATGTTTTGGTGAGTTGGTTGTGCTTGGTTTACCCAGACTTCAAGTTATATTATTCTATGGAAAAGTCAATTTAATATTTTTAACATAAAAGGCAGACCGCAGATGTTACTCTGCGGTTGTTTGAATTCGATTTCGAAATAGGTGCTGGTCCTATACAGCCCCTTGTACCAAGATAAGATCCGATGAAGCAGATGAGACCGCTGTTCCCGTGTTCCAGGTACGAAGTATCTCACTCAGCCAGTCTTGTCCATGCGCAGTCTGCGACTGGAAGAACACACCTGTATCCAGATTATTATGGGATGCTGCGTAAAAACGCAAATAATAGCCAGACTTGTAGTTTTCTTTGATGTACTCCCTGATCTCAGGTAGACACAGAATGAGTTGGCTGGGATCGGCCATGTTGAGCCCATAACGCGCCATGACTTGACGGAAAACTGAGAGTTTACTACCGCGCGCCACACGGAAAAGTGTGTAGTGTCCGGCACAGGAGTATTGGACTGGAAGTGCCTTAAGAACTGAATCGCGTTTACCTATGTCACCGATCTCATCGCCGACCGGTACCGTATTTACGAGATCGAGAAGCTGGTTTGCTCCTTTGGGTGCAACTTCAATCGTTGCCACTCGCACGAATAGGCTTCTGACCATCAATTTTGCAACCTCATCGGCCAACCTCTCCTCTGAGAGCAGACGGAGCAAGTCGTCATCGGCTTCACCACCAGCATCCTGAATTGCCTCCGCGAGTCTTTGGATGATTTGCAGATTTTTGTCACCCTGCCTAACAAGGACTGATTTGAGTTTCTTCACAATGAACCTTTTGTTTCATGGCCTACCCACACTGAATTTGTATCAGTAAAGCCTACCATGTTCAAATAATACAATACTTTGTTTATACTGAAATGTCAACTCTGGGTGGCTATCGGGAGTCGAACCCGAACTAAGAGTTCCACAAACTCTGGTGCTAACCGCTACACCATAGCCACCATAAACTAACTTTATCTTTATACCAGATTTAGCACTTTATAGCCAATCACAAGCATCCACAATACTTGCCTGAAATGCTATAATGTATGTCATGAAAATCGGTTTTATCGGACAAGGCTGGATCGGAAAACACTATGCTGATGACTTTGAAAACAGAGGTTATGATGTTGTTAGGTATTCTAAAGAACCTCAGTATGAGATGAATAGGGATAAAATTGGTCTGTGTAAGATAGTATTTATAGCTGTCCCTACTCCTACCACTCCTAAGGGATACGATTCAAGTATAATCGAAAAGGTTGTGTCACTTGTATCTCCAAAGTCTATTGCAGTAATTAAATCCACCATACTACCTGGAGTAGCAAGACGTATACAGAAAAAATATCCTGACAGAATAGTTATGCATTCACCAGAATTTCTGAGTGAAGCAACGGCAGCAAAAGATGCTAAGGAGCCTTTTATGAATATTGTTGGTATTGATACCAAATCAAATCAACATAAGATTGCTGCTAAATTGGTTCACTCTGTACTGCCTAAAGCTCCACATAGCAAAACTATATCTTACGAAGAAGCTGAACTAATTAAATATGCACATAATTGTAGTGGATATACCCAAATAATTTTCTTTAATTTAATATATGATGCTGCTAAAAAAGTTGGTGCAAATTGGAGTGAAATTGAGCCGATTCTGAAAGCCGACCCTCTTATACCTAATAGATATGCATCACCAATACATAAAAGTGGAAGAGGTGCTGGAGGTAATTGTTTTATAAAAGACTTTGAAGCTTTTAGAAACTTTTACGACAAGACTGTAAAAGATTCACTTGGAAGCAAGGTTCTAGCATCAATGAAAAGCAAGAATATTGATCTATTGGTTAAATCTAAAAAAGATATTGATCTATTAAAAGGAGTTTACGGTAAGAAGATTAAATAGTTATCCTATCAATCTTTGCTGCAACGATGAAATCATTCTCTGTTAGACCACCAACTTCATGGGTCATGATCTCAATATCGACTTTATTGTAGTATATATGAATATCAGGATGATGCCCCTCTCCTTCTGCTATATCTGCTACTTTATTAACAAAAACCATCGATTCTTTAAAATCCTTAAACTGGAAATTTCTTGATATCTTCTTATCTTCCATCACTTTCCATTTTGTAAGATCTTTAGAGAAGATAGCTATAGATTTAGCATCCACTGGCGTTCCACCAACTTCACAAGGTATACATTTTTTATTTGAAAGGTCCATATATTTATTTTTTTGAAATTATTATTGGGTAAGAGTATCTAATTAGAACTCTTCCTTCACCAGTATCTATAATACCCAGATATTCCTTACCATATTTATTACTGTATTCATCAATTAATCCGTATGCCTTTTGAAGATAGATACTCTTTCGGTCTTCGATTTTATTCAAATCATTCTGATTATTATTTTTAAGTACCTTTTGGACTATATCAGAATTAAACCTATCCCACTGCTCCTCTGGTGACCACTCATTTGATTTGGTATATCCTACATGAGTAATTTCTTTAAAGCCTACTTCTTTTAGAATTTGAAAATAGTCATCTTCACAAATCCAATGATAATTTCCAGATCCTGCGCGACCCAGTTCTGGTATATTAGAAATAGCAGAACGCAAATCACAATTTTCTTTGTTTCCTGAACTATTTTGGTGGACTAAATGACCATTAGTTTTTAAGGAATTGAGAATATTTTTCAAAATTAACCTTTGGTCTTTAGGGGCATTATAGTGAAGAACTGCTCTCATGGTAACCAAGTCAAGATTCGAAAAAGAAACTTCTTCCAAATTACATAGTTGAATTTCTAACCCTTTTTCTTCTGAATCTTTCAGATAATCTTCGTTTGCATCTACTACAACTGTTCTAATTTTACGTCCTGAATTTTCTAAATACTTTTTTACGCCTACAGCTAGATGACCTTGCCCTCCACCAAAATCAACATATGTCATTTCCATTGGAAAATGATTGAATATGGGTTGTATACCGAGCTCAATAAACCTTGCTATGTTTTTAGGGTCTGAAAAATAACCCTTATACACCTTAGAAATGTCGACCCTTGCCATCTTGTCTGCATTTGTTCCGATAGACTTTATATCCATAGTTTTATTTTAACATTGATCCGACAAAATAATTATGTGTGCCCAGGAGAGGATTCGAACCTCCATACCCGTGAGGGCGCTACCACCTCAAGGTAGTGCGTCTAGCCAGTTTCGCCACCTGGGCATGCATGAACTATATCGAATTAAGTTAATATTTTCAACAAAAGAAAAACTCGATTTCTCGAGTTTTTCTTTCATTATGCTTTTACCTCTTCTTTTTTCTCTTCAGCTAGCTCCTTTGCATTGTGCTTTGTGTCTGTGTTCTGATCCTTGTCGATAGCAAGCATTCTTCTCATCTGTCTTCGGATTTCCTTTGCTGCCTTCTCTCTTACGAAATATAGTTTTGCTCGTCTAACCTTTGAACGTCTTAATAGATCTATCTTATCTATCATTGGAGTATATAGTGGAAAGATCTTTTCAACACCTACAGAGTCTATAACCTTTCTAACGGTGAATGTGGCACCTGCCTCTGTACCATGCTTACGAGCTAGCACAAGTCCCTCAAAAGCCTGTAGGCGTGTCTTACCCTTTTCCTGTATCTTCTGCCAAACCTTTACTGTATCACCAGGACGAATATCGAGTTTCTTTCGCTCTTCGATGTTTACTGCTGAAATAATATTAGTATTTGATGCCATATATTCTTGTATAAGTAAGAACAAATCTAACACAGACCTTCCTTTTTCGCAACCTCTTGTATACCTAACTCCTCAATAGCATTGATGAAATCCTCTGGTATTGACGCTTTTACCATTATTTTCTTGCCTGCACAGTTAGTAAACTCAATTGAATATGCATGAAGTGCATTCCTATTAAAACCCAGTGCATTAGGCCTTTCTATGATCTTTTCTGGTGCATATAGCCCATCACAGACAACTGGGTGGTTAAGTGCCTTAAAATGAACTCTGATCTGATGAGTTCTACCTGTCTTTGGTTCAACCTCGAGAAAAGAATACCCTGCTCTGTATGATAGGAGTGTATACCATGTCTCAGCATCACGAAGCTCACCCCTTGCACCTCGTGTAGCTGACCATCTTCTAAAATCATTTGGGCTTCTACCAATTGGTCTTTTAATAATTCCAAATCTATCCTTGATTTCGCCATAGACAAAAGTCAAATATTTCTTTGTAAGTGTCCTATCTTGAAACTGTGTCTTTAAACACTCATGTCCTGCCTTAGTCTTAGCAATCAAGATCACACCTGTAGTGTCTCTGTCTAATCTATGAACTATGCCTGGGCGATCTATGATACCAAAATCTGTTGTTTCTAGCGGTTCACCAACACTCTTTGTTTTTGGATAGTTTTTTAATATCCAATCAGTTAGAAATGGCCCTCTTGAGCGTCCATCTGGGTGTACCACAATACCCGCTGGCTTATTAACAGCAACAATATCTTTGTCTTCGTATATGATATCTATCTTCATAAAAATGATTAGCTCTTGATAATAACAACAATATACGATAATCTAACATATGTCTATTTAATACATGCGCGATTAGCTCAGTTGGTAGAGCAACCCGTTTACACCGGGTAGGTCGCAAGTTCGAGTCTTGCATCGCGCACAGATAAAACAAAAACCACCATATGGTGGTTTTTGTTTTAGTTACTTCCCAATCAATTACATTGCTGTATTACCAGAAGCTACGCAATCTGAGCAAGACTTCTTATGTGTAACAACAAGGTATATTGCTGATAGACCTACTAGGATATAGACGATCTTCTCAACAATAGTTCCTAGATATGTTACGACGTTAAGATCGAACAAACCAACTAGCAACCAATTCAAACTTCCTACGATAACTAATATAAATGCAATTACATGTAGTGCTTTCATTTTTTTATAAATTAATTATTAATAAATTCCTTCCTTAATTATACCCTATTTAGCACTTACTAAGTACTTTATTATCCACATTTGTGCCCCCGGTTGGAATCGAACCAACAATAACGGCTTAGAAGTCCGTAGTTATATCCATTTAACTACAGGGGCATTGTTTTACCAAAACCTTTTAATTGTTTGTAGGTCTTTCTCCTATGACAATTAGCACAACGTATATCACATTTTTTAATCTCCTCCATTACCGACATCCAAGAATAATGTCCTGACAACATTTTATTGATTGTCTTAAACTTAGAAGACTGATTCCTATGATCAAAGTCCAGAACTATTGGGTCATCTTCTCCACAATCTATACACTTTTTATTACGTAAAAAGTCGAGTAGTTGTGATCTTACTTTTATACGATGTCTTTTTTGTGCTTTATATAAATCCTCCTTGTTTTTATAAGGCATATAAGGATTATACCACATCACTCTAACCCATACACGCTTCTATAGAAGAATATAACAGAAAAAGTGAAAATTACAAAGAGGGATCAGACACTCCTCTATACCCTGACTTTGCTTGAGTACTATTATCCTGCTTACCTTTAAAGCGATCTATTATCGTATCAAGATCTTTTTCATTGAAAATCTTATTATTTGTACCACTTACTGTTTCTTGAGTTGTGTAGTTACCTGTGGATATTTGCCAATATAGATAGAAACCAAAGAGTATGACAAGGGTGGTTAGTACAATGTTAATAATTAGTATTATCAACCAATCTACAAAAGCATTTCTTCCTATTTCCCTAAACATCACAGAAAATGATGTGCTTGGTACCTTCATGAATTTTTTCTTAAAAAGATTTGGCATATATATTATTGTATCGCTAAAACTTCAATTTCAAGCATTAGGTTCCAAATATGCTGTCCTTTTGCTTGATCACCGGAGACATCAAGTCTAACATTCTTAAGATTCGCGCTAAGTGGTAAATTCTCCAAAAGAGCTAGAGCGGTTATTACCCCGGACCAACTTCCCTTTGCGCTTATCTTGGCTTTGACCATTCCTTGTGAATTAGATATTGATGAAAGCTCTAAATCTGTTTTTGAATAGTCTCCAATACTCTCTACCTGCTCAATGAAATCAACTACTTTGTCCCCTACTATGAAGAATGATTTTAATTTGGATCTAGACTCGGTAGTTGAATTAAATCTTTTTACCAATTCCCTCTCACTCTTTCTCCTTTCATCTTCATTTTCTACTTCCTTACTAGATAACACATAATGATCTGCCTGCATGGTAGTTTTCTTGTATATAAATACATAGACCAATAGCGAAAAGACTAGGCTAACGATTGAAAATAGTATGAGGATGTAGTGTCTATGATTAATTTTCATATATTTGGAATTATAGATATCTTAATTGAATATGAAATATTCTTGCTCTTCGCTAGATCCGAAACTGGTAATTCAACATTAGAAATCATAGGGTCAGTCTCAAGCATATCCTTAAACTGAATTAGTGATTCACGAGTTGTGGATTTTCCCTGTATTACCACAGATACAGTTGTAGTTGCTGCATTATCCATATTTGTAATAGCAAATGATGATACATTGATACCCGAGTTTTTATATCCAATTATTTTAGAAATTAATTTTGAATATGCAGGAGTTTCCTTGTGAGACTTTATCTGCTTCATTAAATCGTTACTAACTGACAACTCTTTTAGAACATCATTAAAGCCACTTGTCTGTCTACCGTTTTGTAGCTCAGCTAATCTAGCAAGTGATATCTTTTCTTGTGAATATGAGAAATAGTATGCAGGTATTAGAGCGATAACGCCAGTTAAGATTGAACAAGAGACAAAGAAAAGCATAAAAATTACTAACCTAATTCTATACTCTTTTTTAAGAGATCTAATTTCTTTTTCTGGTAATAGAGTGTAATGAATCATATTGATATATTATGGTAAGGCTAAACCAGCTGCAGTAGCGTAGTCTAGAGAATCTTCAAAAGAAATCTTCGGAATATAGTGGTTAACAGAGAAAGCATTTCGCCAAACATCTGCTATTGATAAATTTATATTACTATCTGGTGATATATGTGATATCTGACTTATCGTAACAGCATCTCGCCCCGAAACTATAATTGATTTTATATTTCTACCTTCGCCATACTGTTGCCAGTATGCATGAACCTTTTCAATTTCTTTCTTTAGGTTAAAAATTACATCTGGTATATCAGCCAAATTCTTTCCTCTCACAAGCTCACCTCCCCATGGAATTGTTGATGTAAAACAAATAACACCAGCCGAAACTATGTATAGTCCTGTCTTTTTATTCATCACATGGATTATCATCACTGTATCTTTTGATTCGTGTGACACCACAGCTCTAGCTATAGCCTTTGCCTGAATTTCAAAAGATATAGTTGTTAATCCTGATTCTTTTAGAACATTTAGATAACTATTTACCAAATCTCTTGGGCTGACTGAAACACTGGCATGCAATTTACCACTACCCTCTATCTCTGGTAACTTATCAAAAAAGAATACTGCATCTGAAGCCGGTAGAGGAACATTCTCCTCAAGTTTAAATTCTATATTTTGTCTTATCTGATCCTCATCTACACCCAGAACTTCAGTCTTAAACAAATACATTCTCTCTTCTGGAAGAGAGGCTTTGACTATACTAATCTTTAGTTCCTTTGCTAAAGCCGATATTTCTTGTACTAGAGCTTTCTCATCTTTTATATATCCAGAATCAATAATTCCTGGTCTAAGTGGTCTAGTACCATATTTAGATAGAGTATACCCATGATGCCCTTCTGAATATTCTATACATCTGATTGCATCATCAGAAATATCTAATCCGGTATATGGGATATTTAAATATTTTGGTGGGGGAAATATTTTAAAGAAATTCACTCTTTAATTATACCACCTTTTGTTTTTGTTTAAAGAATTCATACACAGCAGGGATAAATGAGATGACTATAATTACTATAATTATAAGTGAGAGGTACTTTTCTGCATTAGGAATTATATTACCTAGTATATATCCTGTACCCAGCATCCCCCATGTCCAAACAAAACCTCCGATAATATTGAACCTGAAGAAAGTCTTATACTCCATGCCCGCTACTCCAGCAACTATTGGCACAAAAGTTCTTATAATTGGTATGAATCTAGCGAGAAATATAGTTTTTTTACCATATTTATTATAAAAATCTTGAGCTCTATTTATATGTTTTTTATGAAAGAAGAGTGAGTCTTCTTTATTGAAAATCATTGGACCCACCTTCTTACCAAAGAAATATCCAACATTATCACCAATTACGGCAGCAATGAAACAGAGTATGAGAAGCCAGGTAATAGATATCAAACCTTGTGAGGCCAGGAAGCCTGCTGTAAAAAGAAGTGAATCACCAGGTAGAAAAAAACCGAAGAAGAGTCCAGATTCAGCAAACACTATTGCAACCACACCAATCAAACCAAGTGTTTTAATTATAATCAATGGATCAAGTAGTGTATGCAACATTATTTTGCTTTAGTACCAACTGGAATACTTGAGTTTGGTTCTAATAGTGAGAAATTACCTTCATTTGTAGATAGAGCGAATAGCATACCATTACTTTCATGTCCTTTTATCATCCTTGGTTCAAGATTTGTTACAAACATACACACCTTCCCTATCAATGTACTTGGTTCTGGAAAGTACATTGATATACCAGATACAATCTGTCTTGGTTTATCTTCTCCAAAATCAACTGATAACTTTAGTAACTTATCTGTATCAGGAATCTTTTCGGCTGAAAGTATTTTGCCTGCTTTTATCTCAACCTTGGCAAAATCATCATATGAGATCTTGGGATTTACACTAGGTACTGGCACGACTGGTTGTTGATTTTCATTCATAATTTTATATTACCTCTTTGAATTAGCTTTATCAAGAAAACTTTGTAGTATTAAAGCTGCTGCTGAAGCATCGAGCATATCATTCTTCCCCTGAAATCTTTCTGCATTCACACTAGTCATAAACTCTGGTTCAAAGTGAACATTGTATCCCTGAGCCTCCAAATCCATCTTAAAATTCTTACTTTCTGGAAGAATCGTATTTGCTTCTCCCTTATAGTTTTTTGATTCACCTAAAACTATTTCTGATATACCCTTATCTTTTAGTATTTTTACAACATCATTTAATATATTTTTTGAATTATTTAATACAATCAAAGGCATAGCGAACTCAGCATTCTCATCAGAAAGTGCTAGACCTACCCTCTTTGATCCGTAGTCAATTCCAAGATATCTCATAGGACATGATTGTAGCTTAAATACATAAATGTTAAAATAGGATGTATGATTGAGCTGTCTAAATACAAAGATACAGATAGAGTTATTTTCCCCTTAAATAAACAGAGGGAGTTTTTTATAGATGTTAAAAATAGGACCGGGGTCAGTTGGGTAGATTTTTCCAAGATGTTGAATATACAACCACGGATACTTTTGAATTATAGAAATGAAAAATACTCTATAACATTTAAGATACTGAGAATGATCATTAACAATCTAAAAGTAAAATTACCGAAAGGAATACGCATTGAGGATCAATTTTGGCATAACAAAACCGCAGGAAAACTAGGTGGCGAAGCAGTTATGAGGAAATATGGAAAAGTTGGTGGTAGTGAAAAGTATAGAAAAGAACAGTGGAAAAAATGGTGGGAACTAAATGGTAAAAGGAATCCGAGTCTCATAACTACAAGGAGGAAAGTGAAATTACCACCATATTCATCCTCTCTTGCAGAACTATTTGGGATCTTGATTGGAGATGGGGGTATCACTAAATACCAGATGATAATTACATTGAATGGAGAGACGGATAAAGATTATTCTAAATTTATTATACTTTTATTAAAAAAGTTATTTAATGAGAATCCTAAAATATATAAAATTAAGGATACCAAAGCTATTAGTGTAGTTATTTCAAGAAGTAGCCTGGTAGATTTTTTAGTAAAAAATGGTTTAAAAATTGGCCACAAGATAAATCAGAATGTATCGATACCAGAATGGATCATGGAATCAAAAAAATATAGAATATCATGTCTACGTGGCCTAGTTGATACTGATGGGTGTGTAGTTCATGAGACACACAATATTCGAAATAAAACATACATGTATCCTCGCCTAAATTTCACAAGCGCTTCACCTAATTTAGTTCAACAGGTTATCTCTATATTTTCAGATCTAGGCTTTAAAACAAAACTCCGAAGAGGTGGCAGATCAGTACAACTTGAAAATCTAAGAGAAATATGCCAATATTTCAACATTGTTGGTTCCAGCAATCCTAAGCACTTAAGAAGGATTGATAGATGGTACTAATAGAATGATGGAAGCGTGGCTCGAGTGGTTGAAGGCACCGCTCTTGAAAAGCGGAACCCGGGCAACTGGGTCGTGAGTTCGAATCTCACCGCTTCCGCAGAAAATAAACATGGAAAAAATATCAAGAACAGGTTTGTTTTTATCAGGCGCATATATCATTGTACTTATCTTTTTGGGTCTTTGGTATTTAACTTGTAAGGCTGATTCTTGCGCTATAGGTATAGGAATTTCACTTGTCTTATTAAGTTTTCCATTTGGATTTTTACTAAAATCATTGTTTTTAGGTTATGTAGTAAATACTTCACTCCTATATTTTTTAGGTAAATTATTAGGAAAAATTCATACTCGCTTTCTTGTTAATTCAAATTCTTTTAAACTAACAAAATAGATTCGCTATAATAAGGAATTGAAAAGTATTGTTTCCTATCTACCAATAAACTGATTCCAACAGCGTACCAAACTGCCAGCAAAAATTTATTTATTTAATATTTGCCTAGTAACTGGTCCAAAATACCCTACTGCTGGCACTATTCCATTTGCCTCTTGATATTCAGCGAGAGCTTTTCTTGTGAGTTGTCCGAAGAAACCCTTAGCAGTGCCTTGAGGTATTTTGAGATATCCTAAAGATTCCAGTTTGGTTTGAAGTTCAATAACATCTTCTCCTGAATAACCGACTGTTAGATTTCTATTAAACTTAAAAGTTACTGGTGTAGGAGTAACTACTGTCGTTTCTATTGGATCATATCCTTTTCCTAACTCTTTTAAGATTTTCTTATCAACAGTACTAATATCTGAAAAACCCACATTAAAAATATTTCCCATACCAGTTCCATAAACAATGATATCCTTACCATTAATCTTCTCACCGAAAACTGGTCCACACGAAAACCCTGGAATGTTGCTGCTTTTAATTGTTATATTCTTTCCCACATTCCCTTTCCAATATGTTTTTATATTTAACTTTGCAGTGTTATCTATAGCCAGGTCACCGTTACTATTAGTTGAAGTTGCGGATATAAATTCTACTACTGTTCCCCTAGCGACAATAGTTGAGGAAGCAAACGATTCTTCTGGCGTTCTAATTATTGGAGAACAAGCATTTACAAATTGAGTTTCTAGGATAAACATTTGAACCAGAACTATTAACAATATACTTACTAAAATTAGTTTTTTCATATTTCTATTTAACCACAAATATTAAGATTATGGAATACAGATAGATTTACCTTATTCTCTGTCTAATCAACAGTCCTAAAAGGACCTAACCAATCCTGCAGATTAATTTTAATGTTATAATTTCTTCATGAGAGTTATCATTGGTTCTATAAGTCCCGTAAAAGAAGAGGCTGTAAAACGAGGATTTAAAACCCTGTTTCCTGAGGTTAATTTTGTATTTGAATGCGTTAAAGCTAGCTCGGGAATTAGCGATCAGCCGATGTCGAATGATGAGATAAGAAGTGGTGCACTTGGTAGGATTAAACACGCAAGAGAACTTTCACCGGAGGGAGATTTTTATGTTGGACTTGAAGGAGGGACTGAGGAAATGTACGGGGATTTGTATAATTATGGTTGGGTTATTATTGAATCTAAAAATAATAAACAAGGGTATGGAAGAACATTCAGCTTTGCTCTTCCTCCTGCTATAAGAAATTTAATCATTCACGAAGGAATGGAGCAGAGTCATGCAACTGATAAGGTTCTGCAGAAGTCAGGGACCAAAACAGGTACAGGCACTATTGGTCCCCTTACAAATGACACACTTACATACACTGATTGGTATACCCCAGCTGTCATTGGAGCATTAGTTCCTTTCTTGAAAGAAGATTTATACTAGATAAAGTTTAGAATTAAACAAGATATGGAAGAACTTGAATTAACATACCTAGTAAAAAAGTTACCTGAGGGCGCTCTATCATCGCCATCAAAGGAGCTAATTGATATTTATATACCAACCGAATCAAATCATCCTGTATTACGTATTAGAAAAGCAGGCAATAAATATGAAATTACAAAAAAGCAACCTATTAAAAATGGAGACGCTTCTCGACAACTTGAAACTACAATTCCACTAACGGAAGCCGAATTCAGAGAATTAAGTACTCTTAAAGGAAAACGGGTAAATAAAACACGCTTTTATTACAAAGAAAATGAGGTGACATATGAAATTGATGTATTCCGTGGTGCTCTTTCTGGTCTAATCCTAGCTGACGTAGAGTTTAACTCAATTAAAGAGAAGTCAGATTTTGTAATGCCTTCATGGTGTTTGATTGATGTGACCCAAGAAGAGTTTATTGCGGGAGGTATGATTTGCGGAAAATCGTATAGTGATATTTCTGATAATCTTAAGAAATTTAAATATAAACAGATAATAGTCTAGTGGGACAAGCCTAGTGATTATTTTACATGCTATAATTAATAACATGTTAAAAGAAAAATATTTAATTTCATCTTTACGATTATCAATAGGTTTTATATTTATTTGGGCATTTTTAGATAAAACATTTGGTTTAGGATTTGCTACAACATCAGCAAAAGCATGGATAAATGGTGGATCACCTACAACTGGCTTTCTATCATTTGCCGTTAAAGGTCCTTTCGCTGATATATTTCATAGTCTAGCTGGAGTAGCACTTGTAGATTGGTTGTTTATGCTAGGATTACTATTTGTTGGTGTCACACTACTTACAAAGAAATTAGTGGAGTATGGATGTATGGCTGGTATATTGATGCTTTTACTCATGTACCTTGCCCTAGTTTTACCTGAGAATAATCCGATAGTTGATGAGCATATCGTCTACATAATAGTTCTATTGCTAGTTGCAATAAAAAGTGAGGACAAAATAAATACTGTTTAGTATTAACGTATTTCTACTATGCTATAATAATATCCATGAAACCGCTCATCTCATGGGATGCACCCGAACATGTTCACACAGAGAAAAATAATGACTGGTATTGGGCAATTGGTATTATAACCATAACTATTGCTGCGCTATCAATTATATTTAATAATATTATTTTTGCTCTTTTTATTATAGTTGCTGCCTTTGCCCTAGTTGTTCATGCATCAAAAAAACCTAGAATGGTTCATTATGAAATTAATGATCGTGGGGTTGTTGTGAATGATACCCTCTACCCTTTTCTCACCCTGGATTCATTCTGGATTGAAGCCAATGCAAATCCTGCAAAATTAATCATTAAGTCCCATAAAACTTTCATGCCTTTTCTTATGATATATATTGAGGAGGTTGATCCTGAGCAAGTTCGTGATATCTTGCTTAACTACATTTCTGAAACTGAGCACCATGAACCAATTTCACAGAAAATATTTGAAATGTTTGGTTTCTAAAGAAAACATGTTAGTCTATTAATCATCACATATATTGATGATATGCCCTTGTCGTTCAATGGATAGGACACAACTTTGCGGAAGTTGTGATGTAGGTTCGATTCCTACCAGGGGCACAAAAAAGTAAGCCCAGTATCCTTGCGGATCCTGAGCCCCCTGTGATCGGTATGGCTACCAATCGGTAGGCCACACAGCTGTGTCGTTCTCCCCAGAGAGTCCACTGCATGCATGACTTGCCGTGATAATACCAAACAAAAAAGACCTGTCAAGGTCTATTTGTTTTTATTTATCCTAGCTTCTTTGCTGCTGCCATTATTCTAGACTTGTACCTAGCAGCTGTATTTTTCTTAATATACTTTCTTTTTGCTGCTTTATCTAGGGCTTTGTAAAGAGTTGGGATTAATTCTTTAGCCTCCTTTGCCTTTTTCTCAACTATTAATTTTCTAAACTTCTTTAGAGGAACGTCGATAGCAGCCTTAGTACGTAGGTTGAATACTCTTTTCTTCTCCCCTGCTCTTAATGCCTTTTTTGCTGATGAAGTAATTGCCATATATGTTTGTACAACAAAACTAACATATACCTTTAAAAAATACAAGGTTCAGGCTATGATAGATGCATGATATCGAGATTAACAGGCACAATTGCTCATATAGACCCTAAGTACGTAGTTTTAGACGTTAGTGGTGTTGGATACAAGATATATACCACTGTGGATATTATGATGAAATTAGGTAAGGAGAAGGAAGAAACTACCCTTTGGACATATCTAGCGGTTAGAGAGAATGCTCTGGACCTATATGGCTTTTCTTCAATCCAGGAGCTAAACTTTTTTGAACTCTTGATTACAATATCTGGTATTGGCCCCAAAACAGCTCTGGGTATACTTAATTCTGCATCAGTGGAAGCACTACAAACTGCTGTACAGACAGATGATACCTCTAGTTTAATTAAAGTATCAGGAATTGGTAAGAAGGTGGCTGAGAAAATAGTTATGGAACTGAAAGACAAAGTTGATAAGTTTACACACACAGAAGAAGCGAAGTCTTCTATGCGTGGTGATGCTGATGCACTTGAAGCACTCAAATCTCTTGGATACAGCCAGAATGAAGCAAGGGATGCATTGAAAGAATTACCTAAGGATATAACAAAGACAAATGAGAAAGTTCGAGAAGCACTTAAGATTTTAGGAAAATAGTATGATAGATAATATATTCAACAAAATTAAGCAGATTTTACCCAACAGAGTTTTTAGAATATTTAACCCTGTATATCATTATGCTCTAGCAGTGTTTGGTGCAGTATTTTATAGATTCCCATCGAAGAGAATTAAAGTAATTGCAGTTACAGGAACAAAAGGTAAAAGTACTACAACTGAGATTATAAACTCAATATTGGAAGAAGCTGGTTTTAAGACAGCGGTATCAAATACAATCCGTTTTAAAGTTGGTGATGAATCTAGGCCTAATATGTATAAGATGTCTATGCCAGGTAGATGTTTCATTCATAAGTTAATTAGAGAGGCGGTCGATCATGATTGTGAATATATGGTATTGGAAATGACATCACAGGGTGTATTAAATTACAGACATAAATTTATCGACCTTGATGCATTAGTCTTTACAAACCTATCTCCTGAACATATAGAATCTCATGGATCATATGAGAACTATCGAGATTCTAAGTTAGAGATAGCTAAACTACTTTCAAATTCAAATAAGAGACCACGCATCATTGTTGTAAATGAGGATGATAAAGAAAGTGAGAAGTTCTTGGCTTTTGATATGGATGAAAAAGTGAAGTATGGAATGAGAAATGATATTAACACTCCCCTTTTAGGAGATTTCAATAAGTATAATGTGTCTGGCTCATATGCTGTATGTAAAGCGTTGGGTATTGATGAAAAAATAATTAAACATGCTATTTCTAATTTTAAAGATGTACCAGGACGTGTTCAGTTTGTAAATGAAGGACAGGATTTTAATGTGGTTGTAGATTATGCTCATACATCAGATTCTTTGGAGAAGTTCTATGGTGTATTTAAAAATTCTAGAAATATCTGCATATTAGGAGGTACTGGTGGTGGTAGAGATACAGGTAAAAGACGAGAGATGGGTATGATTGCCGATAGATATTGTAGTGAAATCATTTTAACCAATGAAGATCCATATGATGAGGATCCTGATCAGATAGTTAATCATGTTGCTCAAGGGATACAAAAAAAGAAACCAAGGATAATAATGGATCGAAGAGAAGCTATTCGTGAAGCCATAAAAATTGCAAAAACTGGAGATAATGTACTTATAACTGGAAAAGGTACTGATCCATACATCATGGGACCAAATGGCTCTAAGATTCCATGGAGTGATTCGAGAATTGCTAGTGAAGAATTAAGGACTCTTAAATAACTATCTTATCTGTACTGAATATAGATCATTTAGTATCTTTTTGGTTTCCTCACCTATCTTATTTGTTTCGTTCTTAATTCCATATTTATCTTGAAAAGTATTTAATGCTGCTTGTGTACATGGACCAAATCTTCCTGTTCTAGGACAATCATTTTTATTCCTATCCCTTGGCGGATATACTCCCTCAAGCATAAGTGCACTCTGCAAAGCCAATACTTCACCTTTATCCATATTTTCTTTTGAAGATATATCCTTCCAAGCATGAGGAAGCATTAGTGTGTCATATGCCAAAGAAACATCATTACCACTACCAAAGAAATCTTGTATACCGATATATGTTTGAAAAGCTAAATCCTTTAATGTTGATTCTTTAACTTCAGGATCTTGGAATTGAGGTTCGTATATATAGCCGTATTCAATGAGCATACTTGGCACATCCAAAGTATTATATGAGCCTATAGCAATTAAATCCTGCTCCTCAACTACACCATTGTCTTCTTTTGGTAAATTACTTACTGCATTGTACTTTGAAAGTCTTTTAAAGATTGAGTTAGCTATAACTCTAGTGGTACTACTATTTGAATACTGCTCCTCAGGAACATATATTGCAAACCCTGAATATTGACCAGGTGTGTTTTGATTTCTTCTTATATAGTCATTGAAATGTATATGTATAGCTATATCTACCTTATTCTCATTATTCCACTTATTAATACCAAACAACCTTAGAGCTACATCCTTAGGTGCATTTGAATGTGGCACACCATCAACCACCTTATGAACAAGTCCGTTGTTAATTAAACGAATCATTTGCTCCTTATTATCATTTACAAAAGCTTTAATCTCCTCTGCCCTTTCATCAAAATACATTTTAATGTCAGGATTCCATCCTTGTTCAGTTCTAGACATAACAACCTCATAATGTGAATTGTTTTCCAAGAATCCTTTTAGATTATTAGCTAATTCGAGCGCAATATCTCTTTCGAGTACTCCACCATACGAAGCTCCTCCAAAGTTTGGCTCATGTCCAGCAACTATCATCACCCTTATTTTTGGTTGATTCCTCTTGGAGACTAGATCATATTTCTTTTGTAGTTGTTTTGCTGTTATCCCTTGCTGAAAAAATACTGCTGTATAGTTATTACCGACATATGAAAAAATATTATCAACAAAGCGTGTACTAGCTGGATATCTTGATATTAACCAAGGTGTCCCAAATATTGTTAGAGCAAAAAATGCGATTATAAAATACTTATAGTGTTTCATTTTGTAAAAGTATGATATAAGAATTGTATGCCAGAATTGCCAGAAGTACAAACCACAGTTTCCGGATTAAACCGATCCGTAAGTGGATTACGTATAGATGATGTGTGGACTGAATACAATAGTCCATATTTTCATGGTGGTGATACCATCAAGGACCCAGAGTATTTTAAATATTTTAAGAAGAATGTTACAGGAGCAAAAATCAAGAATGTGACTAGACGAGCCAAAAATATACTCATCCATCTTTCGAATGATTTTACTATCCTCATTCATATGAAAATGACAGGTCATGTGATGTATGGGAATTATAACCGTAAGGATCCTTTCAACAGATTTATTAGACTCATCTTCTATCTATCAAATGGGAAAACAATGGAATTGTGTGATACAAGGAAGTTCGCAAAGGTTACCCTGCTCCCAAGCAAGACTATGCATGAGACGGTTCACTTGAAAGGTATCGGCCCAGAGCCATTGGAAAAAGAATTTACTTTTAAAGTTTTCAAGAAACAATTGAATATTAGACCTCAATACAAAATTAAATTAGCACTACTAGATCAGACTCTAATAGCTGGTATTGGGAATATATACTCTGATGAAAGCCTTTGGCGTGCAGGTGTACATCCAGAGACTTTAGTAAAAAGAGTTAGTGATTTGAAACTTAAAGAGCTTTACAAGGCTATCCGTACTACCCTATCCATGGGTATAGATTTTGGTGGTGATTCGATGTCGGATTATAGGAATATAGATGGTGAGAGAGGAAAGTTTCAAGAAAAGCATATGGCATATAAACGTAAGGGAGAGAAATGTTTAAAGAAAGGATGTAAAGGAAAGATAGTGAGAATAGTTGTGGGAGGTAGAGGCACACATTATTGTGATATGCATCAGATCAAAGCATAGAGCACAATCCCAGTCGCCACAGAAACATTGAGTGACTCCTTTTTGCCTAGCATTGGTATTTCTAGTATATGATCACAGAGATCAAGAGTTTCTCTATCTATACCATCAACCTCATTACCCATGATTACAAGTACATTGCCTTTTACTTTTGATTTTCTAAAATCGATTGATCTTTTGTCTTGTTCTACCCCGACTATACCAAACTTTTCTTTCTTAAGACTTTTTATTAACTTCTTAACATCACTAATATTCTCCCATTCAACTGTCTTCTCTGCTCCTAGCGAAGCTTTGGATATATCACTTCTAGTACGTCCAAACCTATCTATCGGTGCTGGAGTATATCCTGATATGTATATTTTCTTTACACCCACCGCATCTGCTGTGCGGAAAATGGCCCCAACGTTATGGGTGCTTCTTATATTATGGAGTAGCAGATGGATTTGTGATACCATATCAATACTCTATATTAAATTAATCAAATATCAACATGTTTTCAATTTTTCCACCATTATTGTCTTTCTCAAGCCTAGCTCCCCTTCTACTTAGAATCACCCTAGGTTTGGTTTTTATATTTTGGTCGATAAATAAGTTTAAAAATGAGAAAGTGGTATCTATACTAGAAGGTATTATAGGTGCTACTCTTTTTATTGGTTTTGCCACACAATTGGTTGCTTTAATTGCTGCAATTATATTAGGTTACAAGTTGGTAAGGAAAATATTAGCAAAATCTTTCTTTACTGATGGAGTTAATTACTATTTCATTCTCTTTATTATCTCTGTTAGTCTAATTGTGACGGGTGCAGGATTTATTGCCTTCGACCTTCCACTTTAAGTAAAATATGTTATAGTTTCCGAAATGCGCCTATAGCTCAGTCGGTAGAGCATCTCCCTTTTAAGGAGTGGGTCGTTGGTTCGATTCCAACTAGGCGCACAGTTAAACTAGATCTTATTTAGCCACCCGTCAGTTATTTTTACTTCCCCCAACCTTACCTTTGCATATATATCTGCTATCTCTTTTGTCATAGCATTCTTTGATATCTTCTTTCCATCTACACTTCTTACAGAAATTATATTTGCTGAACTTCCAGAAAGGAATATTTCATCTGCATTGTATAGCTCATCTTTAGTGACTTTCTTTTCTATACACTCTATACCCTTCATCCTTGATATTTCCTTTACTGTGTCACGAGTAATCCCTTCCAAGATATCACTGTCAGTATCTGGTGTATATATTTTCCCATCTTTTACAAGAAATATGTTTGCAACTGTCGCTTCAGATACATATCCCTTACTATTTATCGCTATAGCTTCGTCAAAACCATTCATTAAAGCTTCATTCTTCATTAGACAAGCATTTGCATAGCTACCATTAACCTTGGCTCTAGGAGGTATCATATTATCTGCCACACGTATCCAACTTGATATACATGTATCTATCTCTTCTTTTCCGTAGAAAGATTTCATAGGAAGAATATATGCTGACATCCCTGTCTTCAATCCATTTATCTTTGTTCCAGAAGCATTCGCATCGATAAAGTATGCGACTCTGACAAGTGCATTTTCTTTAACATTATTTCTCTTTAAAAGTTCTTTCATCGTATCTTCGAACTTTTCAAAAGAAATGAACTTAGTAAATGGAAACATTCCCATTATTTCACTCGATCTACATAGTCTTTTATAGTGATCCTTTAATCTGAAGGAATACAGTGAATCATCTTTGTATATAACATTAAAGACAGTATATACGCTCATTCCATACAATACGGATGAACTTGCAATGCTGAGATTTGCTTCTTTAAATGGGACGTAATTACCACGTAGATATGAGATTGTATTTTCGAGTTCAATGGACATGGAACTAGTTTAACAAAGAATATCTTACTGTCCAAATATATTCATATCTGATAGACTAATTTTGTTATATATTAATAAATTAAAACTAATTTTATGGAAAAATATGCTGGGTTTTGGATTAGGTTTGTGGCAGCAATAATTGACGGTATCGTTGTAGCTATTCCAGAATGGATATTGATGTTTATATTGAGCATTATTTTAACGATCATTAAAACACCAAGTACAGTGACAATGGTAATAGTTAACTTAATATCAATTGTAGCAACCTTTGCATATTACATATTAATGACACACTACAAAGGAGCGACTCTTGGAAAAATGTTGGTTGGGATTAGGGTTAAATCAGCCAATGAAATTCCTCTGACTATCGGTAGGGTGGCACTTAGAGAGACAATTGGAAAAATAATATCTTCTATCATATTTGGTATTGGATATTTAATGGCTGCTTTTACTGGAAGGAAGCAAGGTCTTCACGATGTGATCGCAAAAACAGTGGTTGTATACAATGATCCTAGTAAACCTATGGGTGCTGGAGCAATTATAGCTATAGTTATTACTTGTATCGTACCTGCACTAGCTATTATGGGCGTGCTCGCTTCTGTTGTTCTTGTAAGTCTGAATACAGCGCGTACTAAGGCAGATGATGCAAAAACTATGTCCTTAATACATGGAGTAATTCCTTTCTTGGAAATGCACCTAGAGAAAAATGGTTCTTACGCAAAAGCTCAAAACTGTAATTCTGGTGTATTTCTAGATCAAAATATACAGCAGATTTTTTCTTCAATGAAAAACAAGAATGTAACTTGTGTTGCTGAAAATAATAGTTATGCCATTTCAGCAAAACTAAATAATAATCGAAATTATTGTTTATCTCGCGATACGGATAGTGATATGGCAGAAGCTGTAATCGAAAATGGAATGGCTTTATGTAAAAGTATACCGTCTAGTTCTTTCTAATTTACTTGCATAATATCAATCATATGAAAATAATAGAATTAATCATACCAATAATAATATCTCTTTTAGTCATACTGGAGATAGTTGGATTACCATTATCCATTGTCTTAGCAATTATTGCGGCAAATAAACAGGATTCTTTGGAGAAAAAGAAGCTTAATAGGATAGCACTTTGGAGTCTTTTTGGACCACCACTATTGATGATCATAACATTAACTATTTGGGCTCTGATAAAACTCACCACCCAAATTTAACTTTTTAAATTTCCAATAGACACGCCTCCAGTCCAGTCTCCAGTTCATGTTTCCCTCTTCTTGAATCGTGATATAGAACTACTAAATCATCTAGCATTTTCATTAATTCCTCTCTCTTCCAATTACCTAAAAATCCTGAAAGGATAATTGTTTTTATCTTCCAAAATATCATTCCGTGTAATGCTTCAGGTGCTTCACCTACATCAATAGCTTTTCTGTATAGCATCCATGCCTCCTTCTTATTCCTCTTCCCTACAGCGTCTGCTAGAGCGAAAGCATTGTATACAGGTTTCTCTTCTACTTCATCCAGGGTGAAGTTTATAAACTTCTCAGATTTCTTTTCGATCTTACCAGAGGTAGCTTTGTCGAGTTTACCTTCAAGGATAATAAATATATTTTCTGATTCTGAGATATCTTTTAGTAGATCAACAAACTCTTCTTTTGTCTCTTTTTTCTCTGATAGTCGATCTAAAAAAACTATATATTTTGACGCAAATAGTCCTTGGCTACCTGTATACTCTTGAATCTTAGCTGTATCAAATGTCTCAGAATCAATTTTAAAGAATGCAGCGTCAGGCTTTTTCTTAAGCAGAGAGTCTATGAGCTCATGAGCCTTTGTTCTAGCTTTGTCTATGTCGGTGCCGTGGTAAAAATAGATCATAGGTATAGTATATGGTAAATGAGCTCATATAAAAAGACTCAGCCAGCACCTCGGTGCTGGCTGGTTTGCGAGTCTACTCACCCTTCACCCGATGAAGGGTAATGGTGATGTTGGGTGTTGTTGTTTTCATCGCCTTTATTACCCTATATACAACTTCATTGTTGACGATCACTGCATCGCGAGAGTGCATGCACACCACCAGTGCAACAATACCGTAACCCTCTGGGACGTGCGGGAGGTTGTCTGGTAATCTAGATGCGCAAATTACATTGTCTGAATTGCAAACGCTTGGCTCAAGATGAGTTGCCATACCAAATGGTCTAACTCCAATTTTCATCATAGTTGGATTTGATTATTTCGTGGAGCTTTTTAGCTTACAGAACTCTAACACCAGAATATACAAACATCAACTATTTCAAATCCCCCCAACTTTTCCCTACAGCATAATTAGCAACCAATTTAATACCCTGTATATCTTTTGGATCTACTATTGTCTCCATTATCTTCTGTATTTCTTCTGCTATCGACTCTGCCTTTTCTGTTTTTATCTCATAAACCAATTCATCATGTACCTGTAGTATCAGATATGCGTCACTATCTAATCCCTTTGAAATCAAATAATCATCAACTCTCTTCATTGCTATCTTTACTATATCCGCATTAGTTCCCTGAATAGGTGCATTGATAGCCATTCTTTCTGCCATAGCTCTTATGAAAGGCAATTTCGAATCTATTCCCTCAAAATATCTTCGCCTTCCAAAGAAAGTTTCTGTATATCCTTTTCTCTTTGTCTCTGCTTTTACATTATCTAGGTATTGAGCTAAACCAGAGAACTTAGTGAAGTAGTCATTATAGAATTTCTGTGCTTCAGCTCGATCTGTTCCCTCTCCTAGATTCTGACGTAGTGCATTTACTCCCATTCCGTATAGTATTCCAAAGTTAATAACCTTAGCTTTACGACGCATTTCTTTATCAACTTTTTCTAAAGGAACTTCGAAGACTTCTGAAGCAACAGCATTGTGTACATCAACTCCATTCTTAAAGATCTCTATCAGTTTTTTATCACCTGATAGAAAAGCTGCGATACGTAATTCTACTTGAGAATAGTCGAGAGACACTATACTGAAACCTTTTTCAGCAATAAATGCTTTACGTATTGCTCTACCTAATTCAGTCTTAATTGGAATATTCTGTAATCCTGGACCCTTTGAAGCCATTCTTCCTGTAGTAGATCCTGCCTGTAGGAAATGTGCATGTAGACGGTTATTATCATCTACAAGTGTAGGGATGGTATCTATATATGTTGATAGTAATTTCTGTAATTCTCTATATTCAAAAAGAAGTGGGATCATTGGATGAGCATCACGTAATTTCTCTAATTCTGATTCTCGAGTTGATCGTGCCCCGCCAGAAGTCTTCTTTAGACCTTTTGCAGTCAGAGCCATTTTATCAAAGATGATTTCACCTAATTGTTTTGGTGAATTTATATTAAACTCTTCACCAGCATATTCCCAAATCTTTTTCTCTAGTTTTGAGAGCTCAGTATGATATGTCTTGGACAGGTCATTTAAGAATTCTACATCGATCTTCACTCCTTTACTATCCATTTTTTCAATTATAGGGATAATTGGTGCTTCTATATCATCAAAAACCTTCCTTAATCCCCTCTTTTCTAGCTCAGTGAAAATAATTTCCTTTGCTTTGTTGAAATCCTCTGTCTTTGTAAAGCTTTTAATATCATCTAGAGTTGGATCTGTTAAATTAGAATTGATTAACCAGAGAGCAATTGATGTTTTGGTTAAATCTTCCGGATCAATATTTTGATCAACTTCTTTCTGCTTTTCTTTCTTCTCTTCATCTTCCTTTGCATCAATTCCAAGTACTGACTTTAGACGAGCACCTAAAGCACGAAAATCTAAATCACTAAACAAAGCAAGGGTTTTACTTATATCTATTCCCTTACTGAACTCTTCTGGTAGAGTGAAATCAATTGGCGCATCGTGTCTAATTGTAGCTAACATCTTACTAAACTCTGCCTCCTCTTTTCCCTCTTTTAGAAGAGCGATGATACGATCAGTGATTCCCACTTTGTTAAATTTTTCCTCTGATCCTTTCTTTTCTAACGCTTTATATATATCAGTAATACCACCAAACTCTGTAATGAGTATTGTAGCTGTCTTTTCTCCAATTCCTTTAATTCCAATTATGTTATCAGATGGATCTCCACGAAGTCCCTTATAGTCTGGTAGAAGAAGTGGTCCGAAGCCAAATCTCTCCTTCACCCCTTTTTCATCGTATATGATTGTATCTTTGATTCCCTTTTTCAAAGTATATACTTGAACCTTTTTCCCTTTCACTAGTTGCAGTGTATCCATATCTCCAGAAGCTATGACAATTTCAATATCATCATTGTCTTTCATCTTCTCTACAATTGTTCCTAGCATATCATCCGCTTCAAACCCTGGTTTATCATATATTGGAATATTAAAGGCTTTGAAGATATCTCTAGATCTCTTCATTTGTGAGACTAGATCATCATCTGCTTTCTCCCTTCCTGCTTTGTAATCCTTATATACCTCTTTTCTGAAAGTTGGTCCTGGAAGATCGTAGCAAGCTACTATATAGTCTGGCTTAAGATCATCTATGATCTTAATGAGCATGGTTGTGAGACCATATAGAGCACCTGTTGGTTCTCCTTTTGCAGACACGAAGTCAGGTAGAGCATGGTATGCCCTATGGAGGATTGCGTGGGAGTCGAGTAGGACAAGACGTTTTGACATATACCTATTGTACCGTAAATTTCCTAGAAGTCTCGTTTACAAATTCACAAAATATTTTGTGGTGACTTTCTGGTAATATTTCTTTAACGTTCTCTGGCCATTCGATGACTATTAGATTGTTTGCATTATTAACCAATTCTTCAAAATTTAATACCTGTAATTCACTACCGCTTGCTAGTCTGTATGCATCAATATGAATTAATCTTTTAAAGTGTGGATGTTTTGTTTCATATATTTTTTCTATGACAAAAGTTGGACTGGTTATATCAGTCTGTATTCCAAGTTCTCGTGCTAAAGATTGAGTGAAAGTGGTTTTACCTGAACCTAGATTTCCATATAGTCCTACAATGGTTGCTTCATCATTAACCATTGGTAAAGAGTTTAGCCAACTTTTTGCTAATTCCTGTGTTTCCTCAAGTGAGTTGCTAACTATTGTTTTCATGGGAATGATGATATCACAAAATTGGCAACATAAAACCGATGAGTCCTTGCGGAAACATCGGCTTTCGAAATTTGGACGAGATCACCTCGTTTGGAAGGGCCTCCAACGCCGATTTGGCGTGAAGGATTCCTGAAAGTCTTTGTGGGAGGTGATCTGCACCTCCTCTCTGGGACCGCCATCTGGATCCCAGTACTTTGTGGCCCTAACTTCAGAGCCTTGATTGTATGAACGGTAGTAGTCACCGTTTACAGTTGTGAGGTCGAGACTCCCAGACGAAATCCGAACAGGATCAGCTGGAAGAGTTGATTGACCAATCGCGTCGGTCAACATTCCAGGGCTCGGACCCAAGAACCGAGACCAAGCGGAGGGAGGCTTTTCGACCTTTGCTGCCGCTGCCGCTTTCGCGACAGCAGGTACTGAATTGGTCCCCTGGTCCTCCACCCACCGTCCAGACGTCTTCGGCCCGCTCGAAGCGCAGCCGACGAGTAACGTGGTGATGACGAAGAGCAGAAAAAAATACGGTTTCATAGCTGTCTAGTATTATATCACCTTCTGCGTCCTTAGTCAATAGCAGTCAAATTAAGCATGTAGGCTATAATTATATTCAAATATGATTCAATTTGATGAAGACAAGCAGAATAGAAAGATGGCAGATCTACTAAAACGTGAAGAGGAGGAACTTGTTCAGCTTCTTTCTGCTAAATACTCTGTAGGATATATTGATCTGTCTGTCACTCTAATAAATACCGATGCTTTGAGATTGATTGATGAAAAAACCGCTAGAGAAAACAGGGTTGCTTCTTTTTCTTTGGTTGATAAAAAAGTAAAGGTGGCAGCTAGAAATCCAGAGAGTGACGGAGTTAAAAGTGTGGTTTCAAAGCTCACTGATGATGGATATATTGTTACCTTGTTTATCTGCTCCACCCAAAGTCTTGAGAAAGCCTGGAATTCATATAAGGATCTTTCTTTTGCATATGAAAGCAAAGCAGGTGCACTAGAAATTGCGAGTGAAGAGATCAGTGCGATTATTGAAAAAGCAAAAAATCTACCGACGATTGTTTCGATAGTTGAAAATACATTGGCTATGAAGAAGAGCTATCGTGTCTCTAGAATTCTTGAAACAATCCTTGCTGGTGCAATTGCTCTTGAAGCTTCTGATGTACATATCGAACCTGAAGAGGATTATATTACCCTTCGATATCGTCTAGATGGTGTTCTAGTTAAAGCACTGAATTTTGACAAAGATACTTTTTCTCTTTTACTCTCAAGAATCAAACTTCTTTCTGGTTTAAAATTGAATATCAAAAAAGATTCTCAAGATGGAAGATTTAGTATTCATGTTAAGGATGTTGATATAGAAATACGAACATCTATCCTTCCTGGCGCATACAATGAATCTATAGTTATGCGAGTACTTAACCCTAAATCAATTGGAGTCCCACTAGAAGACTTGGGTATTCCACCAAAACTTCTTTCTTTAATACTAAAAGAGATTGATAAGCCAAATGGTATGTTGCTTACAACAGGACCTACCGGATCTGGAAAGACCACCACCCTCTACGCTTTTCTTAAGAAAGTACACAATCCTACAGTGAAAATAATTACAATTGAAGATCCGATAGAATACCATCTACAAGGTATTGTTCAAACACAGGTTAATGACAAGGGATACACATTCCTCGATGGTCTACGTGCAGCACTGAGACAAGACCCTGACATAATCATGGTTGGTGAGATCCGTGACAGTGAAACAGCGGCTATAGCTGTTAATTCTGCATTAACTGGTCACCTTGTCTTCTCTACCCTTCACACAAACTCAGCAGCAGGTGCCTTTCCTAGACTCATAGATCTTGGTGTTAATTCTAAAATTATGAGTTCGGGTATTAATATCGTACTTGCACAGAGATTGGTTCGAAAATTATGTGATGATTGTAAAAAGCCGATTGCTTTTGAGGGTACTAACAAAGCAGAGGTTGATAAGATACTAGAAACTATATTTGATAAAAGTGAGATACCAGTAATGCCACCAAATATATACACTGCAAATGGTTGTGAAAAGTGTAATCATACTGGATACAAAGGAAGAATAGGTATTTACGAAGGAATGAAGCTAACTCCTGAAGTCGTCTCAGTTATTGAAATGAATCCTAGCTCTGAAGAAGTTGAAAAAGCTGCAGCACCTCAAGGCATACTCACTTTAAAGCAAGATGGTATTATGAAAGTGTTAAAAGGTGTCACTTCCCTAGATGAATTAGAGAGAGTTATATCAATTGTAGACTAAAATTAGAGTTAGGAAGCAGAAAAAATCTACTGTCAATTGAATTTGTTTTTAATCGTAGTAATATTAATTCCAGATGTAGAGAATTATTTTAGAAAATAATCGGATGCGTAATTCTCTAAACAATACTTTCAATGCGATCACCAAAAGTTAAAC
>CAYXZI010000003.1:0-14706 GCA_964470105.1 uncultured Candidatus Saccharibacteria bacterium
AGAAGTCTACTTCTGCTACTGTTTCTACTATTGAATTTATTAAGACATATAAGAAGGCCGGTGAATCTTCAGTTATTATTCTAAAAGAAGGTAATACTGAACACGAGGCACTTATACACGATATTGATGTACATCCAGTTACTGGAGCTCCAAGACATGCAGATTTTTATATTATAGAAAAGGGTAAGAAGGTAAAGGTAAACATTCCTCTAATATTTGAAGGTATTTCACCTGCTGTTAAGGACAAGGGAGCTATTCTGGTTAAGGTTGCTCGTGAACTTGAAGTTGAGGCTTCACCTCGTGAACTTCCTCATGAACTTAAGGTAGATATTTCATCTCTAGTTGAATTTTCAAGTGTTATACACGCTAAGGACATCAAACTTCCAGCTGGTGTAGAGCTAATTTCTGGTGCTCTTGAAATCATTGCTTCTGTTGCTGAGGCTAAGGAGGAAATTGAAGAGACAAAACCTATCGATATGTCAGCAATTGAGGTTACAAAGAAAGGAAAGGAGGCTAAGGAGGGTGAGGAGGTTCCAGAAGGAACTGATGCTAAGAAAGAAGAAAAGAAGGCCTAAGGCCTTCTTTTGCTATATGGTACAATATGTACATGAATATCGTATTCAGGACGCTTATAATCTCTGCATTCATTTTTCTTCCTGTGTTTTCATATGCCCAGTCAAATGAGACTGTTGATCAAAGAGAAGCAAGGCTAAAGGCTGAGCTAGCACAGGTTGAGAAAGAACAAGCGGAGACTGAAAAGGTTCTTGCGCAAGCACAAAATCAAAGTGCTTCTATTACCCGTGATATTCTAATCCTCACAACAAAGATAAAAGCTGCTCAATTAAATATTAAAGCTAAGAATCTATTAATCGAAACATTAGGAAAGGATATTAATAACAAGCAGGCTAAGATTGAGGATTTGGAAGGTCATATAAAAAGAGGTAAGGAAACTCTTTCACAGATAATGAGAAAGAATAATGAAATAAGTTCTGTGTCATTCATAGAATTCATTCTTTCTAGAAAGGATCTTTCAGATATATTTATAGATATAGACAACTTCCAGTCAGTAGAAGAATCACTTAAAGATACTTTTGAGAATATTAGAAATGATAAAGCTAAAACTGAGACAGAAAAGAGTACTCTAAACACAAGGAAGAATCAGGAAATGGATGCTAGAGCTGCTATCGAAAGTGAGAAAAAGAGTATCGAGGCTAATGAAAAAGAAAAGCAAAGACTACTTAGTATAAGTAGAGGTAATGAAATTACATATGCTCAAGAACTTGCCTCAAAGAAAGCTAAAGCTGCTGAGATACGTGCAGCGCTATTCTCTCTACGTGATACCGCAGCTATACCTTTCGAGCTTGCACTTCGATATGCAAATGAAGCTTCTAAGTCTACAGGGATACGACCTGCATTTCTTCTCGCCATCCTCACACAAGAATCTTCATTAGGTAAAAACGTTGGATCTTGTTATCTAACTGACCCTAAAACAGGTGCTGGAGCTAGTGTAAAGTCAGGCAATACTTTTCCTAATGTTATGAAGCCAGGAAGAGATGTTGAGCCATTCCTAGAGATTACTCAATCTCTTGGTCTAGACTATACAAAAACACTAGTATCTTGTCCGCAGTCAGTTGGTTGGGGAGGAGGTATGGGTCCAGCTCAGTTCATTGCTTCTACCTGGATGTTGTTTAAAGACAGAATAGCTAAAGCGTTAGGTATTAGTAATCCAAACCCTTGGAATCCAGAACATGCATTTATGGCATCCTCAATGTATCTCACAGATTTAGGTGCCTCTTCACAAAGCTATACCGCTGAAAGAAATGCTGCTTGTCGATACTATTCAGGTAAGATATGTACCGCTGGAAACATAAACATTACATATGGTAATCAGGTAATGGTTAAGGCCGAAAACATACAAAGAACCATGATTGACCCATTACAAGGATTGTGATAGAGTCTTGTATACATTAATTATATGAAAAAAGACATCCATCCAAAGGAATATAGACCAGTAGTATTCGTAGATAATTCAAACGGAGCTCAGTTTCTAATTTCTTCAACTATTAAAACAAAAGAGACAGTAAAGTATTCAGATGGTAAGGAATATCCTGCATACCATGTTGAAATCTCAAGTTCATCTCATCCATTCTATACTAATCAAGAAAAGACACTTGATAGTGCTGGACGTGTTGAAAAGTTCAAATCTCGTCAGTCAAAGTCATCTGCAAAGGCTTCTACAAAGAAGGCTTAGATGAATCTAGAGGAATATAAGAAAAATCATAAGACTGCATATCTAGCAGAAATATACGAAAAGCTTTTAAAAGATGAAGCGGAGATTTTTTCTATGATTGAAAAGGATCCTTCAATGAAGGAGATCGGGCAATCTGATCTAGATATGATTGCACTACAGAAGAAGAATACTGAGGAGCAGATAAAGGCAATTATCGATTCTGAAAAGGAAGAGATCGAATATCCAACTGAGCTAATTCTTGAAGTTAGAGCTGGTGCTGGTGGTGATGAGGCAAATATATTCGCACATGAACTCCTTGAAATGTATGAGAGATACTCAGAAAGTCAGGGTTGGTCAACTAAGCACCTAGATGATCTTACACTCGAGATTAAGGGAAAAACTGTATACGACCAATTGAGATATGAGACAGGTGTGCATAGAGTTCAAAGAATTCCAGCAACTGAAAAAATGGGTAGAGTTCACACATCTACCGCTTCTGTTGCTATATTACCCATTAGAAAGAAGGTTAAGTTTGAGATTAACCCAACTGAATTACATGTTGAATTTTCACGTGCTGGAGGAAAGGGAGGACAGAATGTTAACAAGGTGGAAACTGCAGTAAGAATCGTTCATATTCCTACAGGTCTGGACGTTCGTGCCACTGCAGAGAGAAGCCAGTCTGCTAACCGTGAAATGGCCATGTCTATTTTGACTGCAAAGCTAGCTGCTTTAAAGGAAGAAGAGGAAGCGAAGAAGTTTAGTGCTAATAGGAAGGATCAGATAGGTACTGCAGATAGATCTGAGAAAATCAGAACATACAATTTCCCTCAGGATCGCATCACTGATCATAGAATAAAGGAGTCATGGAGTAACATCCATACTATAATGGCGGGTAAACTTGACAGTATTATAGAAAAATTGCAAGAAGTGAAGAAAAAGCAGGATAGTGATAATAACCTAGAAGATAGCAATAAAAGTTTGCAAAAGTAACCTCTATTTGTTACACTCTACTCTACACATTTATGGTAAACACAAATAATCCACGTATAGACAATATGTTCAAGGCAGGAGCTCATTTTGGCTTCTCAAAAACACGAAGACATCCAACAGTAGCTCCATATATCTTTGGAGTTAAAAACAAGGTAGAAATATTTGATCTAGAGAAGACAGAAGTCCTTTTAGAAAAAGCTAAGGCATTTGTTTCTAGTCTAGCTAAGGAAGGAAAGACTATTCTTTTTGTTGGAGGTAAAAGTGAGGCACGTAATGCGATAAAGTCTGGAGCTCTTTCTTTAAATATGCCTTATGTAGATGGACGATGGATTGGTGGTACATTAACTAATTTTATGCAGATCAGAAAGCGAGTCGAAAAACTTGAAAGACTAACATCTGAAAAAGAAAAGGGAGAATTGGCAAAGTATACAAAGAAAGAAAGACTATTGATTGATCGTGAGATTGCAAATCTTGAAAGATTCTTTTCAGGTATCGTATCTATGAAGGATCTTCCTAAGGCTGTGTTTATAATTGATCCAAAGAAAGAAAAGAGTGCAGTAAAGGAAGCTCAGGATATGGGTATACCTGTCATCGCACTTGCTGGATCAGACTGCAATATTAAAGGACTAGATTTTCCAATTGTTGGTAACGATTCATCACAGACAAGTGTGCAGTTTTTTGTACAAGAAATTTCAAAAGCATATTCTTCAGCAAAGAAAGTTTAGGTTGCTCACTGTGTTTTATTAGTTTAATTTTTAATAAAATGATCACCACAGAACAAATAAAGGAATTAAGAGACTCAACTGGTATATCAGTAATGCAGTGTAAGAAGGCTCTTGAGGAAGCAGGTGGAGATGTTGAAAAGGCTAAAGTCATTCTTCGAAAGAAGAGTGGAGAACTTGCTGCAAAGAAAAGTGATAGAACTTTTGGTGCTGGTATAGTTCAGTCATACGTACACTCAACTGGTAGAGTGGCTGCATTAGTAGAGCTAGTATGTGAGACTGACTTTGTTTCTGGTAATGAGGAGTTTAAAACTCTTGCTAGAGATATTGCTATGCATGTAACTGCTTCAAATCCAAAGTTTTTAAATAAGGAGGAAATAACTGAGGAAGCAAAGAGTACAGCAAAGGAAGTATTTATGAAGGAAGTAGAAGGAAAACCAAAGGATATGCAGGAAAAGATCCTAGAGGGTAAGTTAGCTACATACTTTGGAGAAATGGTTCTTCTAAATCAGCCATATATAAAGAATCCAGATCTTACAATCGAGGCACTAATACTTGCAGCAGGACAAAAGTTCGGAGAGAAAATTGCTATAGCTCGCTTCACTCGTTTTGCGGTGCTAGAGAAATAATTATCTTGTTATGCCAATTTACCTTGATCCCTCTATAATTTCGTTCTACGTATCTTTTGTAGGAATCATAGGTATGATAGGTTTTAAGGCTGCGGAACTTCGTACTGGTAAGAAGTCTTGGATATCTAGGCTAGCGGATAGAACTAATGATCGTGTTCATGTATATATGGCTAGTATTAGAACATATATCTCATATATAAATCGTAGAAGTGCACTTGCACTTGTTCAATGGATTGCGTATCATATTCTTTCATGGGCACGTAATCTGTACATATGGGCGTACAGAAAAGCACAGGCCCATGCTTCTTCAAGAAAGATAATTGATATGGTTAGGGGAAAGGGAGAGGTTAATAGAAATGGAGGTTCATCATTCTACCTCAAGAGTATATCCAAGAATGATATAGAAGAGGAGGTGAAAAAATAATATATTTAAGGTATAGTATTAGTTAGTTGCCACCTTAGCTCAGTTGGTAGAGCAACGCTTTTGTAAAGCGAAGGTCCCCAGTTCAAGCCTGGGAGGTGGCTCCAAAAATCTCCACAAATCTGTTATAGTATAGCGATGAAAGAAGAATCTAAAGGCCATCTACACCCCATAACACAGTTCACTCGTGAAGTTGTGGGTATTTTCTCTGATATGGGATTCGTAGTGGCTACTGGTCCAGAGCTCGAGACTGAATACTATAACTTCGATGCATTAAATATCACAAAGGATCACCCTTCACGAGATATGCAGGATACTTTTTGGATTAAAACAAAGAGTAAGTCTGAAGGTGATGAAAAGTCCAATAGACCAGTAATGCGTACTCAGACTTCAGCCGTGCAGGCAAGATTTTTGGAGAAGCATAAAGACAGTCTCCCTTGCGCTATTATCGTCCCAGGTAAGGTATTCCGTAATGAAGCTACAGATGCGACACATGAGGCTCAATTCTTCCAATTAGAGGCTTTATACGTCGATAAAGACGTATCATTGGGTCATTTGAAGGGTACAGTGGAGCATTTCCTAAAGAAGCTCTATGGTGAAGATGTTGTTATACGTTTCCGACCTAGCTTTTTCCCATTCGTTGAACCGGGAGTAGAAGTAGATATGCTCTTTAATGGTAAGTGGTTGGAGATGGGTGGAGCAGGCATGGTTCATCCTAATGTCTTCAAATCTGCCGGTATAGATCCGAGAGTCTGGAAAGGTTTTGCCTTCGGTTTCGGAGTAGATCGTCTTGTTATGAGACAGAATAATATTCCAGATGTAAGAATGATTTATGATGGTGATTTGAGATTTATTAATCAATTCTAATATGAAAGTCCTAAAATCCTGGTTACAAGATCATATCGTAGAGACATTACCAAGTGATGAGAAAATCATGGAAGCTTTTGTATTTAAATCCTCAGAAGTTGAAGGAGTTGAGAAAGTTAAGGTAGATGGTAAAGATGATACGGCGTTTGATCTAAAAGTCTTACCTGATCGTGCTCACTATATGCTCTCACATCGTGGTGTAGCATATGATCTATGTGCTATCCTCGGACTCAATCTAAAAGAGCAAGATATTACTCTACCTAAGATAGGTGAGGATATCGTAGTTAGTATTAATTCAGATATTTGTAGGAGAAATACCGCAACATTAATTACAAATATTAAGAATACAAAATCGCCACAATGGTTAAAGGATAGATTGGAGGCTATAGGTGGTCGTTCGATCAATGCGATTGTGGATGCCACAAACTATTCCACATTCGATACTGGTCAGCCATTGCACGCTTTTGATTATGATAAGGTTAAGGGTAAATTATCTGTACGTTTTGCTAAAGAAAGTGAATCAATAGAGACTCTAGATGGAAAGATTATTAAGTTAAAGTCTCATCATTTAGTTATAGCTGATGAGGAGGGCCCACTCGATATTGCAGGTATTAAGGGTGGTAAGAGAGCCGAGGTTACATTAGACACAAAGAATATAATTCTAGAATCAGCTAATTTTGATCCAGTCTCTATCAGAAAGACTTCAATTGAGGTTGGTATTAGAAATGATGCATCAAAGAGATTTGAAAATGAGATAACTCCTCATCTTGTACCAAAAGGTGTTTCCAAGTTTTTAAATATTCTCAAAGAAATATCACCAAACGCAGTTGTTGGACTTATGAATGATAAGTTTAAGGATATTCCTAAGCCTTGGATTGTGAATTTAAATCATACACATATAGAATCAGTCTTGAATTGTAAAATCTCAGAAAAAGAAGTGGTAAAAATCCTGACTACACTCCAGTGTAAGGTAGAATCAAATAATGGTGAATATATTATTACTCCTCCTTTTGAAAGATTAGATCTTATTATCCCTGAAGACATAATAGATGAAATAGGTAGGATAAATGGACTTGATAAAGTTAAGAGTATTGTTCCAAAACTAAAGACTAATAATGAATTCTCACAAGAATATCTACTAAATGAAAAGATTAAAGATTTCCTATTTGAAAAAGGATATTCAGAGATTCTTACCAGATCTTTTACTAATAAAGGTGAAGTAGAAGTCGCATATCCAATGGCTACAGATAAGTCATTTTTAAGAACAAATATTAATGATAATGTCATTAATTCTATTAGTCTTGCTGTTAAAAATGCTCCACTTCTAGGTCTAGATGAAGTTAAGATTTTTGAGATTGGTAAGATTTTTACAAAAGATGGAGAGAAGAACACTTTAGTTATAGGTATTAAGAATATTAAGAAAAAGCAAGAAAAAGAGAAAGAAAAGATAAAGAATATTAGAGATGAGTTATTGAAGGAATTGGAGATTGATGCGCAGATATTGTGTACAGTTGATGATACAGGAGGAATAATCTCAATGGGAGGTAAAACAGTTGGATATACCAATAGACTAGATGGTATTACAGAAATAGATTTGGATATATTGTCCCAAGGAATTAAAAAGAAGTTAAACCTAGATTCTATTAAAGTACAAAAGGGAAGTAGAACACAGTTCCGTCCATTTTCTCAATATCCATTTATTACTAGAGATATTGCGTTGTTTGTTGATAGTGGAATAAGTGCTACAGAAGTGGGAGAGGAAATAAGAAAGGATTTGATCGGATCATCTAATGAGCTATTAGTGAAAGGTCCTGACCTATTTGATGAATTTGAAAAGGATGGTAAGAAGTCACTGGCTTTCAGAATGATATTCCAATCAAGCGACAGGACGCTTTCCGATGAGGAAGTAAATGGATATATGGATAGACTATATACTCTAGTTAAAGGGAAAGGTTGGCAGGTGAGGTAGGAATTTATACTAAAAAAGTGCCACCACACGGTGGCACCCCCCCTTAGCCGGCTGCCCACACGATTGTTTTTGGCTAGGTTAACGGCCTCAACTCGAGACACCGTCTAGTAAAATACTATAATTACACTAGACTCCTGTCAATAAAAACCCCCGACACGGCAAGCCGGCGGGGGTGATAAGGATTCCTGTGGAAATCAGGATATTTCTTTGACGTAAAGACTCATGCATCGATGTTCAATCAGTACGCTCAATTCGGGTAGGACATACTCACGGTAGATTGCAAGGATATCATTGACCCCGACATCCAATCTACGAGCGAGGCCGACAATCTGCTCAGGGCTACTCCAGATATCCAGTGTAAGTGGAATGTAGGGTAGTATTCTGAGCGACATTGATTGCGCCCATTCCTGTTCCTTCGCATTGTCAAAACCCTGTAGTCCACAATGTGAACCAGTTAGTGCTTTGACTGCAGCCGGAAGCATGACCAATTTGAAGTACCGCGTAGCATCGGACATTTCAAGGTTGTATTTTTGGCACACGTTTTTCCATTGATTTTCTTGGTGAGGATCAAATTTGTATCCTCTACGCGCAACACGATCTTGTATGATACGCATTGCAAGTGATCCTGCGTACCTATCTCTCACTTCTTTGTCAATCATAACCACTTTCCGTTATTGTGCTGATATCTCGAACTACGGTCCGAGACCAATTCTGGCGGTGCACAGTTGTGCCAGCACTAACACAATATAACTGTTTATTTGATATGTCAATATTTAACGTATTAGTGAATACTAAAAAAGTACCACCACACGGTGGCACCCCCTCCGAACTATACCCACTCGTGGTTCAGAAGTCGTCAACCCTTGCTGTCCCTTTTTCAATCACTCTCTATTAGGGTCACGTATTAATACCATACTACTATATATTAAAATATCAATACTAAGGTAAATAAAAATCCCCCATCACACGACGGGGGCTTTCCTCTGGTATCTTTTTGCTGTCTGTAGTTGCTTTGCTCCAGAGTCCCACATTCCAGTGCTACATGTGGTGTGAACATAATATAACTTAATACGATATTGTCAATAGAGAAAAAACTGCCTAAATTTGGTATAATAAACGCATAAAACAAACAACATATGGCAAAAGATTCTGATAAAAAGAAAGACAGTTATGGTGCTGATTCCATTCAAGTACTAGAGGGTCTAGAGCCTGTACGTAAGCGTCCTGGTATGTATATCGGTACCACTGGTCCTGATGGTCTACATCACCTAATTACAGAAATCTTTGATAACTCTCGAGATGAAGCGATGGGTGGTTTTGCAGATCATATAGAAGTAGCGCTTCTTCCTAATAACAGAGTAAGAGTGGTTGATAATGGCCGAGGTATACCAGTTGATGTTCATAAGACTACTAAGGTATCTGCACTTGAGACAATCATGACCGTCCTACATGCTGGAGGTAAATTCGGAGGAGATGAAAGCGGATACAAAGTATCTGGAGGTCTACACGGGGTGGGTGCATCTGTAGTTAATGCCTTGTCTGTATATACTCAAGTTTGGGTACATAAGGATGGTGATATATATACTCAGGAATATTCTCAGGGAAAGAAGAAGTATGCTGTAAAAAAGGTTGGAAAGACGAAGGAACATGGAACTATCGTTGCATTTGAACCAGATGTAATTATCTTTAAAGAAGTAAAATTTGATTTTAATAGAGTTGTGAATTCTCTGCGTCAGCAGGCATATCTTGTTAAGGGTCTCAGAATTACCGTTATAGATGCACGTGAGGCAAAGGATTTAGAAGTAGATCCTGAGATCACATATTTGGAATCAATGAATTTACAAGTTCCATCACAGACATTCTTCTTCGAGAACGGTCTTACATCACTTGTTAAGTTTAATAATCAAATATTAAAGCCAATACATAAGAATATTTTTTATGTTGAAAAGAAAGTAGAAGGAGTTGAGTCAGTTGAGATTGCACTGCAATATGCTGATGATATCTCTGCACGTATTCTTCCTTTTGCAAACAATATATATAACCCTGAACATGGTACACATGTTACTGGATTCAAGACTGCTCTAACTCGTACTTTAAATACTTATGCAAAGAAAAATAATCTTGCAAAGGATGGAGAGGACAACTTTACTGGGGATGATGTATTGGAAGGTTTGACTGTAGTTATTTCTGTTAAGTTACGTGAAATTCAATTCGAAGGACAAACAAAGGCAAAACTAGGATCAGTGGAGGCACAGAGTGCGGTGTCTACTGTTTTCGGTGAAGCATTCTCCGCTTTCCTAGAGGAGAATCCAGAAGATGCCCGTGCAATGATCACAAAAGTAATCCTGGCCATGAAGGCACGTAAGGCTGCTAAGGCTGCAAAGGATAGTGTGCTTAGAAAAGGAGCACTTGAAGGTATGACACTGCCTGGAAAGCTTGCTGACTGCCAGACTAATGTCGCTTCAGAATCAGAACTATTTATAGTAGAGGGAGACTCAGCTGGAGGTACAGCAAAGACTGGACGTGATCGTCGTACACAAGCAATACTACCACTTCGAGGTAAGATTCTTAATATCGAGAGAGCGAGACTTGATCGTATGCTTGGATCAGAACAGATTAAAAATCTAGTTCTAGCCTTTGGAACAGCGATAGGGGATACATTCGATATTTCAAAACTCAGATATCATAAGATTATCCTAGCTACAGATGCCGATGTTGATGGTGCACATATTCGTACACTCATACTCACTCTACTTTATCGATATTTCAAACCTTTAATCGAGGGAGGTTATGTATATATTGCTCAACCACCGTTGTATAAAGTTAAAAGGGGAAAGGAAGTTTTGTACTTCTACTCTGAAGAAGAGAAGAACAAGGCACTTGGAAAAGAGATAGATGCTATGAATGATGTAACTGATAACTCTGACGTTCAAAATGTTCCTGAAGAGGGAAGTGAAGCAGAAGAACAGGAAGTCGAAGGAAGAAAAGCGAAGATTTCAATTCAGAGATATAAGGGTCTCGGAGAGATGAATGCTGAAGAATTGTGGGAGACAACTATGGATCCTGAAAATCGTATCCTTAGACAAGTAAGCATCGATGACGCTCAAGATGCGGACAAAGTATTTGATATGTTGATGGGTACTGATGTTCCAAGTCGTAAAATGTTTATCCAATCTAACGCTAAGAAAGCAACTATTGACATATAGTATATTTTAGTATACAATACGAGAGTAATACTCAAATCATTAAAACCATGAAAAAGACCATAATTATAGCCTTTTTTGCGTTAGCATCTATATCTCTACCTTCAAACGTTAGGGCAGAGTTTGATCCTACAAACATAATAGACCCTTTCTGTCTTTTTTCTTGTGATGATCCTGAACCTACAGTTATTAACAATACCAATAGCAATAACGTTAATAGCAACGTTAATTCACCAAATTCTACTGTTGTAGATAATGTAAATACAACACCTATATATACTTATGATAATACCAGTGCATATGGATCACTAGGTGTATCTTGTTATGCTAACTATTCTAGTGTTGGTACAGGTGATCTCGTTACTTGGAGAGCATCAACATATGGTGGAAATGGAAGCTATCATGTTACCTGGTCAGGTACTAATGGACTTTCAGGAACTGGCTCAAGTGCAACAATTAGATATAATTCATCTGGTAGTAAATTTGCTTCAGTCACAGTTGTGTCTGGTGGTCAATCAGTAAGTCAGAATTGTAGTTCTGTAGAAGTTTATGATGATAATAGTTATAGCAATAACGATAACTACTATTACGATGATAATGATTACTATGATAGTAATCTAAGTGTATCTTGCTACGCTGAAGATTCAAGAATAGATGAAGGAGACTCAGTTACGTGGAGAGTATCTGCTCATGGTGGAAGCGGTAGTTATAGATATGATTGGGATGGAACTAACGGACTTTCTGGTAGCGGATCTAATGTTACAAAAAGATATAATTCATCTGGAACAAAATATGCTTCTGTTAGAGTTACATCTGGTGGTCGTTCGGTGACTCGTAATTGTGGAAGTGTAGAAGTCTATGATTACAACGATGATTATTATGATGACTATTACGATGACAGGGATTCATCTCTAAGAGTTACATGTTCAGTTAATACTACTTTTGCACCGGTTGGTACAAAGGTTGTCTGGGAAGCTCAGGCGCGTGGTGGTAATGGAAACTACAGATATGACTGGCGTGGCACAGATGAATTAGATGGTAATAATAGGGATTTAGAAGTTTATTATAATTCTCCTGGTACTAAGACAGCATATGTAGTTGTTAAATCTGGTACAAGAAGCACAAGTCAGACTTGTTCAAACTCAGTACTCGTTGGTGTTCCAGTACAGACATATACTAATCCGTATCCTACAACTCCTGCATATACAGCACCAGTAAAGAGTGTAGAAAAGAAGCCAGAAGTCAAAAAAACTGAACAGAAGACTACTCTATCATCGCTATTCTCACTTAATAATGTTCCTTGGGGTCTGGTCGCTATACTGGTAATTCTTGTACTTGTAGTTATGGTTATATATCTAGTGTTTAATAGTAAGAAGATATAAACAAAAGAAAAACCTCCGCTCGGAGGTTTTTCTTTTTGATGATACTCTATTTTCTGTTTTTGATTTCTGAAAGAATTCTTTCAATTACTTCATTTTGATCTAATTGACCGATTTGACCAGCATCACGACTCTCTAGGGTAACTTTGTTCACTGCAAGATCCTTGTCTCCAATAATGATAAAGTATGGAGCACGAGAAGTCTTTGCTTGGCGAACTTTCTTACCAAATCCTTCATCGGATAGATCAACATCCACTCTAACCATTTGCTTACGTAGTGCGTCATGTATCTCAACAGCTTTTGCGTGATGTGCATCACCAACTGGTATGATTTTGACCTGAGATGGAGCAAGCCATATAGGGAAATTACCTCCATAGTGTTCTATTAGGAATCCAATGAATCTTTCATGTGTTCCAAGTGGAGCTCTATGAATACAAAGTGGTGTTTGTTCCTTACCGTCACTGTCTTTGTATGTAAGTCCAAATCTCGCTGGAACTGCAAAGTCCACTTGATTTGTTGCTAGTGTGAATTCACGTCCTATAGCACTCCATACCTGTACATCAATTTTTGGTCCGTAGAAAGCGGCTTCGTTTGGAACCTCAATATAAGGAATCTTTGATTCGATTAGAACATTACGAACCATGTCCTCAGTTTTTTTCCATAGTACTGGATCATTCACAAACTTCTCACCTAGACGCTTTGGATCATGTGTTGAAAGTCTCATTACGTATTTCTTAACTCCGAAGATTTTGAAATAATGTAGATACATTTCGTTAACTGCACGGAACTCATCTGCGAATTGCTCTTCAGTACAGTAAATATGAGCATCATTCATTTCAAGCATTCTAACTCTCATTAAACCAAACAACTCGCCTGATTTCTCGTGTCTATAGCAGGTACCGTACTCAGCTAATCTCATCGGAAGCTGTTTATATGTTCTCGGTTCCGCATCAAAAATCTTATGATGATGAGGACAGTTCATTGCTTTTAGATAGTATTTTCCACCCTCATATTCCATTGGAGGGAACATACTCTCTTCGTAGTATGGTAGGTGACCACTCTTCTTGTACATCGATTCCTTTGCGAGGTTTGGTGTACGTACTCTTAAATATCCACCAGTAAATTCTGTCTCTTTGGCCAGCTTCTCTAGTTCCTCCACTATCACAGTTCCATTAGGCATCCAAAGTGGAAGACCAGCACCAACATCTTCATCAAAAGTAAAAAGACTCATTTCTTTGCCAAGCTTTCTATGATCTCTTTTCTCAGCTTCGATTTTCATTGTCTCATAATCATCAAGTGCCAGCTTTGTTGGGAAAGCTAGTCCATAAATGCGAGTTAGCATTGCATTATCCTCACTTCCTCTCCAATATGCTCCTGCGACTCGATTAAGTTTGAATGAATCATTCGGAATCTCTTTTGCTGGATTATCGCAGTGTCCTCCACGACACAGATCAGTAAAGTTACCACAAGTATATAGTGTGATTTTCTCACCTTTCTTTGATATTTCTTCTATTAGTTCAATCTTGTATGGATTATCCTTGAATATATCCTTTGCTTCTTTCTCACTAACTTCCTTATGTGTAAACTTTGTCCATGATTTAAGATGATTCTTCATCTTCTTCTCAAGTGTAGGTAGATCCTTGTCAGATATTTTGATATCAGCGGGGAATTCGAAGTCATAATAGAATCCATCATCAATAGCTGGGCCAATGGTATTTTTGGTACCTGGATATAGTTCCTGAACTGCTGATGCCAATAAATGGGCCAGTGTATGGCGAATGTGTTCTATATTTGATTCTTTCATGGGATAACTTTAGCATTTTTATATTGATATGAGGAGGGGATTGACAGATATTAATTTATATCAAATAGTTATTTATTATGAATGATGAATTCCGTTTTAAGTGAATCAAATACTAGTTTTTAGAACTAGATAAAATCTAGATAAAATTTTTATTAATTTTAATCAATTTGCTATTGCATATTAAGGTGGTTGAATTTTATAATGTGTATAATCACAACTATTACTTCGGCGTGACTTAAAAATTATTATTAAATAAATTTAAATATGATAAATGAAATTGCTCCAAACTATATAAAGGAATTAAAAGATGATCTCATAAAGCATTTAGACTCATCATTAGATGTGCTAGCCATTACTATATACAATACTGTAGTGCTGAAAGACGATGTAAAAGATATGGTCACGAAACAAGATATTAAAGATATGGTCGTAAAGAGTGATATCAAGAACATGGCTACAAAAGATGATATCAAGAACATGGCAACAAAGCAG
>CAYXZI010000003.1:14806-32650 GCA_964470105.1 uncultured Candidatus Saccharibacteria bacterium
ATATAGAAGCTGTAAGGAGTGATATGGCTACAAAAGATGATATCAAGAACATGGCTACAAAAGATGATATCAAGAACATGGCAACAAAGCAGGATATAGAAGCTGTAAGGAGTGATATGGCTACAAAAGATGATATCAAGAACATGGCAACAAAGCAGGATATAGAAGCTGTAAGGAGTGATATGGCTACAAAAGATGATATCAGGAAGATCTGGGATAATATGGCCACTAAAGAAGATATAAAAGAGGTCTGGGATAATATGGCGACAAAATCTGATGTAAAAGAGATACTAAGTCACATAGGAAGATATGAGGTGAGAGCGAGAAAAGTTGAAGAGATTCTATTAGAGGATCATAAACCAAGAATAATTGATCTCGAGAAAGAAGTGTATTCTTAGATATTGGTATTGTTGTCGGCTAACTCAACACCTTAACTCTCTCCACAATCATACTCTTCTGCCCATTGCGTTCAGACATCTTACCTTTTATTGCAAGACATTTATCTGGAGTAAATGCAGTTCTGAATTCTACTAATGTTCTCGGGAATACTACTGCTTCTAGTTCTCCTGAAAAATCAGCAATCCTTATAAATGCCATAGCATCACCTTTCTTTGTTGTAATAGGTTTTACTTCTTCTATTATGCAAGCTAGTGTAACTTCCGCTCCATCCTTTAGAGTTTCTTTAGCTTTTTTAATATCCATGTCTCTTTTACTGATAATATCCTTATAGCGCTCAAGTGGATGGCCTGAAATATATAGACCGAGAAGTTCCTTCTCCCAAGCGAGCTTCTCTCTTGAATCGATATTAGGAACTTCAGCAAGTTTTAGTGTCGGTATTGATGAAGAATCAGCCATAAGACCAAATAAGGAATCTTGATTTTCAGCTTGCTTACCCTTTTCTTTATTGTGCTCGAGTAATGTCTCAATATTTCCCATTAGTACTCCACGATCAATACCGAAGCTATCGAGAGCTCCAGATTTCATTAAAGCTTCTAGAGATTTCTTATTTAAATTCTTATCTTTAACTCTATCAAGAAAATCAGTCAGCGATTTATATTTACCACCTCTTTTCCTCTCATCAATTATGGCTGTGGCTATTCCTTGACCAAAGTTTTTAATAGTTACCAGACCGAAGCGGATCGTATCCTTCTTTCTATCTTCTATATTTTTTACCACTGTGAACTGACTATAACTTTCATTTATATCTGGTGGCAGAATGGGTATACTCATTCTCTTGCATTCTTGTATTGTTTCTGCAATCTTCTCTACATCACCGGAATCTGCTGATAGCACAGCTGACATATATGTGGCAGGATAATTAGCTTTCATATATGAAGTTTGGTATGCCACTCGTCCGTAGCTTGCAGCATGGGCTTTGTTGAATCCATATGCAGCGAAAGGTTCTATAAGTTTCCAAAGGGTATTTGCATCCTTTTTACCTAATCCATTTTTGACGAAACCTTTAAGTAGTTTTTCTTTCTGCTCCTCCATGTCTTTGGGTATCTTTTTTCCCATGGCTTTTCGGAGTTTGTCAGCTTCAAGCCAAGAGTATCCAGCTAGTTTAATGGCGATCATCATAACGTCGTCTTGATAGGTTATAACTCCATACGACATATCTAGAATATCTTTCATTCTAGGATCTAGATATTCAACTTTTGATGGATCGTGCTTCCTTTCTATATATTGCGGGATGGATTCAAGGGGGCCTGGACGATACAGAGCAACCATAGCATTTATATCATGAATTCTTGCTGGTTTAAGCTCAACTAGAAACTTAGTCATTCCACTTCCGTTCAATTGGAATAGGCCTATGGTCTCTCCACGTGCAAGCATTTCAAATGTCTTCTTATCATCAAGTGGAATATTTTCTATATCAATATCTATATTGTCTATCTTCTTTACTCTCTCCACAGCATCAGCAAGTATGGACAGGTTCTTGATTCCAAGAAAGTCGAATTTTAATAGTCCTACCCCATCTTCACCTACTGCATGCATGTCGTATTGAGTAATGATTTTACGTACTGGGTTTCCATTCGAATCCTCTTTGTTTTTTGTATCGTACTGTAGTGGTACATGCTCTGTTAATTCATCAGGAGATATAACTACACCAGCGGCATGTACAGAGATGTGTCGTGCACAACCCTCGATTTTTTTTGCCATATCAATAATCCTTTTAGTATCAGGCTCTTTTTCGTATGCTTCTTTAAGCTCAGCTACTTCCGCCATAGCTTTATCAATAGTCATTGGAAATCCTTGAGCACCTAGTGGAATTAATTTCGATATTCTATCAGCGGTCTCATAAGGGAATCCCATTGCTCGTGCTATATCTCTGACCGCTCCTTTAGCCATCATAGTTCCGAATGTACCAATCTGTGCTACTCTATCATAACCATATTTCTTTCTCGCATAGTCTATAACTTCATCTCGACGGTTATCGGCGAAGTCCATGTCGATATCGGGTGCAGATGGTCTCTCTGGGTTTAGGAATCTTTCGAAGGGAAGTTTGTATGATAAAGGATCTACATTGGTAATTCTAGTTACATATGTAGTAAGTGAACCAGCAACTGATCCTCGGATATTCGTAAGTATCTTATTCTCATGTGCATAACGAAGCAGGTCAGATACTACAAGGAAGTATTGTGCATACCCTTTATCTTTTATAACTTTTAATTCATATTCAAGGCGATCCACTACTTCTTTTGTTTCAGTCAGACCTCTTTTTGGTATTCCAGCATATGCTAATCTCTTTAATTCATCATCATGTGAGAGTCCACTTTCTACTTTGAAGTCAGGGAAGTACCATTTACCTAGAGTTATCTCTAGATTACACATATCTGCAATCTTCATTGTATTATCAAGTGCCTCTGGAATATCTTTAAAAAGTTCCTCTGCTTTTTCGCTTGATATGAATGAAAAATTTTCTTCTTCACCATTGTCATCCATTGCCCCAGGTCTAACATTACTATTCCTGTCTCCGAAATCAGCTGTATTTACGAGCATTAAAGTATCTCTTGCCGCTTTGTCTTCTTGGTGAAGATAGTAGACATCATGAGCGGCTACAATTTGGGTATCTGTTTCCTTCGCTAATTTAATTAATTGTTGCATGAGTCCTTCATGATCTTGGATTTCAGGGTGACGGGTGATTTCTATATAGAAATTTTCTGGACCATATACCTTCTTGTAAAAATCTATGCATTCTTTTGCTTTCTCAATATTACGTGCCTTCATTGCCATTGAAATGTCACTTGAGAATGATGGAGCAATACATACTAAATCCTTATTGTATTTTTCAATTAGCTCACGATCAATACGAGGTTTGTAGTAGTATCCTTCGAAGTTGGAATCAGTAACTAATTTAATTAGATTCTTGTACCCATCATAATTCTTTGCTAAAAGTACAAGTCTATTACGTCTATTGTCTATACCAGCTTGCATATCCTTACGAGTACGCACAGCTACATAGAAATCCACACCAAGTATTGGTTTGATCCCTTTCTTCTTAGCAGTTTTATAGAATTCTATAGCTCCATATAGATTACCAGCATCTGTTAGTGCTAGCGCAGGCATATTTAGACTCTTCGCTTCATCTAGCAGATCATCTATCTTAGGTAGGGCATTCAATAGAGAGTAGTGACTATGGGTATGTAGGTGAATGAAGCGGGACATATAGGTATTATAGCAAAATGATATACTTTTGATATGGGATTTAAATATCTAATCGGTATAGATGAAGTGGGTCGTGGACCCATTGCCGGCCCAGTGGCTGTTGGTGCTTTTGTATTTCTCACCCCAACTTCACATAAGCTATTTAAAGGAGTAAAGGAATCAAAGCAACTTAGTGAAGAAAAAAGGGAAGAATGGTTTAAAAAGATTAATGACATAAAAAAGACAGGTGATATAGACTTTGCCGTCACCTTTCAGTCAGAAAAGATAATTGATACAAAAGGACTTTCTTTCGCAATTAAGAATGCATTAAGACTTTCAATTAAGAAACTTAAACTTAATCCAAAGCACTGTCTCGTGTTACTAGATGGTGGTCTAAAGGCACCAGAAGAGTATTTGCATCAGAAAACTATCATAAAGGGAGATTCTAAAGAGAAAGTGATTGCACTTGCTTCAATTTGTGCAAAGGTTATGCGTGATAGGAAGATGAGAAAATGGGCAAAAAAGTACCCACAATATGGATTTGAGGTAAACAAAGGGTATGGTACTAAAAAGCATTATGAAGGGATAAAAAGGTACGGTCTAACTTCCCTTCATAGAAAATCTTTTCTAAACTTATAATCCATCCCTTTTCATGATATATTGTCATCATGAATAAAAGTAAAATATATATCCCCCTCCTAATTATTATAATAATAAGTTTTGTTGGGTTTTTAGCATATAACAAGAAGGTATATAAAACTGCCATATCAGAGTTCACTCTAACCGCATCAGCTATAGATTCAGTCGGTATTTCACCAAAGAGCCACTTCATCGTTAAAGCCAGTACAGATCTAACTCCACAAGTGATTGAGAAATATTTAAAAATATTCCCTAGTGTAGATTTCAGTGTAACTCGAGTTATGGCTCAAGCGAATACATTTGAGGTCATACCAAAAAATGATCTAAACACTGATACGGTGTACTCAATTAAAATTGAAAAAGGTCCACTTTCTGCCAGAGACTATAGCTGGGCATATCAGGTCAAAGCACCATTTCAGTTAATTAACTCACTTCCTGGTGATATGGGTACAAGTGTTCCTGTAAATACTGGCATTGAATTGTATTTTAATAGGGATAACATTGTTAATCCAGAAAAGTATATCGAATTCTCTCCAGCTATATCTGGTCGTTTTGAAACAAAAGATAATCTAGTTAGATATATACCAGATGTTCCTCTTAAGGAGAAAAAGCTATACACAGTCAAAATTAAACCAGGTATGGGTGCTATGGGGTCAACTGATACACTTGAGAAAGAGATTACGTTTAAGTTTCAAACGGTAGCCACATACTCTAACACTCAGCCTACAATATCGTTTAGTAGAGATTTTTCTGAATTTAAGACCGGTACTAGTATTGTATTCTCAGTTTCTTCTTACAATACCGAATCAGCAAATATATCTGTATATAGATTGAATAGTGCAGAAGATGTTGTTAAATCAGTAGATGAAATATATGGTGATACACCTTGGAGAAGTCTGACAAGTGAAGATTTGAAATTACCTGAAAGCCAGAGAGTGGTTGTTGCTGACGTACCTATTGAATCAAGTAAGCAATATTACAAAAATATTAGACTACCCAATTCTCTTCCAAACGGATACTACGTGGCAACTATAAAGACTGGTGAATCTTCAGATATAACCTGGTTTCAGGTTGGCCCCTCTGCAAGCTTTACAGCTTTTTCATCAAAGAATTCATTGGTATGGATAAAGGATATAAATACAGGTAAAAATATTAGAGATGCAAGACTCATCATTGATGGAAAAGAATTGGGATCTACAGGAAAAGATGGAGTTTTGGTCTTTGATACACCTAAAGATCTAATATATGATCATGAAAAAAGATATGTATACCATCATAAATTTATCATAGCCAAAGTCCCTACAGGTGATCTAGTTATACCAATTGAAGGCGAATATGGATATAGATTTGATTTGCAGCCGTCAGATAGATGGTGGAACTATATATCCCTAAACAAAGAGATATATTTACCAGAGGATACTATAAGATTCTGGGCAATAGCTAAACCAAGAGAGGATACATTAGATTCAAAAGAGATTCAGGTTACACTCTCAAAACCATACTGGGGATATTCTGAATCTGAAAAGAAGGTTGACTATGTTTCGACTAAAATTAATCTTTCAGATTTTGATACAGTGACAGGTGAACTGTCATACTCTGGCCTTAAACCAGGTATATATGAACTCATATTTAAGAGTGGTGAAGAAATTATCAATCGCAAGATCATTACAGTTGCTGCATATATTAAGCCAGCATACAAGATAAGTGTTGAATCAGATAAAAATACTATCTTTGCTGAAGATACTGTTACATATAAAATTAAATCAGAGTTTTTTGATGGTACACCAGTTGCCAATACTCAGATTTTGTACAATACCTACGGTGAGTCACTTCAGAGTGGAGAAACAAGTGGAGTTTTGAAATTAGATGAAAAGGGTGAAGCAAGTCTAACTATTAGTTCAAAATATTTACCTAATTCTACTAGATATTCAATAATTGAACTTCTCGTCAGGCCTGCAAGTTCTGAGGAGGGTGTGATTGAATCAAAGAGTTCTGTATTCGTATTTAACTCAAATATATATAACACAATTACAGAAGAGCAGAAGGATAAAACTGTTGGCTTTACAATTAAAACAGAGAATATTGATCTAACTCGTAATCAGGGAGGCATTCCATATTGGGATATAAGCGCATATCTCTCCGGTCCGGCTTCAGGTATAGGTACACAAATAGGGGTTTCTGAAGTTATATACAATATAGTTCAGGAGGGTACATATTATGATCCGATTAATAAACTAACATACCCACAGTATAGATATACAACAGAGTATAAAGATATTGGTCAATATTCAGTTACATCTGATAAAGATGGAATAGCTAAATTTTCTCTAAAGATTGACAATAAAAAGATGTATAGAGTTATCTTTACATCGACCGATAACACAGGACGTGCAATTTCCGATACTAGATATGTATATGGTTACGATAGGGATATGTACTTTAATTCTTCAGAATACGGTGAATACTATTACATGAAGAGTCTAGATAGTGATAGTAGCTATAAGATTGGTGAGAAAATTAATATACAACCTGAATCACAATCAGCCAATACACCAAAAGCCGATGACTATATTTTCATTAAAGTTAATAATGGAAAATTGAATTACGAGATACAGGCTTCACCTAAATATCAAACAATATTCACAGATAACGATACACCAAATATTGGTATATGGTCAGCCTGGTTTAACGGTACATATTTTAGAAATGCCGGACTATACAATGTTTCATTTGACCATAATGAACGTAGACTTAAGATACAGGTAAAACAAGATAAAGATGTATATAAACCTGGAGATGAGGTTAATCTCAATATTCACGTAACTGATAAGAATGATAAAGCAGTTAAGTCAGAAGTTAATCTCTCTGCTTTAGATGAAGCTGTGTTCTCATTGGCTCCGAATGAGGCTGATGTTGTAAACGAGCTATATGCCGATATATACGCTCAGTTGATATTGCGTACATCAAACCTTCCTCCATATGGTGGTGGCGGTGCTGAAAAAGGAGGAGGGGGTGATGGAGACAGTGTACGTTCTAAAATTGAAGAAATGGCAATATTTAAATCTGTAGAGACTGATAGCTTTGGTAATGCAAGTGTTAAATTTAAATTACCAGATAATATCACTTCATGGAGACTTACAAGTCAGGCATTTACACATGATCTATATGCTGGTAAGAGTATAGATTTCATAAAAGTTACTCTACCATTCTTCGTTGATACAACACTTAATAAAACATATTTAACGGGTGACAAGGTTGATCTGAGGGTTAGAGTATTTGGAAATATGGTTGGACCGGAAAACATTAATTATGAATTAAAGAGTGATACTTTGGATCCAAAGAGTATTAAGGTAATTGGTGGAAAAGAAAAAACTTTCGCTCTTAATGCACTTACAAAAGGTGATCATGAGTTTACAGTAAAGGCTAGTAATGGCACATATAGCGATGCGATATCTAGAGTGATTAAGGTACTCGATACATATTTCACTAAGAAGATTTCATCTGTATACAAGGTTGATAATAATATAAAGATAAAGGGTAATACTTCAGGATACACCACATTAACATTCGGCTCATTTGAAACAAGTGAGATATATAATGACCTTAGTAATCTGCTATACAGTTTCGGATCACGAATTGATCAGGTTGGGACAAGAATCAGTACTCAGAAGTTGATGAATCAGTATTTCAAGGAAAATATGGATTCACATGATGATATATTCAGATACCAAGGATATAGTGGTGGATATAAGCTACTAACATATTCAAGTGAAGATTTAGATATATCAGCTATGGTTGCAAATATATTTGCTGATACTAGAAGTGCTGGGTTGCAGTTATATCTGAGTTCGTCACTTGAAGATAAAAAAGCTGATATACATAGAATATCTACAGCTCTGTTTGGACTATCTACATACAACACTCCAATTCTTGAAAAGATAAATGCAATTAAGGATGATAAAAATCTTTCAATTAAAGACAAAATATACTTAGCACTAGCTCTAGATAATCTAGGAGATAAAGAGACTGCACGTGAATACTACAATCAAAATATTCTACCCCTTGTACAGGAAAAAGGTTCATATGCATATGTAAAAGGTAAAAACGATGAAGAAACTTCAATAGTTACGGCTATGACTGCAGCTTTGCTTGCAAGATTTGAGGAACCAGTGGCGTACAAGATGTATACATATTCAAAACAAAATAGGCCTAAAGAAACCCTAACTAATTTTGAAAGAATATTGTATATTCAGTCTATTCTTCCAAAATTAAATTACGATGATGTTGGATTTAGCTATACTGCAGGAGACAAGAAGGGTAATGTTGATATTAAAAAAGGTGAATCATTTAAATTAATATTGAGTACCAAGGAACTTAATTCACTTAAGATATCAAATGTAAAAGGTAATTTAGGTGTAGTTTCGATCTATGATGAAGAGACATTACCAAGTTCCCTAAAGCTTGATAGCAATATATCACTTAGGAGAACATATTTCGTAAATGGGAATATAACCAATTCATTTAAAGAGGGTGATTTGGTCCAGGTGTATTTAAGTCCGGTCTTTAAATCAAATTCTCTTGATGGATACTATGAAATTACTGATTACCTACCAAGTGGTTTGAGACCAGCAGATTCTAATTCATATGAATATTATCAGTATAATAGAAGGCTATACCCTACAGAAATTAATGATCAGAAGGTAACATTCATAACTAACAAATCATATACTTTCCCAATATACTATTGGGCAAGAGTAGTAACCAAAGGAGTATATAAGGCTGATCCTGCAATTATGCAATCAGTAAATAATCTAGATAGTATAACAGTAACAAATGAAGCTAAAATTGATATTAAGTAGTAGTTTGGTACTCGCTATTATCGCTATAGCAATTAACTCTAGTTCCAGAGATGAAAGCTATATAGTCCATCAATCTATGTGGAATATATATGCTCCAGAGATTGAGAGATCGGTGAGAGAGTATATGCCTGTGAGTTTGGATCATATATCTGGAGCTATTGCTTCACATCATATTCCTACCGCTATACCTCAATTAGTTGAACTATATTCTCGTATCGGTAAAACTCAGACTGTTGAGAATATAATAATTATAGGGCCAGATCATATTAATGCTGGTATGGCCCCGATAACAGTCTCATCAGGTGCATTTCAAACAACGTACTCTACTCTTTTACCGATAAAAGGTTTGGCAGAGAAACTAAAGGAAAGTGGTATTGCAAATATTGAAGAAGATATCTTTGATCCTGAACACTCTATTGGATCACAGATATTGGTGATAAGTAAGATATTCCCAAAGGCAAGAATTACACCAATAATATTGAGATCTGATACTACTAAAAGACAGGCTGAAGCTCTGTCACAGTATCTATCAGAAGTAATTGATGAAAAAACTATATTAATCGCTAGTGTAGACTTCTCTCATTATATGTCTACAAATCAAGCACTTCCAATCGATACCATTTCTGGTGATGTCATTAAGAATCTTGACCTTGATTCGATCTCTCTTGTTGAAGCAGATTCAAATAAATCAATATACGTCTTTGTAAATACAATGAAGAGACTGCATGCAGATAAGAGTAGTGATGTAAATATATTAAATACCAATGATTTGATGCAGAATTCTGACTATACTACTGGTTATATATTTGGGTATTGGGGGAGATGATGTTTCGTGACATCCTATTTAAATCATATATACTGTATATACTTAAAACATGTCTACTAACGTCGAAAAAATCAAAGAAAGATTGAGTATTGATGAGGTAATTAGCTCATATATTAAGCTTGATAAAGCAGGGAAGAATCTCAAGGGTAAATGCCCTTTTCATAATGAAAAGACTCCATCATTCTTTGTCTCACCTGATCGTGGTGGATACTATTGCTTCGGCTGTGGTGCCAAGGGGGATATATTCAGTTTTGTACAGCAGTTTGAAGGCTTAGACTTCATGGGTTCGCTGAAAATGTTGGCCGAAAGAGCTGGGATAACTTTAGAATTCGATAGAGCAAGTGAGAGTAATAAAACAGAGAAGGAAAGATTGCTTGCTGTAATGGAGGAAGCTACAGTATTTTTTGAAAAAGGTTTGAGAGGTTCTCAGGAAGCAATTGACTATGTTAAAAGTAGAGGTATCACTGAAGAGACAGCAAAGAAGTTTAGAATTGGATACGTTCCTGTAGATTGGAGACTGCTATATACATATCTTAAGGGTAAGAAATACACTGATGCAGATATGGAAAAAGCTGGGTTAATAAAAAAACCTGAGGAATCAGGAAAGGAATATTATGACAGATTCAGAGGTAGGGTGATGTTTCCAATATCTGATTCATCTGGAAGAGTCATCGCTTTCTCTGGACGTATATTGAAGGATGATGGTAAGTCAGCAAAGTATTTAAATAGTCCAGATACAATCCTATATAACAAGTCTACTGTGCTTTATGGTATCGATAAGGCAAAGCAGGATATTCGCATTAAAAACTATTCCATAATGGTGGAAGGTCAAATGGACCTAGTACTCTCACATCAGGCTGGTATTAGAAACACTGTAGCTGTATCAGGTACAGCACTTGCTGATACACTCATTTCTAAAGATAATATTGTAAATAATCTAGGTATTGTAAAAAGACTTTCAAATAATGTCATTCTAGCTTTTGATTCCGATGAAGCGGGTAGGAAAGCAGCTATGCGATCCGCACGTATCGCTTTGAGTCTAGGAATGGATGTAAAAATAGCTGATCTTCCTGACGGAAAGGATCCAGCAGACCTAGTTCTATCAAATCCCGAAGAATGGAAGAATGTCTTGCGTAATTCTAAACCTGTGGTAGAATTTCAGCTTGATACTGTGCTTTTGAAAAAACTTGATCCACGTAAGCTTCCACAAGCATTACGGGACAATGTATTTCCATTTATAGCTCCTCTTACAGGGGCGATGGAGAAAGCACACTATATAAAGTTAATAAAAGAGAAAACAGGTATTTCTGAAGAATCAATTAGAGAGGATCTACAAAAAGTAGAATCCTTAATGAAAGGTGAAGTGGCACAAGTACGTAAAGAAGAAGAGGTTAAATCCTCATCTACACGTATCGACGCTATAACTAGGAAATTGTTTAGCTTGTTTTATTACCTTCAAAAGAATCCAGAATCAAACTTAGATGTTGATAGCAAAATAGCTACCATCAAACAGATATCTGGGAATAAGTATGACAATTTAATAAAAAACATTGAGCCGTTTAAAGACGAGCTACTACTAGAAGCCGAAATCACATTTGGTGGAGCTAAAGGGAAGGATTTGAGTAAAGCATTAGAAGAATTAATGATTAATTTCGAAGATGATTTGATCAGAGAAGAATTTTCGGAAATAATGAAATCTGGTAAGCCTTCAGACCCAGAGAAACTCGGTAAATTGATAAAAAGGAGACAAGAGATTGAAAACTTATTAAAAAAATCAATTTAAAATATGAAGAAAAATAATAAAATCAAGAAGGTAAAAAAGGTTAAAAAAGTAATTAAGAAAGCTAAGAAGGTCGTAAAGAAAGCTGTTAAAAAGCCAGCTGTAAAAGCAGGAAAGAAGGAAGGTAAGAATAAGGAGTTTGAGACAAAGGCTAACAAACTCATTTCAAAAGGAAAGGAAAGAGGATTCGTTACATACGATGAGATTCTAAAGGAGTTTCCAAATATAGAACAGGATATTACTTTTCTAGATGACCTATACGCTAAGTTTGGATCATCAGGTATCGATGTTCTAGAGGGTGGAGGTCTTCTTGAAATGGAACCAGAGGTTGTGGCACCAAAGAAATATTCATATGGTACTCGTAGTGCAGATGCATCATATGACTCTATACAGATGTATCTAAAGGAGATTGGTCAATACTCTCTAATTTCTGCTGTAAATGAAAAAGAATTAGCTAGACGTATAGAACAGGGAGACAAAGAAGCAAAGAACTTACTTGCTCGTGCAAACCTACGTCTCGTGGTATCTATCGCTAAGAAATATGTAGGTAGAAGTCCAGACCTAACCCTACTTGATCTCATTCAGGAGGGTAATCTTGGTTTGTTTAAGGCTGTAGATAAGTTTGATTGGACAAAGGGATATAAGTTTTCAACATACGCTACATGGTGGATACGCCAGGCTATCACTCGTGCTCTAGCTGATCAGTCTAGAACTATCCGTGTTCCAGTACATATGGTGGAGACAATTGCTAAATACAAGCAGGTTGTTCGTCGTCTTACACAAGATCTAGGTCGTGATCCATTGGCAGAAGAAATAGCTACAGAAATGGGACTTGATGTCGAGAAGATTTATAATATCGAAAAGATTGATCAGGATGTGGTGTCACTTGAGAGTCCAGTTGGAGATGATAGCGATGATGGAAAGTCTACTCTAGGTGATTTCCTATTCGATGACAAGATACTATCTCCAGACCAAGAATCTTCTCGACGAATTCTACGTGATCAGGTAAATACAATACTTAATGATCTTTCAGAGAAAGAGAAAAAGATCTTGGAAATGAGACATGGTCTGAATGATGGGGTGACTCATACGCTAGAGGAAGTGGGGAAGGAATTTGGCGTCACTCGAGAGCGTATACGACAGATAGAGGCTAAGGCACATGAGAAGATTCGTCAGCATGAGAAGATTAATCAGCTGAAGAATTACTAGTATGAAGTTCTGGTACTTTCTACCCAAGGTAAAAGACAATATGAAGATATTAAATAATATATTTCTCGTACTAGATTCCATATTTTTTAGTATCATAGCCATCGACATACTAGCTTCATTGCCGACTAATATGTTTTCCCTAACCCTCTTGATAGTTTTTGCTTTATCTATATTTGTCCACTATATGTTTAGGAGGATGAAACCAAGTAAGCTTTACAGAATATCTCTGATTGTTAATTGTGTATCTATAACTACTCTAATAATATTTATCATCTCAATGAATATTTTTGATCTACACTACCTAGGACTTGAGACTTTGGGGTGGCTAGTTTCCATATTCTATGTGTATTGTCTCGGACTATTGCTAGGTCTGTTTGAGGTGATATCGAAATACATTAGGAAGAGTTAAAAGCTTTTGATGGAGCATAATATAAGGTATATATTGACACAAAATATAAAGTGTGTTAGCTTTCTTGCGGATAGTAAAACGCTATCTGAAACAAAACAAACCCCATATAAACCGTGAAAATCACGAAAATCGGTTCCGCCATCCGCAACCTCGTCCTCACGCTCCTCGCTGTCGGCCTCCTCGGCTTCGGCAACACCGCCAAGGCCGAGTGTTTGACAGAGCGAGGCACTCGCATTAGTGTGTTCGATTCGTCGAATAGTTCGACGAATAAGATGGCGAAGGCAACGGTGGTCTCAGTTCCGTATGGCATCTGGAGTCTCCACGTTTGGTTTGACTCTTGGGGATACGGAAGTGGTAAATATAATGCCCATATGTACTGCATGTACAAAGATTCCTCAGGTAACTGGGGTACATGGTTGGACAAGTGGGTCACACAACAGACAAGTGGCTCAATGATAACCGACTTCAACCAATGTATGACGGTGTGCCCACTCGAGGTTTGGATGTACATTTTCGTCTTCGATCCAGTCACTGGAGCAGTCGTCAGTCACAATTACGCCTTCGTGCGTCAACCACCCCCGCCCCCGCCAGCACTCTGATCGTGCTACCAGCCGTTCAGTATATCAACCGTCGCAAGGTTCCTTCTTGCGGCGGTTTTAACTTGTATCAATATTTTTTCCATAAAGTGTATAATGTAGCTATGTTAGAAAATATCTTTGAACTCAAATACAAATCCCTAAACAAAGCCCAAAAGGAAGCTGTAGACGCCATAGATGGCCCTGTAATGGTCATAGCAGGTCCTGGAACAGGTAAGACTACTATCCTTACCTTGCGTATAGCTAATATACTACAAAGAACAGATACACCACCAAATGGTATTTTAGCTATTACATATACAGATGCCGGAGTTAAGGCCATGAGGGAGAAGTTGGTGAATATAATTGGAGAAAGAGCATATGAAGTGAAGATCCATACTTTCCATAGTTTTGCTGCATCCATAATCAATGAACATCCAGATCATTTCATTTATCTACAAGAGATGAAGCAGATGACTGATATTGAACAGGAGTTAATTATAAAAAATATTCTTGATGAGAAAGAATTTTCTTATCTCAGACCCTTAGGTAAACCAGATGCGTATATACGCTCTATCATCTCTGCTATAGATGAAGCAAAAAGAGATGCATTAACTCCAGAAATGGTAAGGGCATTTGCTGAGAAGGAAATGAAGAGGATTGAGAGTGATGAGGGCTCTATATCAACAAGAGGTGCGTCAAAGGGAAAGCTTAAGGCAGATGCATTGGATGCTATAGAAAAGTGTAATAAGACTATACTCTTTTCGAAAGTATATGGGGAATATGAGATAAGGAAGGAGAAAGAGAAAAGAATGGATTTTAATGATTTGATAATCAATATTCTTTTAGCATTTAGAAACAATGAACTCCTCCTACGTCTCATCCAAGAACAGTATCTATATATCCATGTAGATGAACACCAAGATACAAATGATTCGCAGAACTTCATTGTAGCTATGATCGCTGAATTCTTTGATACACCAAATATATTTATTGTGGGAGATGAAAAACAAGCTATATACCGTTTCCAAGGTGCATCAGTTGAGAACTTTCTACTACTTCAGAAAAAGTGGCCTGCAATGAAACTTATTAAACTAGACACTAACTATCGCTCAACTCAGAAGATTCTAGATGCTAGTTTTGGAATGATTGAGAATAACTATGCGGAGAATGAGAATGTAGATTTGCGAATAGCTTTGAAAGGTAGTGTTAAAAAAGATGAGAAGAATAGCGTAACCATCGTAAATGGAGATGATGTAATATCGACTGAAGAATATTTGATAAATGAAATAAAGGAGATAAGGAAGAATGATAAAGAATCAACTATAGCGGTTATCACTAGGAGGAATAGAGAACTTGATAAGATCATTCGTCTCTTTGAACAAGCTGAAATACCTATATCATCAGAGCGAAGTGTCGATATATTTCATCACCCGATAGGTATACTCTACTTCGACCTATTGGAATACATTGCAGATCCGACTCGTATAGATATGCTTTCCAAAACCATCATCGCTGGTATGTGGAGTATACCTTTCGATAAAGCGATAAATCTAATAAAAGATGTAAAGAGTAATAAGATAGAAAATATTGAAGAAATATTACCTAGTATTGCCCTGATACGAAGTGAAATGTTGGGTGATAGTTCAATAAACTTTCTCATAAATACCGCTACCCATTCAGGTTTTGTAAACATAGTTACCAAGGATCCTTCATATATACATGTGTGGAAGGGTATTGTTTCTCTTGCAGAATCACTTGTTAATGATAGTAACATTCACTCTCCACAAGAATTAATTAAAAGTCTTTTGGCGTATAGAACTTCTGCAGAGGAGAGAATGGTAAAGGTTACAGTTGGAGCCCCAGATATACCAACCTACGCTATGACGGCACATGGTAGTAAAGGATTGGAGTTCGACTATGTATTCATCCCTTATGCAAATGAAGAAACTTGGATAGGGAAGAATAGAGGTTCATCATTCGTATTACCAAAGAAAAATACAAGTTTCAATGATATAAAAGATATTCGTAGACTATTCTATGTAGCTATTACACGTGCAAAGAATAGAGTTACCATACTCCAAGCTGGTGAAGGTGTAGATGGTAAGATACTGACTCCCCTACGTTTTATAAATGAATTACCAAATGAACATATAGAACATGTAAACCTAGAGAGATCAAATGGTGAGAGACTTCTGGAGAAAACTTTAAAGAATAGTAATATAGAGAATAGGATAATAGAGACTACTAAGACTGTTTTGTTGGAGAAAGGCCTTTCAGTAACTGCTTTGAATCATTTTCTTGAATGTCCAAGTACATTTATATATCAAAGTATATTGAAGCTTCCACAACCACTCACTACTTCTTCAGAAAAAGGAAATGCTATGCACGATGCTCTATCGAAAGTCTGGATGATTGAAGAGAAGAGTAAGGAGAGTGTTGAAGAGACGATAAAGCAGAGGGTAAGTGAATATCTAAAAGATTCATATCTAGAATCAAAGGATAAAGATAGGGTCAAAGAAGAGTTAAGTGAATCTGCAGCAGACGTAGCTAGTTCATTGCTATCACATTTCTCTATGAAGGGGACTGTGTATACTGAACATTGGGTGGAATCTACTTTTTCATACAAATACAAAGATCAAATAGTTAAAATTCCAATACATGGAAAGCTTGATGCAATCATAGACAATGGTGATGAAGTATATGTTTTTGATTATAAAACTCGTAAGGCTATGTCAGAAGCCGCTATAAAAGGTGAGACGAAGGATAGTGATGGAGGATACTTTAGACAGTTAGTTTTCTATGATCTTCTTCTTTCTTCCGAACCTAGATTTAAGAATAAAAGAATAATCACTTCTCTAGTCTTCGTCAGTCCAGATGATAAAGGTAGATGTCCAATAGTTACGTTACCAGTGACAGGTGAGGATATTAAAAAAGTTAATGAAGAGATAGGGAAACTAATCGATAGTGTCTGGAGTAGTGATATTACTAAAGGATATTGTGATGATAATAAGTGTCAGTGGTGTGGGTTGAGGAGGGTGGGGTAGAATGGCCAATAATAAGAGCTATTTAAGTATATTACCATTAGCTATTGACATACATAGCTTTATATGATATTCTTATATTAGAAATCGGGACTCAAACAAACCCGATGTCGGAAATTGGCTCTATGAAAAATCCTTTTAGTTTCTATGCTCGCGCTCTCACCTCGATCTCAGTCAGCGGGGGTAAGGCGGATTTCCGCCTCGTTAACGCGATCGCTAATGAGATTATCGGAAAACTCGTCTTGTCAGGTTGCCTCGACAGCGTCGAAGTCCAGTGTTGGGCTGATGACACCGAGGCTCCTGGGGCCAGCCGGTATGACGTGATCGTGATCAAGTATCATGAGGAAGAGGTGGTGGTGCGGATCCCCGCACCTCTCATTGACAGCGGCGCTCTCGCTTCACTTGTCGGGATGGCCCGCATTCTCAACCTCAACCGAGTGCGCTCGGCCGTCGGCGACTTTGATTCCGATGAGGAGAAGGAGGCTCGGCAGGAAATCCAGGCACCCTATTTGGAACTGGCGGAGGATAACAACCTCCTTTGGTTTGAATTCGTTGGTCAGTACCTGACCGACGAAAGGTTCTCAAACCTTTCTCCAAACCTCCAGAAAATCCTGGCCGAAAAGGTCGGGAAGGTCCGGGCAAAGATGCTTGTGACCGCCTGAGTCAGAGTTCGGTAGCAGTTATCCTTAAACTGCAAAGGACGCACGACCATTTGGTACGGCGTCTTTTTCAATACTTAATACGTAAACAACAGATCAATCGTTGCCTTCATAACCTCTATCGGCATAGCACCTCCGAGCATTACCATTTTCATATCATTACTTAAACGTATAGGATATTCACCAGTATTAGGATCTT
>CAYXZI010000003.1:32750-70530 GCA_964470105.1 uncultured Candidatus Saccharibacteria bacterium
ACCATTTTCATATCATTACTTAAACGTATAGGATATTCACCAGTATTAGGATCTTTATATGGTTCGTATATAGCCATCAGCTTCTCTTTTGTAGCAACTGAAAATGCTTTATCAAGCACTATGATACTTGATGGGGTTCCTTGTATACCAATATTTACACCATCTGTAAACTGAGCGTCTACCTTCTCTTTATATTTTCCAGTAGCTAGACAGTTATTAAATTTCTCTACATCTAAACCTACATCATGTGCTATTACAGGTAATTGTTTTTGATCAAGACCAGAAGGTGAATTAGAGGTTACTGATGGAGTTATTTCATATAGCCTATTCGTATACTTCCAGAACCCATCATTTCCACTCTGATCATATGCACATTCTAATGCTTGTGCCTCACGTCCAGCATTTGGATGTAGTATTGCTCCATCAGCCCTAGGTTTATCAAGTGGATAGTGTCGGTATACCCAAGCTATATTACCAGCAACTCCATAGCTATTCATGACTTGTCTCATTGTATTATGAAAAACCTTACAGAAAGGACAAGATGTATCAGAATATTCGATAATTTTAATCTTTGCACTTGGATTACCTAGAATATGATCCTGCGCAGTTATCTTTTTTACATTCTGTTCAAAGGAATCATTAACTGCTGCGGTATTTGTCTTTGAAATTGGAGCAGGGGATTTATTCCAAATGACAGCCATAGCGATTATTGCACCTGCAATTACTATAGCTGTAGGTATATTTAATGTAGCTTGTGGTTTGTTTTCATTCATAAGTAAATTATATCATTAAAAGGGAAGCGTAAAAGTCATAGCGCTGTCAGCTTTTGATTCCCAGTGATCAGTCTTAAGTTTAATATCTTTTATGGCACCACCGATTCCTAAATCTTTGTACTTAAGTATTCCATTTTTTAAAGCATAGTCATATAGTTGTTTTGTAATCTTAACATCCTCTATACAATATTTGATTATCTTCTCTACCTCACCTCTCTTCCACCACTCTACAGCTTCTAGACCGTGACCACTTTTACGTGTTCCTAAAGTAGCTTCGGCAATCGTATCTAGTTTAATCCTTCTACCTAATGAATTTCTAACTTCAACAAGTAGGTCAAGACTTTTCATTTTAGTTAGGTCTCCAGAATAGTATTTGTTTAGGAGAGGAATATCAAAATGATCACCATTAAAGGTGATTAGCATATCTGCTTGTTCTAGTATTGGCCAGAGCTTTGGAAAATCCTCCTGTAGGAAACTTGAATACTGATCTGTTTTTGAGTCATGTATACAGACTACAGATATATCTAATGCCGTGGATTCATTTGAATTTACATCAGCAAAAAGATTTCTTGTTTCTACATCAAATGTAATCTTTCTCATTATATTGATAAGTTATCAACGGTATATACCTTTTCTATGCCTGTCTTTAAATTCTTCAACCTTAAATTACCAGTCTTTACTTCTTCTTCACCTATACATATTACGTACGGTATATTTACCTTATCAGCATTCTTTATCTGGTCCCCAATCTTTCTGAAAGAGTAGTCAATTGATGTACGAATACCTCTTCCCCTTAGAGTCTGTGCCACTTCCTGACCATAATCTGCTACATTTCTGTCCATTAAACAAATATATACATCCGCAGGGTATATATCACCAGTCTTTCTAATACCACCATATGTCTCCATTAGATCACGAGCTACCACATCTCCAGCTCCAAAACCAAAAGCAGTAACTTTCTCACTACCAAAAAGGGAAAGAAGATCATCATAACGTCCACCACCAAATACAGATCTTCGATTTTCTGGATTCTTGTCGAATACTTCAAATATTATCCCAGTGTAATAGTCCATTCCTCGAGTTATTGTCTGATCAAATACAGCATTTGTGATTCCTAGCTTCTCTAGACCGGCTAGTACTTCATGTACTTCCTTAAGTCCTGCATGTTCTTCCTTGGACTGATTCATATGAGTCGTGAATTCTTCAAAATTCTGTGAATTCATTAGAGCTGTGAACTTTGATACCTTCTCCCCATTAGGAGTATCAGAAAGTATTGTTTCAGCAGTAGCTAGAAAGACATCAGCAGGAATCTTCCTTTTTTGATCAATTAACTTGAGGAGTTTCTGTGAACCTTCAAAGTCTAGTCCAAAAATATCTGAGGTAATATAGTTTAGTATCTTTCTGTTTCCAATACGTATTTCAAAATCTGTATCCTTAAGTCCATATCCTTTGGTAATTTCATATGCCATCGATATGCATTCAACTTCAGCTTGTATTGAATCTACACCAAAGATATCTACATTTAATTGCCAGAATTCACGCAAACGTCCTTTTTGAGGCTGCTCATATCTAAAAAAGTTAGGCATTGAGAACCAACGAAGAGGGTATGCTAGTTCACGCTTACGACCTGCTACCATACGTGCAACAGTTGGAGTCATTTCAGGACGTAGCATCACCTCCCTATCTCCACGATCTTTGAAAAGATACGATTGTCTCTCTAGTATCTCTTCACCAGTTTTTGCTCTGTATAGGTCAGCAGGTTCAAGTACAGATGCGCTATATTCTTGGTAACCATATTTCTCAGCCACAGAACGCCAGATGCCAAATATCTGATTCTGTACTGCCATATCTTCTGGATAGAAGTCACGGACACCCTTGTATGGATCGGTTGATAAGTTTTTGCTCATAGGGTACATTGTAACAAATATGTATTTAACTTACAAAAAACTAGGAGAGACACCACTTGAATGCCTTGAGAGGGTACGAATTGAATATGGTAAGTCATCTGATATACCTATGACCTATGCAGGGAGACTCGATCCCATGGCAGAAGGACTTCTCATAATACTTGTTGGTGAAGATTGTAAGGACAAGGATAAATACCTGAAGATGGACAAAGGGTATGAACTTGAAGTGCTTTTTGGAGTCTCAACCGATAGTTATGATCAATTAGGTTTAATTATTGATACTAAAAAGGAAGATTTTAAAGCAATCGATTTTTCTAAGTATAAAGGAAAGTTTGTACAAGAATATCCTAGATACTCTTCGAAAGTAATAGCCATGAAAGAAGTACCAGATGAAATGCCGACAAAGGAGGTGGAGATATATGATATTGAGCAGATTGGATCAAGTATCATGACAGCAGAAAAAATATCTTCAAATATTATTGAAAATATTAAAAAAGTTAATGGAGACTTTAGACAAGAGAAGATATCTAGTGCATGGAAAGAATTTGGGGAGAAGTATGCTAAAACCAGATTTGTAGCAATTAAACTCAGGGTGGCATGTTCAAGCGGTACATATATGAGATCACTGGCATATCGTATTGGTGCAGATATCGGGATACCATCATTGGCGTATTCTATAAAAAGAAGGAGGGTAAATGGGTATATGATTTAGTCTGTGTTAATATATACACTATGAGGAAAATAGTTGTAAAAGAGGGTCCGATAGTATTTCTCCGTGACGTTTTAGTTATGGAAATTCTAGCTACCATAGTTTTTTTCTTCGCTTCATTTATAGCTAACTATGAGCTACTGTATAGATCATTTAGTATATCCAACTATATTCGTTATGATATTTTTGCAAATGTTGGTTTTTCCATATTTCAATTAACATATATTTCAATTCTCTTCCTAAACTGGTACTTTTCACACTATGAGATTCTAGAGAAGGAGATAATTAAGAAAACAGGATTAATGTTTAGGAGAAGAAAGTCTGTGAGTATGTATGAAGTTGCTTCAGTTGAAATATATCAGTCTCCACTTGGTAGAATGATGAATCATGGAACAATCATACTTGAGCATAACAATGGTAGATTTACGAAGATAAAGAATGTGGCGGGGTTTGATGAATATGTGCATATTATAAAACAGATGGCTCATAGTGCATCTGGAAGAGTTCTAACAGCAGATCCTAAGGTTTTAATTAGCAAGGGAGAAGGTTTTTTCTTGGAGTTTAAGGAAACATTACGATATGACGCTCGCAAAGGGGAGATAAGTAAGGAGATGGAAAAGGCAGTTATGAAGGGTATTGTAGGTTTTCTGAATGCAGATGGTGGTACCTTGATTGTGGGTGTTAATGATGATGGAGTGGTGACTGGACTTGATAATGACTACAAGACTCTTCCAAAGAAGAATCGTGATGGGTTTGAGAATCATCTCAATATGCTTGTTAAGACTATGATTGGACTTTCTTTTTCTAAGTATGTGAGTGTTAGGTTTGAGAGTGTAGATGGTAAGGATATCTGTATGATTACTGTACGTGAAGGACATAAACCTGCATATTTGGTGAATCTTGATAAGAAGGAGGATTTTTATGTAAGAGTAGGGAATAGTACTCAACCTTTTTCTATGAGTGAGACATCAGAGTATATAAAGACACATTGGGGTTAATCTATACTCAGTATTTTACCCGGTGAGTGATGACCGGATACTATTTTAATATTTGTATTCGGATATATTCCTCTCATTATCTCCAATAGCCTAGAGTTCGCCATATTATTCTCCGCCTTTTCTCTCACAGAGATATTGTAATGGTCATCTGATACCTTCTCTACCACCTCCATTTTAGCCTTGGGACTAATCTTCACTTTTATGTACATATCTGATAGTATATCCAATGTTCGTTAAAAAGAAATATATTCCGGTGTAGCTCAGCGGTAGAGCAGTCGCCTGTTAAGCGATTGGTCGCAGGTTCGATCCCTGCCGCCGGAGCAGTATGAATAATAGGTCTGGTTCCGAATTTAAAAAGTCAAAATTTGCGGATAGATGTGCTGCGGCTACTTTTTATGTATCAATTGCGACATTAATAGCAACGATCTCACTAACAGCTGCACAGATATACTTGTCGACTTTACTGTAGACAATATTTATGTTTATAAAATATGCATATTCACATTGAATACTAGAAACTAGTAAAATTTGATGTATAACTTCTGGACACTTAAAGTCTAGTCCGAATATTTATCTAACAGGCGGAATTACTCTGCCAAACCTGAAAAGCCCTGACTTAGCCGCAAACAGTATACACAGGGCAAATTAGTGTAATTAGGTGCAGAATAACAGTTTTTAGGGAAAATTAGGGGGAGAAAGGACCAATTAAAACAGGATATCTTCGGGATCTATATCTTCCACTTTGCTATTTAAACTCTTAATTATATCATCAACTTCTTGATTTACCTCTACAGAATCTACAACAATTAGAGATTCTATTTCACTCCACGTTTCATCATCAAAAATATCGGATCTATTGCACAAGTTATTTTTGTAAAATGTCTTAACATCATCATCCTCAATAATTGATCTCACTTGTGAATTTCCCAAAAGTGCTGTAGAGAGGCCCTTAACTTGTTCATCTGAAAAAGAAGAATATTTTGAGAGTCTCCGAATTACTTCATGGGTGGTCATAAAGCTAGGACTATTTATTAAACTTTCTATAAGCGAGTTCTTTTCTTGTTCAATTTCAAAGTCGATAGCAATATCATGCTCAGTAAAAAATACTCCAAGTGATTTATAGAGATAGACTTTTGATTTCTTATTCTTTTTCCATTCAGCTTCAAGATAGCTATTCAACTTTCTTTCTGACATCGGACTTTCGTAATCACCATCATTGCTGACGATGATTAATTTTTCATTATCCGGCACTGAAGATAAAAGAGTTTCCCAATTAATTTCATCTCCATAGCTATTGTTTTTCTTTCCAGGAGGATTTCCTAATCGATGTCTAATCACAGCCTTATCAAGAAACTCATCAGAATCAATGACATGAGAAGCATCAAATATCTTTCTAACTATTTCATCTGCAACAAGACTTTTTGAACTCATATCAGACTCAACTTTTTGTCCGAGATCCGATTTTAATTTTTCAAGAATTCTTTTTAATAAGGCAATTTTTCTGTATTCAGGGTAATTCTTGAAAATGGAATTCATCTGAATGTCTATCTTCGAATCCAAAAATCCCTTATAAGTCTTTTTGAAGGTATCTTCTCTATTTCTATAAAACTCATCATAAACCTGCTTTGTAAGGTAAATCTTAATATCTCCGCTCTTAATTAGCTCCACAAGTTTATTGAGCTTCTCTAGGTCTTCTTTACCTAATCGATAGAAATCTAGGAAGATATTTGAATCTATAAAAACGTGCTTTATCTCTTTTTTAGTTGCAACAAGAGTCATGTTACACAACACTTTACCACTTTTTACCTCTGCAGTCGAGATATTGATGGCTAAGATTCCTAAAATTAAATTAATCAAAATTCTAGGATATGGACATTTCATCCCAGACTACATGGGTACCGATAGGTTTCCTCAATTAGTAGATGCTATTTTGAGTCAAAAACATAAATTACATACGTCGTATATGATATGTATCTACTATGTAGACTGGGAATAGGGTATAATTACTATTAATAATACGGAAAATAAATACACAAAAATAGTATGACAACAATAAATCCTTGGATAAACTTTAATGGGAATGCAGAAGAAGCATTTACTTTCTATAAATCAGTATTTGGTGGTGAGTTTGCTAAAGTTATTCGTTTCAAAGACATAGCGAGTGCAGAATTTCCTGTATCAGACAAAGAAGCAGAGAAGATCATGCTCATTACTTTACCTATTGGTAAAAATAATATGTTAATGGCAAATGATATTCCAGAAGTCATGGGACGAGTGAGTGAGAATGAGAACAGAAGTAAGATTTCAATAAGTACAGAAAGCAGGGAAGAGGCGGACAAGCTATTTAAAGGTCTTTCGGCTGGAGGTACTGCAGAAATGCCTATGGGTGATAGTCCTTGGGGAACATATTTTGGTATGTTTAGAGATCGATATGGTATTGAGTGGATGATTGAGTTTTCAGAAAAATAAATGAAACCTGATCCAAGACTACATCATTATTGTCAAAACATTACTAAGGGATATCTCAAGGATATTGTAGAAATGTATGAGCTACTAAACTTTAAAGTTGTTTATACACCACCTACTAACGATTGGATAATGGTTGGTCAAGAACAATTACGTTTTGCTATTCAGATTACACAAGTTGATTCTCAACCTATCGAAGATATTGAAATTAAAAAAAGAACACATATTGCCTTTCTTTCCGATGATCCACAGAAGGCGATAGATCTCATAGAGAATTGGGCAAAGACTAAGAACATTAAGTTTAGGCAAGGTGGATGGTCTAGTATAGAAAGATATTTTGATCTACCAGATATATTTAACAACTTTGTTGTAGAAATAATGCACACATCTATAGAAAAAGAGTAGTTACTTTTTCCAATTAATGGTGTAGTATTTAGCTATGAATATCAAAAAAATATTGTTTGTTTTTGTTATCGTATCTATATATTTATCAAATCCTAACACCTCCCAAGCTACAGTAGGAGGGCCAGAGTATATAAGTAATATACAGGGAAAGAATGGAAGTACAGAAATTATTTACGAAATAAACAGCTATAGTGGTCGTGGTTGTAGACCTACGATTGTAACAGAAGACACTGTAACTGGTATTAAGAAAATTCTTCTTCCTTGTGATAAGTCTGAAAAATTAAGTGATAACGATTTTTTGATTGAAGAAGAAGTTCTCCTCTCTGGCTATCCAACTGTCCTGGATCGAATTGATTTGAATAAAAATAAAATAACTGCGGTTATAACATCAGCAATTGAAGAAAAATATGATCCAAGTAATGGTAAGTTTGGAAAAACAGATTTCGATGTAGATATATATCAAGATGGTGTAAGAAAAACTTCAATTAAGTATCAAGGTTGTAAGCCAGATCAGTCTCATGTAATTAATGGCTATAGGATGCTTAATAATAAGTCGATTGTGCTTGTTGTCTCTACGATAGGTGATTGTTTTGAGGGTGGATATACTGAACAAAGAATATTCGTTGTAAAAGATATAAATATTTTTGATTCTAAACCTTTGCCAATAGTTAACAATGCTGAAGCAATCATTGATGGGGGAAGTCTGACAATGGATTATAAGGATAAGGTGGTTAATAATGAACAGGTATCTACGGAAGTTAAGGTGGATAATAAAAATAGTAATGTATCATTCTATCAAATCACAATAATCCTGTTGGTACTAATTGTTCTGGCTCTTGTGGTTAGTAGAAGAAAATAGAATATAAAATGAACGAATTTAAGCATCCAAGAATAGGCTTAGGTGTAATCATTGTAAATGAAGAGGGTAAGATTCTTGTTGGTAAAAGAAAGGGTGGTGTAGCACAAAAATATTCAATTCCTGGCGGTGGTTTGGAAATGGGTGAGACTTTTGAGCAAGGAGCAATACGAGAGATAAAAGAAGAAACTAATTTAAACGTAGAGGAAATAAAAGTAATAGCTGTTTCAAATAATCTTTAAACATTTAAGGAGGAAGGTAAACACTATATTTCAATTGTTCTTCTTGCTACAAAGTATTCAGGTGAACTTAAGAATATGGAACCAGATAAGTGTGAAGGGTATCAATGGTCTGATCCAAATAATTTACCTACACCACATTTTGATGCAAGCTATTTGGGTGTACGCTGCTATCTTAATAGGAGTTTTTACGAGGGAATGAAGTAAATAACTTTACATCTTTCTGCTATCATATGCCCAGTGTAGCAGAGCCTGTTTTTGTCTTGGTCTACAGAACTCATCCCCTGGTCTACAGTTATTCATAATTTGAGAAATATGTCTTCTCATCGCTTTCCATCTTTTTATCTGCCTCATATCTTCATCGGGTATTCTGCGTCCCATATAGTATCTGCAATACCATTGAAACCATCCTCTAGGATCATCCTTGTAAATCCATCCCTTCTTCTTCCATACTGATAGTGGTTGAGATGCATTAACTTTGAAATAGTTCAGCTCCTTAATATGTTTATTTACGTTAATAGGGGCTAGTTTGGCATTAGCAAACCAATCAATAGGAAATTCGTTTATACAATCACGTATATACACACCACCAAAAACTCCCAATTCAAGCATTTCTTTCGGTGAGAGTTGTGGTTTAAATTCGCTATCAAAATTCTCTCCCATCTGCTCCGTCAGATCATAGGAATATCCATTCTGCATTCTATCACTCACTGTAACTGTCCTAACTTTCATTGTTTTCTAATTTAAAGACCAAATTGTATAGTTTAAAAACATAGCAAAACTCACCCATAATATATATGGAATTAAAAGATACGCTGCGTTTTTGCTAATTCTATAGAATGACACAATCGTTAGTGCTATTGCTAACCAAAGTGCAACTATTTCCAAAAATGCTAATGCAGGATTCTGTAATCCGAAGAATATTAGTGACCAAGCTACGTTCAATATTAATTGAAGTGCAAACATGCTTAATGCAATTTTGACATCTCTTCGTTCAATTCCTTTTTTCCATACTATATATGATGCAATACCCATTAATGCAAAAAGGGTAGTCCATACTGGACCAAAAACCCAGTTAGGAGGTGAGAAGGTTGGTTTGATAATTCCTGCATACCAATTTGGTATTGCTGGTGATGTAAATACTGAACCTATAATTCCAGCTGCCTCTGATATTAATATTGCAATTATCACTTGAAATGTTGAAGATATTTTCATGTATGTATTTTAACACATAGATTAGTGATATAATATAGAGATGAAAGGCTATATAAATAATATTGAAAAAATATCTAAAGAAAATGAGTATTTTAGAAAAGTTCTATACACAGACAAAAATAGTCAGTTGGTTCTCATGTCACTAAATGCAGGAGAAGATATAGGTGAAGAAGTTCATGATGGGGTGGATCAGTTCTTGAGGGTTGAAGCGGGTAATGGTGTTGCGATAATATCAGATATAAAATACGAAATATCTGATGGCAGTGTTATTTTGGTTCCTTCAGGGACTAAGCATAATATTATTAACACTGGAACTACATCAATGAAGCTATACACTCTCTACATGCCACCACATCATAAGGATCATGTGGTTCATAAAACAAAAGCTGATGCTGAGGCAGATATTCAAGATGAATTTGATGGAAAGACGAGTGAATAAAGTGGTATTGTGTAGAAGATAGAATTATGGTATAAAATGTGGGAATCAGCTTATGAAGGAGACCCCTGCAGAGGTCCTTCGTCGCTTCCTGAATACCACAGGATGTCAAATCACCCTGAGGGTCAAGAGGCGGACAACACCAAAAAAAGGGGATGGAGCTAAGGTGCTTAAATTCCCCAAAGAGAAAGGAGGTAGATAACAGAAATACAAAATAAAAAATAGGCGCGTACACCGTGAGTGACGCGCCGCTTTTTATATATAAAAAGACCCCCGAACTCTCGGGGGCTTGTGAGCGACCTTGTGACCGCTACTTCTTTTTGTCTCGCCCTTTCGCGAATGTATATGCGAAGGTGCCAGGTTTATCCTGTCCCTTCTTAATAACCCTGAGACCAAATAATTCCGCAACAACTATGCAGAGTCGTTGAAAAGGCAGAATGCCATTCTCAAAACCGAAACTACATTCGTTGCTGCTATCCTTTATCAGTGGGGTTGACCCACGATAAAATGTCACCGAGCCGTTTTTTGTGTTCATAACGGCCAGGTCGCCTGGTTGGAGGGTGGTTTGTACCCTCTCTCTACCTTCTTGTATTCTCATGTCAACATCATCTTTATAACATACCTGAATAGGTATGTCAAATTAATTTGACACTACATGCTATATTTGAAATAGTAAGAATAGAAGGAGAACAGAACATGATCGATTTGATTTGTCAGATCGCAGTCGGTGTGATGGGAATAACTGCCATCACGCTAGTTTTTGCAAAGAATCGTTGGGGTGCGGTCATTGGACTACTCTCACAACCTTTCTGGATCATTACAGCGTACATCCACAACCAAACGGGCGGACTCATTGTGAGTTCGGCGTACATGTTCAGTTGGATGTATGGAATTCGACAATCCTTTTTTAGTAGGAAGGAGGTCGTAAAAATGGTTGGAATATCATACGTCATCATCAGAGATGGACAAAAGATCCTGCTTATGATGAGACAGAACACTGGTTTTTTTGACGGTCAATACTCTCTTCCATCAGGTCATATGGAAGATGGGGAGTTACCAATAGACACTCTCATTCGTGAGACGGAAGAAGAGATTGGTGTCCACTATAACAAGGACGAACTCAAATTAATGCATGTTTCGTCCAGACCAAAACACGACCATACCGGACCACGCGTCGACTTTTTCTACTCCGCCACACTGAAAGGTGAACCAAGAAATATGGAGCCTGATAAGTGTGGTTGGATAGAATGGTTTGAGATCAATGAGTTACCAGTGAACCTGGTACCAGTGGTCAGACACGCTATTGAATGCGTGCAAAACGAGGTTCCATACTCTGAACTTGGAAAAGATTTTCTGATTCGAGAGGGGATGTGGAAACTACGGTAAGCTGATACGTCAGCATCCAACACCCGCTTCGGCGGGTTTCGTCATATTGCATATATGTATCTTCTTTGCTTTAATCTACACAAATGAAAACAATTGTTCTTTCTGCTTTTGATGGATTTGGTAGTTACGTTGCGAACTCAACACAGTTGCTTGCAAAAGCAATTAATGGGAAGGAAATTGGTGGATACCGTATCGTAATCCACGTATTTGGTGCTCATATTCCAACTTATGATCGTGGTATGTTTTTACTGGACAAGGCTCGAGATCTTGGTGCCGCAGGTATTATCTCACTTGGTATGTCCTCTACAGTCTTGGGCCCAACTGTTGAGAGGCGAGCGGTAAATATGATTAATTCTAAATACTGTGATCCTCGACATGGCGCGCAGAGCATATCTTCTGCTTACGCCATGGGCAAGTGGTTTAATATGGATATGAGGGGTTGGAATGTTGATGCTTTTATCCAGCAATGCTTACCTCATAACATCTTCGCGTTTCAGTCTGACAACCCAGGAGCCTTCTGTTGCAACCATATGATGCTCCAAGTCCATTTGGCTAGGAGTGGCGACATGAGCTATGCAGGTATACCAGCCATTTTTCTTCACCTTCCTTGTACAAGGGAGTGTGTTTCAAATCCAGATGAATTTCAGTCCTCTGGTAAACAATTCATGGATCTCGAGAGCATGATTGTGACAATACGAATTCTTCTCGAAACGTCATTGCTTGCTTAAGCTGGCGATGGTAATACGACCCACTACGAGCAGTGGGTCTGCTTTTTACCATTATGTAAAAGTAAAAAATGAAGTTACCTTGACATGTCAATATTAAAGTGCTATTAATAATTATTGAATATGAGCACATCAATTAAGCTAGCTCTTCTGGCTGGTATTTTCTTTGGTACGTGGCCAATGTTCATGAATCGAAGTGGTTTGAATGCGTATAACGCTTCACTCACTTTTACGGCGGTGACACTTGTTGCTGTAAGCCCACTTGCGATTTGGTTCAGAGGGCAACAGACCGGTGTAATCAATTGGGTCGTGGCAATCAGTGCAGGACTCATCGGTGCGATTGGTGTGTTGGTGTACAACCACATACTTTCAAAGGCGAGTAAGGATGATATTGGCAATATTATAGCCGCTCAGGTCCTGATGCAGGTCGTGACTGGGGCAGTTTGCCAAGCCATCGTGTCAAGTAGTATGAACCCTACAAAGATCATCGGTTTCGCTCTTGCAGCAGTTTCCGTGGTCTTGATTTCCAAGGGATAGACAGTTTCGCTTATCCCGATATCGAACTCAGCCCTCCATCAAAACTGGCGGGCTTTGCTTTTGTATGACTGAGGATATTGGTATAATAGTTAAATGCAAAAAATAACACCATTTCTGTGGTTTGATAATCAAGCAGAAGAAGCTGCAAGGTTTTACGTTTCAATATTTAAGAATTCAAAGATCATAAGTTCTTCACCAATGCTTACTAAATTCACATTAGACGGAGTTGAGTATATGGCACTTAATGGTGGTCCAATGTTTAAGTTTACCGAAGCTATTTCCCTATACGTTAACTGCAAAGATCAGGCAGAGGTGGATGATCTTTGGGAAAAGCTATCCTCAGGTGGAAGCAAGGGTCAATGTGGTTGGATTAAAGACAGGTATGGTCTATCATGGCAGATAATTCCAGAAAGATTGGGAGAGCTATTGAATGATGATGACGATGCTAAATCTCAGAGAGTAATGGACGAAATGCTTAAAATGGGTAAGATAGATATTGCAACTTTGGAGAGAGCATATAATCAAAAATAATGGATTACGTAGTTATACTTTTCTATAAATTTATCGATCTGGAAAATCCAGAAGCTTTTGCTGTGGAGCATAAGAATAAATGCAGGGAGTTAAACCTTCTTGGACGTATGATTGTGGCTGAAGAGGGTATTAATGGAACCTTTGAAGGAAAAAGAGAGGATATTGAAAAGTATAAGGAGTTTTTAAGAAGTGACTCTAGATTTTCTGATATTGTAATTAAAGAGAGTGCTGGTACTGGTGCAGCCTTTCCTAAATTGAAAGTTAAGGTTCGAGATGAAGTAGTGACATTGGGTGCAGGTAGGTTTAATGTTGCTAAGGAAACAGCAAAGGAATTAGGTGTTTCAGATTTACAAAAATGGTATGAGAATAATGAAGATTTTGTCGTTCTTGATTTAAGGAATGATTATGAGATAGCCAGTGGTAGATTTGATAGAACGATAGACCCAGGACTTTCAAATTTTAGAGATCTACCTAATAAGCTGAAGGAATTAGAGAATTTAAAGAATAAAAGAATTGTTACGGTGTGTACTGGTGGTATACGATGTGAGAAAGCCACTTGCCTTTTGAAAAAAGAAGGATTTACTGATATATATCAATTAAAAGATGGTATACATACATATATGAAAGAGTATCCAGGTCAGAATTTCAAAGGCTCACTCTTTGTTTTTGATAACCGCATGATTACTGATGTTGTAGATATACCAGAAGAAAAAAAGGTGACGGTAGGTCAGTGTATTTTCTGCAAAAATACTTCTGAGACATACTATTCTGATGATAGGGTGAGGCCATCAAAGAAAGTTATATGCTGTGATAAATGCTACCTTGATCACAAGGAGCATTTGCGTGCTGGAGTGAATGTGCTATGATACAAATATGTCAAACATTAGAACAAATGTACCAAATAAAACATCTAGATCAAAGAAAACAAAGAAGCGTTTGGCTATAAAGCGTGCTCGCCTTGCCTTGAAGAAAAAGTCTAGATAGTTTCTTTAAACAAATTAATGGGAAAGACTATTTTTACAATTCTTTTTCTAGTTGTTGCACTTCTATTTGCAGATAGGGTTAAAGTTTTTGTGGAAAATAATAAGCCAGATAAGCCAATCTTAAATGAGTACCCTGATTTGAGTACTGAGCTAGATCAATCTATTGATCCATCTTTGGAGTCCACTACCACTCTAGAATCTATATAGCATTGCTTTGTCTGCCCAATACGCTATACTATAAACTGTATTAGAAGTGCAGAATAAGTCGACTTTCACAATACATTTTAGCTAGCTTAATATTTTGAAATCAAATGGCAACAGGAAAAATCAAGACACTTACACCAAAGGGATTCGGATTCATCACTCGTGAGGGTGAGACTAAGGACCTATTCTTTCACTCAAAAGAGTTGAGAGGTGTAACATATGAGGAATTGAGAGAAGGAGACACTCTTTCTTTTGAAGTTGTAGATGGGGAAAAAGGCCCAGCAGCTGTAGGAGTTACAAGAGTATAGTTTTCAATGGAAAAGGAGGTGCCTTCAAGCACCTCCTTTTCTATTGCATGGTATAATCAAAATATATGATAAAGGAAATAGCATTTGTAACATATGCAGTAAATAATGTTAAAGCAGCACGTAACTTCTATGAAAAGGTTCTTGAGCTTAAGGCTTCAAGTGTTTGGGAGGGTGATGGTATGCTTTTTGTTGAATATGAGATAGGTCCTCATACTCTAGCAATAGGTAAAGGAGCTCCGAACTTTAAAATAGGTACAACAGGTGCCACTGTCGCTTTGGAAGTTGATGATTTTGATAAAACAATCAAAAAGTTAAAGGCAAAGAAAATTAAATTCATAATGAAACCGCAAGATACTGGAGTGTGTCATATGGCCCTAATTAAGGATCCAGATGGTAATCAAATAATGATTCATAAGAGGAAGGCTAAGTAGTTTTTGCATTTTTTCCCATCTATGCTATAGTATACCCACTATGGTAAATCGAATGAGGGCAAATAGGTCGCATCGCGACAATCGTCGTTCACATCACGCTCTAGATGATGTGAGACTTTCTAAATGTGCTAATTGTGGAGCTATGCATTTAAGACACACTTTATGTGAGAAATGTGGAACATACAGAGGAAAGAAGATAATGGATATGACAGCAGTAGTAGCAAAGAAGGTAGAGAAAAATAAAAAGAAAGCAGAAGCAGTAAAGTAATGAGTTAAGAGGTGGGGTTCTTCAAAAGAAAAATATGGCAAATCGACATCTATCAAGGTCCGTAGCACTCCAAACACTCTTTGAGTGGGATTTCAGAGGTCAAAATGTTGAAGACATAAAGGCAAGTATTTCTCGTATTGCTGATGAATTTGCACCTGGAATGGGAGATTCTACTTTCATTGAGGAACTGACTCAAAATGTTCTTTCTAAACAAGCTGATTTGGATAAGATAATTGAGAAGGCTGCACCAGATTGGCCACTTGATAAGATTTCAATAATTGATAGGAATATTCTACGTATCGGTCTATACGAGCTTCTTTTTGCTGATCGTAAGGAGGTTCCTGCTAAGGTGGCTATAAATGAAGCAATTGAATTAGCAAAGAGCTATGGCGGAGAGAATAGCGGTAAGTTTGTTAATGGTGTTCTAGGTTCAGTGTATAAAGAATTAGGTGAGCCAGGTAAAGACTCTGCTCCTAAAAAGAAGAAAAAGATTGAAGATATACCTTATGAAGAGATGCCCATACAGAATCTTGGTGGTGCTGTTGTTTATGCCCGTGATGGTCAAGACATCTATATGGCATTTGTGCATGATATATTCGGTCACTGGACGCTATCGAAAGGAAAGATTCCAACCGGTGATGTGAGAGAGGGGACAGTTAATAAGGTTAAAGAAGAAATGGGTCTTGATGTGGTTATAAAGGAAGATCTTGGCAATAACGAATACATTGCTTCTGATCCAGAACTAGGTAAGATTCGTAAACAGGTTCACTACTTCCTAGCAGAGTCACAGTTTACAGATATTAAACTTGCTGAGAAACCAGGACTTGATGATGGTAAGTGGTTCAAGCTTGCTGATATTCTAGAACTTAATTTCTATAACGATATAGTTCCGATAGTGACAAAAGCAGTAACAATACTAAGTCAAACAAAATAGCATGGCAACACCAGATTTTGAACAATTTTCAAAAAAAATAAAGGTTAGTTTTAACGACATAACCCTTCTTAAGAGGGCTTGTACACATCGTTCATATTTAAATGAAAATAAAAAGGCAGGACTTGAACATAATGAGAGATTGGAGTTTCTTGGAGATGCGGTTTTGGAACTTGTAATCACTAGTTTTCTCTTTAGGAAGTATCCTGATAAGGATGAGGGTGACTTAACTTCATATCGTTCAGCTCTAGTTAATACTAACAGTCTTTCCAAGGTTGCATTACATATTGGAGTAGATCAATACCTCCTTCTTTCTAAGGGAGAGTCTAAGGATACAGGTCGTGCAAGATCAATCATTCATGCAGATACGATTGAGGCAATCATTGGAGCAATATATATAGATCAAGGATATGATGCCGCGGCAAATTTCATTTCTGCAGAGCTTCTAGAAATACTAGATATTGAGGAGATTATAAAAAACAAGTCATGGATGGATGCAAAAAGTAGATTCCAGGAAAAGGCACAAGAGATGACAGGGCAAACTCCATCATACAGGACACTAAAAGAGACTGGACCAGATCATAATAAACTATTCACTCTCGCTGTATTTATAGGCGATGTACAAGTAGCACTTGGAACAGGACTATCTAAGCAGGAGGCAGAGCAAATGGCGGCAGAGAAGGCTCTAGAAGCGAAGGGGTGGTAATATTTTAAAAATCTGTGTTGTAATACTTTAAATTACTTAGATTACCCAAGAGGATAAAATCTAAATAAAAATTTCATTAGGATTTTATAAAAACTTTGTTTAGATTTCATCTAAGTTTGCTAAAGTTAATAGGTGGAATATAAAAAAGCTTTTGATGAATGGAATAAGATAAAACAAAAACTTAACGATTCTAGTCGAAAGATCTATTTTCATGAAAAAGAAATATGGTGGGTGGCGACTGGAATAAATGTAGGTTATGAGCAAGACGGTAAAGGAGATATGTTTGTAAGACCAGTTCTGGTATTTAAAAAGATAAGAAATGATATGTTTATCGGTATTCCAATAACGAGCAGACTTAAACATGATTTAATGCATATGGCTTTTTACTTTGAATACGATTTACACACAATGCTCATTTTTCAATTTAAATCATTTGATTCTAAGAGAATGACCCAAAAGATTGGTGTCATTTCCGATTATCTTTACGATAAAACAAAAAAGGCAGTAATCCAATTTTTGAATTAACTACCTTTCTTGACATAAGAGGGTCGCAACCCCCGAGGCTTATCGTTGCCGTATGTATATATATTACCAACTCCATTCTACAAGTCAATACTTTAGCCTAAATATATCATATATTTAAAATTCCTAGAGATATCAGGATACATATCTCAATCTAAAAAGGCACTGCCGTGTAGGCAGTGCCCATGCTACAGACGTCTTCGTCTGTTCCTGCAGAACCCAGGGGATGGTATCGGGCATCCTGATACTCGTCTCAACCGTCTGACAGTGGAGGCTGAGATAATTCTCTTCCTCCTGCGCTCACTTGATTTTACTGTATTAGACGGTTTTTTGATGTGTATCACTATCTCATCTCTCTCAATCAATTTTACATTGACGAGCATGATTAGGAGCACAATTCCCATTCCCAGGATGAGACCGCAGGCAAACTCGTATGTTTCCATGCTAAATCCTCCTTTCGCATGAGTATATACCAGCATATTAGTCTTGTCATCTCTCTTTTTAAAGAGTATATGCTAAAATATACACATGTATCTAAAGTCCCTGGAGATATCAGGATTCAAATCTTTTGCCAAAAAAGCAATACTTAATTTTGATTCACCAATATCCGCTATCGTCGGTCCTAATGGTTCAGGAAAATCTAACGTAGCAGAAGGATTCCGCTTCGTACTAGGAGAGCAGTCTATAAAGGCTATGCGAGGTAAGAGAGGTGAGGATCTCATTTTTAATGGAGGTGGAGAGGGATCAAGGGTTAACAGGGCGAGTGTGAAGGTAGTTTTTGATAACAGTAAAAAGAATTTTAATATAGATTTCCCAGAGGTCTCCATGGAGCGTGTAGTTCATAGAGATAATTCCAATGAATATTTCATAAACGGCTCAGCAGTCAGACTAAAGGATATTGTGGAACTTCTTTCGAATGCTCATATAGGTGCTTCAGGTCACCATATAATCTCACAAGGTGAAGCTGATCGTATATTGAATGCGAATATCAAGGAAAGAAGAGAGATGATAGAGGATGCTCTTGGTCTAAAGACATATCAATACAAAAAGATTGAAAGTCAGAGAAAGCTAGAGAAGACAGAAGAAAATATGAAATCAGTCGAGTCTCTACGTAGAGAAATAGCTCCACACCTAAAGTTTTTAAAGAAACAAGTAGAGAAGGTAGAAAAGGTTGCAGAGTTCAGAGAAGAGCTAAAGAAACTGTACAAAGAATATTTCAAGAGAGAAGAAATATATATCAAGTCTGAAAAGGCTAGTATTGATGGTATAAAGAATCCCTTACTAAAGGAATTGGCTGAACTTGATAGAGAAATAGCTGAAGCGAGAAGAACACTAGAAGAGTCAAAGAATCGTGATGCTAAGAGTAATGAGCTAATAGAGCTTGAATCTAGGCTTCATAAGATTCGTATTGATAAGGATTTGATAATGCGTGAATTGGGACAAATAGAAGGAGAGATTTCTGCCGGACAAAGATCCATTTCAAAGGAAAAAGAGAAGCAAGCTCGTGATGAATTTAAGACTGTATATCTAAGAGATGTTGAAGATATTGCAAAGAAGATTGATCTTTTAAATACAATTGAAGAGATTAAGAGACTTCTTTTTGGTTTCATTTCTTCACATAGAGAGAAGACAGATTCAAGTTTGATAGCAGAAATTGAAAAGGATTTGAATAGTCTTCGCCAAAAGAAAGAAGATTTGGATAGTTCACTAAAGTCTTTTGACGAAAAAGAGAAAGTATTTACCCTTGATTACAATACATTAAGACAAAAGATAGAAAGAGAGAAGGATTCGAATCGTGATGCAGAGAAGAATGTATTCAGGATCATTGCTAGGCAGAATGAAGTAAGGGGAATACTGAATGGTATTAAAACCAGAGAGGATAAGTTGATAATAGAGGAGGGTGCATACAAGTCAGAGATGCAACAAGCATACTCCATGGTTGGTCGCGAGGCTATGGATAATGAGAATTTGATAATAGTAGATGAGCCTAGAGCACAACAGTATGAGAGATTAAAAAGTATTGAGAAGATTAAGATTAGAATCGAAGATTCTGGTGCTGGTAATAGTCTAGATATATTGAAGGAATATAAGGAGGTTGAGGATAGGGATAATTTCCTTGCTAAAGAACTAATTGATCTTGATAATTCAAAGAAGAACCTCCATGATCTTATAGCGGAACTTGATGTGAGATTGAATATTGAATTCAAAGAAGGAATATTAAAAATAAATGCACAATTCCAAAACTATTTCTCATTAATGTTCGGTGGAGGAACTGCAGGTCTCAGTGTTATACGTGAGAAGAAAAGGAAAAAGAAATCAGATACAGATCTTTCTGCTGTTTTGAATGATGAGTCTGAGGAAAATGTAGAGGAGGAAGAGGGCGAAGAGGGAATTGATATTTCTGTGAACCTTCCGCGTAAGAAGGTTAAAGGATTGATGATGCTATCCGGAGGGGAAAGAGCGCTGACTTCTATTGCTCTTCTTTTTGCTATTTCTTCTGTGAATCCTCCACCTTTTATCATCCTTGATGAGACTGATGCGGCTCTTGATGAAGCAAATTCTCGTAAATATGGAGATATGATATCTAATCTTTCACAATACTCCCAACTTATTTTGATAACACATAACCGTGAGACCATGTCTCGTGCTGGGGTTCTGTACGGAGTTACTATGGGAGGTGATGGAGCTTCTAAATTACTTTCAATACAGTTTGAACAAGCAGTGCAGGTGGCGAAGTAGGGTCTAATAATATGGGTTATATTGCTATTGACAAGCCATCAATATACGTGATATGATATTAATTGGATCCCGCGGAATGCCGGATCGTTTACAAGCTCCCTGATTATCAGTTATGAGCCACGCGCTCCATTCCGAACAACACACTGATTCGCTTTCTGAAGGCGTTTTGAAGTCTTTACTATGTTGGATGGATATATTGCTAACGGTACGCTCTCTACATATCCGTAAGCGTATGCTTGTGCAATTGAAATCTAGCCTCTAGTGAAGACAGATATTCGTCGGATGTTGGTGATAGGTGAAAGGAGTGACAATAACTGAGGGCTTTGAGGGACTACGGAAAAATAAGCGAGTGTAATGTGCCTCCGTGCCATAACTCTTGCCAGCTTGACCTTACGTGCAGTGCAGAATTCTGGGCCAAGCACTGGTGCTTAAAGTACCCGTTGTCTTCTCAAGGGACGATACGTCGTAATCACGAGTCGTCCATCCCGCAACTCACGCAGTTGCGGGACTCAATTGAGTCCTCGACACAAGTCGAAGATTCATAGGGTTTAGTTCTTTAAAATATATTATTTCATCATAGCTGAAAGTGGCTCTATATGGGCTATTCTCTGCTACGATGAAACACATTTTATGTGAGTCTTCTTGGCAACCCTCAACGTGCGGGCAGCACGAAGTTTCTCGTCGACTAGACGAAGAAAGGTAGTTAAGTTATGTACAAGGACCTCGGTCGGTTAAACGCCATGATCCAGAAGCTCGGTGGGGATGATGCGGTGGACTTACTTCTGGCTGGAGAGCTCACTATACTTCAGACTTCTGAGTTGACCAAACCTCAGAGGAGGAAGTTCGATGACTCTTACGAGGGGATTGTTGCTCTAAGGAACCTGTTTCGTGGTTGGGAAGAGCACAAACACCCATATATCCCGTTAAAGACTGAGCTACTCAAACTGGTTAATCGTGTTCTCCAGTACGCTAAGGATAAGGAGGAAGAAGAACCAACCGATTGGATGACTCCAAGAAAGAGGTTTGAACTTGTTGCCGAGTTGTACAAACTCGATCAACATATGGAGGCATACAGGAGAAAGCACTCCTTGCCGATAACGATTGAACTGAGCCTCTTTATTGAAGCTCTTCAATTGGATAATCTCAAACAAATCAGGGAATCAGCTGGGTTCCTGATTGGCCAAATCCAGGGCATGGATTCAATTCTCAATGCAATTCTGGGTTCGTAGTTGAGTAAGCAGAGTTTCGACCCCTCGCGCAATTCGGCGCGAGGGGTTTAATGTTATATGTCAATGTATATCCTGTGTAAAACTCAATGATTTTCAATATTTTTTCGTAATAATTTTATTTAGATTTCATCTCGATTTTATATAATTAAATATTATTATTATAATTTTCTAAAAAAATGGAAGAAAATAAATTACAAAATGAAGCGTTACAAGCAGAAGAAGTGATAAGGAGTAGAATATTTGTCATTAGAAGTAATAGGGTAATGATTGATGCTGATTTAGCGAAATTATATGGAGTAAGTACAAAGGTATTCAATCAGGCGATAAAACGTAATACTAGTCGTTTTCCAGATGATTTCATGTTTCAACTTACTGAGAATGAGTATGATGACTTGAGGTCACAATTTGTGACCTCAAGTTCAGACTATGGTGGTCGTAGGTATTTACCATATGCCTTTACCGAGCACGGCGTTGCAATGCTTTCTTCAGTACTCAATAGTGAAAGGGCTGTTCAAATGAATATCTTTATAATTAGAGCTTTTATTAAAATGAGAGAATTACTTGAGACAAACAAAGATTTAGCTTTAAAGGTAAGTGAGATAGAAAAAAGACAAGATAAGCAAGGTGAACAGTTGTCTACAATTGATCAGGTAGTTAAGGAACTATTAAATACACCGATTAAACCAAAGAGTAAGATTGGATTTAACTAACCATCACAAAATCCAAAGTCTTCTTATCTAGATCTGCTGCTAGTACTTTGAATCTTATAGGATCTCCAAGGGTAAATCTTTTCTTTGTCTTTTGACCCAATATTGAATATGTCTTCTTATCGAATTCATAGAAATCAGTACCTATGTTTCGTATATTAATCATTCCTTCAGACTTTGTTTCCTTTTCCTCTACATATATTCCGTATTCAGATACACCAGATATCGTTCCATCAAATACCTGACCAATCTTATCTGACATATACTCAACTTGTTTTAGCTTCTTTGATTCTCGCTCTGCTCCAGCTGCATCTATTTCACGAGCTGTTGAAGTTTCTGCTATATGCTGGAATTCTACGATCTCCTTGTCTCCGAAAGGACTATGCATAAGGTGTCTCTGTAGTATTCTCTGTATGAGAAGATCAGGATATCGACGAATAGGGGAAGTAAAATGAGTATAGAATTCGAAAGCTAGACCAAAGTGACCAATATTTTTCGTTGAATACACAGCTTTCTGCATAGAACGTATCATAGCTGTACTTATGAGAGTCTCATGTGGAGTACCCTGTATTTGTTTTAATAGTTTCTTTATATCCTGTGCAGTTACTTTTCCATCTTTTGTATGTAGATCATATCCCAATGCTTTTACAAAGGTTGCCAATTCCATCATTCTCTCTTGATCTGGTATATCGTGAATGCGGTAAAGGGAGCCGGTATCTCTCTTTCCCTTACTCTTTATTGCATCAAAGATGAATTTAGCTACCTCTCTATTGGCTAAAAGCATGTATTCCTCAACTAGCTTATGTGTATCTAGTCTTTCCTTCTTATATACCCCTATCGGCTTACCATTTTCATCTAGTTTAAACTTTATTTCTTCTTGTTCGAACTCTATAGCTCCATTATCGAACTTTTGTTTCTGTAATTTCTTTGCTATTTCATTTAATTTATTTAATTCTGCAAAGTATTCTCCAGATTTGGTATTTAGCACATCTTGAGCATCTTCGTATGTGAATCTATGGTCGGAGTTAATGATAGTTTTACCGAAATGTCTCTCTAGTACTTCACCATTATTATTCATAACAAACCAAGCAGAGAAGGTAAGCTTGTCTTCATGCGGATTGAGACTACAGACATCGTTTGATAGGACTTCAGGTAACATGGGTATAGTACGATCAACTAGATATATTGAACATCCACGTTTCAATGCTTCCTTGTCTAAAGCAGAACCTATCTCTACATAGTGTGATACATCAGCGATATGTACCCCAATCTCATATTTTCCATCACCTAGATCCTTATATGATATAGCATCATCAAAGTCCTTTGCATCAAAAGGGTCGATAGTGAAGGTAAGGGTCTTTCGGAAATCTGTCCTCTTTGGTATTTCATTTGCTATATCCTTATCCTTATTCTTCTCTATCTCATCCGCCTCTTTTTCAACTTGAGCAGGGAAGTTAATTTCGAATCCTTTTTCAAGTACTATAGACTCCATCTCTACATTGTTATTTCCTTTTCTTCCTAGGATACGAACAATATCACCTTCAGGATTAACCTTAGGATCAGTCCACTCTTTCATTCTTACATATACTTTGTCTCCTATAGCTACCTTTGCTATATCACTTTGATTTAGACGTATAGATGCATATGCTTTCTTATCATCAGGGTATGCGGTCAATATTCCTTCCTTGGAGTCTATCTGACAAACGAAATGATCACGTGCTCTTTTGATCACCTTAGTAACAACACCTGTCTGTTGCTTGTATTGATTTATTTTACCTAGTTTAACTTCAACAATATCTCCATTTAGTGCTGTATTTAGATTTCCAACCTCCATTACAACATCATTATCTGGTCTATCTGGGTGTTTTAGGAAACCCATACCCTTACGTGTAGTTATTATGGTTCCTTGCAAGATCTCGTCCTTTTTCATTTAAATACTATAGCTTAGATTTGTATTAGTATCAAATGTGGGTTTGACACTTGTATTATGGTGACGTAGTATTCGGTTGAACCAATTGCACATCCAATCTTAGTTTTTATGCCTATTGTCACAGTTTACGGAATCCCACGTAATTACTCGCAAGCTCGTCTGACAGAAATTTCGAGTGCTCTGAAAGAACAAATTGCGATGGTCCGGGGATTGGGAATCGAGACCAAAGATGTCACCGTCTTTTTCCCTTCTGATCTTCAAAATGCAAAACTTGGTCATGAGATTATTATCTTCATCGACCTGTTTCCAAGAGAAACGAGAACAACTGAAAATCTATACGTAATGTCTGGGAATTGCGTCCTAGCGATTAGGAGGTTCTTCAGGCTCGCATTGATTGATTGTTATCCAAGATTTCTTTCTCCCGCTGTATCATTTTCAGCGGAGGGGGAAAAGAATTCATCCACAGGTGCCGTACCTTGTACCGTATGTGGCTACGAAACCGTACAGGAGGGTAACGGTAGTTCACGAAGGTGCCCTAACTGTTCGGAACTTTTTCTCGGGGCTCCATAGTTGGGTGCAAAAAACACCCATGCAGGCTCGCCACAACAAATGGCGGGCTCTTCTTTTATATTGCAGAATACGAAAAATCATCGTATTATGTCGACATGTCATTAATAATTTTATTTGTAATATTTGTAGTCGTTATCCTTTTATTACTAAGTATCAAGATCATTGATCAAAATACCATTGCTGTTGTGGAGTTTTTTGGTAAATACAACAGAAGTATGGTTGCAGGTTTAAATATACTGATACCATTTTTCGAATCTATTCGTGAAAGAGTCAGTCTAAGACAACAGAACTTCGCACTTCAGGGTAACTATCCTTCAAAGGACAAGGTTATAACCACCATCGGTACAAACCTAATATATGCTGTTGATCATGGTGTTACAGAAGCGAATCCAACAGGGGGAGCTGGGATAAAGAAATATGTATATGAATTGGATAATAGAGAGAGATCAATAGAGGCAAGTATTGAAAACTCTCTACGTACTTATGTTGCAAGAGAGACACATGAAAGTCTTTTAGAAAAGAAGGAGGAATTGGCTCTACATATTAAGAGTGATCTAGAGAGTCAGTTCAATGAATGGGGTATGAAGATCAGTAGTTTTCAGATTACCAATGTGACTTTCCCAGCTACGATTACAAACGCTATGAGTGAAGTTGTTGCCTCAGAACAGTTACGTAGAGCAGCTTCTAATAAGGGGGAAGCTATTAAGATTCAAGCAATTAAAGAAGCTGAAGCTGAGAAGGAGAGAAAGAGGCTGCAGGGTGAAGGTATCGCTCTTGAGCGTGAGGCAATTGCTGAGGGTCTAAAGAAGAGTATAGAGATTGTTAAAAACATTACCAAACAGGATGCAAATCAGATCATCGCAACCTTAACATTGACCCAATATCTCGATACTATAAAGTCTATCGGTCTGTCAGAGAATTCAAAAGTTATATTTATCGATTCAAATGTCAATAAAACCAAGGATTTAATGACTTCTTTGATTAGTAGTATGGAAGCTAAATAGGATATTTGCTTTTTTTAGCCCATTTTGCTACTATTGCTCAACATGTTAATGATACGACTACAGCGAGTAGGAAGAAAACACGAACCAGTATTTCGTCTTGTTTTGACTGATTCTAAAAACAGTACAAAAAGCGGTAAATACATAGAGGTTTTGGGTTCATACGATCCTAGACAGGAAAACAAACTAGAGCAGTTTAATGTTGAGAAAATTAAGGCTCATATTGCAAATGGCGCTAGACTATCAGATACAGTTCACAATTTCCTAGTTACAAAGAAGGCAATAACAGGTAAAAAGAAGAATGTTCTACCTAAGAAGAGTCCAATTAAGAAAGAAGTAGAGGGTGAGGCAAAGAAAGATGCTCCTGCAGCACCAGCTCCAGCAACTGTGTAAAACCTCCTTTGAATACTCTCTGTATCAAGGTACAATAATACTGAAACGATTATAAGATTTTAAGAAAACGAAATGCAAAATATTGATCAGCAATTTTTAGACTATGTAGTGAAGGGCTTGGTGGATAATCCAAACGATGTAAAGATAACTAGAACAGTAGATGAGATGGGAGTACTAATGACACTTGAAGTAAATGCAGCTGATATGGGTAAGGTTATAGGAAGATCAGGTAATACTGCAAAAGCTATAAGAACACTACTACGAGTTGTGGGTATGAAGAATAACTCTAGAGTAAACCTAAAGATCAATGAGCCAGAGGGAAGTGTAAAACCAGGTTCAACGATGAAGACGGTAGACGAAGCAATGGCAGATTTGAATATCTAGTCAAAACGAACAAAGTGTGGTAAAGTATGACCACACTTTTTCGTATATGAACTATCACATCATTTCACTTTTTCCACAATCACTTGATTCATATCTAAATGAATCCATTTTAAAGCGCGCACAGGAAGATAAGTTGATTAAAATTAAATTCTATAACCCTCGTGATTTCACCAAGGGTACTAGTTATGCAGACCGTAGAGTTGATGATAAGCCATATGGAGGTGGTCCTGGTATGGTCATAGAAGCTCTACCAGTCATAAAAGCAATTGCTAAGGCAAAAGGTAAATCAAAAAAGGTTAAGATAGTCTGGTTTACTCCATCTGGTAAACAATTTGATACAAATATAGCTTGGGAATATTCTAAAAAGTATACTGATATAATTTTTGTTTGTGGAAGATATGAGGGTATAGATGCTAGGGTTAAAAAAGCTTTTAAGGTTGATGAAATATCTGTAGGACCCTTCGTTTTAACTGGAGGAGAGATCCCAGCTATGATTCTAATTGATTCGATATCAAGACAGATTAAGGGTGTACTAGGAGATCATATATCTCTTGAGGAAAACCGTATTGCTTCACCAGATGTATATACTCGCCCAGACGTAGTAGAATATATGGGTAAGAAGTATAGGGTGCCAAAAGTGCTTCTTTCTGGTAATCATAAACTAATTGATGAATGGAGAAATAAACAAAGGAAGAATTAACTGGTCAACCCTGATTATATCAACCCTAGTTATTTTTCTAGCTATTGTATCTGGATATTACAGACCACATGGTGTAAATTTTTCTTCATATGCTGAAAATGAAGAAAAGACCTCCTCCGTATCCATACTTGTTGTAGGTGACGTCATGCTTGATCGTAATGTTAGAAATATAATTAATAAGATTGGATTTGATAAGTTTTTTGCTGGAGTAAGAGATATGGTAGAAACTCCAGATATAGCAGTAGCCAATCTTGAAGGAACCTTTACAACCAATCCCTCCATTACGGCAAGTTTGGTTAGTAAGGAGCTACAATTCACTTTTGATCCAGCACTATCTTCAGCTCTTGCTGATCTTGGTTTCGATGTTATGGGTTTAGCAAATAATCACTCATATAATTTTGGTAAGAATGGACTAGAGAGTACGAGAAGATACATTGGAAGTGCCGGAATGCTCTACTACGGAGATCCTTTTAATAAGGATGAGATAAGTACAGTAATAACTAAGAATAATATCAGAATTGCTTTTATAGGTTTCCATGAATTCTACTACTCTAATTTCGATAAGGTTATGTCAGAAATTGCACGCTTACGTAAGGATGTAGATGTTATTATCATATCTCCTCACTGGGGAATTGAATATCAAAAAGAGCCGACAATAGAAATGGTAAATTGGGCTCATCAGTTTATAGATCAGGGTGCAGATATTGTAATTGGTGCTCATCCACACATAGTTGGTAATACTGAGATATATAAGGATAAAAAGATATACTACTCTCTTGGTAATTTTGTATTCGATCAATATTTCTCAAAAGCTACGATGGAGGGACTTGCTGTTGTTTTAGATATTGAGAAAAAAGGGGATAAATTTAATATTAACTATACTGATATACCTATAGTGGTTGATAGAGAAGGAGTGAGAGTTAATAGATAACCAAGCTAAGCTTAAGATCATGGTTATCCACAGAGCTATGAAATTTTGATAAAATTCTTGAAATTTTTTCCATTGTAATATTTTCTCTCAAAACATAAAATGTATTCATGAAGCAAAAAGACTACATTACAAATGAATATTTAGATAAAAAGCTTGAACTCATGCTTGTACGCTTTGAAAGACATGTTACTGATCTTGTTGCAGGTTTCAATGAAAAGATAGTGGGTGTATGTGATCATGTTAAATCAATAGATGAAAAGACAACAAGAATTGACCAAAATGTATCAGGAATTGATAAAAAACTTAATGGAGTCAGCATTGATGTATTTATATTGAATTGTGACTAACTTACTGCTAGTATTATGTTGGCGTCAAATGAGTAGCTTTCGCTACTCGTGGATATTTAGTTCCTCATCCAATTGATGCATACCAGCCGGGCTGCTACTAGCCCGGCTTTTTCTTTTAAAACAGGATATAATATATGCATGCATAAAATAAGGGTAGGAGTTCTTCGTGGTGGACCTAGTAGGGAATATGAGTCTTCTCTAAAGACTGGGTCAAATGTTCTAAATAATCTTTCTAGTGAGAAATATATTTCTAGAGATATTTTGATTGATAAGAATGGTAATTGGTTTGTCCATGGACTTCCTACCACACCTCATGAAGCTCTAACTCATATTGATGTAGCCTTTAATGCGTTACACGGGCATTTTGGCGAAGATGGAAAAATACAACATATGTTTGAAGTTCATGGTATTCCATATACTGGATCTGGTTCATTTGCTTCAGCTATAGGTATGAACAAGGATTTAACTAAGCAAGTATATAGAAAAGAGAATATTAAAACACCACAGTCGGTTTTAATAGAAGCATTAGCGGATGCTAGCAAGGAAGCACATAAGATATTTAAAAGTTTTCCCTTGCCAGTTGTGGTAAAACCAATATATGGTGGTTCATCGCAAGGAATATCCATTGTGAAGGATATTAAGGGTTTAGATGAGGCAGTTAAGAAAGCAATGGAGTATAGCGATTCAGTGCTCATTGAAGAATATATCTCTGGTAAAGAAGCAACCTGTATGGTTGTAGATGGATATCGTGATCAGGAATATTATGCTACACCGCCAGTTGAGATTAGGCCAGGTTTTGATGCTATTGTGCCAGGTAACTTTTTTGAATCTGAGAAGAGAGAGATTGAGAAGTTATCTATCTTGGCCCATAAAGTACTAGGTCTTCGTCACTATTCCAGATCAGATTTTATCATTCATCCAAAGAGAGGGGTGTTCATTTTAGAAACTAATACATTACCTAAATTAACTGAAAAATCTTTAATGCCCACAGCACTTAAATCTGTAGGTGCTTCCGTATCTCACTTCCTTGACCACATTATAGAGCTTGCAATATGTGGGAAATGAGGTAGAATCAGGAAGAAAAATATGGGCTCGTAGCTGTCTTGGTAGGTATACAATCGATAGCTATGAGAAATATAGTGTAGAATTAGATAAGTTATAAAAGGGCTCGTAGCTCAGTTGGTAGAGCAATCGCTTTGCAAGCGAAAGGTCAGGAGTTCGAATCTCCTCGAGTCCACAGAAGATGACTATTTATAATAAATATGGTATATAAACACCATACGTTCTTTACATATTTGGAGGTGGCAATTTGAGCTTATTTCGAGCCCAGATTGCCGCTTCTAAAGAATTGGTTAATCCACTCACTTAGGGTATGAAGTTCTAAGTTCTATAGCGGCAGAAAGAAAAAAGTGAAGATAAGGAATAAAACAACTGTCCTGTGGGAATTCCCGACCACAGACATTTCAGGGTTCTTAGCCAAGGTCCGCGCGAAGGACGAAAATGGTAAGGAATATGTTTTGGAGAGTCTAGTAATAGAATCTTCAATATACCCCCACCCTGCTGGTCGTTGTGTCTCGGTTGTGGTGAACGTAATTAATCCGCGAGGATATAGCGTTGCCCGTACCCATGAAATGCTCAGGACAGAACGAAAAGGACTTACCGACAAAATCCAAAGGGAAAATCGAAGGAAGTTTGGATATTTAAAGATAACATCGTCGAAGTTCCCCGAGGTGGTTGGTCACGACGGGAGGGCATACTCCGTACAGTGGCTGCTCGGGAGGAACGAAGAGTTCCTTGATGGCGCTGTGCGCATCGGTTGCGAAATCCTAAACGGAATTGATGCGTCTGGTAACTATAGCAGGAAATATCTGCTCGGTAACTTCAATGTTATCCAGCGGACGTTTGTGGCAATCAAAGATCCTGCGGTGGAAGGTAAGTATGCCGCCACAAATTGGCAACCAATCGAAGACTGGCTCCGCTTCAAACACGGCTTGCAAGAATGAAAAAGCTCTGGAGGGCAAAATCTCCAACCCGTACACGTTTGGTGTGCGGGTTTAATTTTTTATACTTTATCTTCTTTCAAAATAGTTTTTAAGAATCGTAACTTCTTCACAAACTGGTTCAGAAAAGTTAAACCAAAGTCCACAGTGATATAGACAAATACTACACAATGTGGTATTCTTTTTTTAGTCACCGACTTCCGGTGCCTGCACAAATATCTCAACAAAAATAATAGACAGGACTAAAATGAAGAAACCGGCAATAAATACCGGGCGAGTAATCGCATTCCCTCAGTTTTCAGGAATTCGTTGCCTGATGATGCCTTACATTCAAGGCGATGCGGCGTCGGTTCCCGACGTCTATACTCCCTACAGGGGCATCATCGAATCCGTCTTCCTGAAGCATGGCGACATCGGCTTTCTGACAATTGACGAATCCATTGCCATCGCTGGAACACCTCATCGCGGTGCGCGCGCCAAACATGGTCGTGCTCTCCACACGGAAGCGGGCTTGCACCCCCGTGACAAAGCCTACCAGTGGGCCTGGGGCAGCTCGAACCGAGTGATTCTTGATCGTGATGTCCGCATCCTGCTAGCGAACAACCTGGACCGCAGCTGCGCTGTCTGGCCTACCGAACACGAAGACACTTCGCTCGATGGCGACATCGGGCATGTGGCTACGGACTATCCGTATGACCATGCCATTTTCATGGGCGTGGGCGAAGTTCACGAGATCGGCATCCTAACCCCGCACGAAAGCATGCCAGTGAAGGCCGACTTCAATCGTCAGTTTTTGCGGATCATGTCGTCGGGGATTCACGGCCGGGAAGATTACTTCACGCGGAATCCTCTCCTGCCCCTGAACTAAGGGACGGTTCCAGTAACGCAAAACTGGTACAGCCACCTAACTCGAGTATTGTCTTGAGGAAGGTGGTTTTTTTATTTACCAACCAAATCTTCCTGAACTATCTTTTTGATCCTCATTTGTAAGGGTGAGATACGAAGTTGGGTGAAGTATTCAAATAACTTATACTTAGTAACATAACATAGAACAAGTCCGTAATTCCTGTTGAACTACGGACTAGGCTAGTAGTATCCTAACCAAGTACATTTTGAAACGCCAGTCCATTGTCACCTGCTTGTACTCTCCATTTGGACCAATGTAGAGATTAGTATGATCATCAGCAGGGAAGAACCTGCATGGTTCACCGATCTCACTCCATGTCTTAACTCGACCCCACTTCTTCTGAAAATAGAATCGTTTGTGATTGACCTTGATTTCGCATGGCTCAACCCCTCTCTGTTTTAGCCATCTTACCTCACGGTCATCAAGGGGTTTGACTGTCCAGCGAACCCATTTGAGTTTGATGCTGATGTGATTCCCTCGCTCATCACTTGAGAATCTCATCTCAGCAATCTCACCTCGGACTATCCGTCCTCGTTTGGTCTCGATTTGGAACTGTCCTCCCTCGAAACCATGTAGCATTTTCTGTAGTTCGACCGATTCGGAGTAATATCCGATCAGCCTCATAAGGTCATCGAATTTACTCATGTATTCCTCCTTCTGTCTCTAGTATACCATTTATTACATGCTATAATATTTGGGTAAATATAGCTTTATGCTAAATATTAATCTTGTTTTAATAGCACTAGCAGCGATAATCGTTCTTTCTTTTTGGGTATTCGTTTTCATTGTCTTCTATCACCTTGTGAGATTTGGTATAGGTACACAGCCTAAGATACTTTCAGCAGTATTTATGTTTGGTTCTTTTGCCCTGTTCTTCTTAAGCATCTTTTTATTCTCAAATATTGATTGGAATTATTTATATGGTCAGATGGCAGTATTTTTTAATAGCAGTTCATTTATATCAATATGATTTCACTTATAAAACTATTTACTGATTCACCAAACTCATTTCAGGGTCAAGAACCTGGAGAGAATGTTGTTCTCTTTTTAAGACGTCATCCCTTTGTTATAGCTATACGTATTCTAGGTTTACTACTAGCTTATTTGATACCACTAGTTTTAAGTGTAATGTTTCTTGATTTTATATATGCAAATAACTTACTAGTAATATATTTATTCATAATTAGTATATGGACGATACTTCTATGGTGTGTAGCTTTCTATTCATTCACTATGTATACGCTTGATGTTTGGATCATCACTGATCGTAGAATTATTGACAGTAACCAACAGGCTTTCTTCTACAGAACTGTCGCAGAACTACATATATCTCGAATACAAGATATTTATATAAATACAGAGGGTGCTTTTCAAACTGTAATTAATTTCGGTGATTTATATATTCAAACAGCGGGTACAGAAGAAAGATTTAAATTTTTGCAGATTCCTCGACCAGTTGAAGTCAAAGATGTCATAATGAATCTAGCTTTTCCAGAAGGGAAATAGTTACTTATCCACACATTTACTTGCAGGTGAACGATTGTTCACTTATACTATATTCATATAGGAAATTAATTTAAATATAAACATATGAGTAAATTACAATTGATAAATAACTTAAGAATGGAAATCAAAAAGTTGAATAAGGAAATAGATTTAAAAATCATAAAGGGTCTTCCATACAAGGCAGAGGCTAGAAGACACAAGTTTCTTGTATCCCAGTTCTATGGATTCTATGAAAATACTAAGAAGAGTTGGTTCCAAAAGACACTTCATGTATTTGCTAGCTTTGTTCTATAATTAATATATGAACGAATACAAAGATAAAATATTTTCATTCTACGAAAGACAAAAGAGGATGCCAAGCTATGCCGAGATCATGGCTATTCTTGGTTTTAAATCTAAAAATGCTGTATATAAACTTGTAAATAAATTAATTGAAGCTGGTGTGATGAATAAGGATGAATCAGGAAGACTTGTCCCTACAAGTCTTTCACAGGATGTTAAACTACTAGGACTAGTTGAAGCTGGTATCCCTACTGTAGCTGAGGAAGAGACTCTAGATACTCTCAATCTTGATAGCTATTTAATTAAAAATAGAATGGCATCATACCTTCTTGAGGTAAAAGGAGACTCAATGATTGAGGAGGGTATAAAGGAGGGTGATCTTGTTATTGTAGAGCGTAGAAATGATCCAAAAGATGGAGATATAGTCATTGCTGAAGTTGATGGAGGTTGGACTATGAAGTTTTTTAGAAAAAAGGGTAATAAGGTGTATCTTGAACCAGCTAATAAAAACTATAAACCTATATATCCAGAGAACGATATGAAAATATCCGCTGTTGTTAAGGGGGTGATTCGAAAATACTAATCTCTTGTAAAATTGACAATATTCCGCTAGAATATCGGAATATGAATAATCATTTTCACACAATTCCACAGGATAAAGCGCCTGAAGTTTTAAACCTAATAGTTGAGATACGAAAAGGAGAGGCTAATAAGTATGAATACAATAAGGATTATGGAATCCTTGAATTGGATCGTGTTCTATACGGCCCTACATTCTATCCTGTTAACTATTGTGATGTTCCTTCAACTTGGAATGAGGGGGATAATGATCCTTTGGATGCTGTTGTATTTAGTACATACCCAATTGAGCCTGGAACTCTAGTTAAAGGCCGTGTTATCGGAGTTATGGAAATGATTGATAATGGAGAGGAGGACTATAAAATAGTATGTGTAAATAAGAAGGATCCAAGATTTGAGCATATAGAGCATGTAGATCAACTTGATCCATATGAAAAGAAGGATATAAAAACTTTCTTTGAGACATACAAAATTCCTCAAACTGGTAAGGACACTGTTAAGGTGGGCAACTTCCTAGGACCTAAGGAAGCATACGAGCATATTAAGAAAGCTATGTTTGCATACGAGAATAAGTTTAAGAAATAGTTTATGGCAGACGCAATCAAATTAATCTTTAGTTTCTCAATGTGGGTTCTTTTAGGTATATTTGTTCTCCCATGCGTCTTTATTGTTACTGTGATATATCCTTCTTGGGAAAAATGGGGATCTGATTTCTAGATTGTGTTAATATATCTATACTGTGACTCCAACCATATTTATAATTCTAGGTATAACTGGAGATTTGGCAGGAAGAAAACTCCTCCCATCTCTTTTAAGTCTGTACGTTAAAAAAGAATTACCAAAGCAATTTGCAATTGTGGGTTTTTCTCGCAGACCCTTTACTAGGGAAGAATTCCGTACTTTTATCCGTACGCATATGCATGTAAAAGCTGGAGTTTATAGGGAGGAGGATATCAAACACTTTGTTGATCATATGTATTATGAACAAGGTAACTTTGACGTGCCAGAGTCATATGCACAGTTAGCACAGAGATTAAAAAATATTGATGATACATTTGGTCAGTGTTCTAATAAACTTTTCCATCTCTCAACCCCTCCATCATTATATGAATCAATATTCGTTCACCTGCATCATTCTGGACTAACCGTTCCTTGTGGACCTGGTGAAGGGTGGACACGAATATTGGTTGAAAAACCATTTGGTAATGATATTGAAACAGCAAGAAAGCTTGATAAGAAACTGGGAGAGCTATTTAACGAAGATCAAATTTTTAGAATTGATCACTATTTAGCAAAAGAAGCATTACAGAACATCCTTACCTTCCGTTTCGCAAATTCACTATTTGAACCACTATGGAACAAGAACCATATTGATAAGGTACATATTAAGTTAAATGAAAAGATAGGTGTTGGGAGTAGGGGTTCATTCTATGATGCTATAGGAGCACTTAAGGATGTGGGTCAAAACCACCTATTACAAATGCTTGCATTAATAGCTATGGAACCTCCGGTCTCGATGTCTGCTGATAGTATTAGAAAAGAGAGAGCAAGAGTATTAGATAGTTTGCAAATGGTAACTCCTAAAAATGTAACTGCACGTGTTGTTCGCGGTCAGTATGAGGGGTACAGACATGAACCAGGGGTTAAGGAATATACTCAAACTGAAACATATTTCCGTATAGAGGCACAGATTAATAATGCACGTTGGAAAAACGTTCCTTTCTTTCTAGAAAGTGGTAAAGAAATGTCTGAAACTAAGACTGAAATAAATATATATTTTAAGAATGACAAGGGGGATCATACATATGAGGATAGGCAGAATGTATTAACTTTTAGAATACAGCCTGATGAGTTAATAAAGATTGGATTCTGGGTAAAGACACCTGGATTTAGTATGGATGTTGAGCCTAAGGTGCTTAAATTTAAATACAGTGATTTTCCGTCACATTCTGTACTACCAGATGCATATGAAAGAGTCCTCTATGATGCTATAACTGGTGATCAAACACTGTTTACAAGTACAGACGAAGTTCTCTTTGCATGGAAGTATATCACTTCTATAATCAACTCCTGGTCTTCTGTCCCTCTCTCTATTTACAAAAAGGGATCACAAGAGGTAATATAGTCACATGTTTCAAAATTTCCTATTAAAACAAATGTTAAAGAAGCAAATGAAAGATGTTCCAGCAGAACAGCAGGAGCAGATATTTACTATGATTGAAAAGAATCCAGATTTCTTTATGAAAATAGCGCAGGAAGCACAAGAGAAGATAAAAGGAGGAATGTCTCAACAGGACGCAATGATGTCTACAATGAAAGCACATCAGGATGAGTTAAAAGCTGTGATGGGGAAGTAGGTATAGAAAATATATGATGATCATTGATCCCAAAGAATATTCACTCAAAAGAAGTAAGAGTGATAGCTTACAAGATTTTCTTAACCTAGCTAAGTCTGAAATAGGTGAATATGCTAAAACGTTCACCTCTTCCTCTGAATTTTCAAGAGAAAATAATTCTGAATCAATAAAGTTTAAGTTAGTTAAGTTCGACAAGGACTACTTAATATCAGAGATATTAAAAGAGATTAAAGATGCAGGATATAAACTCCCAGAGGCACAGGATGCTATTTGGTTTGCTTCCCAATATCCTGATTTGCAGATTCAATTTCCTATTGCTTTTCTACATAGACCTTGGATCAGTCCAACTACCGGTGGAGAAAATGTTCTTGTGCTAAGAAGCTATAGTGGGCTCAGATATCTACATATGCACCTCTATGATAGTAGATGGTATTCACACATACGATTTGCAGTCATTGAACCATAGTTCTCTTTCCCAATTTTCATTTTTCTGTTAGTCTATCAACTATGTCCCTATCAATCGGAATCGTAGGCCTACCCAACGTAGGTAAATCAACACTTTTTAATGCTCTAACGAAAAAGAGTGTACTTGTTGCAAACTATCCTTTCGCTACCATTGACCCATCTGTCGGTGTCGTTGCTGTTCCTGATGATAGGTTGTGGAAGCTATCAGAATTCTCAAAGACTCAAAAGACAGTACCTGCTGTTGTGGAATTTGTTGATATTGCCGGTCTTGTAAAGGGTGCATCAGATGGAGAAGGATTGGGAAATCAATTCCTTACAAATATCCGTGAGACTGATGCCATTGCTGAGGTGGTGCGTATATTTGAAGATGATAATATCATTCATGTGGATGGCAAGATAAATCCAATTAAGGATATTGAAGTCATTAACCTAGAACTAATTCTTGCTGATCTACAGACTGTCACAAAAAGACTATCAAATCTAGCTAAGGAAGTTAAAGCTGGAAAGAAGGAAGCAATACTTGAGAATGGTCTCTTAGAAAGGATTAAAATAGCTCTAGAGGCTGGTAAACTCGCATCATCAGTAATACCTACAGAGTTTGAGGCTCCGTTCATTAAGTCTCTTCATCTTCTTACAACTAAACCTTTTATGTATATCCTAAACAAAAAAGCTGGTGGAAAGAATCTAGATGAAGTAAAAGATACAAGATGGGATGCATTAATGAATTTCTTTAAAGAAAATGGCAGTAAATGGGTAGTGGTAGATGCTGGTATAGAACATGAGCTTAAGGATATTGATGATAAAGAGAAGAAAGAGTTGAGAGAGGGACTGGGAGCAAAGGATGATGGTATTGATGATTTGATAAAGAAAGGATATGAGTTACTCAATCTCATTACATATTTTACAACTGGAGAAAAAGAGACACGCGCTTGGACCATAGGTCGTGGTTGGACAGCACCGAAGGCAGGTACAGCTATACACGGAGACTTTGAGGAGAAGTTTATCAGAGCGGAGGTTATAGAGTGGGATAAGTTAATAGGGGCTGGATCATTCGGTGTGGCTCGAGAGAAAGGACTTATACGAACAGAGGGGAAGGAATATGTGGTGAAGGACGGGGATGTGATGGAGTTTAAGATATAACAACCCCATCTTCTAGGCCAATTTGTTCGAAAATTAGCCACAGAAAAGAAATAAATCGAAGGAAGCGCGTAGGAAAC
>CAYXZI010000004.1:0-69693 GCA_964470105.1 uncultured Candidatus Saccharibacteria bacterium
AGTTTCCCAGTAGCCAGTTAGGTCCATTTGATAATTCTGATCTAATATCACCCGGCACCGCACCAACATCTCTGTTATACTCATGCGCAAGTCTTGTGGTTATTAGTGATCCTGATGGAAGTTTAGCCTCAATAACTATGGTTGCATCTGATATGCCAGCCATCAGTCTATTCCTCATTGGGAATGTCCAGTCTCGTGCTGGAGATGTGGGTTCAAATTCAGATATTAGTCCACCACCATTTTTAATAATGTCACGTGATAGTTCTATGTGTTGTTTTGGATATAGTACACTTGCATCTAGGCCTGATCCGGGAAAGGCAATCGTTTGTAGACCAAACTCTAATGCTTTTTTATGAACCAAACCATCTATACCTTTAGCAAGCCCTGAAACTATACAGATATTTTGATGTTCTAATCCTGATATTAGTCTATGTACAACATCTTTACCATACTCACTATATTCTCTTGTACCCACTATACATAGTATCTTCGAGTTTGTTTTTGGTAGAGACCCACGAACGAAAAGCTTGAACGGAGGTTGTGGAATCTCAAGAAGTTGTAGTGGTATATTACTACCCGTTATTGTGTATATATCATTATTAACATTCATATGATAAGTCTATCAATTCACTGATGAAATATTGATAAATTTCTCATAATTTATATGTTTAAAAAATGAAGTTTTCAACATGATATACATTGTGATATGATGTACGATATGTTAGATATTAAATTCATTAGAGAGAACAAGGAGGTGGTCCAGGCTGGTGCTAAGAAAAAGCATGTAAATATTAATATTGATGAACTAATTTCTCTTGATGATAAGAGAAAGGAGATACTCCTATCCATAGAAAAGAAGCGCTCTGAACAAAACTCAATTAGTGAAATGATGCCAAAGGCTAGCCCAGAAGATCGTCAAAAGATGATTGATAGCATGAAGACTGTTAAAGAGTCTCTCCAGAAGGAAGAAGAGTCATTAAAGGGAATCATGAAAGACTGGCAGGAAATGATGCTTAGGGTTCCTAATGTTCCAGATATGTCTGTACCAGAGGGAGATAGTGATGCAGAAAATGTTGAGGTTAAGGTGTGGGGAGAGAAACCAAATTTCTCTTTTGAACCAAAGGATCATGTAGAAATTATGACAAAGCTTGGTATGTTGGATATAGAGAGAGGTACAAAGGTCCACGGTTTTAGAGGATATTTTCTAACTGGTGATGGAGTGAGACTATGTTTTGCAATTTGGAATTATGCACTAGATTTCTTCTCAAAGAAAAACTTCACTCCGGTAATTGCTCCTGCAATTGTTAGAAAAATTAATCTTTACGGTACTGGCCATCTCCCAGGAGATATTGAAGATTTCTATATGACACAGGATGGTGATGTTTTGTCTGGAACTGCAGAAGTCCCCCTTATGGGTATGCATAGTGAAGAGATTTTTGATCATAAAAATCTACCACTTCGCTATCTAGGTTTTTCTCCATGCTACAGAAGGGAGGTTGGTGCACATAGCAAGGATGTTAAGGGATTAATTAGAGTTCATGAATTCTTTAAGTTTGAGCAATTAATTCTTTCAGAAGCAAGCCATGAGACTAGTGTCTCTTTCCATGAGGAGTTAAACAGAAATACAGAGGAATTTATCGAATCAATGGGACTACATTATCACACAGTACTTAATTGTGGTGGAGATCTTGGATTAGGTCAGGTTAAAAAATATGATATAGAACTATGGGTGCCTAAAGAAAATAAATATAGAGAAATATCATCAGCTTCATATTTCCATGATTTCCAAACACGAAGGGCAAATATTAAGTACAAGGATCAGGACGGAAAAGTTAGATATGCTCATTCTCTAAACTGTACTGCAATACCTACACCAAGAATACTCGTCTCATTAATTGAGAACTGCCAGCAAGCTGATGGCTCCATAAAGCTTCCAGAGATACTACAGAAATACATGGGTAAAGAGATTATTAAGTAATTTTCTATTTAAATGAAAATTGGAAGGTCTCGTACATTACAATCAGCTAAATACACACAAAAAAAGAGAAGAAAGATGCTAATTATGGCCTTAGCCACTCTCGCCTCTATTCTAATCGCTATCACCATAGTAATTCTTGTAATTAGATTACCTTTTTTGCAAATTAATTCCATAAATGTCAGTGGTGTGCATACTATCGATGCAGAACTTGTAAAAAAGATAGCACAAACAGAGATTGCTAATAGCTACCTATATCTCTTACCGAAGCAAAGTATTATTCTGTATCCAAAACAAGATATTGAAAAAAAGTTAATGGTTAGTGTTGCTAAAATTGAGAGCGTGATGGTAAGTATTGTAAATATGTCGCTCCTTAACATTGATATTACAGAAAGGGGCCCATCGGTAATAATATGTGAAGGGTATAGAGAAGACCTAGATGACAGTAAGTGTTCGTATGCTGATCAGTATGCCATAGCGTATGAAAAAATTGCCTCTAGTACAATAAATTCAGACCTCTTTAGATACTACGCTAATTCACCGATTGATATTAAGAAATTTGGAGAATTACAAAAATTCGTTAGTGATATTAAAAAGGCAGGTATAATAGCTAACGGTATGTTAATTGGTGAGGATGGTGGTTTTGAGTTGTATATTGAGAATGCAGATCAATCTTCAGCAACAGTATATTTTGATGATAGGACTAGTTTTGATAGGACTAAGACAAATTTAGTTATTTTTTGGCAGAATGCTATTAATAAAAAAATAGGATTAAGTAAGGTACCGAATTTTGACTACATAAATCTTCGTTTTGGAAATAATGTTTTCTACCTTGTAAAGTAATATGAAGTTAATAATATCCATGTTTAAAGCCTGCCTCCTTGGAGCAATGATTGCTTCTGTATGTATTTTCGTAATTCGAGGTTTTTCTAATGGTAAGGTAGGAGACACAACAATCTCTTCTCTACAATCACAAGAGGCTAATCTCGTTTCAGATATATCTAAACTTGAAGAAGCTGATCAAGATCCGTCCTTCGTCTCCAGATTTTCTAGGGTGTTTATATACTCTTCAGATGATGGTAAAGAGGTGATAGAGAGTGCAAAGAACTCTCTTCCTAAAAAAACAACATCAAAAGTGAGTGCAGAAGCGTACGTTGTCATTGATTTAGATCGTAACGCTATCGTATTAGAAAAGAATTATGATAAATCACTTCCTATAGCTTCTGTTACCAAACTAGTAACTGCAGTAGTTGCAAGAAAGTTAATAGATCAAAATGATACTATTACTATTAATTCTAAAATACTAAATACATATGGTAATGAGGCAAAACTAAGAGAAGGAGAAAAGCTGAAAGTTTCTGAGCTTATGTACCCGCTACTTATGGTTTCAAGTAATGATTCAGCTGAGGCAATTGCTAATTCGTATTTTAGAGGAAGGCAACAGTTTTTAAGAGAAATGAATAGCTGGGTAAATGAAATTGGGGCATATCAGACATACTTTGCTGATCCATCAGGCCTTTCCTCAAAAAATACTTCAACAGCAAAGGACCTTTCAATTATAGTTAAGTGGATTATACAAAATGAACCTGAAATTTTTGATATTACTCTTCTTAAATCAAAAACTATACGTATTCATACATGGATTAACCCCACACATTTCCTAAATCTAACATCATATGCTGGAGGAAAAAATGGATATACTCCTGAAGCTAATAGAACGAGTGTTGCTTTGTTTAAATTAGGTAAAAATAATAGGCTTTACGCTGTAATTCTTCTTGGTAGTAAAGCAAGGGATAGTGATATGTTAGATTTGCTAGAAGAGGCAATAAAATAGTAGTATAGATGCTTATGAATAATTTTTGGAATAAGCTCAAAAAACCCATATTTGTCATAGCTCCAATGGCTAATGTAACTGATGTTGCATTCCGATCCATGTTTGCAAAATATGGTAAACCAGATGTAATGTGGACTGAATTCGTATCTGCTGATGGTCTATGTTCGCCTGGAAGAAAGGTTCTCCTAAAGGACCTTGAATTTAGTGATAATGAAAGACCAATCGTTGCTCAGCTATTTACCGGACACCCAGACAAAATGTATGAAGCAGCCAAGCTTGTCGCTGAACTAGGTTTTGATGGAATTGACATTAATATGGGCTGTCCAGATCGTGCAGTTGAAAAGCAGGGTTCAGGAGCTGCACATATCAAGGATATGGAGAATGCTAAGAAGGTAATTGAGGCAGCTCGTAAAGGTGCTCCAAATATCCCCATATCTGTTAAAACTAGAATAGGATATAACAAGGTTGAAATTGATACTTGGATTGCATTTCTTTTAGGGCTTAAGTTACCAAATCTCACAGTTCATTTACGAACTAGAAAGGAAATGTCAGATGTTCCAGCTCACTGGGAATTAATGCCAAAGATTGTTGCTTTAAGAAATACAATATCACCAGAGACTTTGATATTGGGTAATGGTGATGTTACTACAATTAAAGACGGGGAGGAGAAAATACTAAATACAGGTTGCGATGGAGTGATGGTTGGAAGGGGAATATTTGGAAATCCATGGTTTTTCTCTGGCAGAGTATTAAATGATATATCACCCAAGGAACGGTTAGAGGTAATGCTTGAACATGCAAAAGCATTTCATGAGCTACTGGGTGAATACAAAAATTTTGCAATTATGAAAAAACATTTTAAGGCATACGTATCTGGATGGGATGGGGCAAAAGAATTAAGAGTTAAACTTATGGAAACCGAATCATATGATGATGTAGAGAAAATTGTTAAAGACTATTTGAAAATGCTACAATAGTTTTCATATGAATACACAAAAGGATTCTACCGTACTATATCGTAAATATCGTCCTTCCGTCTGGTCTGATGTTATCGGTCAGGAACACATAGTAACTGTACTTGAAGGGTCAATAAAGCTAGACAAGATAGCACATGCATACCTTTTCTCTGGTAGTCGAGGTACTGGTAAAACATCAGTAGCTCGTATTTTTGCTAAAGCACTGGGTGTTAGTAATAACGATATATATGAGATAGATGCTGCTTCTAATAGAGGTATAGACGATATTAGAGAGATTAGAGATGGTGTTAGTGTCCTACCATTCGAGTCTAAGTATAAGGTATATATTATCGATGAGGTACATATGCTTACAAAAGAGGCTTTCAATGCACTACTGAAAACTCTGGAGGAACCACCGTCTCATGTAATCTTTGTTCTAGCTACAACTGAAACTGATAAAATCCCTGAGACAGTACTATCTCGTTGCCAGATATTTAGTTTCAAGAAGCCAAATAGGGAAGTATTAAAGGTGCATGTTGCAAAGATTGCAAAAAAAGAAGGATATACATTAGAAGCAGGAGTATCAGATCTAGTTGCTTTGCTTGGTGACGGATCATTTAGAGATACACTTGGAATTTTACAGAAAGTTATATCTTCTTCAAAAGATAGCAAAGTTTCAATTAAAGAGGTGGAAAGTATAACCGGAGCTCCAAAGGGAAGTCTAGTAAATGATTTTATTATAGCTATTGCATATGGAGACAAGGATAAGGCATTTTCAGTCATATCTAAGGTTAAAGAAGAAAATATTTCCATAAAGACATTCATTGCACTGCTTTTGGAGAAAATTAGAATTATTTTGATATTAAAAAACACAACAAAGAATGATTTAAGACAGCATGTGTCTGATGATGACTGGGAGGTGATTGAAAAGGTAGCAAAGGATGAAAAAAGTAAGATTGGATCACCAACATTACGTGAACTGCTTAAAGCCTATGACGCTACTTCTCTTGCATATATTGAAAGTTTGCCACTTGAATTGATGGTTGTTGACATTATTGGTTAGACATTATAATATATTTGTGGCATAGAGATCTGTGCTAGAAAGGAGACTACCATGAATGGCATGGACGATAGCAACACCGGTGTCGGTATGCCCCAGATCGATGGGACCGAACTGCCACCGGCTCTTGATCACCCCAAAGGCGAACAAGAAGTCATTGCTCGGGTGCTTGCACTTGAGCAAGGGGTGGATCAGTTCCGCCCCTGAAACCAAACCATAAGAAAGAAGGGAGGTGACAAAAGACCCCCAACTCTTCATTAGACCCACCTGCAAGGTTCCGCAGGTGGGTCGCTTCATATCTAATATACATGCTAACGTGTGCCACCAGCTTTTTCTTTAGTTTGAAATATACTTTGTTTGTGGTAATCTTATCGAAGCTGCGCTTATGCCTACGCATAATAAAGGACACGGGAGTGAACAGAGGGATTCCCTCTGCCTCCGTGTACAAACAAAGGGCCCGTTGCCACGGGGCATCAGGCGGAAACAAAAACCGGCAGTTGTGATAGCTGCCTTACAGAAAGGGGGTGAAAAAGAATAGAATTACACCAATTCATAATGCCTGTCCGTGGCAATTCCCGGACAGGCTGCTGTTTTTATATTATAAATTAATTTACAAAGTGCTTTTTGTTTCGTCTTGTCTAATCTGTATTTACAAGTTAGTATAGAGAAGTTCGATGTTTGCGGGATCGTCTAATGGTAGGACTCCAGGTTTTGGTCCTGGCTATCTAGGTTCGAGTCCTAGTCCCGCAGCAAGTAAGTTTACTGTGTTTTGATTGTATATACTCAAGCTAGCCTGATGTGCTAGTATATCTTTTATGAAAGATACAATACTAATCATTGTTGATATGCAGGATTTCTTTCTCAAAAGATTTCCCATTTCTGTGCAACATGAGATAATAGAAAATCAAAAAATAATAATTGATTTTTGTGTGAGAAGAAATATTCCCTCCATCATAATTGAGTACAAAGCGGGTGGAGTAGAGAGGGGAAAAACTAAGAAAGAATTGGTAGATAGTATTGGAAATAATCTGGTTAATGTAATCGTTAAGGATAATAATGGAGGATTTACGAAGACAAACCTAGATGTAGTTTTAAATAAACTCAATATTAGGAAGATAATATTAATGGGGTTAAATGCAAATGGATGTATACAAGATACTGTAATCGGTGCTAATAATAGAGGCTATAGGGTAATAACATCTAAGGGGATAATCGCTAATTCATCTTCTGGAAATATGGAAATATCTAAACGTAATAAAGAGTGGTATATAAAAAATACTGTCTTTTTTGATAATGTTAAGAGTCTTTACACATACCTTAGTAAAAAATAGGGGATACTGGTTTCTATTGTGTACTTATACACAATATCAACTATCCTATTATAGGTTATAATTTATACATGAAGCACACATTATTGTATCTTATTACGCTACTAGTCATCACTCTATCTGACTTCACATGGTTTAAGCTTTCCTCATCTTTTTATCAAAAAGAAATAGGATTTTTATTTGGATCTAAAATTAACTATTTACCAGTTGCACTTTTCTATCTAATATATGCATTTGGTATACTGTTTTTTATTATTAATCCTCAGATTAAAGCTGATTCATCGTACATCACTGTGTTTTTAATAGGTGCTTTTTTCGGGCTAATAGCATATGGAACCTATGATTTTACTAATAATGCAACAATAAATAATTGGCCTGTTATTGTAACAATTGTTGATATTCTATGGGGAATGATAGTGACTGGTTTCGCTAGTTTGTTTGTATATATTATAAGTAAATATATTTAATACCAATTATATGTATAAAATTAAAACAGAAGGATGCTATACTACACCTATGATTATCATATATTCTATAATCGCTGTAATTGTTTTGTGGTCTATCTGGGGATTCTTTTCCTCAAGAGTAGAGAGTGCTGAGTATTCAGTTATTGCTTCAAAGAATGGTTACGAAATCAGACTATATCCAGAACATATTGTTGCTCAAACAACTGTAAAGGGATCATACAATGAGGCATTAAATGAAGGCTTTCGTATTATCGCTGGATATATTTTTGGAAACAATGTTAAGAAGCAAGATATTGCAATGACAGCTCCAGTTGTAGAGGAGACTAGTAAATCTGAATCCATATCTATGACTACTCCAGTATCATCAAATATCGACGGTGAATATCACACGATAACTTTTGGTATGCCACGATCATATACATTGGAAACATTGCCCACTCCTTCTGATCCACGTGTAAAGATAGAGACCATACCAGAGAAGAAGGTCGCTGTTATCAGATTCTCATGGATACGTACCGAATCTCGTGTTCAATCTAAGAAATTGGAACTTATTGATCTATTAAAGAAAGACGGTGTGGTTATCAAAGGTGAGCCACAATACGCTGGATATAATGCACCTTGGACTCCACCATGGATGACTAGAAATGAGGTTATGATTGAAATTAAAGGTAATTAAGAAGAAGTGGTAAGGATATATGAAATAGTCCAACGGAATGCTTCCCGTTGGACTATTTCATGTGTTAATTCTTGTACCCCTTATTCCTTTCTTCTTGCCTTAGCTCTATCTGTGTCAGTTAGGAATTTCTTTCTCAAGCGTACTGAAAGCGGAGTGATCTCCAGGTATTCATCTTCGCGCATAGTCTCAAGTCCTCTCTCAACATCTATTTTCCAAGCTGGAGTCAACATGATGTGCTCATCATTTCCTGATGATCGCATGTTAGACATAACCTTTCCTTTACATGGGTTTACATCCATATCATCTCCCTTTGAAGTATCACCAACAACCATTCCTTCGTAAACCTCTGTAGTTGGTTCAATAAATATACGTCCTCTCTCTTGTAGATTCCATAGAGCAAACGCCAGAGCCTTTCCTGTCATCATTGATGTCATTGATCCGGTTGAATGCTTCTCAATCTCACCAGCATATGGTTTGAAGTCAATAAAACGACTAGCTAATATACCTTCACCCTTTGTGTCAATAACGAAAGCATTTCTGTAACCCAAAAGACCACGTGTTGGTATTTCAAATAGGATTCTACTCAGACCATCTTTTGTCTTCATATCTATCATTGTAGCTTTTCGCTTACCAAGTTTTTCGATGATAGCCCCAGTGAATTCTTCTGGTATATCAACAGTCAATTCTTCAAAAGGTTCACTCTTTACTCCATCTATATCTTTAACGATAACTTGTGGTTGTGATACTTGTAGTTCATATCCCTCACGTCTCATATTTTCTAGTAGAACCGCAATATGTAGTTCACCACGACCGAATACTCTGTAGAATTCATTTGATGAGAAATCAACTCTTAGTCCAACGTTAATTTCCAGTTCCTTCTCTAGTCTCTCTCGTATTTGTCTACCTGTTACGAATTTTCCTTCACGTCCAGCGAATGGGGAAGAGTTAACAAGGAAGTTTAGGGAGATTGTAGGTTCGTCAATCTTGATTGCAGGTAGAGCAGGTGTTGCTTCGCTATCAGTTAAAGTCTCACCAATGTATATCTGTGGGAATCCAGCTATAGTTACGATGTCTCCAGCTGTTGCCTCCTGAATTTCAATTCTTTTCTTTCCTTCAAATGTAAATAGCTTGGTAACACGTCCTTGGTTTACAGTTCCATCAATTTTCTTTTCAAAAACTGTTTGACCAGTCTTAATTGTTCCATCATAAATACGACCTATAGCTAGTCTACCTAGGAAATTGTCATATCCGAGGTTAAAAGTCTGTACTGTAAGTGGAGCTGTTGCACTATGATCCTTATTTGCTGGTGGTACATGCTCGAGAATCATATCAAGAAGAGGAGTTAGATCTTTTTTCTCATCTGTGAGTTTTCTCATAGCGACTCCTTCACGCCCTATAGCATATATAGTAGGGAAGTCGAGCTGAGCATCATTTGCTCCAAGCTCCATGAATAGCTCTAGAACCATTTCATGACAGTGATCAGGATTAGCTGCTGGCTTATCTATCTTGTTGATGATAACTATAGGTTTTAGGCCTAGTTCAAGAGACTTCTTAAGTACGAAACGAGTCTGAGGCATAGGACCCTCCTGTGCATCAACTACTAGAAGCACCGTGTCGATAGAGCGGAGAACACGCTCTACTTCAGAACCGAAGTCTGCGTGTCCTGGAGTGTCCACGATATTGATCTTTGCTCCCTTATATTCAATAGATGTATTCTTGGCATAAATAGTGATACCACGCTCTTGCTCTAGGGCATTAGAGTCCATAGTACCATCCTCACCATGGCCACATTGGGTCATTATCGCATCTGTTAGGGTAGTCTTACCGTGGTCTACGTGGGCTATGATTGCTATGTTTCGGATATCCATAAGATTTTAATATGTTAAATATGAGAATCTATTAAAGCATAAAAAAAGGCTAAAAGTCAAATGAAAACCGCCCGTGGGCGATTCTCATCGATTGGGGCGGCTTCTAACTGAGTACCCTCAGTATTCCGTATGTAGTGGTACCACAATTGGTGACCTCTTTTATACTAGCCTGAAATGGCTGGCTGAATTCGACCATGTCACCACTAATGATTATGGTATCGGCTACTCTGGTACATTGGGTTACGTTTATTCTGTACACCATCTTCTCACCTACAGGTACGTGTACCTTGTCTACAAAGTCATATATTTGATGACAAACATGTACAGAGATTTGAGCTTTCATTTCCTCTGCGTACCTTAGGCTTGATGTGTTGATTTCCTCAACGATAATATACTGTACCATAGGACTCCTTTGTGCAGTTTGTTTACCAAAATCTACACCTCCTAGGTCTATAACGCAAGAAGGTGCACTACTTCACCATCCCTTCAACTACTTCCTTCACATCAGCTCCATCAGCTTTTCCTTTTAACTCCTTCATTATCATTCCAATGAATTGACCTAGTTTAGCCTTATCAATCGCACCCTTAGACTCCACAACCTTACGTATCTCATCCTTGCTCATCATTTGCGGTAGAAATACTTCAAGTATTTTTAATTCAGCCTTTTCTTTTTCAGCTAAATCACTTCTTCCTCCTTTCTCGAATTGTTCTATAGAGTCTTTATGTTGCTTAACACTTCTTTTGATTAATGTTAAAGCCCCTTCATCATCAATGAAAGGATTAGGATTTCCTTTTGCTATGAGTTCATTTGAGAACAGGGCAGTAAGACCTCTTAGAGTATCGAGCTTAATTGAGTCCTTTGCACGCATTGCATCAATAATTTGTTTTTTAATTGTTTCGTGTATTGTCATAATGTTGATATAATAGCATATATGAATACCCTTATCATCATACTCATAGTCCTTGTTGCTATTGCCATAATTGTAATGGTCTCAAATTACAGACGTTCCTCTGGTAGCAAGGATGATATTGGTCTTAAGTTAATACTAGAACAGATAAATGAACTTAACCGTACAGTTGATGACAAGATTGGTCGTGGACACAGGGATATGCGTGAATCCATGCAGGTTCAGCTATCAGAATCGACCAGAATGATACGTGAGGTAACTGCTGGACTTACTAAACTTGATGAGACGAACAGGCAAGTGGTTTCTTTTGCAGATCAACTACAAAATCTCCAAGACATTCTTAAGAATCCTAAACATAGAGGTATACTCGGTGAATACTATCTAGAAACCCTATTAAGCAATGTACTCGCTCCTAATCAATTCAAAATGCAATATATGTTCGCAAATGGAGAGATTGTGGATGCTGCTGTATTTGTAAAAGACAAGATAATTCCAATTGATTCAAAGTTTTCTCTAGAGAACTACAACAAGCTTTCTCAAGAACGAGATCCAATTGAAAAAGAAAAGTTAGAAAAAGCATTCGTAAATGATTTAAAACTTCGTATTCAAGAGACAGCAAAATATATACGACCAAATGAGGGCACTATGGACTTCGCTTTTATGTTCATTCCTCATGAAGCTATATACTATGATCTATTAATTAATAAGATAGGTGCAATAACAGAGGAGACTGATAATCTCATACAAAGGGCAGCTAATAAGTACAAGGTAATAATTATATCCCCAACATCATTCTTGGCATATCTTCAGACTGTTTTACAGGGCTTAAAAGCCTTACAGATTGAGGAGACAGCAAAAGACATTATTAAGCGTGTAGATGAGCTAGGAACTCATTTAAAGAAGTATGAAGAGTATCATGTAAAGCTCGGTACCTCGCTATCAACAGTCGTTAATCACTACAACCACTCTGGTAAGGAGCTAAGGAAGGTAGATAAGGATATTTTACGTATAACAGGGGAGACTCCAGGTCTAGATGTGGGGGTGATTGACCATCCAGACGAGATAGTGTAATATAACCTAACTATGGAATTTGCAGTAATACAAACAGGCGGAAAACAATATAAGGTCAAAGTAGGGGATGAAATCAAGATTGAGAAGATCCTCGGTGACCACAAAGAAGGCGATAAGGTCGTTTTTGATAAGGTTTTGCTTGTTGATAATGGAAAGGATACTACTATTGGTACTCCTTACATTGCTAATGCAAAGGTTAATGCAACTATCACTAAAATCGGTCGTCTACCGAAAGTTGATGTTATAAAGTACAAGCAGAAGAGTAAATATTTTAAGAAGAACGGTCATAAGCAACCATATTTCCAGGTAAAGATTGAGGGGTTGAAGTAATTTAAATATGATGAGTGAGAAGAGCCCTAATTACAGACTGCTAATCAAGGTGGTAGTGATTATTTTCTTTTTTTTAATATCAATTTATTTTACATATTATCTTTTTTGGAATATAGAGAATATCAAAATTCCTATCAGAAATGAAGCAACTATAGATGGGTTCGTACTAGTGACGATAGACGACGGTATATTTAATGATAATGCCGCAAACGCTATACGTAGGCTATTTCAGGTACCCTTTAATTTGAATACGTTCCAAATTTGTATAAGAAATAGAAGTACCGTTGGAGATACTCTTGGTCCTGTAGGAGTGGATGTAGACTTTAATATTATCGAGAGTAAGTCTGATCGGGAATTATCAGATCCAATACATCTATCTCCATATGGTGAAGAGTGTATTCCATTTGAGTTACAAAGGAAGTTTAGATTAAAAATGATAGAAACTAAATTTAATGTTGATCCTGATCTAGTCTCAAAAAATACAACTTTAAAGTTTTCTCCAGATATTTCTGTAAACGAAGCCAAAGGGGTTTATCCAAGTCTAAATACTAAACTAATTTCTAGTTTCATCTTTCTTGTAGCATATTTAACGATCCTAGATTCATTGCTTATATGGACAGAAAGAATTGTAAAATTTTTTAAATAAAAAACAATAAAATTTTTCTTCTGTCTACTTGCATATAAATTTATCTGAAATATAATTATCTCATCGTATACAAAGTTTTTGCATTTACGAAGTCAACTTTGTACAATCAAACACACTAATTGAATTGGGATTCGTCGATTTATGCAGGAAGTGGTAGAAGAACTTCAAGACAAGAAGTAATACTTACTAATAAAAGCGAAAGGGCAAAATAGAGTAGTTTCTAGGAAACATTATTACAATGGTATTGTCACCAAGTGGGTGCAAATAAACTAAATCACCCTATATTCACAAAACACATAGAAGATACTCTGCAGTTTATCTCCTGCGTGGAATATATAAGGCAAGTAGTGTCGGTTGGACGCTAGCCTATACTAAACCAAGTTGGCTTGGGAGGTATCAAAAATAAAAGTTGAAACAACCCCTAGATTGCGAGTACACCCAAATCTCGCCTTCCTGCATAAGTTGAGGAAATAAATAATTTAAAAATATGGATCAAGAAAATATTTCAATAAAAAATAGTATTGAAGTGATGGAAAAGGTGATAAAAAGTAAAATCCTTGTTATTCGCGGTGAAAAGGTAATTCTAGATAAGGATCTTGCAGAGTTATATGAAGTTACAACAAAACGTTTTAATGAGCAAGTCAAAAGGAATATAGAAAGATTCCCTAATGATTTTATGTTCAGACTTACGGAGGAGGAGAACTATGGGCTGAACCGGTCGCAAAATGCGACCGGTTCTCAAAAACATCGTGATCCACGATTTTTACCGTACGCTTTTACTGAACATGGTGTAGCCATGCTTTCATCTGTTTTAAACAGTAAAACAGCGATACAGATGAATATATTGATTATTCGGATATTTATAAAAATTAAGGAATGGATTATATCAAACAAAGACCTAGAGCTAAGAGTTGATGAGATAGAAAAGATACAGAGAGGACACTCTGAGTCCTTAGATTCAGTCGATCTCGCTTTACGACACATTATGGAAGAACCAATTAAACCTCCAGGTAAAATAGGTTTTAATTAACCCTCTCTCTATTCTTCAATGCATTCTTAATCGTATCACTATCAGAGTATTCCAGTTCTGTACCAGTTGAAAGACCTCGTCCAAGTACAGTTATGTTTAGTCCCAGATCAGGAAACTTTTGCTTTATATAATCACGGATAAAATCTGCAGTATGTTCACCTTCAGCATTAGCATTTAAAGAAAGTATAATCTCCTTGTACTGACTACTGGTAATTTTCTTAACCAATTCAGTTAACCTCACTTTCTTCTCAGGCTCTTTATCAAGAATTGGAATAGTTCCACCGAGGATGAAGTAGTGACCAGTATATGACTTACTTTTTTCAATAGCTTCAAAGTCCACATCACGACTTACTATCATTAATTGACTCATATCTCTTCCTTTATCAGAACAGATAGAGCATAGGGTTGTATTACCATCCTGATAGAATCGGAAGCATGATGAGCAGACGCGTATATTTTTTTTAATACTTAATATTAGTTTCGCTATCTCATCTAGATATGAAGTATTTTTAGTTAACAGAAAATATACAAAGCGACGAGCTTGTCTAGGTCCTATACCAGGGAACTCTCTGAAGTATTCTGTTAGTTTAGAAATCGGATCCATTTCCTTGTTGGTCAAAATCACCGAAATCACTTTTATCAATATTCATAAATGATGTTTTCTTGTCGTCGAAGTATAGCTCTGCGTATCCAGTAGGTCCATTTCTGTGTTTTTCGATCATAATTTTTGCTATGTTAGGCCTTGCTGATGCTGGGTCTTTGTTTAGCTTGTCCTCCCTGTGAATAAACATAACAACATCGGCATCCTGCTCGATAGATCCTGAATCTCGGAGGTCAGATAGTCTAGGTTCACCACCACGTTGCTCAACTGCACGTGACAACTGTGAAAGAGCAAGTACAGGTACTTCAAGTTCACGTGCCAATTGCTTTAGAGATCTAGATATTTCTGTAACTTGTTGAACAACATTATCTGAGTTTCTACTCTGCGTTGGTACCATGAGTTGAAGGTAGTCCACAACAATTAGTCCTAATCCTTTCTCACTCTTAAGTCTTCTTGCGACTGCACGCATCTTAAGGATATTGTTTGCTGGCTGATCATCGATATATATAGGGGCAGTCGAAAGTCGATCCATTGCATCACGAATAGCTTTGAAATCATTCTCTACATTTAAATTTTGTCCAGTACGTATCTTCCAAGAATCAACCTGTGATTCTGCAGCAAGCATACGATCTACCAGTTGTTGGGAACTCATTTCAAGAGAAAATATACCAACTGGTACTTTGTGTTTGATAGCAGCCATACGTGCTATATCAAGAGCAAGAGACGTTTTACCCATCGAAGGTCGAGCTGCGAGTATGATCAAATCAGATTTTTGTAACCCTGCTAGTTTATTATCTATTGCTTGAAATCCTGTTGGTATACCTCTTAATTCATCCTTAGTCGCATGAAGTTTGTCGATTCTCTCCCAAGCCTCAACAAGTGTATCCTTTAGTGCAATGAACTTATGAGTACCTGTGTAGTTTGTTACTTCAAATATCTTTTTTTCAGCCTTATCCAATGTTTCTTCAATATCCATTTCCTCATCAAATCCAAGATTACCAACAAACTCTGATGCATTGATTAAATCTCGCATTATATTTTTCTTCTGGACAATCTCCGCATAATGTTTTGCATTTGTTGAAGAGGGAACTCCATGAACTAGTTCTGTGAGATATGCCATTCCGCCAGCTTGATCAAGTATTTCTCTATCTTTCAATCGTGCTGAAAGAGAAAGGATATCTATTGGTGTACTTTTGCTAAATAGCTCCATCATTGTTGACCATATCATCTTGTGGCGGTCGGAATAGAAGGCTTTTTCATTTATGATATCGGTAATGTCGTGCATTACTTCAGGTCGGATCATAATTGAGCCAAGCAAAGCTTTTTCTGCTTCTAGTGATTGAGGAGGGATTCTAAGATCCTTAGATTTAAAGTATGGTGATGATGTTGGATTCATATTTGTATGCATATTGTAGCATAGCAAACAAAATATGTTTTATCTCTAAAATTGAATATCGGGTTGATAAGGTGTTGATAGTATTTTCTGACATGAATTATCATTGTATGCAATATTGATGTTGTTAAACATTTGCAATATAATGCCGCTAATATGAAAAAATACCTTTCTGACTTAGAAAAGCTTGTTCTATTATCAATAATTGCACTTATAGTGGTTGTTTTTCCAGTTAAAATGGTTAGTGCTAGTGGCTCCCTAGCTGTTACTGGTGTTAGTTCAGTTAAAGTGACCGGTATTGCAAATAATACATACAGTGATGGTTGGAAGTGGATTTTTCACATAACGCTTCCTAGTGATGAGAATCTAGTCAGGATGAGATTTAGTGACTTTTCTAACGGTTCTCAAATAATCCCAGCTAACAATATTAGACTATATTCAGCACAGTCGGTTAATTCAAGTAATGAAGCAACTGCTGTACAAATTTCTGCTGCTGATACATATAGCGATCAAATCAATATTAATTCAGTACTCGATCTCGACCCTCTTACCGATGGAATACAAATTGATATGAATGTTGATTCGAGAATCCCATTTGGAATAGTGGGTACAGGATATAATACTAGCTACGATATCACCTCCGAGGCTCCAGAGGTTACGACTCCCGATCAAACTCCTGATGCAGAGGTATATGCTACGACTACTAAGATTACATCCGGACTATGTTTGTCTCTCGACGTTCCAAAAGGGTTGCAGATGAGAGTTGCAGTATCAGACGGAACTGTTATTTTTGGTACAAGTACACGTGCATACCCAGCCTTTACAGTGTCTTCTCCCTCAGATCAAACTCTTGCAACATACGGTCACGATTGGTACTTGAGTATAGGGGTATTTCCAGTACTACAGCTAAATACATATTCATTACTCACTTATGATGAAGCTCAAGATCCATTTATGGTTGGTTCATCAACTATTTTGGGTAGAATTAAATTTGATAATGTTGGTAATATTACGTACTTGGAGTCTGTAAATCCTAATTGTCCACAGGTTGAGGTTCCACTAGTTGAAAAACCAATAATCAATTCAAGTGCACCTATAGACGTAACTCAGACAGCTGGTACGCAGTTTTCAGATCCACTTGCCACCGCTTGGGATTCAGTCGATGGTGACATAACCGAGAAACTTGTTTATTCAAATAATATTCAAATCTGGAACGAAGGTGACTACAGAGTAGATGTAAATGTGGTTAATTCAAGAGGATATAGGGCAGACCCGTTTACTCAGTATTTACATCTACTACCAATAACACCAGAGGCGGAGGCTAGAAAAGTCCTGAATAATACTATCGTTTCAATAGTTGCCTCCATAGACGCTAGTATATTTAAAGTTGGAGATAATCCTGGTGAGTATCCTCAGCAGGCAATGGATGATTTGTTGTCTGCAATATCAGATGCGACTAATATAAAAGATAATCCAAGTCTAACAGTTTCGGAATATGTTGAGGCGAATTCAAATTTAAATTTAGCAATTGTTACATTTATGAGTAAACGAATAATATAAAATGAATACACATTTTTTTAAAAGAATATTCCTCTTTCTTGCTGTCCTTGCTGTAGCAAATTTACACACTACTCATGCTTCTAGTGTTTCAGGTAAATTGGATTCTACAGCTTCAATTGCGAGTCAGCAAGCAGTAACCACAGGGGATACGGATCAATCAAGTAAAACAACATCGTCAGGTAGTAAATCTAGTAGCTCAGGTAAGGTAAATAAAACCGAGAGTCAAAATGTTATTTATTCAAATCTTGAACAAACAAATTTCTCAACAAATACAGAGAACCCAGATCGTAATTCGCCTGAGATAATAGTTGAGGGGACTCAGGATAATGTTGGTGTTGAAGAGGGTTCTGTATCAAGTACAACAGATCAGATTGTTGAAAGCGTGAAAGATGATCAGAATTCACAAACAGCTGCTGCTGTAAATTCATTAGATTGGCTAAATACCAATAATCTACTATGGATCCTACTAATAATTCTAATCCTACTAGGAGTTTTCTTTATCTATTCGTACTTTAAAAGAGATAGGCGTGCCTACTAGTTTTGTCTTGTTGATACTCTACGTTGTAAAGTTAATAGCTGAAGGTAAGCCTTCATAGCTATTTAAAACTGATATTATAGAAAAGGTTTTTTTGGGAAAACTTGAGTAGATTATACTCTATTCAATTCGAAGCTATCACCAGTATCTTTGACTGTATATCCCCTAGACTCGATTTCCTTTCTTAAAGCATCAGCTTTGTCCCATTCCTTATTATTTCTTGCTTCATTTCTTGCTTCAGCCAATAGATTCACCTCTGCAGGCACGCTCTCTTTTTCATATGCCTTCATTTCCATAACTGCTTTTAAACCTAAGCCAAATATACTATCAAAATCGAGAAGAATTTTAATCTTTTCCTTCGCCTCAACAGAATGATCCTTTATTAGTTCCCAGGCCAGAGCCAGAGCTTCTGGGGTATTGAAATCATCATTTACTCTCTCGATAAACTCCTTTCTATAGTCTCTAGGATTAGCAGATGCATGTATATGTTCATACTCTACCTCACTTAATCTTACAAAAGTCTCTATGAATCTTATAAATGCTGTTTGTGCGGCTTTTACTGCATCAATTGTGAAGTTCACCTGTGACCTATAGTGAGATGTTAGAAGCCAATATCTAAAAGCGATAGGGGATATGCCAGCTTCTTCCAGTTCAGCAAGTTTTAGGAAATTTCCTTTCGACTTTGCCATCTTATCGTCATTTACATTCATGAATGCGCAATGTATCCAGTAGTTAACAAAATGTTTACCAGTTGCTGCTTCAGATTGCGCGATTTCATTCGTATGATGTGGAAAGATTAGGTCTGTTCCGCCTGTATGAATATCAAAATTTGGTCCAAGAGCTTTTGTGGACATTGCTGAACACTCAATACTCCAACCTGGCCTTCCTTTACCAAATGGCGCATCATAGGATACCTCACCATCATTAGGTGTGTAAAACTTCCAGAGAGCAAAATCCCTAGGATTCTCTTTTTCGTATTCATCATTTGATATTCTCTCTCGAAGTTTAGATGAGTCAGTTGCTTCTATCTTTAATTTTGCTAACTTTCCATAGTCCTTAAACAAACCGATACTATAGTACACTCCATCCTTAGTTATATATGCAATTCCTTTTTCTAAAAGAATAGCGATCATATCAGTCATTTCTTTAATATGATCTGTTGCTCTCAGGATTCTGTTTGGTGTAAGGATATTAAGTGAATGTAGGTCAGCAAGGAAGAGCGTTTCGTAATGACGTGTTAGTTGTTCGAGACTCATCTTGTTCTCCTGACTTCTTCTAATAGTCTTGTCATCCACATCAGTTAAGTTCATTACATGCTTTACGAAATATCCATTATATTCAAAAACCCTTCGAATGATGTCGTTTGATGTATATGTTCTTAAATTACCTATATGTGCCGTATCATAAACTGTTGGTCCACAACTATATATACCCACTCTTTTCTCCTCAATAGGTTTAAACTCCTCTTTCTTACCACTCATTGTGTTGTATATATGTATAGACATATGTTGTAGTATAACCTTCGTATTGTATGAAATCAAATTGTTTGAGATAATGCTTAAACATGAACAAAGATAATATATCTAGAATAACATACACCATTTCAGGTCTAGTAATTGCTTCAATTATCTTTTCTATCGGTAGTCTATACGGAGAGGGCAGAGGAAGAGAGAAGGCTTTAGAAAGCATAGCACCTGAAGGAATTAAAGTGACAAATGCGCAGTTAGCTCCTTTTTGGAAAGTTTGGGGAATATTAAGTGAAAAATATGTTGAAGCGACAACAACTGATACACAGAAAAGAATCTGGAGCTCAATTGAAGGTCTAGCTCAGTCTCAAGGTGATCCATACACGGTATTCTTTCCACCAACAGAGAGCAAGATGTTTAAGAGTGATATAACAGGTAACTTTGAAGGTGTTGGTATGGAAATTGCAATAAAAGACAAGATTTTAACAGTGGTTTCTCCGCTTAAGAATAGTCCGGCTGAAAAAGCTGGGGTCAAGGCAGGAGATAAGATTATTAAAATTGATGACAAAGTTGTCTCTGATCTGCCAGTTGACGAAGCGGTAAAACTAATAAGAGGACCACAGGGTAGTAAGGTTAGAATAGTTTTTCTAAGAGAAGGGCAGTCAGAACCACTGGAGAAATCAATTACTCGAGGTGTTATTGATATTCCTACTATTGAAACTGAGATAAAAGATAATATTTTTATCATCCGCCTATTTAGCTTCACAAGCCAATCACCGGACCTGTTCAGAGAATCTCTACGTTCATTCCTTAAATCTGGTAAAAATAGACTAATAATAGATCTTAGAGGTAATCCTGGTGGATATTTAGACGCTGCTTGGGATATAGCAAGTTGGTTCTTGCCCGCTGGGAAAGTGATAGTTACTGAAGATTTTGGTGGTAAAAATGAAAATAAAGTGCTCAGAAGTAAAGGATATGATGTATTGAACAAGTATTTTGGATCAAACTATAAAATAGTAGTCCTAGTTAACGGTGGTTCAGCATCAGCTGCTGAGATTCTCGCTGGGGCATTACAAGAGCAGGGTGTGGCAAAATTAGTAGGACAAAAGACTTTTGGCAAAGGATCAGTTCAGGAACTTGTAGAAATTACCCCTGAGACATCTCTTAAGGTGACGATAGCACGATGGTTGACCCCAAGTGGACACAATCTATCACATGATGGATTAAATCCTGACTATGTTGTCGCTGGTACCGCTAAAGATAGTGGTACTGATCCACAATTAGATAAGGCAGTTGAAATTTTAAGTAAATAAGCTAATATACAACTATGAAAATAATATTATTGAAAGATATAGCTAAGGTTGGAAAGAAATATGATGTTAAGGATATTAGTGAGGGATATGCACAGAATATGCTCATCCCTAAAGGTTTGGCTATCGCTGCAACCAAAGATGTTCTAAAGAGAATAGAGCTTGAGAAAGCGCGTGACGAGGGTGAAAAGAAGTTGAAAGAAGAACTTCTTCTTAACAACCTTAAGGAATTGGACGGTAAGACTATTACAATGATAGAAAAGGCCAATGACAAAGGTCATCTATTTGCAGGTATACATAAACCAGAAATTATTCCAGCTATACAGTCACAGACAAGACTACAGATCGATGCTGAACATATGGTATTAGATAAACCTATCAAGGAGATCGGGAATCATCAAATAGAAGTTAGGGTAGGGAATAAGAGTATTAAGTTTAACCTCGAGGTTAAGTCTAAATAGAATAAAATCTTATAGAGAGATAAAAAGACTAGACGATATTTACTATCTTCTTTCTTTTTATTGTATTATCAAAATGAGTCTTTCTCTTTGTTCCGAACTCAACCTTACCCTCCTTTAGAGCGAAAAGAGTGTGATCCTTACCCATACCAATGTTTCTACCTGGTATTACCTCTGTACCTCTCTGTCGAACGATAATAGAGCCAATAGCCACAGTTTCCCCGTGATTTACCTTAACTCCTAAATATTTAGGATTCGAATCCCTTCCGTTAGCGGTCGATCCACCTGATTTTTTGGTTGCCATAGTTCAAACAGTATATACCAATATACCCATATAATGCAAGCTTTTAGGGGGACATATTAGCTATTGACATTTTAGCCTAAAGGTGCTACTATTATGTCATTAGCGAGGTAAGTTGATTATATCAATACAGCCTCGCTTTAAAATTATATGATTGAACTTACAACCGGAATAGCATTTCTTTTGTCATCAATGTACGGAGCGGGTAATGCCTCTATTGATGCTGTGGATGTTCAACCATTAACAGCTAATTCAGTAGGTAATGCACCAGCCGTAATATCAACAATTAATAGACAGTTACTTGAAAAATACCTAAGAGAGAATTTTGCAGATACTCCAATTCTAGTTGAGATTGCAAGATGTGAATCAGAGTTTAGACAGTTCGACAAGAATGGTAAGGTGGTTCGTGGAAGAGTGGATAATGCCGATGTAGGTGTTATGCAAATCAATGAAAGATATCACCTTGAGAACTCTAAGAAGCTTGGTTTCGATATACATACTGTAGAGGGTAACGTAGGATACGCTAAGTACCTTTACAAGAAGTATGGTTCAGAACCATGGAATGCTTCATCTCCTTGTTGGAGTAAGACTGTAGCAATGAAATAATATTAAACAAAAGACTCGTCGAAAGACGAGTTTTTGTTTGTGGTACAATAACTATTATGAAAATTCCTAACAAAGTTCCAGAAAAAGGGTATTACTACCACTACAAGCATGATCCTAAAGGTGAAATTAACAACTATGCATATGAAGTTGTTGGTGTTGGTGTGCATACAGAAGATGATTGTAGACCAGAAGATGCCAATATGGTTGTATACAGACCAATATACGAATCATCAGTATACAAGGCTGGTAAGCTATTTGATCTTAGACCTCTAGATATGTGGATGGGGAGTATAGACAAGGAGGGAAAGACTATTTCCAGATTTTCTAAAATTACTGATGAATCGGTAATCAAAAAACTGACTGAGATCAGAGATTTGATGTATGTAAATTAAAGAGTCCTCCCCGTGGTGGGGAGGAGCTCGTGAAGGGTTACTTCAAGGCGATCAGTCGCCTTCGTGGGGAGGAGGCCTTCTTTCCGAAGGCTCCTTAGTCTGCTTCTTGGGAACACCTCCGTTTTCGGAGTCCCCGTGCGGTGTTTTTGCGAGGAGAGCGTCACCGATCTCCTGTGCCGATGCCTCAATACTTGATGTGCTCATCGTAGAATATTATATTCCAATAATTATTTTAAGCAAGCGATAATCAGATTATCATATGTTGATATGTATATTTACAAAGTCATATATTAGTGTTATAGTCACAAATGTATGAATCTTGTAATTACAGTTAGATATGGTTTAGAACTACGACGCCGATCGGAGTACGATGCTGAGGCGGTCTTCCAGGTTTATCGATAAGAACAGAAACTACCTGAAGCAATGGTTACCCTGGCTCGATGATAGCAAGACAGTTGATGATATTCGAAAGTACATACGAAGTGATGCGGTGGAATTTGAAAAAAAGGAGGGTTGTGATTTCGGAATCTGGTATGAGGGTCAATGGATTGGGGGAATTGGTCTCAGTTCGTTCGGTACCAAAGACAGAAAAACATCAATTGGATACTGGTTATCTGAGGACTTTCAAGGTAGGGGTATAATGACTGATTGTGTTCGTGCCCTTGTTAACTATTGCTTTGAGCATCTAAATCTCAATCGTATTGTGATACGTTGCGCAAGTGGAAATACCAAGAGCCGGGCTATTCCACAGCGACTCGGATTCAAAGAAGAAGGAGTACTTAGACAATCCGAATGGTTATACGACCACTTTGTCGACCTTGTAATGTACGCCTTACTTAAGGAAGATTGGAGTAGAGACCCACAGGTCTTCAAGATCAAAAAGTTATGACATCAGAAACGCTATATGAGGACGCGCGGTGAACCTCAACCCAGACAATTCGGTCTGGGTTTCATTGTTTATTTTTTTCTATAAGCATGGTTAGGGTAGGGGAATTTGACCCAAGCTTTGACATGGTCTTCCCCGATGTAGTTTTTTGAACAGATAGCATGTGCAGGGTAGAGAATAATTATATTTTATTTATGGGTACGTAATAAAAATTGGTAATTAATATTAATTAATCTGATTATTTTGTGTACATCAGGTGCTGATGGGTGATAGGTTTTCACACCCATTCTCCTCTATATACAACGTCGCACAATATATCTTTTACGCACTAGTATAGAGAGAAATTAGGCCAAGAAAAAAGCGTCTTGTTGTCTGACGCTTGTTTCCCCTTTCACTTTTTTATCTAAAATCTTTATCGACGGTTCCCAGATATATTTTATGAATACTTCACTCCATAAAAACTTTGCTGGCTCCTTTAAATATTTTTGCCAAACAAAAACTGTCACATCCTTGGCGTATTCCAGGTTAGATTGAGCTACTGGTGAATGCACGGACTTTTTAATGTCAAAACCGAGGTTACCTAATATAATAAGTGCGATGATTGATATAACTATCCATTTAATCATGTGTTGTATTATATCACCTCTAAATTGATTTTAAAGGTAAGAAAGTGGATTAAGATGCGCAGAAGGATCCGCAAGAGGATACAATACGTACCCGCACGATGTTTGGACAGATTTGATTTGTACCCCCTGAGTCGCATATAAACCAAAGTGTAGATGAGGTCCAGTAGTAAGACCTGTGTTCCCGCTATAGCCTATTAAACCACCGGTTTCCACCTTTTGGCCCAGTATTACTGTTGGTAATGACAGGTGGCCGTACAATGAGGATAGGCCGTTATTATGTTTTATCATGACCCACTTACCATATGCACATGGTATATTACCAAAACCGACAATTTCTCCAGCAAGTGCTGCTGTAACCGGAGTACCCACTGTCGCAGCGAAGTCTAGACCATAATGCTGACCTGACTTGTAATACTTGAGGCTAGACTTACCGAAATACTGAGTAATTCTAACGCATGTTGTCGGCGAAAAAACACAATTATTGTGTAATGGCCATTTTAATATGGAACCACTCTTAGGTACGCTATTTGGATCAATAACTAATTTAAGTGATGATTCGAGCTCATTTATTTCCCTCTCGAAAGCCTCTTTTTGCAATTCCCTCTGCTTAAGCAGTCGAGAATAATTTGCTTCAGAATTTTTAGTCTCATTCAGTAACTCTTTCTTTTCCTTAACTGTACTGGCAATTATATTTGCCTGATTCTTAAGATCGTTTGTAAGTACCATCAATTCGGCCTTCTTTTTTTCAGTTAATTTTTTATTTTCCTCAAGATTAATCTTTAGACTCTCTAAGTCCTTAATTTTATCCTGCATTTTACCTTGTAATACAACAAGCTCATCTGCAGTACGCCACATTTGTGAGAATGATTTTTGTCCCAATATACTTTCTACAACAGACACTGAATTCATTGTATATATATCAGTGATAGCTTTAGTTATGACTCTTTTTCCATCACTTATTCTATCTCCCTTATCACCAATCTGAAGATTTAATTCTTTAATCTCCAGATTTTTAGACGCTATTTTATTCTCTGTTATCTTTGTGTCTGCTTCCAATTTCTTCTTAGAGATGTCCAGAGACTTAATTGTATTACTTAATGAATCTTTTTCTTTACCCAAAGCATCAATATCTGTTTGATATTGTCTAATTTCAGATTCTAATTTACTTATTGCATCATTCCTATCATTAATCTTGTCTTTTATCTCTTCTACAGTTTCAGCTTTTACAGTTTGGGTTAATATGAAGGAAAATACAATAAAAAGTATGGTTATTTTTTTATATTTTATCATATGCAAATTTAAGTCTCTTAAGAACCTCTTCCTTGCCTAATATTTCAGATATAGTAAAAGGATCTGGAGACTTATCCTTTCCTGATAGGGCATAGCGCATAGGCCAGAGTACATTCCCCTTCCCTTTTGATTCAGCTATAGGCCAAATTACATTTTTAACTGAATCCTTTGAAAAATCAGATACATCCTCGAGTAGATCAATAATTATTTTTAAATATTCTTTTGTATTTACAAGATCTTTTTCCTGTTTCCATTTTAGTGACTCTATATTGTATTCAGGTAGTGGATTGATGAATGAAAGCTCTCCAGATAGCACCTCCCCTATTTCTCCTAAATAGCTGATTTTCTCCTTTATTAGAGGGAAAAGTTTGGGCGATGTATTCTTTGGAAGAAAATCATTAGCTCGATTAGTAAATTCATCAATACTCATTTTTGATATGTATTGTTTGTTGAACCATTTTAGTTTCTCCTCATTGAAAATTGCCCCAGCCTTCTGTATTTTTGAAATATCGAATACTTGGATTAACTCTTCAATACTAAACATTTCTTGATCAGTTCCCGGATTCCATCCAAGCATTGCTAGATAGTTCACTAGAGCTTCTGGTAGACATCCTTTGTCTCTGTACTCAGTCACACTGACTGCCCCATGCCTTCCTGATAACTTTGACCTATCTGAGGCTAGTATGAGCGGTAAATGAGCATATAGAGGCTGTGGAGCACCTATAGCTCTTTGTATGAGAATCTGTCTGGGTGTATTTGATATACCATCTTCACCACGGATAATATGCGTAACTCCCATTTCAAAATCATCTATAACTACAGCTAGGTGATATAGTGGTTCATTTATATTTCTTGCGATAATAAAATCTTCTAAATCTGTTGTATCTATGGATATTTCTCCACGAATCAGATCAGTGAAGGTAATTTTAATATTTGGATTTCTAAATCTTACAACTTCATTCTCTTGACCAGCCTTGTCACCTTCCTCTATTTTTTCTTTTGATAGATAGGCCTTATCCTCAGCAATTAATCTAGCCAAATACTTTTTATATATTTCGTTTCTCTCACTCTGCCTCTCTATCACCTTGTTATCCCAAGATATACCCAACCAGCTTAGACTGTCCTTCATAATTTCCTCAAATTCAACTTTTGATCTTGCCTTGTCTGTATCTTCAAATCTAAATATGAGCTTACCACCATTTTTCTTAGCAAAAATATAGTTAAAAAGAGCTGTTCTTGCACGTCCTATGTGCAGGAAACCAGTAGGGCTTGGTGGAAATCTAGTTATGACGTTACTTGTATTCATTAGCGGGTATTATAGCAAAAAAGTACCGATTAAGGTACTTTTTGCATAACATATTGCTATATGTAATTAACCCTTTACCTCTGATACTGTTGAAGTTGCTCGGAATGGCTTCATTATGATATTTCCAGCCTCATCCTTAAGTGGCATATCCTTTGCAGCATCAAATACCTTATTTCCATCTGTGTCTGAGTATATAACTGCATAGTACATACCACTATCGACAGTTGATGTCTTTAGAGTAATCTTACCTGGATTGATACCCTTATCAAAATACTGTGAACCGATTATATCACCTGGAGTTCCAGCATTATCCTTCTTTACAACAACAAACCCTGGGTTTGCTAACTGAACTGAAGAAAGATATACAACATTTCCTGGGAATTGATCAGTGACCACCACTCGATTCAAATCTTTTGAAGTACTTATTGCTGTATTATCGTTATCATTATCCATATCTGTAGTTACTCCATTACCCTTAAACATATAGTATCCAAGGAGGATAAGCACGATGATAACAATTACTGTTACTACCCACTGCCATGTTCTAATTCCACTTGTTTCTGGTTGCATAATTTTTATAATTAAATATTAATGCTAATAAATATATTGAGACCACTATTATACCATACTACTTATTCATGTTTCAAGCCAATCTCAAGTATAGCTTCAGCGATTTTAGATGCAGCATCCGTATGACTAAAGCTCTTTGCTCCTTGTTTCATCTTCTCTCTTATATTCTGATTGTTAAGTATTCTATCAATCTCAGAAACTAGTATATGTGAGTTCAGATTTTCCTCCTCTATAACCGTGCAGGCTCCACTATGAGCATATGCAAATGCATTTTTAACCTGATCATGACTAACCTCCTTTGAAAGAGGTATGATAATTGATGGTATTCCCCATGCTGAAATTTCAAATATGGTTGATCCAGCCCTAGAAATAACGAGATCAGATACGCCTGCAGCCATTCTTATAGCTAAATCATTTAAATAGTCAAAAGGATGATATCTGTATGATGTAGTTGAATCCTTAAGAACTACACCCGTCGTCTCTTTAACTACTGCCAAATTATTCCTGCCTGTCTGGTGTAATATTTGGTATCTCTTAACAAGTTCACTGACACTATCAATCAATACATCGTTAATTATTTGTGAACCCTGTGATCCACCAAGGATGAATATGGTTGGAGTTTTTTCTTCAAGGTTTAGAAATTCCCTGGCTCCATTTGATAGAGGTAGAACAATTTCTTTTCTAATTGGATTACCTGTATACGCGACCTTCCCTTCCTTCACTTGTTTTTCGAAAGAATTAGCTACTTGTGGATATGATATAGCTATTTTCTGCGCAAAGTTGGCTGCCCATTTATTAACTCTACCAGGTGAGCTATCTGATTCGTGAATTATAACTGGTATACGCAATATCTTCGCAGCAAGAAGAGCGGGAAAGCTGGTATAGCCACCTTTAGCAAAAATCACATCCGGATATATACTATATACTTTGGTTATTGCAACAAATACACCATAGAGTGTTTTAAAAAGATCAGTAAAGTTAAGTATTGAAAAGTATCTCCTAATCTTTCCCGCAGGTACCTGTATGAACTCTATCTCATTATCAAACAATGCTCTCGCATTATACCTATTGGGTGACATGAAATAATATTTAGGGGGCAATATCTTTTTCTCAGCTACTTTATCATTAAGAGCCTGAACAACTGCAATAATTGGATAGAAATGTCCTCCTGTACCTCCACCTGTAAAAAGAATTTTCATGATTGATATTTAGAAATATTTGCGATAATTCCAGCAGCTGCTAGGGTGATAATTAAAGCCGTTCCACCGTGACTTACGAATAGAAGCGGCATACCTGATAGCGGTATTAAACCGAGCATTGATGATATATTCATAAATGACTCGATTAATATAAGTATAGCAATACCTATTGCAACAAGTCCACCGAATGGGTCCTGCACCTTTACCGATATTTTCATTGATCTAATGAAAAAAAGAAGGAAAAGTCCAATTAAGACCAGGCTCCCAATAAAACCGAATTCTTCTGCACCAACAGCAAATATTGAGTCTCCGATGGGTTCGGGTAAATAATTAAATTTTTGTATACTTTGACCAAATCCTCTTCCAATAATTTGTCCTGAACCTATAGCAATAAGTGATTGCTGTATTTGATATCCTGCACCCTTGGAGTCTACAGCGCCATTTACGAATGTCATTATTCTCTGTTTAACATATGGACGGAAATATACAAGACTAGCTAATAGCACAAGCATAGTAAGGCAGAGTAGAGCTATATACCTTAACCTGCCTCCAGCAATATATAGCATTATCATTCCTGTTGTCGCTATAACTACAAGAGTATCCGTATCAGATTGTGCAAGGAGTAATATTCCCAAAATACCTACGATAATTGCATACGGTAGGATTCCAAATTTGAATGTTTGCACTTTCTCCTTTAATCCGGATAGCCATGCAGCAAAATATATTATGAAAGCGATCTTTAAGAACTCTGAAGGTTGGAATGTGATGAATCCCAAGTCTATCCATCTCGATGCTCCTCCATGATTTAATGCAAATGCTGGTATGAAAAGTAGGAGATTAATAAAAATCGCACCGATTAAAATATAAAATGCGTATTTTCTAAGCTTTTTATAGTGCAGTCTAGACATAACATAGAAAGCAATTATTCCTAGGAATAATCCCATGGATTGATTGAGTGCAACAGATTGAAAACTCGCACCATTACGCGCCAAAAGGCCAAGTGAGGCAGAACTAAAGATAAAAAAGCCAGTTATCGCTAGTAGGCCAACAGACACTAGAAATAGTTTATCAATCTTTAATTTGTTCATCATTTGTCTGTGTTTTAAATATTTCTATATCTCTTTTTACTGCTTCGAATTCCGGTATATCTTCTATCTTTGAAATTCCTAAATAAGACATTAGTTCGAGTGTTGGTTTATATAAAAAGCTTCTCTGATCTTGTGGATTATCAACTCTTTCGATTAATCCACGGATGAGTAGATTTCTTAATATAAATTGAGAATTAACTCCACGTATATAGTCTATATCAGCCCTAGATATAGGACCTTGGTATAGGATTATAGACATAGTTTCAAGTCCAGCTTTTCCCAAGTCTCTTGATAATTCCTCCTTATTTAATTTCTCAATTAATCCAGAGACCTCCTTTGCAGTACCCAGTGTCACATCATCCTCCCATTCGATTAGAGTGAGCCCTCTACCGTTCAATGATTCTCTTAACTTTTTAATTCCTTCTTTTATTTCATTTACATCCTTTTCTAAAATAGATGCTATTTTTTTAATAGAAAGAGTCTCTGCTTTCCAGAATAGTAATGCTTCAATTTGTGATTCAAGACTTATTTTCATATATTAATTATATCTTGGAACTCCAACTTCTTTTGTTTCCATATGGATATCACCGTAGTGATTCTCTTGTGATACGTGTATTATACCCTGCTTTACGAGCTCAAGCATAGCTAGAAAACTTACAATAACATTTACTTTTTCCTCTTTATGGATACTGGAGAATTCACTAAACTTCATTTTTAAACCAGAAGTAATACGTTTTGTAAGACTATCTATCATCTCCTCTAGACTTATAACTTTTCTAACTACAGCCTTAGGAATATTCTCTTTCTTTGGTAAAGATTTTATAATATCTTTAATTGCTTGTGCTAGAGAGAGTAGATTCACAGATTCATGAGGTGAGAATACTGGTTCTGATGCTCTAGTTTGAGACTGGGGAAATATAATCTCTTTTCCAAACATATCTTTTATGTGTAAACTCGCATCTTTTATTCTCTTGTATATCTTTAGTCGAGTCTCTAGATCATGTATTCCCTCCTCTTCCTCTTCAGTAAGGTTCAGTGATGGTAGAAGTGATTTTGATTTAATCAAAAGGAGAGTAGAAGCGATGAGAATGAACTGGGCAGCATCAGCCATAGGTAAAGACTCAAAACTTTTGATATGATCTATGAAATCATCAGTGACCTTAGCTAAAGCAATATCATTTATGAAAAGTTTTCTCTTTTCAACAAGAGTTAGAAGGAGGTCTAATGGACCCTCGAAGGCTTCTGTTTTTATTTTAAAAGCATCTGGCATAGAGATATTATAGCAGGAAATTAATTATCTTGACTTATATATTGATTTTGTTAATATTAAATCATACTTAAGAAAAAGACCTTGATGGAGCTCGTCTCCATTGAGGGCTTTTTCATTCTAGACCACTTTCTTTATTTCTAAGTTTGCTCTTTGCGTATCTATATAAGTTATAGGTATTGATAACCTTTTAAGTAGGAGAGAGCATCTATTCCTTGGTGATATCACAGAGAGTAGGGATTTAGTTTCATTGAGAAATCTTGCTACACAGGCAAAATCTCCATCACTAGTAACAATTAATGCTTTCCAAAAGCGCCACAGGTGATAATCATCTACGATCTTTAGAACTAATTCGGAATCACAATTGCCTTTTATATTACCACTTGAATCTCGAGTAGTCTCCTTAAAAATTAGTTTGTAACCAGAATCACTTAAACTTTTGTACAGCCATTCATTTTTTTGATTATGTCCGATAAACAAATATGCATGACTTATATCATATTTATCACTAAGCCAAACTCTAAATCTTTTATAATCTAAATTCCAACCAAGATCCTTCATGCCCTGGTGTAAGTTTGAACCATCAATATACGCACAGTTGTGTAGACTATCGATCATCTACCAATACTATCAAACTAGAACTAGAACAAAATAAGATATTGATAAAATCTAAATGAAATTTTTATCAGAATTTTATTTGGTAATAGAGCAGGTAAATACTAGGTGAAATCTGCCTTTATTTCACGTACAAAAAAGTAGAGCATAAATTATATAATTGTGAAGTAAAATTAGAAGTTATTTCCCCTCCTTTATCTCCAATCCCAACTCTTTCAACTGCTTAGCAGTAACCTTCCCTGGTGCCCCCATCATTGGATCTCTTCCCTCTCCAGTCTTAGCGAAAGCGATTACTTCTCGAATATTAGGTTCATTCTCAAGTATCATAATTAGTCTATCCAATCCCCATGCCATTCCACCATGTGGAGGTGTTCCGGATCCAAGAGCATTAAGCATGTGTCCAAAGTTTCTCTCTATTCTTTCATCCTCATATCCCATAATTTTAAATACAGATTTCAAGGCTTCAGGATTATGATTTCTAATACTTCCACCACCAATCTCATATCCATTTAGAACAAGATCGTACTGAGTTGTAAAAATATTCTCTATATTCTTCTGCTCCATTAGATCTTTCATTGACTCTGGAGTTGGTGCAGAAAATGGATTATGAGTAAATGTCCAACCCTTTGTTTCTTCATCCTTTTCAAACATTGGGAAATCTACCACCCAAAGAAAAGCTAATTCATTTGGATTGTTTTTATCCTTTCTTATATCTGGCTTATCACTCTTATATTTCTCCATTGCCTCCTTGTATGTCATTACTGGAATTGGAGTTTGTTGTATTTCTTTGTTTGGATATATTGATTTAACAAGATCAAGTACGATCTTTTCGTTTACTTCCATCACATCCTTTTGTTCAACAAAGCTCATTTCCATATCTAGCTGAGTGAATTCTGGCTGACGATCACCACGTGTGTCTTCATCACGCATACAACGAGCAATCTGGAAATATTTCTCGAATCCTGAAGCCATTAGTAATTGCTTGTACTGTTGTGGTGATTGAGGGAGAGAGTAGAAGTGACCTACATCTAGTCTTGAAGGAACGATAAAGTCACGTGAACCTTCTGGAGTTGTTGCTGATAGTAGTGGAGTTTCAATTTCATTAAATCCTTCCTTAGAAAAAGCATTTCTTATATGAAGAGTTAATTTGCTTCTATTTAAAATATTTTTTTGTAATCTAGGTCTTCTTAGATCCTGATATCGATATTTCAACCTTACTTCCTCATTAATATCCTTTCCATCTTCATGCAAATCAAATGGTGGTGTTGAAGCACTATTCAATACCTCAATACCAAGAATCTCAAGCTCTATATCTCCATTTAACTTATCTTTCTGTACATTCTTCTCTGGACGAGCATTTACTTTTCCATGCACTTTAACTACCCATTCAGAGCGTAGAGTAGAACCTACAGCATGAGCTTCCTTTGCATTAGGGAGAATCACACCTTGTATCTTTCCCGTTACATCACGGAAATCAAAGAAGATTAGTTTACCTTGATCACGGCGTATATCAACCCAGCCTGATATACTAACTTCTTTTCCTAATTGTGACTTTAAATCTTTTATATATGTTCTTTCCATAAATTTGCTAGTTTTCGGAGAATGAAAAAACCCCTCCGAATTCATTAATAATAAATTCGCAGGGGCGATTTCATCGCGGTGCCACCCTGTTTTTAACTCATTATCTGCTAGCGAGCAGTGCGTGGGATTCTACTTACCTTGCGGCTTTCTTTCCCTATCTCACCGGTGTCAGCCGGGTCGTAGATGGGTAAAGTATGACATTAATAGAAGAAAAAGCAATTGTTGACGACAAATAAGTTTCGTGATATAAAGAAATCTGATATGAAGACCACATACTCTAGAAACGGTCGTCCGCTACCGCGAACAATCAAGGTGTTCAACGAGGATGAGTTCAAGAGACTGGGCGTCGAAGAACTCATTCGTGCCTTGAAGGCCGATAAGTTCCTTCGCTCGATGGTACAACGGGTTCAGTCTCGGCTCTCTGCTACAAAGCGAGAATATGCCACCTGGATCTTTAAACCCCACTTCCTCCCTTTTCGTACCGTCGGTACGACTACATATTTGGGTGTGAGAGGAAATGTGTGCGACACAATTCTGACAGCACAACTTTGGATCTACAGACCATCAAAGAAGGGTGACCCATTCCTTGATGGTAGGGTGACATTTAGTTACCCCCACACCATCTTCCTGTCACATCTCAACGGTGGGTGGAATGTTTCTCTTGGCGATGATTCCCCAATGTCTCTCGCTTCGTTGGTCGAGCACATAGAGCAGCTTCGCTAGAAATAGCTGCTCAACCAAACAAAAACAGTCCCCGAAATACTCGGGGACTTGTTCTTTTATATAACCCCAATCGCTTTCTTAACCTCCAGCATCTTTGCATTTGCAACCTCATTTGCCTTTCGTGATCCTTTTTCTAGTATTTTTCTTACTGAATCTAAATCTTTTTTAATTTACCAAAAACTCCACAAACTATTTTGGTGCCAACATGTAATCTGACAGTCATAGATCCATTGTTTGATATTTCTAGGGCAAGTTGATTATCAGTGTTCGGTTCACAGAAAAAAGAGCTTTGAGTTACATTTAATCCCATCTGTGCAATAGTCGGTCTTGTACTTAATATACATGTAAATTTATTATTTAAGCTTACTTTTTCCTTAGTATAAAAAATAGCAAATGAACCGGGTTTTAATTCAAATCCATCGTTTCCAATTGTATACTCTTCGAATTCAGGATCTTCTCGTGAATCTATAAATTCCTTAGCTTTAAGAATTCTGTACTTTGAGCCTAGAGTTAATGTATAACTTGCACCCTTAAGGTAACCTGCATCAAATGGTTCAATTATGATTTCCTTATTTTTTACTAACTGTTCTATATCCTTACCAGATAAAAACATAAAATTTATATAACCCCAATCGCTTTCTTGACCTCCAGCATCTTTGCATTTGCTACCTCATTTACTTTTCGTGATCCTTTTTCTAATATTTTTCGTACTAAATCTAAATCCTTTGCTAGTTCTGTACGCTTATCACGTAATGGTTTGATGAATGCATCTAAATCATCGATTAATGCTTCTTTTAGAATTTTATATTTTCCTTTATTCGCATCATAAAGTGTCTTCAACTCTGCTTCTGTTCGGAAAAGTTTGTGAATATTGTATACATTAGTTGGTACATCTCCACTTGAATCTGTGACGATACTCATCACCGCCTTTGTAATCTCCTCTCGTGTAGAGAAAAGCGGAATTGTGTTGTTATAGCTCTTAGACATTTTTTGTCCATCGATTCCCGGAATTATTGCAGAATCTTTAAGAATTACTTCTTCAGGAAGTTTGAAAGTCTCTCCAAAAGTATTGTTAAACTTTTGAGCTATATCACGTGCGTATTCGATATGCTGTTTCTGGTCCTGTCCTACTGGAACTAGATCTGTGTTGTAAAGTAGAATATCAGCCGCCATTAATACAGGATAGTTGAATGTTCCAACACTAATCTCCTTGTTCTTAGCTTCTGCATCTTTAAAGGCATGTGCACGCATCAAGAAAGGCATTGATGTAATAGAATCAAAGATCCAAGTTAGTTCTGTGTGAGCTGGAACATCACTTTGCTTAAAAATATTGGAAATATTTGGATCAATACCAATAGCTAAATAGTCCAAAGCTAGGTCTAAAGTATGTTCCCGCATTGTCTTTGCATCTTGGATGCTGTTGAGGGCGTGATAGTCAGCAATCATAAAAAATTTGTGAGCGTCCTTGTGCTCATTTTGTAGATCTACCATTTGCTTCATAGCACCAAAATAGTTACCGATATGTGGTCGGCCTGTTGGTTTAACTCCTGAAAGTAATATTTTTGACATGGATATATAATAGCAAATATGGCCTAAAATGGCGAAAATATTGTATATTGACAGTATTAGATAAATATAGTATACTAAAAAAGTATGAACAAAGCTCTTACTACAGTTATTGTGATCGTTATTGCCTCTGCATGGTTGACGATTCTTCTCCAGCAAAGCCGGCTAGCCAGGCAGGCAGCCGAGATTTCCGAATGGAAATCCACTGCTCAGATTGCAATCCACAGTCGCAACGTCTATTGGCGAAGAGACCCTTCGCCGCAGGACTTGAGGGATGCGCTTGATGCATCCAAGCCCATGAACCCAACCATGAGTGGGTACATGCGTAAGTAGGGTTCAAACAATTCACATCGGGCGGGTGCAAAACAAGCACCCGCTCTTTCTTTTACTTTATTTCCTCCCCCCTCATCAAAATGAGATAGAATGCTGGAACCAAGAATAGTGTTAGGAATGAGGAAAGTGTAAGTCCAAATATCACTGAACTTCCTAATGCCTGCCAGAATTCATCAGAAAGTGTTACGGGTAATATACCGAATATTGTACAAAGTGATGTTATAAATATTGCTTCAAGTCTAGACTTTCCAGCATCAACTATTGCATCTTCAAAAGCAATACCACTCTTTAGATTAAGATTAATCTTGTCTACAAGAATAATAGAGTTTTTAACCACAATACCAAAGAGAGCAAGGATTCCTATAAGTGCCGGCAATCCCAAACTCACATCAAATGTAGCCATACCGAGGAATACTCCAATCAATGCTAGTGGTATTGGTACAAGCACAATTAGAGCCTTACGGAAGGAGTTAAATTGTATAACTAGGGTAGCAATGATGAGGAATATGGCCATTAGCATTGCTCGTACAATAGAAGCAAAGGACTCTGCATTTTGTTCATTCTCTCCACCATATGAAATGATGTATCCTGCCGGTAACTTGTAATCAGCAATCTTTTTCTCAAATGCAGCTAATATAGTTGGACCATTAGTACTTGAATCAGCTCCGGCTGATAGGACGACAGTTCTTTTCTGATCAATACGAGTAATTACATTTACTGCTGGCTTCAACTCTATCTTTGAAACATCCTTTAGAAATACAGGCTGCTTAAATGCATTAAGTATTTGAAGATTTTGTATTGATTCTAGATTTGGTAAATTATTTTTATCAAATGTGGCAATGAGTTTTATCTCCTTCTCTCCTTTTGCTATCTTAGCAATTTCAACATCAGAAATTGCTGTACGAAGAACTGATCCAACATAGGCAGCAGTTAAGTTATTTCTTTCTAAAGCAGCCTTATCGAGAACAAAGGTATATTCTGGCACCGAGTCTTTAATAGAAGTGTCTATGTTTATAACTCCAGGTATGGTTGATAGTGATGATCTTAAATCACTCATAATTCTCGTAAGCACACCCAGATCATCTCCAGATATGTGAGCTTCAAAAGCTGCACCAGCTGGAGGACCTCCTGCTGCTACTGATACATTTATTTTAATACCAGAAATATTAGCCTCAGTTAGATCCTTTCTAATTAAATCTGCTAGTACATATGACTTCATTGATCTCTCCTCCTTTGACTTGAGTGTAAGATTAATTGATGAAAGATTAGATGATCCTGTTCCACTACCACCAAATTGTCCTGAATTAGGACTTCCCTGTCCGATGATTGTTGAGTAGCTAGTAACATCAGGATATGCAGACATTTTTGCCTCAACCAATCTAGTCTTAGCATCAGTCTCATCTAGGTTTGAACCAACTGGAGTACTCATATCTATATATACATAATCTTGATCGGATACAGGGAAGAATTCATTACGGACTACACCTGTTCCAACCATTGCAATACTTGCAACAAAGAGAATACCGACAAAACCGAGTACCAGTCTCCTTCTTTTCTTGTCAAAGATATAGTATTTTAAAGTCTTTTCATATATTGGAATAAATTTATGGAAATCAACTATTCCATGTATTAGACGACTTGTGAAATTCTCATGTGATCGGTCTCCCTGAGAGGCAAGCTTCTTTTTAATGAGAGCGTCACTTTTCCACTCAAGAGACATTAGTCTTTCATTCTCTTTCATCTTTGGTACACCTCCCTTTTCATACCACCATATTAGCCATGCTTCAATACCGACTGCTATAATTCCAAGAAATATTTGTAATCCTCCACCGTTATAGAACATGAAAACAGAAAAGATGATTAGCAGACCTTCGATTACAAAGAAGAATCTCTTGGTTAAACGTATACGCTCAAGAATTGCTGCAAGAGGGTGATTGATCATTAGAGCAATGAAGAGTGACGCTATTAGAGTAATGGAAACAGTAACTGGTATAGATTTAAGGTATTCACCTACGATTCCTGTTGCGAATAGTAGTGGTAGAAATGCCCATACAGTAGCTAGGGTGGTTGTAGTTAATACCCACTTAAAATCATTCAGTACCAAAAGCACTGCTTCCTCAGGAGTAAATTTTCCAGTATTTAAATACTGTTTTGTAGCAGAAACCACTACAATCGCATCATCAACAAGAAGACCTAATGCAAGGATTAGGGAAAATAGTGAAAGAAAGTTAAGTGTCATTCCTAATGCCTTAAGAACTCCAAAGCTAACAAAGAAAACAAGTGGTATTGCTAAACCAGCCACGAACGCTTCCTTTAAACCGACAATCAGGAATAGAATGATACTAACCAGAAGTACTGTAATTAAAAAATCATGACTCAATTGATCAAAACTAATACGCACCTCCTTTGCCATATCCATAGTAGTACTATATGTAATACCTGGAGCAAAAGTTTTAAGCATACTGTCTACAGTGCTTTTAACTGAGTCTACAGTATCTAGTACGGAAGCACCTTGTCTTTTTATAACTGAAAGACTAATCGAGTTTTTTGATTCAGAACCCAATTGTGACAAACGAGAGTATGAAGTTTTCTTGATTGCCTTTTCACTTACCTTTGCAATATCTTTAAGTAGTATTGTACTACCGTCTGAGGTGTGCGATACGGGTATACGAGCTATATCAGAAATTTCTGTCATTCTACCATCTACACGGATAGGAAATATTAAGTTCTTATTTTCAAAGTTACCTGATGGTATCGCTAGATTTGAAGTCATTACTGCCCTATTTGCCTCATCAACAGTTATGCCATAGAACAGCAATTGATTGTTATCATAAGCAATCTCATATTCCAGTTCATCACCACCATAAACCCTGACTTCTCTTACCCCTGGGTTCTTTTCGAGTTCATCTTTAATATTATCTACATAGTTACGAAGAGTGAAACCATCATATGGACCAATTAAGGCAATTGACCATATTGGCGCATCATCAAGTGAAATTTCATTTACGACAGGTTCCTTTGCGTCGGTTGATATATCATTCTTAACTGTAGCGACCTTATCACGTAAATTTCTAATTGCATCATCTAGATTTTCATTAGCATTAAACTCAACTTGTATAGATGAAAGAGAATTATATGAATTTGATGTTAGCTTATTAAGCCCCTTCAGACCTGAAAGCTTTGCTTCAATCTTTTTAGTAACAAACTCCTCAACATCAGATGGTGATGCTCCTGGATATACTGTTGTAACTATGGCTATTGGAATTTTAACTTCAGGATTTGATTCACGCGGTAATGAAAGGAAAGAGTATATTCCCCATACAGATATTATAACAATGAGAAGAATGACTACACGAAAATTAGTTACAAAGAAATTTAACCAGGTATTACGAAGTTCAGGTCTAAATTCTAGACGTTCGAGGTATCGACTATCAGATGATTGTTCTTTATTTTTATAATCCATTTTTATTGTACAATTACCTTCTGTCCTTCCTCTAGTTCATATACAGGAGATACAATTTTCATATCTGGATTAATACCACTCGTAATTTCTATAAAGTCTCCTTGAATCTTTCCTATTGTTACAGAATTTTTAACTATTTTAGATTCATCATTAACAGTATATACATAGGCAAATCCAGGAACTATCTTTACATTTTGAATTGGAATCAAATATACCTTGCCCTCAGCAGTAGTTGCAGTAGTTTTTTGTGCTTCAATTAATACATTTACATTCTGTCCAACAATGAGTCCTGACTCATCCCCATTATCAATTGAGATCTTAGTTTCAACCTTACGATTTACTGTGTTTACACTGGGAGCAACACTCATAACTTTTCCTTTTATATTTGTCTCAACCATAACGTTAGCTCCAACAGCGATCTTTGAAAGGTCTTCACCACTTGCATATGCCTTAATTTGTAATCCTCCACCACCAACAACCGTAGCAATTAGTTGACCTGGTTGTGCCAACTCTCCTTGACGCAACGGTAATCCAGCAATTTTCCCAGATATTGGAGAAGTTATAATTGTCTTAGCTAGTTGAGCTTCAAGATTTTTAACTATAGCCTGCGCTGAAGATATCTGTGCCTCAGAGCCTGATAGTCCAGATCCAGCGGATGTAAGACTCTTAATTGCTCCATTAATATTATTTCTATCTAAGCTTACTGTATTTTGCCAACCAGTTAAAGTTGTATATGTACTAGATACTGGTGTACCCTTTATTGCATCATTTATTACTTTAGAAATATCTTCCAAAAGAAGACTTATATTTCTTAGATTTTCTTGTGATGCAGAAATAACGGAGGCAATATCAGTATTACTAGAAGATGTAGTTAGTGAGTCAATATTTTTTTTCCATGATACTGATATTTCCTTAGCCTGAAGATATCTCGCCCTTATAGACTCATCGAGATTTCTGTCTGTTATGAAGGAAGATAGACGTTGATTGCCTCCCGTTTGATCGTATAGAAAAGGACTTAGATCAATACTGATAACCTCATCGGCAATTAAATAGCTACTTTGCAAAGTTTCCAATGCTGATTTTCGTGGAGCCTCAAGAAAGTCACCAGATGAAGTATACTGTCCTTGCGCCAGTCTCAGCCCTGCTTTAGCCTGATCTAATTGAGCACGGATATCAGCATTTTGTAATGTTGCAATCACCTGACCTTTTGTTACATTATCTCCAATTCCCAAATTTACACTCGCAAGCGGGGCTGAAATTTGACTACGAAGATCAACTTGAGATACTGATTCAACAATTCCATCTGCAGATATTTTAGAAATATCATTTCTAAAATTACCGACTTCAACTAGAGTAACCTTCTTATCATTACCGGTATTTTCAGATACAACTTTTGATCTTGTGGCAACTCTACCTGCAATTACCGAAGTTATGACAGCAACGATAGCAATACCGGCTGAAAGAACAACGTGACTACGTATGTATGTAAATATCTTCATATGTTTTTATTATACCCTATATTCCCTCCTTTTTTAATTCTTCAACCAATTTCTGTGCTGATTTTGACAACTTCTTAGGCATATCTACTTTTGTAACAATAAGTAAATCCCCTCTTCTACCTCGAGCATCCGGTACACCCTTCTGGCGTACCCTCAATATTTCATTATGTGTCGTACCCGCTGGAACCTTTAGCTCTATCTTCCCATCTAATGTCTCGATATCTAGAGTAGCTCCAAGAAGTGCAGTGGTGAGTTTCAAATCTAATTCCATTATCAAGTTATTTCCTTCTTTTCTAAAAACATCGTGATCTGTAACCCAAACTCTAACAATTAAGTCTCCTTTTCCTCCTGGACCATCTTCTCCTTTACCTGAAACTCTCAATCCTTGTCCATTTTCAATTCCAGATGGAATCTTTACCTCTATTTTTTCTTTGTCCACAATGATATCTTTTGCAACACCGAATACTGATTCCTTGAATGAAATTTGAATATCTATATTTATAGTTGCTCCCTTTCTAGGTCTTCTACCTCCTCCTCCAAAGAATTCTCCGAATATATCTCCTAGATCAAATTCAAATGCTTGTCCATTCTGACTTTGATATTGTCTTGCGAACTGAGAGAAATCGAAACCGGCACCACCGAATCCTTGTGATCCTGTAAATCCACTAGGTCCGTCTGAACCGAAGGTATCATATTGCTGACGTTTTTGATCATCAGACAAGGTTGTATATGCTTCATTTATCTCTTTAAACTTAGCATCATTACCCTGATTCTTATCAGGATGGTGCTCATGAGCAAGCTTACGAAAAGCTTTCTTTATATCGTCTTTTGAGGCGTTTTTATCAACACCTAGGATTTTGTAGTAGTCTTTCATTACTTTTACATATTAACAGAAATGTGTTGTTTAATGGGATTGACTATACGGTGTATCTGTGATATGTTATGTTTTAGAGAAAGCACCGAGTATGCGCTCGGATGCTAGATAACCAACTCATAATGGGATCAAAAATGATCAAAGAAACTGAAACTCAACGCCAGAAACGAGAGGAGAAGGAAGCCATGGGAAAGGAGAGGATACTCAGGCATGCCAAATCCCTTATTGATGGAATCGAGAGCGGAAAGATGCCCAGGGTAGTGGTTGCTGGGGCGATCCACCAAATACTTGCGGGTGCCGCACTGTATTGCCCTGATCAGATGATTCTTGTTCACGGGCACAACAAGAAGGAATCAGAGGTGCCAGACCCAGAACTGATCACTCGGACTGCGAAGTGGCTCTCAAAGGCAGATGCGGAGATAGAGAGAGCAAGAGAAGAAGGCAATGGATCATAACCGAAAGCCGGCCTCCCCAGTGGACGCCGGCTTCGCTTTTTATATTTAACTAGACTAATAGATTAGTTGTAAGTGCTACCATCAGTTCCTTATCCTTAGGATCACTTTCAGCAATCAACAGTGCTAAAGCTACTAGTGTATTATCATTTATTTTTCTTTCACCATTTGCTCGTATATCAATTCTATTAAGTCTCAAGAAGAAAACAAAACAGAATGAAGCTATACGCTTATTACCATCTGAGAATGGATGGTCCTTTATGATGAAGTACAGTAGATGAGCTGCTTTTTCATCGAGACTTGAATATAGCTCCTTTCCATCAAAAGTTTGATATATGGTTTTAAGTATACCCCGGAAACTTCCATCACGTTCTATACCGAAGAGATCTGATGCTTCCTTTTTATCTATTAATACAGTCTTTAAGACTTCAATTGAACTATGAATGAATTCATAATCAAATTTCTTTTTTTCAATATCCTTACTTTTCCTTAACTTTAGCTCACCTTCATCATATTCCTTAAGAAATTTCCATGAATTAGCATAGTCATGTATTACAGACAACAAGCTATTACTCTCGCCTTGGCTTAACTCTCTTTCTCTAACAGTGCGCTGAATGAAGGAAATCTTTTCTTCTAGATCCTTAAGTATTCTATCTGGGAGATTACTAACTCTTTCATTGTTAATAACAATACCTTTAATTAGATACTCTCGAAGTGTTGTAGTGGCCCACTGTCTGAATTTAATTGCCTTTGAAGAATTAGTACGATATCCGACTGCCAGGATGATGTCTAGTGAATATAAGGTAACTGGCTTATATGAATTAGTATTATGCATATTTTGCATATTGCTTTTTTCATCCACCTCACCATCACTGAGTGTATTCTTTATGTGTCTAGACACAACCGACTGATCAATTTCGAACAATTCAGCAATCTGAGCCTGTGTTGCCCAAATTGTTTCCTTATCTGTGTCAGCTCTCAATTCTACTGTCCCATTAGCACTTGTATATATTACAAGCCTACCATCATCATTTTTAATGATATTTGTGTTCATATTTAGTTTGTTAGTTAATAATCTAATAAAAAAATGTCATTCTGACTTAATATGTTTGATTCAAAATAAAAATCTCTATTTCTCCTCTCTCCTAAGAAAATATCGAGCGAGCCTTGTGGGCATTAGTGGGTATATTATACCAAATATGTGTGGGTAATCTGAACTTTACTTTATATAATAAGTGTGTTACTAATAGTCAATATGAACACGAGCGGATGCTCGAAAGTTCTTTGGAAAACTCAACTTTTTGTTTAGAGAAAGCTTATGAAGACCACCCCTACTTTAGAGCGAGTTGTCGATGCAATACAGGAGACAGTTATCAAGGAATTGCTCACGGTATGGAGAATCAACCGTGAGATTACGACCGAGAAACTCTCGGCAATGACCTATCGGCAATTGAGGTCCCAGCTCGGCCCCAAATCAATCCATCGTTTGTATCTCGAGTGTTGGAGTACAATTTCCCCCGACATGGCCTGGATGAAGGATCATGAAAGGAAGCGAGAAAAAAGATTGTCTCCGATCGAAGTGACTGGCTACTCTATCACATATCAGGAAGTCAGGTGGGCTGAAATTGAAGCAAGTGTCAAAAAGATACAAGTACTCGCCACCCCATCAATCAAACTCCTTCTCAAGAAGTTTCGAAAAAAAGGAGAAACTCAGCAAGGTGAATGGGCGTGTGAAAGAGCAGATGATGTATTTCCTAGCAAACTTCCTGAAGATCAGCGTCTGCACCCCCTATTTCTGATCAATCAGAGGCTGCAATTCGATGGAGTTCACTTTAGGTTTAAGTTCATGCCTTACAGAAGTGGACCTGCCAGTACTGATCTGGTCGAAATTGTCGCCAGGAACAGATAGTCCACATCTCTACGACTTACCTGGAACACGAAAGCCGGCCTCCCAAGTGGACGCCGGCTTCGCTTTTTATATTCAATTTTACTTTCTTTTAATTTACTTCTTCTCCTTAAACTCTGCATCCTTTACATCTCCCTCTGGACCCTTGTTCTCTCCAGTTGGTGGTGTCTGTGCTTGAGCTTTGGATAGTATTTCTCCAATCTTTGATAGCTCAGATGATAGTGCATCAGAAGTTGTCTTTAGTCTTGCAGAATCTGTTCCATCTTTTGCACTCTTAACATCTGCAATCTTGTCCTCAATGCTCTTTCTAAGATCAGCTGGAACCTTGTCTCCTGCATCCTTAAGAGATTTCTCTGAAGTATGGATCAATTGCTCTGCCATATTCTTGGCTTCAATCATATCCTTCTTCTTTGCATCTTCAGCAGCATTTACTTCTGCATCATGTTTCATCTTTTCTACTTCTTCTTTTGAAAGACCTGAACTAGCAGTTATTTTTATACTGTTTGCCTTTCCTGTAGCTTTGTCTTTTGCAGTAACTGAAAGGATACCGTTTGCATCTAGATCAAAAGTAACTTCAACTTGTGGCATACCACGTGGAGCTGGAGCTATACCATCTAGAATAAATCTTCCTAATGATTTGTTATCAGCTGATAGCGGTCTTTCACCTTGAGTAATGTGAATTTCTACAGATGTTTGGTTATCTGCTGCTGTAGAGAAGATTTGAGACTTCTGGGTAGGGATAGTTGTATTCTTTTCAATGAGTTTTGTAGCTACTCCACCCATTGTCTCTATAGCTAGAGAGAGTGGTGTAACGTCTAGGAGAAGCACTCCCTTAACATCACCGGCTAGTATACCTCCTTGAATAGCAGCACCTACCGCAACCACCTCGTCAGGATTCACACCTAAGTGTAGCTCCTTACCGAAGAAATCTTTCACAGCTTTTTGCATAGCTGGCATACGTGTCTGACCTCCCACCAAGATTACTTCATTAATATCTGCAATCTTAAATGGTGAAGCACTCATAGCACGCTTCGTAATCTCCATTGCTCGATCAATGAATTCACGTGTAAGCTCTTCAAGCTTTGCTCGTGTCATAGTTACAAGCAAATGCTTTGGACCATCAGCACCAGATGTTAGGAAAGGAATATTTACTTCTGTCTGCATAGCTGTTGAAAGTTCTATCTTTGCCTTTTCAGCTGCTTCATCTAATCTCTGTAGAGCTAGAGCATCTTTTCTTACATCAATTCCCTCTTGCTTCTTGAATTCTTCAGCAAGCCAGTTGATGATCTTCTGATCAATATCCTTACCTCCTAGGTGAGCATCTCCATCAGTTGATTTTACTTCTACAACATCATCTCCCACTTCTAGAACTGATATATCAAAAGTTCCTCCACCGAAGTCGAAGACTACGATCTTTTCATCTTTCTTTTTGTCGAAGCCATATGCTAGAGCTGCAGCTGTTGGTTCGTTTATAATTCGTTTTACATCGAGTCCTGCAATCTTTCCTGCATCCTTTGTTGCTTGTCTCTGTGCATCGTTGAAGTATGCAGGAACGGTAATAACTGCTTCAGTAACTGGTGAACCTAGACGAGCTTCTGCATCTGCTTTCATTTTTCCTAGAATCATAGCTGATATCTCCTCTGGTCTGTACCATTTATCACCCATCTTTACTTCAATTCCTCCTGTTGCACTTTTCTGCATTTCAAAAGGAACAGATGCGCGATCCTTTTGTACTGCTGGATCATCAAAGTTGTGGCCGATAAATCTTTTAATTTGATATATTGTATTTTTTGGATTTGTTACTCCTTGGCGCTTTGCTAGAAGTCCTACCATGCGCTCGCCAGTTTTTGACATAGCAATGATGGAAGGAGTTGTACGTGCACCTTCTGCGTTTTCTAATATTTTAGGGGTACCAGCTTCCATCACAGCGACGGCTGAGTTGGTGGTACCGAGATCGATTCCGATTATTTTGGACATATTGATTTTATTTAATTTGACATTATTAATGTTTTATAGTATATATATTACATGAGAAAGCTCTTTTTGGTAACCATTGTGCTTACTAATGCACTCTTTTCTGTGGCATCAGAGATCATTCTTTTTCTTGCATGTGCAAAAGTTGCACTTATTGCTATCGGAGTGATCTACTTGGTCGTAAACAAGGTCTGAGGTACCTGGAACATCTCATTGGTGGCGAGTCTCTTATAGACCGCCACCTTTTCTTTTACATAGACGGCGCCCTAGTTGGTTGACTCATTAAAAATTCAAGATAAAAATATGGAGATATCTTTGAAACAAAAGAAGGCAGATATTCAAACTCTGTAAACACTTTCTCCTTAAATTCTGGCAAGCAAATGACTGTCTCCTTATTCTGTATTAAAGCCTCAGCAGATATAACATGAGGTTGAGGTTTACCATCTACATTTACTATAGTAAATCGTACACGAAATAGGACACCGTTCTTATCTCGAACGATTCTTTCAAAAATACTATTTATATTTTTATTCTGAGTTACTAACATGTCTGTATTATAACAGGAATTTCAGGCTTGTCTATATTTAATTAAATTTACTACCCATACCCAAACTTTTCATATCTCAAATCATTGAGTTTTAAATCATATGCAGTGGTATTGACATTATATACTATAGATGGTACTATTAAGTAGTATGAATATTGCACCTTGCATTTTCCTCCTCATCATGAACTTCTCTGTCGTTGCTTTTGCCTACTTCTCATACGAGGAGGTGAGGGCCTTGATAAAAAGACGAGGTAGCCTACTATATTCACTGGTGCTGATAGCGGCCACCGTCGGCTCCGCATACATCATGCACACAGTAATTAAGATGGTCTACATCGGTCAGTAACAGTTCTAGGCTATCTATAAACCTAGTTTGACGAGCGCCAGAATGATCTGGCGCTCTTTCGTATCTATTTTGTCTCCCCAATCTTTACCTTAGGAGCTTTCAATACCTTACCGTTCAATTCATACCCCTTCTGAACTACAGTCGTAACCGTATTCCCATTCTTTCCATCCTCTATAGCTTCATCACGCATAGGGTCAAACGGTTTACCCATAGGGTCAATTTCCTTTAGTCCAAAGCCCTCAAGTACAGTCTTTAACTGATTTGCAATATATTCTACTCCAACTCTCCAGTTCTTATCTACCTTCTCCCATACCTCTTTGTTCCCCATAGCCATATTGAAGCTATCCAGAACAGGTATTAGCTCACCAATCAAATTTTCATTTGAGAATCTAGCAAAATCCTTCTGAGCTTCCTGGTCTCTCTTTCTAGCATTTAGAAACTCAGCCTTGTCTTTTTGCCAGGAATTAAGATATTCCTGCTTCTCTTCAATAGCTTTTTTAAGCTTTTCCTTTAGTGCCTTTACTGATTCCATTGCATTTTCTTCCGCAACTACAGAATCATCGATATTTTCATCTTTTTCAATTGTGATATCATTTTCTTCTTTCATATAAAATAGTATACGTTAGAATTTTAGATTTGCAAATATTTTAAGTTACATGGTATTGTCATATTGGTAACTGCAACCATGAAATGCAGAAATTATAGGTGCTTAGCACCAGAAAGTATAGTTCCATGAGAAAAATAACTATTGAGTCTGTTCCAGGTGGTATATCTGAGGCAGGCCTATTCACCGCAGTTGCAGATGCTGTCCACACACTAGGCAAGAGTGCGGACATTATAGTGTTTGTCGGGGTTTATGGTACGAATGATCCGGATGGCGATCGTACTGGTCTGCACTACAAGTTAAGGCTTGAGATAAAGGAACCAGCAGCCGGTATCTACTACGCACAGAAGGTTTCAGATGAGTTCAAGCTAAGTGGGGACCAAACGACCGCTACCCTAACAATGGCGATTGTCGAGAAGGTAAGGGAGTTCATCAGCAATAAGGCTGCTTACCACTCGCGCCTTGCATCAGCATACGAGTCCTTACGACAGTGAGGACGATATCATTTCTACATTGCAAAGCGGCAAGGTTTTCCCTTGTCGCTTTTTAATTAGCTCTTAAACCATTTTAGATTTGCAAATATTTTAAGTTACATGGTATTGTCATATTGGTAACTGCAACCATGGCACCTAAAACCGTGCCTCAAAGAGAAAGTGTTTGTATGGCAGAGATAACGATAAGGAAAAGTTTGGAATTCGATGATGAGATTTCTCAAAAGATTTGTGTGGATATAATTGACGCCCTTTCATACTTTGGGAATGAACGCCTTGTCATTGATCAGATTGATCTTTGGCCTAGGATTGTGGGAGATGAATGTGTCCTATCGGTCACCATTACCCACCGAGCTTCAGGGAGAGTAGAGCAATCTACTTTTGAACTCAACAACAATTGGAGTCCACACTCGATCGCATTAGCAATCAAAACACACACAGGTATACCCCTTATGTCAGAGGTACCTGTTACCGAAAGGTTAGTATCGACACTTGGATCAATTCCAATTACACCGATTGGATGATTGGTCCACAAACAAAAGCGCCTGGGTAAACCCCAGGCAACTTTTTTATCTCTTAGACCACTGTGGACTCTTTCTCGCTTTCTTAAGTCCGAACTTACGTCTTTCCTTAGCTCTTGGGTCTCTCTTTAGAAGCCCTGCCTTCTTTAACTTTCCTCTTAGCTCTTTATCATATTCAATTAATGCACGAGCTATACCATGTCTTACTGCATCAGCTTGTCCACTTATTCCTCCTCCCTTTGTAACAACTGTAATCTTAAACTTAGTTTCAGTTAGTTTGGCCTCTTTCATTGATTCAGATGCCATCATTTGCAGCTCTTTTGTTGGGAAATATTCTTCAATAGTTTTTCCATTGATATCATAAGATGTCTTTGCAGCAGGAGTAATACGAACACGAGCAGATGCTGTCTTTCTTCTCCCTATAGCTTCTATGTATTTGTCCGCTTTCATTGTTGTCATATTATTCTGTAATTGTTAAATTTTTCATCATCTGCTTTCTAAGTGTATTTGAAGGAAGCATTCTGTATACTGCTCTCTCAAAAACCTCACTAGCTCCCTTTCTGTTGATTAGGTGCTCAAGAGATTCAGTGAAAAGTCCTCCTCTGAACCCTGTAAAGGTTACATATTCCTTTTCCTTCATTTTCTTTACACTAAAATCAGCTTTGCTTGTATTGATTATACTTACCTTTACTCCTGAAACCTTATTTCTTACAAAATTTACAGTTTTCTTTCCAATTAGCAAACTTGCTGCTTCACTTGCAACTCTTCCTAATTTCTTTCCTTGTGCGTCTATTGTGTGGTTCATATTTTTAATATTATACAAATTCAATCAATGCCATTGGCGCTGCATCTAGCGCTCGTGGAGAAAGTTTAATAATACGAGTATATCCACCCTTTCGATCTGCATACTTCTTTGCAAGTGTATCAAAAAGAACTTTTGCTTCCTTTTCTCCATCTAGCTTTGAAATTACTACTCGTCTAGAAGCAACAGTACCTGTCTTTGCTTTTGTTACAAGCTTCTCGACATAAGGTCTTAATTCCTTAGCTTTAGCTAGAGTTGTCTTTATACGACTCTCATTAATTAGATTTCTAGCCAAAGATCTCATTAATGCATTACGTGCATCTTTTTCTAGTCCGAATTTTCTTTTTACTGAATGGTGTCTCATATTATTATTTTAATGTAATTCCGTATTGTGACAATACCTTCTTAATCTCCTGTATACCCTTACTTCCTAGACCTTCGATATCTAGGATGTCTACCTCCTTCTTTCTTGCTAATCCACCAATTGTTCTTATATTGGCACTTGTAAGAGCTTTTGTTGTTCTTGGTGAAAGACCAATTGCATCGATTCTAGTCTTAAGGAATTCGACGTCCATTTCTTGCTTTGGTGTATCACTAGAATTTTCAGATACTTCCTCCTTTGTGTCTTCTACAATTTCCTCTTCCTTGAATCCAACAATTGACTTAAGTTGCATGATCATAAGCTTGATTGAGTCCTCAAGAGCTTCTCTTGCAGTTAAAGTACCATCTGTCTCAATTGAGATTCTTAGACGATTGAAGTCTGTTCTGTCTCCAACACGCATATTTTCAACTTCATAGTTTACTTTCTTGATTGGAGTAAAGGTTGCATCAAGAGATATAGTTCCGATATCAACACGATCCTTTGTTAGGATATCCTTTGATACATAACCGAGTCCTTTTTCTACTGAGATCTCCATATCAAATTCTGAAGACTTGTCTGTAAGAGTCGCGATATGTAGATCTGGATTCAAAATTTCTACCTGTCCAGGTACTGTTATATCCTTAGCAGTTAATGTCTTAACACCCTTTGCCTTTAGTGTAATTGTTTGTGGCTCATCAGTTATTATCTTAATTCTTAGCTTCTTTAAATTTAGAAGTATAGCGATAACATCCTCTTTTACTCCCTCAATAGTTGAGAACTCATGCTCTGCTCCCTTTATCTTTACTCTTGTAACTGCTGCACCAGGAAGTGATGAAAGAATTATTCTTCTAAGTGAATTACCTAGTGTGTGTCCGTATCCAGGATATAGGCCGTCAATTTCGTATATACCACTAAAACCCTCCTCTCGGATTATCTTCGGCTTTGATGGAACAATGATTGAATGATTTGACATATATTTTTTATTAAAATTTAATTAACGACTATAAAATTCCAAAACTGCTCCTACATTAAACATCAGCTCCGTCGGTGCAACATGCGGTATACCCTCAACCGTAACTTCCTTCTTATCAAAATTGAGTTTCAACCATGATGGAATTTTAATTGTCTTTAGTCTTTCATCTAGAGTATTGAATAGGGCTTTCTTTTTACTTCCTTCACGAATACCTATAACATCACCTACTTTCACTTGGTATGAAGGTATAGTTACAATCTTTCCATTAATTGTTAGGTGGCCGTGAGATGTAACCTGTCTAGCGGCCTGGCGTGTAGTTGCAAATCCTGCTCTTAGGGCAACATTGTCGAATCTACCCTCTAGGAGATTAATGAGTTTTTCACTTGAATTACCCTTTGATTCTGTAGCTTTGATAATATAATTACCAAATTGCTTACTTGTTATACCATAGCTATATCTTGCCTTCTGTTTTTCCAAAAGTCCTAGACCGTAATCACTCTTTGTTCTAGGTTTAGATGATTTACTAGCAGCTTTCTTTTGCTCTGTTCGCACAGCAAATTTCTGTGTCTGAGTTTTCTCAAAAACACTCACCCCTAGTCTTCTTGCAATTTTATATCTTGGTCCAATTTTCATAAAAATTAATTATTATACTCGTCTCGGCTTCTTAGGCTGAGGTCCATTATGAGGTACTGGTGTTTCATCTTTAATTGATGAGATATTTACACCTCGAGAAATAAATCCTCGGATTGCTGATTCTCGACCTGAACCTACTCCCTTTACTATTACCTGAATATCTTTTAGACCTAGAGTCTCTGCCTTAAGAGCTAGAGTTTCTCCAACCTTTGCAGCTGCGAAAGGTGTACCTTTCTTAGCGCCCTTAAATCCTAGGGTTCCACATGATGACCATAGTACAGCGTTTCCATCTGTGTCAGTTAGAAGAACCTTAGTATTGTTATATGTAGACTGAACATGCAAAATACCAGAATCCAAACGCTTCTTACTTGAAGAATTTACCTTTGGAGCCTTCTCCTTTGATTCTGAACTTTCGGTTGTAACAGTTGTCTTTTTTGCCATGTTATTTATTTATTATTTCTTCTCTTCCTTTTTTCTACCTGAACCCATAGTCTTTCTGATGTTACCACGTACAGTTCTTGAATTAGTTTTTGTTCTCTGACCCCTTACTGGAAGGTGTCTTGCATGACGCATACCTCTATATGTCTTAATATCTTTATGTCTCTTTATATTTGATGCGACCTCACGCTTAAGGTCTCCCTCAATTTTAAATGACTCGATAATCTTTCTGATCTCATTTTCCTGATCAACAGAGAGATCCTTTGATTTAATTTTTGGATCAATTTTAGCCTGAACTAGTATATCCTTTGCACGTGATCTACCAACACCGTATAGAACAGTGAGTGCAATATCAAGTCTTTTTGTATCTGGAATTGTTATACCGAGTATTCTCATGTTTATGATTATTAGCCTTGTCTTTGTTTATGTCTAGGGTTAGCTTTGCATATAACATATACATAGCTCTTTCTTCGAACTACTTTACATTTTGGACAAATTTTCTTTACTGATGCCTTGACCTTCATTTTTATTTAAAATTTTAGGTATTACTATTAAAATCTTTTTGTAATGCGCGCTCTGCCTCCATACGGATCTAATTCTAGTTCTACCTTATCTCCAATCAGCACTCTAATACGATGCATTCGCATTTTACCTGCTAAATACGCAAGCTGTACTTCTTCCTTACCATCAATTTTTACCCTAAACAAAGTATCTGGTAATGCCTCGGTTACTACACCGAATGCAGTGGTTGTTGACTTTTGTTTAGAGCTATTATTGATCTTGGAATCCATTAAATTTCGCGTTTATCTATACTACCAGAAGTACTGGTTAAAAGTCAATGCCTATACTCTATACTAATCTTATCCTCTGAGCTTGGAAAGGTTCTAAGCCAAAATGGGGTTATTAATGCATATGCATTAGCTATAGATGGGTACTTAGCAAAAACAGCTGAACTATCCTTTAATTTTATACTCTTGAGTTCATTTTTTAGCTTCTTTTCTGATATTGTACCGGTTATAGATATTGGTCCCTTTAGTGTAAATATTAGTGGTGTACCTTTCTTTGCTGAGAAATCTTTAGAATTAGATATTCCGAATGTAAGTTCTCTATCCCCTTCGATTGAATATGTATCTGATGGGAATTTTCTAATTTCCTTGCCCGCTATACTCTTTATTAGTTGTTCATCATTAAATACCGCTCCGTATATTGTGCCCTTAATTACTATCTCCGCTTCTGAAGTTGTTTTCATTACTGGCTCAGGAAAACTGAAGTCAAAAGTGTATGAATCTTTATATAGTATCGTATTAGGGGTTAATACATTTGTGAGTTTCTCAACTAATTGAGTCTTTAGCTTTTCCTGCATACTTTTTATTGTTTCAGCCTTTACTACAGGATCAATTGTCATCTTGTTTCCAGAGTATCCGCCAGATAGATCAGTCTTTAGACGAGCATAGAAACCGGCATACTTCGGTGTTCCCTGATATCCAGGTAGTTTAAGATCGGTTTTTAAGTCTGCTACCTTTATATTGTACTTATCTCCAACCTGATCAGCTACTATATTTACAGCTATACTACCTGCACTAGTCTTTTTACCAGGAACAACTACAGTTGAAGATGTTCTATACACAAGTCCGTCTGAAGTAGCTAACCTAGTACCAGCAACAAGGGTTTGAGATGAGGCACTATAGTTATTGTATACAATCGCTGTACCTTTTGCCTTTGTCTGAACGAGCGCACCCTTTACAGCAGCTATACTCTGCTTAACTTCATCAGTCGCAGTTACTACATCATAGGTGAAATCATCAGTCATGTTACTAGGACCGACTTTTTTAGCTGTAAATGTTCCATTGACATCAAAATTTGTAACTTTTGGAGTTATGGTAACAACAGCCTTAGAATATGAAAGCGACAAGGCGATGCCGATGATCAGAATAGATACAAGAGTAATACCAAAAGCTATTAGAGTTTTTTTACCAGGTTTAGAGTTATTTACTGGTTTATTTTTTCTACTTTGTATCTTTTCTATTATCTCCTCTTCTACTATTTCATCTACTTCTTCTATAGGTTGAACGATCTTTCTTCTAGTAGTAGTTTTAGGACTTGTTTTTGGATCCTCATCACGCTCAATAGTAATCTTACGTATTGAACGTCTTTCACCAGGGACTATATCTTGTACTACTTTTTTTATGGCCATACAAATTTAAGATTATTATAACATATTGTTTAAGGCAAATGTGTATATCTTCATCATATTACTTTCTGCTGAGCCTTTACCATATACAACCTTATCACCAATATCAATTGAATCATACTGATTTATACTAAAATTTATCTGATTAATTGAAAGTGCACTTTTAAACAGGTCGAAGTGGCTATGTGCGGAAAGATATACAGTTCTCGGTATACTGGTTATATCAAGACTGTTCTTAATTGAATTTATACAATCACTACTCCATTTATTCATAAGCGGTGTAGTAATCTTATCTATACGTCCCATCTCTACCTCACTCAGTTTGTGTCCTTGATAAAGAGAGAGTATTGAATCGCTAGTATCCATATTCTCTTTATTGCTATTAGCTATTTTTTTTAACAAAGTTGATATTCCAAAAGGAAGTGTGGCGATATGTCTACACAATCCTTCCTTTATAACTATCATATCAGTCAATTCTCTATGTATATGTATATAGATAAATTCATTCTTATCCTTAAGAATTTCTCTCAAGGCTGAATATTGTAGTAATAGTCCAGAATGGAATGAATGCTCTTTGTAGTTAAGGTATTTCGAAAGATGCACTTTAAGTTTTTCTATGAAAATAGATGGTGAAAAAGAGGTTGATATTGATAGTTCAAGTATATGTGCATACTTATCCTCAACATCTAGAGTGGGATACCCATTCAATCTTATTTCAAATACTTTTTGCTCAATCGGAAATATATCATTTTTCTTATTATCATTATTTAGCTCTCCTTTGATAATTTCAGACATAAGGGTAGATGTGACTTTGGTTTCAGATTCAAACTTAACCTGGACAGTCTTTAGTTTTGTATTTATCCAAGGCATGGATAGTATTACCCTTATATTTCCAATCTTTCTATTACCAACATCTTTTGATATATGCTCCAAAACATCAGATATGAGTTTAAAAGTCTTCTTATTTAAATGCTCAAGATTTACTATCTCTGTTTTATTACTAAAAGACTTAGTGACAACAGAAAGTATTTGATTACCTCCATAGACTACAGATGCTCTAACTAGCCCACTTTGAATGTCTAGAATGACATCAAGAACTTTGTTTCTTCCATTAGAAAAAAGCTTAAACATAATGCGAATATTATACCATGCAATATTAAATCAAAATAGCTTTTATTCTTCTAACACCTTGAGATGAAGCTTCTTCCTTTTGAATTTTAAATACGCCTAGCTCATTAGTATTCTTTACATGTGGACCTCCGCAGAACTCCTTTGAATATGCTGATTTAAGATCATTACCGATATAGTATATTGAAATTGTATCTCCATACTTTTCACCAAAGAAATGTCTCGCGCCTGTTTTTTCTGCCTCTGCCTTTGGTAGACTTATATTTTGTACAGGTAGTGCTTGTTTAATCTTCTCATTAACAATATCTTCTACTTTCTTCTTCTCTTCATCTGTCATTTTCTTATCGTAAGAGAAATCAAAACGTAGTCTCTCTGGAGTTATATTTGAACCCTTCTGACCCACACCCTCTCCAAGAACATCATGTAATGCTTGATGGAGTAGGTGTGTAGCAGTATGATATCTTACTGACATTTCACTTGTATCAGCAAGACCTCCTTTAAACTTTTGTTCAGCTCCGGAACGGGATAGGTCCTGATGCTTTTTAAATTCTTGGTTAAATTTCTCTATATCAACCTTAATTCCCTTTTCCTTTGCAAGCTCTAGAGTCAATTCAAGTGGAAAACCGTAACTTGAAAAAAGTGTAAAAGCATCTACTCCTTTCTCAAATTCCCTTAATCCCTTTTCTAGAGTTTTTCTGAACTTTTCTTCTTCCTGATTAATTTCATGTTGAATATGATCTAAATTAGATCCGATGACTGGATATGAATCTCTATACACACCAGCAACGACAACAGCAAGATCCTTCAAACTGTATTCTTTCAATCCTAAATGCTGTGCATTCATAATTGCACGCCTCAAAAGACGTCTTAGGATATATCCTCTGTCAGTGTTTGAAGGAAGAACACCATCTGCAATTAAAAAAACAGAGGAACGGATGTGATCAGCAATTATTCTTGCTGATTTTAGATCCCATTTACTAGATTTACTCTTTATTTCATCCATCAATGGTTTGAGTAGGTCAGTATCGTATATATTATCAACACCTTGTAAGGTCATAGTGAGTCTTTCTAGCCCTGCTCCGGTATCAACAGATGGTTTTGGTAATTTACCAACTATCTTTCCATCCCTCTTCTCATACTGCATAAATACATCATTCCAGACCTCCACCACATGTCTTACATCATCAGCCTTTACATATTCATCATGAGTAAGACCTCTACCGCCATAGGTATTTGATACATCATAAAACATTTCAGTATCTGGACCGCATGGACCATTATCTCCTGCTTCCCACCAGTTATTCTTTGCGGGTAAATAGAAAATCCTATTACCCTCTATATTATTCTTCTTAAAAATCTCCTTCCAAATATCCGCAGCTTCCTCATCTCTAGGAGCATTCTCATCACCTTCAAATACAGTTACATATAGGCGTCTAGGATCAAGACCGAGTCCTTCAGTTTTTGATGTAAGAAATTCATAACTCCAATTTATTGCATCTGTTTTGAAATAGTCGCCAAGGGACCAGTTACCGAGCATTTCAAAAAATGTGGCATGTGTTTTATCCCCAATATCATCAATATCAACAGTACGTAAAACCTTTTGTGAATCAACTAATCTCTTGCCCTTTGGATGTTCTTTTCCGAGAAGATACGGCACTAGAGGCTGCATGCCTGCGGTATTAAAGAGTGTGGAATTAGTCACACCCTTTTCATCTGGAGTTACTAGAGAAGCAGAAGGGATTATAACGTGCCCTCTTTTCTCAAAAAAATTAAGGAATTTACTACGTATTTCACTTGATGTCATGACAGGAGTTTAGCATAAAATACATTAAATATTAAGTACGAAGAAGCGGGTGTGCAAAGCACACCCGCCCATCTCTTCTTCAGAGTTCCTCTAGGGATGGATCTCCAAATGGATCTCCTCTAGTGGTGATTGCAAGCAGCAACACAATTGCCACTACTACCACCACCGATACGAGAAGCGTTAGGCCCTCAAGCATCGCCTTCATGTATCCTTTGGTTGCGGAGTCGAGCTCCTGGTTGACTAAGAGGTCGATTCCCGCAGCCAATTTTCTAAAATAAATACTACGACTATTTTATATATTAGTCAATTATTTGTTTTTCAATATCCACTTCCTGTACTTCTCTTCCATATCTTCAAAACTCTTTTTATTAGTAGCTACTACTTGCTTACCATGAACTAGCATGATCTTTGCATTTAGTTTTACTGGTTTTGTATACAATGGTACCTTAGATAACTTTCGGATTCTCTCTTTTGCCACCCTAAGCATTTCATCCATAGATCTAGTGATATTTCTAATGTATGCATCTGGTTTTAATTCTTTTTTAGTAGCGATTTTTACAAATTCTCTTGTTGTATACAGCGAACCAAGTTCCCAAACCTTAATCATTTCCTTTCCAACCTTTGGGTTATCTACTATATATCCATACTTATCAAAAAAATATTCTCTCCATTGATTAAGCGCTAATTCAGCTATACCGTAGCCATGATAGTATGCGGAGCTTTCCCAAGTATATATATGTGGAACATTCAATATTGATATTGAATCCTCTGACCTATCAAAATATTTACGATTCACATCTTTAGCTGTTTCTATGACAAACTCCTTTGTTAGATTTTTACATTCATATATCCTTCTTTCAAACTCCATAACAAAATTAATATGCATCATATCCAAACAAATAAGTGGATGTGTTGCCTTTAACTTTCTTTCAAAAAGTTCAAATGGATATGCATTACCCTCCTTATCCTTGGCGTACCTCATTTTCCATTCAATACTACTTGAAATTGTATCCATAAATTGACTATGTGTTTCCGCCCACGATACAGAAGCTGGAGGATATTCTGTATTCAAACATGAATCTTTTTGAATTGAGTTTAATCTATCTGCAGCATGTCCTGCTTCATGAAAGACAGTATCAATACCATCAACACCAGAACCAATTTGTGATGGAATAGCGGTAGAAGTAAATCCAGCAGAGCCAGGAAGAAAATTACCCTTTGTATCATATCTTACAAGTTCTGGGTAGTGACAGAAACCATTATCCCACTTACCTTTGCGATCAAGAAGATCAAGCTTCAAAGTACCTCCTCTGTACCCTATACCCAAAGCCGAAAAAGATCTTCCCCAAAGAGATATAACATTTTCAAATTGGAAATACTTATCCTCCTCTTTTGTAAAATCTCCAGTCATCATGTATCCAAAGTTCCATGGCTTTCTTAATCCAGGTTTTTCCTTTTCCAATTCTCTAATATTCTTGAAACCGTATTTTGTCTTTTCATATATCAGATCGAAGACTTTAAACAATTCTTCCTTTGTCATTCCCTCGTCCAGCTTTGCTTTATACGCATAAAAATCCTCAAAACCTAGAATATTTGCATATTGATTTCTTAGCTTAATCACCTCTATATATGTATCAATCGTATCAAGAGGAAGTTTCTCTAGAGCATCAAAACACGCTTTTCTGATAGCTTCATCTGGGTTAGTACGCATCAATGTCCTCATCTTGTTTCTAGACGCTTCGACAAATATATTAGTATTTGGATCTATATATCCCTCTTTCCTACTACTATGTGCTTTTAAAATCTTTTCTTCTAGAATTGCAATTTGTTTACGAACAGGAATCGCTTCATCTGGTGTTTGATACAAGCCAAAAAACTTATCCCATATCTGTAACCTTCTTTTCTCTTCTCCTTTACTCACAAGTATTGCTTTCTCTACTTTTTCCTTTAGTTTTTTGTTAGAACGAAAGGCATCACGTTTTTCTAGTGCAGCATTCATTTTCTTTCCATCTTTCACAATACCCATATACTTATCCCAAAAGGCCTTCTCGTAGTTTGAGTGAAGTTTGTTGTGAGTAGAGTTAAGTGAATTAATTAATTTATTCCGCATACAGTCTTGATTTCAGCCAGCACCTCGTCCTTTTCTTTCTGATTCATACCAATCTCATCTAATATCTTTGCATTATTATATATATCAGTACAAAGCACAATGCCCTTCTTTAATAGCTCCTTTTTATGAGAATTGGAAAGAGATATTAAACACGTAAATGGATGAAGGTGTAGTTCTTCAATTATATCTTGTAAATTACCTTTATGAGGATAGTTCCAGCCTAGCATTTTAATACCGTTGCACTCACCATAGCGTATTGCTTGATCAGTGAACTTTGTATTAGTAATTAACCAACCCTCATCCAGTTTTCTAACTACTCCGCCGTAATTAAACATATTTCCCCGTAGATCATCAAATCTAGCTTTTATATATAGCGCTACTTTCAGATCAGATTTCAAAGCGAGCTCATTATGGAACTTAGCTTCAACCATCATTAGTTTGTCTTTGTTCCAAGCAACCACATCAACTTCATGTGGCACACAAACACCTAATACAGTCTGATCAGTTAATGTCTCATAGCCCCAAGATTGAAATATCTTGGCAACATATTTTTCAAAAGGAAATCCGTCTGGACCAAGTTCGGAGAGTGCTCTACGCAAAGAGTATTTGATAGCGACTGGCATAGAGTGACTACGAAGTAGCTTAAATGCCCTTGAATATATTTCACTAGTCGGCATACCATCGTACATTTCCTTGGCTACGTGCTCTATGATGTCATCAATAATTTCATCACTACCACCAGCGTTTTTAAGGGAATCAACTAGCTTTTGTTCTTCGAATAGCTCTTTTGTTCCATCGGCTTTAGTTATGGTTATGAGGTGGTTCATGGAATTATTATATCAGATGTTTAATTAACGAAAAACCCCACCGTAGGGTGGGGCAATTGCTTTCTGCTAACTTGTTGTTGATGCTAGTTGATCAACCTACCGTAGAAGTTTCTCCTTGATATCGGAGTCACTCCAAGATCATATTGTTCTTCCACGACCACAAGATGATCTCGTATCATGAGATCAAGAATCCTTCGCAGCTGGAAATCGAAAACGTAAATATGACTGTTGCGAAGACTTCTTTGGATGTCACTTAGCCTGTATCGGCGACCGTCCTTCATAAATCTTAGGATATGGTTTCCAGCGCATTGCTGCATCCATATTGAATACATGACAATTCCGAGCGGAATCAGAAAGATAAAAGTTTTCATCTTATCAAAGCTGTTATAGCGTGAGTCGCCACTTTTGAATTGGTTGATTGAGTCCGTAGCATGGATCTAGTGTACGTGCTATTTCCCCATGCTTAACCATCTCCCGGATAACTGAGTACAATGTACAGTCAGTTACTGTAATACCGCGCTGTGAGAGTTCAATCCTAATCTCCATCACACCCATCGTCTCGACTGGAGACAGGACGAGCTTAACAAAGTGCTTCAGATTCTCCTTTTTTCGTTGTCTCTCAGTACTTACCCACCAAATCAGAACGAGGGAGGTGAAGAATATACCGACTAATTCAACTTTCATAAGCCCTATATGGTAAACAGCAGCTTGATTACTGCTATTGATGATTGACGATCATCTACCAACAGACTACACCTATAAGTACTTTTTTTCAATCAATAATTCCCCCACCAAGACAAATCTCTCCATCATAAAATACTAATGACTGTCCAGAAGAAATTGTGTACTGAGGATCTGTAAATACTACTGTCTTCTCATCGACAAACAATATTTCTTGTAGAGTCTCTCTGTATCGTGCTCGTGCATGTAACTTTTTTCCAATTAATGATTTACCTTGATTCCAATTAATGTCTCTTAGAGTAATTCTAGTAATTCCATTTGGTAAATTCCCTTCTGCATTTTTGTTAGCCACAGTAATTGTATTTTTTTTAATATCTTTTGAGACGACATAATATGGTTCATCATTGGGAGTCTTTTTTAGAATATTAAATCCATGTCGTTCTCCGATGGTAAAGAAAAAAGCACCATCATGTTCACCAATTGCTTCTCCATTTATATTTAGAACATCTCCTTTCTTTGAATCAATGTAGTGGGATAAAAATTCTTTAATATCTATTTTTCCAATGAAACATAGTCCTTGGCTATCTTTCTTCTCTGCATTAGGTAAATTGAACTTTTTAGCTAATTTTCTTACCTCTGGTTTCTCAATGTTACCTACGGGGAATATAGTTTTACCCAATTGTTCCTTGTTTAATGTCCAGAGGAAATATGTCTGATCCTTGTTTTTATCGTTGCCTGCTATGAGCTTTCCATCTATAACTTGAGCATAGTGACCGGTAGCGACAAAGTCTGCTCCTTGTTTCATAGCCCAGTCGTAAAACCCTCCAAACTTTACGTAACGATTACACATCACATCAGGATTTGGTGTTCTCCCAGCCCTATATTCACTTATCATATAGTCTACTACCTCTTCCTTGTATTCCTTTTCTAGATCAAGGGTGATAAATGGTATTTCAAGCTTGGCAGCTACTCTCATGGCATCCATTCTGTCTTCCTTCCATGTACAGTTTATCCAATCTGGTTGCCAGACTTTTATAAATACTCCAGTTACGTCGTACCCCGCTTTTTTAAGCAAAGCAGCAGAAACAGAGCTATCAACTCCACCTGACATACCTATATATACCTTCATATTTCTTGTTTTCAGCATACCTTGACTTTTATGTATGTTTAGTATATAATATATATCGGATTTGAGCAATGGAGCTCATTTCAAACCTAGAATTGAAATGTACTTAACCGTATCAACGATCTTCGTCATCTCAACCACCGCGATGATCATCACGAGCATCTACCTCGCCATCAAGGCCAGGAGGTGGAGTCTGTTGGTGACGGTCGTGTTCTGTGCAATCATCATCCCGTTTAGCTTTTACAAAATGGCAAAACGGGTAATGCACTCGGACTCCACAGTCCCAACTATAACATCAGTGACAAACGGACTCTACCAAGTCCTTGGCACATACGAGGATGCCGGTGGATACCTCAGCATAGTCCACCGTAGGCAAATCCAATCCGTCATTGTTGAGAAGAAGTTGGTTGAAACAATACCAGCTGATCCGCTTCCGACATTGATGAGAACGGAATTCCCTGTCACGTCCGGCACGAATGTTCTGGACAACTACCTCATCGAGGTAGGCACTGACAAGAGCGCACCATTCGTGCGCGACTACACGCCATTCAAGTATTTCAAATAGGGACCCTCGTGGTCCCCCCAACACAAACCAGCCCGCCCCATAAAGGCGGGCAAGTTTTTTATCTTAAATACTTACTAATATTTAATAGATGACCTTCGTAGGTGGTAGCGTAATACATTTTTCCATCCCTGCCAGTGAGATAGAAATAGTATTTTGATGAAACTGGTTCTATTGTAGCCTTTATAGCTTCTATACCTGGATTACTTATCGGACCCTTAGGTAAACCCTTATATTTATATGTATTGTATGGTGAATCAATCTTTAGATCATCAAAAGTTACTCCACTAGTTTTACCTGTAAGATAGTAGAATGGTGGGTCGACTTGTAGAAACATTCCCTCTTTTAGTCTTTTCCATAATATTCCAGATACCATTTTTCTATCCTCAATATTATTTGCTTCCTCTTCAACAATAGATGCCATGGTTACAATATCAAAAAGTGGTTTATTAAAATTCTTAATCTCTAAAGCCAGTGGTGCTATCTTTTTATTAAAGTTATCCTTCATTGTCCGTATTACCTCTTCTGGTTTAACATTAGAATAGAAATTATATGTATCAGGATATAGAAACCCTTCCTCTGATTTAGCTAGAGATACAAAACGTGCAGCATTAAAGCTTGGTAAGGCCTTTAGGTATATATATGCCATATCTGATACATTTGTACCCTCTGGTATTGTTACTCTCACTTTCACCTGTCTCTGATCTCCACTTACCATTCTTTTTGCAATAGTTAACATATTCTCTCCTCCAGAGAATCTGTAGTCTCCAGTCTTTATACCCTTATTTCCAGAAAGGATAGTAATTGATATTTTAAATATCAGTTTTGAAGAAATCATATTCATATTAAAAAGATCTTGAGCCACCTTACTAACTGATGCCCCCTTTTCTACTTCAAATTCAAATTGCTTTGTTGGAAAATCTTTCGGAGGTTGTGAAAGTACTGAGACACATAATACAATCACTATGGCAATCAAAAAACTTATATTTAATACTAAATGTTTTTTAAATTGAGACATACTATATCGGTAGATTTGAAGGAGCTTCTGATTTCTTTGAAGGTATACGATTTAGACTTGGTGTTGCAGCCACAGCACCAGGTAGGTGGTATATAGTTGCTAATTCTTCTGTGCTCAATACAAAGAACTTACTAACGAACGGTTCATAGAAAAATGATCTTCTCTTAAACGCCTCCAAAACTAGTCTAGCCTGCTTGTTCTGTCTATATCCCTTATAGTCTTCCCATGGATCATTCTTAAATTTTGCTGACCACTTATCACCATTAGGTTTAAAGCCGTTAAAGTTTTCTGTATGGAAATGCTTAAATGAAGAGATAATACCACCAATACCATTCGGTTTATCGAAAGAATCCTTTTTAGTAATATATATCGCCCTAACACCCACATCAAAAGCTAGTTTACCCATATTTCTCTCTATTGCTTTAATTACCTCCTTTTCTCCATCTGAGAGTGTTGGTGGTATAACTCTTCCTGTTTCTTTATCTTTCTTACCGACAACTTTTGTCTTTGCATCACGCACCATGATCTCGTTTATGAGATCAATTGCTTCTTTCTTATACATATCTCCCTTCTTCCATAGATGTTCAGGCATTCTTTGATCCTTTATATGAGCTCGAATTATATACTGTATCCAAACCCTCTGATATGGTCCCTGACTACCCAAAAATTCTATGAGTGGTGTCATGGGATCAATCTTAAATTCCTCTTTTGGATCCTTATCTAATCCATAATCAATATATGTCTTCAATGGATATGGATCTGCTTTTGTCAGGATAAATTCACCTCCCCACATTTTACTTTCAGCTGGATCAAACTGTACACCTAATGTATAGTCTTTTGCTTCGTGAATTTCAATACCTGGGAACTGCGAATAGAATGCAGCCATAACTCCATTCTTTCTTCTGTCTTCTGTTCTTATGAAAAACTTTACCACCCCCTCTAAAGAAACTATTTCTAGTGAATATGATGGCCTCTTCTCTCCTTTCCAGTATTGAGCAAAACCGCTACCGTCAGATGTGTTATGTAGGGAATTTAGAACCAGCTCCATAGCTAGTGGAGACTTTAACATTTCTCTTGGTAGTTTAATTTCTAGCAATGCGTATTTAAGAGAATATATCCATTCAGAACGTACATAATTTACCCACAATGGCCAGAAGACCATTGATAGTATAAATGCCAAAATAATTGGCGATATTGGCACTACGTAAGTAGTCAGAGCACTAAATACCTGATCTTGTATCAACGAAAGAATCATACGTTGATATTATACCAGCTTTCTATTTTATGGACTACTGTAACCTATGCAGGTAGCTTTGCTGAATCAGCTATATCGTACTTTCCATCCTTTGTCTTCTTAAAGTTTTTTTGATTTTGTAGATTAACCATTATAGTATTTTCCTTCACATACCTCTCTTTCATAACCTTATCAATGATTTCCTCTTTTGTAAGTGGACCATTCTTCTCCAAAATGTTTTTAATAACATCCTTTACAACCCCAGACATATATCCCCATTCTCTAAGAGCATATAGACCTCTTCCAACTAAAACAAATCTCTTATCCTTTATTAGTTCATTATGTGTAGTTGCAATATGAGCTTTCTTTTTGAAAACTTGAGTAATCTGTTTAGCAACTTCTTTAAAGTGTATTGGGGAACCATGCTTTCTGATGACCAAGAATGCATAGTCTCTGACACCCTTTGTCTTTATATTTGAAGAATGAGAAACACCCCATTCACCCATAGCGTTCTTTCCGAGTGACTTAGAGATACCTAACCATCTTTTAATGATTTCCTGATTCTTATATTTTTCTGACACTGATTCCAAATGAGAAAGGAATCTATTTACGATTTCAGATTCTGGAAGTAGGTCATCGTCTGAAAGACCAGTATATAGTTTTCTTAGAGAGTCTTCTACTTGCTTAGCCAACTCTTCATTTACATGCCAACGATGCTTAAATTCATCATCCTCCTTCTTCTTTTTGAAACCTTCACCGATAACTAGAATGAAGTGTATATGATTCTGCAGTTCTTTATCCTTTGATGCATGACCAAGGAAATCATCCTCGACGACAATTCCACCAAGACTATGTATTAGAGTTTCGATTTCAGCAAAAGCTGTTTTTTCAGCTTTATATACATCTGACTTTCTGATATTTGTTAGAGCATAGTTTTCTATTTGTCTTACTCGTTCACGAGTAATACCATATAGCTTTCCTATAGCATCTAGAGTCATTTTATCTGTACTCTTTCCTAGACCGTATCTTTTAATTAGCACCTCACGAGCACGGTCTGGTAAGACTGATAGAAGTCTTTTTGTTGATTGTTTTGGTTTGAATTGTATGTTGGCCATGCAATTATTGGTTATTTGATAAGATTGATACTACATTATGATTGATATTGTGTCAAATGTGGTCTAATTATACAACTATATTTACGAGTTTGTTTTTAACAAAAATCACTTTTTTCACCTCCTTTCCATCTATCCATTTCTGTATTTCCTCCATATTTAGAGCCGTATTCTTCAATTCATCATCCGGTGTATCCCTTTTTACTTTTACCTCCCCTCTCGTCTTACCATTAATCTGAATGAATACTGTCACATTGCTTTCTACCAACCTGTTTGGATCAAACTTTGGCCATTCTGATTCATGTACTGATCCTTTGTTCTTCATCCTCTCCCATATTTCTTCTGTAAAATGTGGTGCAAACGGAGCAACTAGTTGAATGATTATCTGATAATATTCTTTAGAAATGCTTTTTTCTTTTTCAAATTCATTCAATAGAATCATTATGGAACTAACAGCGGTATTGAATCTCATTTCCTCTATATCCTCACTTACCTTCTTTATCGTCTTATGAACTGAAGTCTCAATACTTTCTCCACCACCCTCCCCAATCTTTTCTTGTAACTTCCATATTCTTTCAATGAATCTTCTTGAACCTGCAATGGTGTTGGTATCCCATGCTATCGCTTGATCAAATGGACCCATAAACATTTCATGTATTCTAAGTGTATCTGCTCCAACTGTTTTCACTATATCATCTGGATTAACTACATTTCCTACTGACTTAGACATCTTTGCTCCACCTTCAGCTAGAATTAATCCATGTGATGTTCTCTTCTTATATGGTTCCTTTGTTGGTACAAGACCCAGGTCATAGAGGAATTTATGCCAGAATCGAGAATATAGGAGGTGTAGGGTGGTATGTTCCATACCTCCGTTATACCAATCAACTGGAGTCCAGTATTTGAGATTCTTTTGACTAGCAAACTCCTTCTTATTATGTGCATCAACGTAACGTAGATAGTACCAACTAGATCCAGCCCAGTTAGGCATAGTGTCGGTTTCTCGCTTTGCTTTACCTTTACAATTTGGACATTTAGTATTCACCCATTTATCTAGAGAAGAAAGTGGTGATTCACCTGTTTCAGTTGGTTTATAGTTTTTAACTTTTGGGAGCTTGAGTGGTAATTCTTTTTCAGGCACAGGAACTATCCCACATTTTGGACAATGTACAACAGGTATTGGTTCTCCCCAATATCTCTGACGAGAGAATATCCAGTCGCGGAGTTTAAACTTCGTTACCCATTTACCTCCAACAAATTCAGTAATTTCTTTTTTAACAGATTCAGAGTCTTTACCTGTAAAATTACCGGAGTCTAACAACATACCTTCTCCTGTATATATGTATTCAGGATTAAAGATTATATTCTCAAGGAATTTTCCTTCAGAGACAGTTAGAAAATCAAATAGTTCCTTCTTGCTTTTCCAAGTTATATCATGCAATGCTCGCTCTTTTTCACTAACCACAGATCTGTCTTCATTTTCTAAATCAAAAAATACATAGTGGAAATGAGCCCATCGATTCACTTCTTTAATTCGATGAAAGAAAAAAGTATTAATATTAACTGGTGAAGTTCTAATATATTTAAGATTTTTATAGCCAGTCTCCTCTTCGACTTCTCTTCTAGCTGCCACAACTGGATCCTCACCTTCTTCAATTCCTCCTGTTATTAAACCGTTCATCTTTGCAATTTTCCAACTTATACAGAGATACTTATCATCTTTAGGATTACGAACAACTACACAAACCGCTTCTCTTTTAATATACGGCAAATCTTTTTTTGGAATTGAATCTGTGGCATCAATAAACTTAGGCTCTAGAACATACTTAACATTTAACTTATATTTCTTCGCAAAGTACCAATCTCTCTCATCATGAGCAGGTACGGCCATTACTGCACCAGTTCCATAGTCAGATAGGACATAATCAGCTACCCATACTGGTATCTTTTCTTTGGTTGCAGGGTTTATAGCCCAGACTCCTTTTACTTCAACTCCAGTCTTTGTATTTTTTGCATCAGTTCTTTCTATTGTAGACTTATCCTTTGCTTGTTTTACATATTTCTTTACTTCATCAGCATTATTCAATACTCCTTTATGATTATCGTCTATAGCTAGAGTCACCCAAGGATGCTCTGGAGAAAGTACTATATATGTGACTCCGTATATGGTATCAGGTCGTGTAGTGAATGCCGGAATCAATCCTGGTTTCTGACCACCCTCGAACTGAATTTCAAAACTGATTTCTGCCCCCTCACTCTTCCCAATCCAATTTCTCTGTTGAATCTTTATTTTCTCCAAGAATTCAGTCTCATCCAAATCCTTATCAAGTCTCTCTGCATATTTTGTTATAGCCAACATCCACTGTTCCTTTTCTCGCTGTTCAACTTTTGTACCACATCTATCACAGCATCCATCTACAACTTCTTCATTAGCTAGACCTATCAAGTCCTTAGGACACCAGTTTATGGTCATCTTCTTCTTGTATGCCAATCCTTTCTTTAGGAATTGTAGGAATATCCATTGTGTCCATTTATAGTATTTAGGATCTGTAGTATCTATTTCTCTGTCCCAGTCAAAAGAGAAACCGAGCATCTTCAATTGCTTTCTAAAGTTATCAGTATTCTGTTTAGTAACTATAGCTGGTTGTATACCCGTCTTGATAGCATAGTTCTCTGTAGGTAGACCAAATGCATCCCAACCTATTGGATACAGTACATTGTATCCCTCTCTTCTTCTCTTACGAGAAATGATGTCCATAGCAGTATTACTTCTAATGTGGCCTACATGCATACCAGCTCCAGATGGATATGGGAATTCTATGAGAGCATAGAACTTTTTCTTATTTAAATCCTCCTTCACCTTATTAGGCTTTTTCTTCTCCCAAACCTTCTGCCACTTCTTTTCTATTTTAATATGATCATACTGTTCCATAAAATGTATCATATAACAAAAAGCCCTCGACGTGAAGTCGAGGAGCTTTCGAGTTATAAGACCTGCTCACTTGAGCAAGTCCCGAAATAACGCTGGCTCAGTTGCCGCGATGAGCGCGACAGCTATAGCCAAGAATCCAACGAAGAGAATCGCTACCGTCCTTGAACTTCTCTTCTCCTCCGAAGAGGCTGAAAATGAACTGTTCATATTCCCTAGTATTATACCACACCATCTATAAAAAGCAAGTGTCAAGGGTATGCGGTATTATGAGATAAATACTAGACAAAATTATCTAAATCTTGTATTGTTTTGACAGTCAGTTGCACAAGGAGGTTAGTTTCATCATCGCCAACTGACTAGTTGAGTCTAACCAACTCAGCTCGCCCGCCGGACGCTCTCTCACCCCACATTTAACCAAAGGGAGCGTCCGGCTTTTCTTTTGGATTGAATTATATATTTAAAAGAGTAATATTATTGATGGAGTACTATTCTGAGTATGTACTCCCCAAAGGAGGCTCTGGGGGGTTCGCAACTCTTTTACCCCCTGCTTGTTTCGTGCCGGTCCGAGTGGACCGGCACTTTCTGTTTTAAATGCATTAATAGATATCAACACTACACCATAAGCAATACAGCACCCAAGAGAGCAATATTTTTTAGGAAAGAAATTTTTTCGCTTGATTTCTGCTGTGCATCTGAGATTTTCCAAAAAGCATGCATCTTAAATGTAACTGGAATCAAAAATACAACAAGAAGTATGAGTGATATAATTTTAAAAATATTAAACAAAACCCCTAGTCCACCTAGGATCAATAGTATTCCAGTAAAATATATTGCGAGACTAGGCATTGGTACACCCATAGCTGATGCATAACTTGTATATGAGGAATGATCCTTAAAATGTTTTATTCCATTCCATAAAAAGTAACCTCCAAAAAGGATTTGGCCTATAATATTTATTATTGTGTGTATATTTTCCATGGGAGTAAGATATCATATTTTCTTTTCCTCAACAATTAAAGACTTTTTAGTTAAATTTAAATTAAACTATTAGTAGTTCGAATTTATCAACTCAAACATCCCATAAGTGCCGTATACTAAATCTTAAACTCTATCACACCACCATCTTCTCAGCAATTGGGCTATTTTGTTGAAATAGCCCTATAAATCGAGGTTTTCGCGTAGTTGCTCGTCTAGTAAGCCCACAAATGCCCTTTTATGGCCTTAATAGGCGAGCAAACCTCTTTTTCGTGTTTTCAATATGCT
>CAYXZI010000005.1:0-13008 GCA_964470105.1 uncultured Candidatus Saccharibacteria bacterium
GTGAAGCTGAGTCTTCAATTACTAGAGAGTTATTAACTCCAGTATTTGTAATAGTCAACATTCCTGTAGGAGTGGTGGAACCCAAACCAAGAAAACCGAAGTTATTAAATACGTTGGTCAATACTCCTGTTATACCGTACATGTCTACTATATTAGCTGTTTGAGCAGAAACGGGACGAAGAGCTAGGGTTGTAGAAGCAACTGATGTTGATGTTACAGAAAGTTTTGCGTATGGAGATGTTGTACCGATACCTACGTTACCATTACCTGATATTCTCATCTTTTCTGTAGCTGATGACCCACCTGAAGGTAGAGTATAGAAAGATAGGGCTGCTGTTCTAAAAGGTGCATCTGCATTTTCCCAAACATTAGCTATATGACCAGTATTCGACAAAGTAGATCCACTTGAATCTTCTAGATTGAAAGATAGAGTAGTACCAAACGTTGCCGCAACATTGTTTGTTGAAGATTGACCAACAATTCTAAGACCTACTGCAAGTCCAGTACCAAATGGTCTGTCAGTTATGAATTCTGCATTACCAGAACCATATACACCCAACACAGCTCCTGACGCGCTCGTCGTACCTATTGCAACACGAACGTCACCACCACCATTGTTATACACTTTGAATCCATTTTGGTCCCCAATACCTGCGCCAACATATAATCCGCCGGCAAAAGTCGATGTAGCTGATGTAGATGTAGCTGTGAAGTTTGCAGCGACTACATCTCCTGCAACTGAAAGCTTTCCATATGGTGATGAAGTACCAACACCCACATTACCAGTCACTCTATATACATCCGTACCGTTACTTGTCCAATTACCTGTAGAAGCACCTCCTATGAGATTACCAGCGTAGTACAGGTCACCACCATTTGCGTATAGTCTGTTACCAGTTGCTGTTGGTGTTGTATTGGCAAGATATATAGGACCATTTACTGAAAGTGTATCTGTAGGAGTTGTAGTACCAATACCAACCTTACCATCAGAAAGGATGGAGAGAACACTTGCAGAACCAGCGCCAAAGAATTCAGCCACTTTCCCCGCTCCATTCTGTAGAACATTTAAGAATGTAGTTGATGATGTTGTAGCATTCTGAGCATCTGACCTTAGGAACTGCTCACTTGATAGTCCATCAAGTTTATCTGCCTCAAATGCAGCTGGAACAGCTCCAATCTTCTTTCTTGGAGTCATTTCGCCATCCCAAGTAGGGGTAGTGTTATCAGTACCTATATCTACACCAAGATATAGTGGTTGATTGAAATCAACACCGTCTAATGTAGCTATATCACCCAGCATTACACTGAATAGTCCATCTGTTACACTTACTCTACTATTTGTACCAGTACCATCACAAGTACTACCAGCATCTGGTGACTTACACCAAGTCTCAGACCAGATAGGTGTTGCACCGTCTGCTGAAGTATATAGCTTAAACCTCATATTATAGAATCCATCACTTACAGGATCACCAGCACTATCAAAAAGCTTACCTTGATAATTAATCTCTTTATTTATCGCTGCCCTAGCTACTGAGAAATATATACCGGTACCAAATAAGATCAGTATGACAAGAGAAGCTAGAGCAGCTTTCTTCTTCTTTAGAATAGCTGCAAGGATTAGGACTAGTAGGAGTACTAGAGAAATAACTAATATAAGTATATTGATACTTATATTATTAAAGTATGAAAGTATCTTTGCTCCTTCAAAAACTACCGCTCTCAAATCTCCACTTAAACGCTTCAATCCCTGATTTTTATAGTCTAGGATTATGATATTCAATTTATAGTCCCCACTCTTAAGCAAAGGACCTATAGTTGCAGTATATGCTGTCTTATCTTTATTTACTCTGAGAAGGAATGTGAATACCTTAGTATTATCTTCAGGATCAAATAGGCTGACAGCTATAGTCTTTAAAATCTCCGGAACCTTACCATAAGCAAGACTTATAGTTAAATCCTTTCCTCCATGTATAGGTATAGTCTTATCTGCATGATCTATTAACTTGCCGTCTTGTATAAAATCAAAATCTGCTAAAGTTAATTCACTTATAACCTTATCAACATTCTGAGCGTCAGGAACATTCTCAAATGGATCTTTAGAGATCTGACGTGGTTCTTCACCAAGAACTGGTATTCTGGCTTGAGCCAATACACCAGATGAATATTCACCATTAATATTTTTAGCGAATAAAGCATAGTAATATGTAACACCCGGTACAACGTCGTAGTCTATTGCTCCGATACTACTACCTTCAAAGATAACATCACCATCTTCTATATTTGTTGGATAGAATTTATCAGATCTAATAATTTTTACTGACTCAATATTTGATACTTTTGGATATGACCAATTTAGAGATATTGATTTCTCAAGTGGTACAGCAAAGAACTCAAGTACATTAACCACACTTCCATATGAACCTGAACCTGAAGCACTACTTGAGTGTGTATTGCTTCCTACAGCAACTACATCTGCTTGCTGATATCCGGCTCTATTTTTATAGTTGGTACTATTAGAATTACCACTACCAACCTCTCCAATAGTATCCTCAGAGATATATGAGGCGGATGATGAACGATTACCACCAAAGTTTAAGCTATCACTTTCTAATCTATATTGAGTACTATGCATCACTTGTGCAAATACCATTGCATTAGGAACTAGTACATATGACAACATATATACCACAACTGCAATAGTTGAGATTCTCTTTGTATTCAATATTGTTCTAGTAAATGATTTCATTGTTTTAATTTACAGTTGGCACAAGAACATAAATATAATTATCCTTTGATGCTTTCTTAAACACTGGTGTGATTACTCCCGCAGTACCACTGGCATCTGGATGTATCTCAACCTCATCTGAGAAAGAATCACGAATTCTCTGTTTAGAAATTTCATCAATACTTTCTGAACCAGATGATGGAGCGACAGCTATTCCATTAAATTCACTATCACTAACAGGCTCAACTTTTTCTATCCTTACACCCACAGAGTTATCTATTCCAAGATATGCAAAAACCTTGTCAGAAATATTTCCAAAAAGATTTTGAACGTAAGAAATAATTTTCCTTGTATTTTCATTTGAAATAGTTTGAGTCGCAGCAGCGATACTTACATGTGGAATGTTAATATTTGAAAAGATTGATGGAAAAAAAGTTTTCTGCATAAAACCGATATTAAGAACTATAACTAAAATGAGAAGAGATGCGGCAATTGAATCTCTAGTAAAAATTTCTTTAAATGAATTTGCGGATGCAGATAAATCTTGTGAAAAATCTTTCTTTGAATATGTTGAGAGCGAATCAGAATTAACAGTAGTCATTGCACCAGCAAGTGAGAATGCTGGCATTGTCATGAATACCTTATGGTTAGATTCTACTGATACTGTATTTATTGGTGATACAACTTCTTTTACTATTTCTTTAACTATAACCGGAGCTGGTAGTGCGATAATTGGAGCCATCTTGACAGAACCAATATTCTCTGACTTTTCACAATGCAACTTATGATTAAGAATTGACTCTTCAGAAATGAACCATGAACGTCCCACCATTCTTGACTCAACTTTTCCTTCACGGCACAACTGACCAACGTAATCACGAGTATAAGAAACTAACTTAGAAGCTCGTTTAGCCGAGATATACTTTTTACCTTCAAAAATAAGATCATCTTTCATATTTACTTACTAATAATTATACCCCATCTCGGCTCATTAGATCATAAAAAAGTGTGGATAAAGTACCTACTTTTAGAAAAGTTAAATAAAAAAATATTTAAAATGAAAATGAAAAAGTACCAAAACAGGTTACCGAAAATCCAGAATTAGATCCGAATTAGCAAAATTAATCCTATGTCATCCAATCAGTAGCTCTGTAACTTCTAAAACACTGCAAGTAAAGTGTCGTTAACCATATACCAAGCAAAGTTAGCGTACTTATGGCATACTATATATATGTAACTCGAGCAGCCGAGATCCCCTTATTTTTAGTCATATCTCGGGTCAATCAGTCAAAGTAAACACGCATGGTTTTCTAGACCACAGATCACATAATAAATGTGCATTAACTATGATCTTTGGCAAGTAAGTATAGATGGAATTGTATAGCGCTAGTGCTCCATCTATATACTATATATAGTATATATGAGCATTGACTAATTTATACACAAATTAGTTCTCAATAATAACCGCTCCATATTTAAATACTGGGTAATTACTATTTTTAGTTAAGGATTTTCTTTTGACTTATATACTTATTAAACATTAATATTTATTCTAAATGTATTATAAATTTACTATGGTATGTAGCACTGTTTATTAATGTTTATATAACATTATAGATATGTGTTTTTTGGGAGTTTTTGTGCCCCTGGCCAGAATCGAACTGACATCAGGCCCTTAGGACGGGTCCGTTCTATCCATTGAACTACGGGGGCTCAGTCTACCTTATGTAGACTTTTAAACTTAGTTAATACCTAACTTACTAGCCAACTCTTCTTCATCAAACCCTACCATTACACTGCCATCTATATCTATAACTGGAACACCTAATTGACCACTTTTATCAACCATTATCTTTCTTTGTTCTAGATCACTAGCTACATTATGCTCAGTGTATGTTATATTATGCTTCTTAAAATACTCCTTTGCTAAACCACAATAATGACACGTTGGTGTCGAATAAATTATTATATTTTTCATATGGCCATTGTATCAAACTATTGTGGCCAGTGGAATACTTTGTAAAGTAACCCTCTAGAAGGTGCGGTTGTGGTCGCTTCCACAACTGATGCTTTATTATCAACTATAACCACAACTTTCTCCCCTTCTTTTATTGCTCTAAATTTAGTTCTGATTTCATTCTCGACTCCTTGTTCAGTTTTAAGAAAATCAATGAATGCGGTTAACATTCTCTCTCGTTCAGTTAATCTTCCAATTTCTTTTTTTTCCCTTTCTAGGTTTTCTGAACTTACTTTAGATTTCTGATATACACCCCATACCCCACTTACCAGAATAGATAAGACAATAGCAAGCGCAAGTAGAGTGACTGGCGAATATAGTATCTTTCTTATCTTTTTTCTATTTTGAAAGTCATGCATTGAATTTTTCTTACATATAGTATACTATATTTAAATCATGTTATTCCACCAAAACACAAAAAAGGCACTACGAGTAATAATGTTCATAGTTGGTATTTTAATTATCGTGAGTATGGTAATTCTTTACCTTCCTAATATTCGATAGTCCCCTACTAATCAGACCTCATCATTTTTATAAATACCTCTTGAGGTATAGTTACATTTCCTCTTCCAAGTTCCTTCATCTTCTTCTTTCCTTCCTTCTGTTTTTCCCATAACTTCATCTTTCTAGTTCTATCTCCTCCGTACATATGTTGAGTTACATTCTTCTGCATTCCAGTCAAAGTCTCTGAGGCTATAATACGTCCCTGTGCTTTACCCTGTATCTTTACAGTGAACATCTGTCTTGGCAGTACCTTATGCAATTTTTCCACTGATGCCTTTGCCTCTTCTTCTAGTCTCCTTCTTGATACAACGCGAGTAAAGGCTATAACTGGTTCATCAGCAACTAGTATATCCAGTCTAGCCACATCAGCCTCTCTCATCTCCCCCACCTCATATGATATAGATGCAAATCCAGATGAGGCACTCTTTATCTCATCAAAAAAGTTTCTCATTAGTTCACGTAGTGGCATAACCAAGGTCACTGCATTTCTGTTATCACCGAAGTTTTCAGTTGATGAGACCTCACCCTCATGATTAAAAATACTTTGCATGATTACACCCAAATAGTCTGGTGGGGTTATGATCTTCATCTTAACTAATGGTTCGTAAACTTTCTTAACCTCATGATCATCTGGGAAAAGTGCTGGTGAGTATATGGTTATAGTTTTACCATTCTTTAGCTCTACGTTATATGTAATACTTGGAGTGGTGACCACGAGGTTTAGATTAAATTCTCTCCTTAATCTTTCAGTAATAATCTCAAGATGAAGCATTCCCAAGAAACCACATCTAAAACCTCTACCCAATGTACCTGAAGATTCTTCTTCATGAGTGAACGAAGAATCTGACAATCTTAATCTACCGAGTGCCATGCGTAGTGCATTAAAATCATCTTGGCTCTCAGGATATACCGATGCCCATACAACTGGCCTTGGTGACATATATCCGTGTAGTGGTGCGGTTATATCTTTAATAGAAGCTACCGTATCTCCAACAGAAGCAATACCAGGCTGCTTTATACCCGTAACTATATATCCTATCTCCCCCACACTTAGACTATCGGTCGGTGTGTCATCTGGAGCAAAAATACCAACCTCTAATGATTGGAATTTCTCATCTGAGATCTTAAAGAGGAGCTGATCATGTCTCTTAACTGATCCATTCATTACTCTGATATATACGATAACTCCTTTATGATTTGAATATTGGAAATCAAAAACTAGTGACCTGAATTGATCTGTTTGATTGTCTTCAGGAATCTTTGGCTCAGGAACTCTTTTAATAATTTCATCTAGTAGATTGGTGACACCCTCGCCTGTCTTACCAGACACCCTAAGAACATCCTTTTCTTCACAATCAAGAAGTTCACATACTTCGTGTATTACCTCAGAGATACGTGCTAGAGGTGAGTCTATCTTTGATACTACAGGAATTATAGTTAAACCAGATTCCCTCGCCATATTTAGGGTTGTAAGAGTTTGAGCCTGTACTCCCTGTGTTGCATCAACCAGAAGAATAGATCCTTCTACAGCCTTTAATGCTCTTGAAACTTCATATGAAAAGTCTATATGCCCTGGAGTATCAATTAAATTAAAAATATGATCCTTCCATTTCATTCTAACAGGCTGCATCTTTATGGTAATACCACGTTCCCTTTCTAGCTCCATACTATCAAGTACCTGTTCCTGCATCTTTCTTTTTTCTATAGTATTAGTTAGCTCCAACATTCGATCAGCCAATGTTGATTTACCGTGGTCAATATGTGCGATTATAGAAAAGTTACGTATAAACTTTGGGTTCATACATTTGACTCTACCATATTTCTGTTTTTAATTACAGTACCTATAGTATAGGGTTTTCCGTGGCTACTGGAGTAGGTTCAGATTCTTTAACTTCTTCTACTGTTTTTTCTTCAACAACTACTTCTTCAGTCTTTATAGGTTCAGGTTCCTTCACTTCCTCTTTCTTCTCCTCTTCAACTGATTTAGACACTGATTGTTCCTCTACAACTGGAGTACTTGTTGCAGTATTTGAATCAATCACCTCTTCTGTACTTGTAGCATTATCATTTGATTCTACCACTTCTTCAGTTGTAGTTGACTGATTACTCTCAGTCGTTGTACCGACATTCTCTTTTATCGTAGGTGCCTTAGCTTTAATATTCTGGCTATCTAGTAGATCCTTAAGTTCATCCTCTGTAATACAAGTATTACCAACGCATAGCTTTTCAGTAACTACCTCTTTAGTCTCCACTTTTTCTGCAAATATTGCTTTAATATCAGATGCTACCTTCTCCACCTTTCCATTCAATTCCTTAACAGCAGTAACAAGAAGAGCAACCATGTTTCCATATGATATACCCATGGATCCATCAGTTCCTTCTACTACCTCAGGTAATACTAGTTTAAGCTCTTGAGCTATGAATCCTATCTGTGGTTTACCTGTACCTTTCATTGTATAGAATCTAGGTTGTATAGATAGGAGTGTATCTAGAGTGTATTTAGTGTTTAGATCTACTATATTCTCCTTGTATGACCTATCTGAAGCATTGGTCCATGCTCCTGCACTATTTAGTGTAGCTGTGTTTAGAGAGCCTGCTGTGTCTCCTCCGAAGAATGAGAGGGTGCCTGAGGTATCTGAGACATATACTGATCTGAAGTCACCATCTGTACCTGCTTGCCAATGACCGTTTGCTGCTGTGTTGGCGGATTGAGTAATGCCAAGTTTTGCAGCAGCAGATGAGGTGCCTATACCAACGTTGCCAGAGTTATACGATATATTTGAACCTGACGTTGACCACTGTGCACTTATCCCTAAAGATGATGTCGCCATATATTGGTATCCACCAGAGTTATTCCCCACTAGGATCTGACCATATGTTGGTAATGTTGTTGTACCAGTACCACCATTATCTACCTGCACACCATAATTAGATGTACTTGTAGCATTTGTTCCAGTATAGCTTTGTTCAATTCTTAAAAATGGTCTCTGAGCAACAGTTGCAGTAATAGTTGGTTCGGCAGAATTAAACCAGAAATCTTTTACAAATGAATATCCAGTAGGAGTACCTACCATATTAAATGTCGGTGATCCCATACCTCCTATAATATTAATACCCCTTGATGAATCGAGGGTAATTCTTGATCCAAAGAAATGACAACCTATAAAATCCATACCTATAGTTACGGCATTGGCGTATAGTCCATCCGTACCATTGTGATTAATATTTACACCAACGAACATTCCATGTCCGTTATTTCCTGGATTATCAATATATATACCAGTAGTGTTATCACTAACATTTCCACCAGCAACTGAAACATTTCCAGCACCAATGTACATTCCAGTAGTGTTGTTATTGAAAGTGGAATCATTAATATTTATATATTCCGCACCAGATTGGGAATTGAATCCATATGAGCTATTGGTAACATTAACCTGAGTAATACTTCCGTTATTATGTACAGAGTTACTACAAACAACAGCAATTCCAGGACCCTTAAAGCTAGTAAAGTTAAGGCCACTAATTGACCAACCAATACAGTTTGATCCTGATACTCGTATACCTGCCTCATTTGCGTATGTACCTGTTACCAAGCCATTACCTTCCAAGATACCATTACCTTCTATTCTCCAATAATCTGTACTTGCTGCCTCAAAAATATCTGATGTTCCATCTGCTCCAGTCTTTCCATATATATGTGATGATTGAAGAATGATATTTTGATAACTTAAAACATCTAGCTGAGCAGTTAATTTGTAGTTTCCGGGACCAATTATTATTGTATCTCCAGCTGCAGATGCGGCAAAAGCAGCCTGAAGTGCTGCTCCACGAGCAGTGTTGTTATCTGCGGAAGCTCTAAAATATGTAGTCTTAGCTGTAGATGAAGCAATAACCGCAACAATTCCTGAATTCAAAACATCATATTTAATTGTTCCTGTTACCTCTAAAGTTTCTGATGGTGTACTTGTCCCAATTCCCACCTGACCGCTATTGTTTATGATAAATGAAGTTGCTGTCGATGATCCTACCACAAATTGATTTGAGGCATTACCTGCAGTTGGGTTGATGGCTAGGGTGGCGAAAGGAGAAGTTGTGCCTATACCTAAATTTCCATTTCCATTTAGTCTCATAAATTCTGTCATCTGAGTAGAACCGGAACCAGCAGCTCTAACTGCAAACTGTAAATATCCCTCTCTATTACCGGATGTGCTATTCGCCTTCCTACCAGCAATTGCAGCAAAACTTCTATTTCCAGTTCCACCTGTTGTATCGACTCCTCCCAGGACGATAGATGCTCCCAAATCAGCAGCCATGTCATTTGAAGTATATAGACCGAGCACACCATTACCCACTGATGTGGCCCTATTTGAACCCAATATTTCCATTTTATTATTACCACTACCACTTGGGTTTAAAACTGATGCAGTTCCAACACCTACAAATCCACTATTATCTATAACAAAACTCGTAGCCGTAGAAGATCCAACTACAAAAGCAGGACCAGTAATACCATTTGGATTAACAGATAGCTGACCCCAAGGAGATGTAGTTCCAATACCTACACTTCCAGAGCTATAGTAAATATTTGAACCTGAGGTAGTCCACTGACTTGACCCAGAAGAACCTAAAGTTGTGGAGGCAGAAATATATGCAGCCACTCTAGCATCGGTATAGTATAGATTTGTTCCCTCAGAAATATCTGTAGTAGTAAGTGAGGATATAGTTTCAGACAGATTAGAGGTTGATTTACCAGACGCCTCCCCTATAGCTCCAGCCTGTTTCCTTAAAAAATCCTTAGTAACATAGTCTGAAGGGTCAAATGGTGTGTTTGAAGTAACTATCCTCTCTACAGTCTTCACTGTCTCAATAACTGGATTGTTAATATATTGCTTTACAATTTGTGTGGGAGTAGAAGAAGCCATAGGCACTACTTTTTCTTCAATCTTTTCGACACAAGAGATGTCACGTATCCATGATCCTAGTGTAGAGCAGTATACGGAAGCAATCAGTGACTTGTTGCTATATGCAAAACTAGTGCTAAGTATCAAAAGTACAGCAATATAAATCGGAATCAGCTTAGATTTCATACACCTAATTATACCAGTAAATTGAATATAAAAATGGGGATAAACTAGAGAGAATCTTGATCTGGAACAACAACATTAGATTTCCAGAATTTATGATGTAATGTGCTCCAAATTTCTTTAACTTCTCTGTTTTTAAGCAATATTAGTATCAATACACCAATAACTATACCGACTATCCCCGCAAATAAACCTTGGAAGAACACATTCCATGCTTTTGTAAGTGGAAAGAAGATATTAAAGAAGCGTAGAGATAAGAAAGCAATATATCCCATAATCACTGATGCTGCAAAACTTTGAAAAAGAGTAGCAATAACAGGTTTGGTAAAACCCGGATAATCTTTTTCAAACATATGCCAATGGAAATATGTATTGATAAGTACACCGATAGAATATGCAAGTGGTAGGACAAGTACACTAGTACCCATCTGCCCTGAAACCTTAAATAGATCTTCTAGGAAATACTTAAATAACGGATATGCAAAGAATATCTTGGTTAGAGTATATCCGAGGATCACTATAATAACTCCAGATGCAACGTTTACAAATAGCGGCCTTTTTGTCTTCCCTTCTGCATAGTATGCCCTAACAAAAAGCAGAATTAAGCTTTGTCCAATAACGGAAATAATAAAAATTGATAGGACAGCGGCGGTAAGACGAGTATCAGCCCAATCAAACTGACCAGCTCCATATATGGTTCTTACAATCTGTGCACGCAAGACAATGAACATAATCGTGATTGGAATAGACCAAAACACTATGTGTCTGGCAGAATCAATCATCTGTTGCAGAAACTGTCTCCTATTGTTCTCAACAAAAAACTTTGAGAGGGTTGGAAATACTGCAGATGAATAGCTAACACCGATTATGGATAATGGCACTGATTGAAGATTGAAAGCCAAACTAAATACAGATATAGAACCACCACTCATAAATGATGCCAGAGATACCAAGAAGAATGACGCTAATTGATTAGAAGAGAGAGTCACTGTTCTAGGCAATGATACCAACACCACCCTACTAATATCTGACCAGGATATACGTATACTCAAGTTTGGAAATGAATCTTTATGCATAATAAATGGAACTTGTATCATCATATGTAGCAGCGCACCGATAATAACTCCCCAAACTAAGCCGTATATACCAAAAAGTGGATGAAGACAGATAATTCCAATAATAATTCCAATATTGTAGAGTATAGGACTTAATGCATATACAAGAAATCTCTTATGCATCTGTGTAATACTTGATAGGAAGTTAGATAAACCTAAAAAAATCGGTGAGAGTAGTAATATTCTTGATGCTAATACAAGATCCGAAAATGACTGATCATTTACAAAACCAGGCAATAACCATGCGACCAGATGAGGCATTAGAAGGTATGTAATACCACTAATCACAATAATAGCCAAAAAGAATGCAGTAAATATACTATCTATAAATCTCTTTCCCTTATCCTCATCCCTATTAAATCTCTCTATGAAGAATGGAACAAGAACTGATGCAGACACCATTGAAGCAATTGAGACGAAGATAAGATCTGGAATTCTGAAGGCTGCATAATATATATCAAGATCATGACCAGCACCGAAATTAAAAGCTAAAAGCTTATCTCTAACCAGTGCCAGGATTTGTGACAGAAAAGCGAAGAAAGCAAGAAGATAGGCCGCCTCGTGTAAGCCACCTATCTCCTTTCCCATCATCTCTAGGAATCGTTTAACCATTTTACTACTTAGACTTTATAGGTAGACTCTTTCTTTGTTCTGGTTTGCTATCAATAGGCGGCTTTGCATCAGCAAATGGACTCTTACCGGTCTTTAGATTTTTCAGAATCAACGCAACCTCTTCATTATCTGGATTACTTACAGACAAATTCTCAAATTGAATTATTGCATCAGCAAACTTATTCAATCTAGCATAAGACAAACCTAGGAAATATTGTGCATTTGCATACTTATTATCCAACTTAACCGCGTTTGTAAAAGCATCGATTGCTGATGTGTAGTTTTTGTCATTGTAATATAACAATCCTAACTGGAAGAATATTTGTGGATTCTCAGGATTAATCTGACTAGCAACCTGAACAGATGTTATAGCATCCTTAATCTGTCCCTGACTTACCTGAATCTGTGAAAGAAGGAAAATAGCATCTAGATAATTCTGTTTTAGTTGTAGTGCTGATCCGATATTTCTCTGTGCTTCGGCGATCTTGTTCTGTGATGCTTCAACTCGCGCTAAACTTAAATATATTGAAGGGTTGTATGGATTATTTCTCAAAGCATTAGCATATGCATTTCTAGTGGTCTCATACGCATTCTGTATTTGAAGTGAAAGTGCGACCTCAGATATACGAGCCTCAGCAAGATTGTTGTAATAATTTGTTGGATCAGCAGCAATCGCATCTCTTGAATACTGCAATGCATCATCAATTAACTTACCTAGCTGTTTTACAGCTTCAGGATCTGCAGTACCTCCCTTTTGGCTAGCTTCAGCTTGGATCTTCTGGGCGAGAAGAGTGATCTTTGAGATATTTATCTCTGACATAGCCTGATAGTATGTATCAACCTTGTCAAAAGCTAATGCCTTCATAAACTTTGCCTCAGCATCAGCTAATCCCTTACCTTCTGGTAGGTTGAATGAACTTATGCCGCCATGGAAATATCCTAAGG
>CAYXZI010000005.1:13108-48217 GCA_964470105.1 uncultured Candidatus Saccharibacteria bacterium
CCCTTACCTTCTGGTAGGTTGAATGAACTTATGCCGCCATGGAAATATCCTAAGGCAATTGTTTTCTTAACGAATACAGCTAACCAGATTATAGAAATGGCAATAATTACAAGAAGTATACCAGGTATGAACTTTGTCAATCCTTTTCCATCTTCTCTTCTTAGACTCACTAGGGACACTTGGCTACTATTAATCAGTGAAGCCAGGAATAGGCCACTAAACACAAAAGTCATCATTAATATTGAGTGGGAAGGTACATATACAATGGCAGCAATCCATAGGAATAGTGATAGAAAGAATGATGATGCAATAAAGTACCTTGATACACCATCATTCTCCCTTTTTAAGGCCTTAAATCCTGTGTATCCAAAGATAACCATTAACACAATCCACAGTACCAATCCTAGTAAACCTTGTGTCACAGTGAATGTCGGTACAAAACCAAAACCAGTAGAAAACTCAGTATTCCAGAATACGGTAGGATTAACTACAATTGGTTTAAATCTCAAATATTGTACCCCGAATCTATTTGGTCCAGCACCGAATAATGGTGATTCCTTGATAGTCTCTGATGCAACATCAATAGTTAGCTGCCATGGAAGCACTACCTCAGTCTGACCAAGACCCATTTTAGTAATAACGCCACTTATTATTGCATCCCCTTTCCAGAAGAAGACTGCTGAAGCTACCACGATTATGGCTGTTATAACTGGAATTTTCTTCAACCAACCAGATATGCCAGGTAAGGAAACGGTTGATTTTGAAAATTCATATGCAGCAAACAATATAGTAACTAGAGCGACTAGAGCCCATATTAAAGATGAATTGATAAGAATTAGGAATACGGCAGATACAATTGAGAGTATTACAAGCACGATCTTGAATACCTTACTTAAAGTTATAGATCTTAATGTTATATATGATAGAAGACCGACAAGTCCGGAGAATAGTGCAAGATCGTTCCATTTACCTATCATAGTTGATGTTGCACTTTGAAATATTCCTAGAGTTAGGAAATCAGCGCCACCAATAAAGCGGGAGATGTGATACAAAGCAACTATTATGAATGCAACAAATACTGCTCCATATACATAGAATAGCCTGTCCTTATCCTTATTAGTAAAGTATACAGTCAATAGAGAAGCTAGAAAGAATACTAGAATCATACTAGTTGTTCCAACCTCAAATCCTTGACCGAATAGTGATTTGATCACACTAGTACTCAATAAAGTAGAAATAATCATTGAAGCAATGATTCCAAGTGATACCGTGAAGAGTGGGTGCTTAGGAATAGTTAAATCTCGATTTTTAAGTAATGAAATAGAATAGAGAGTAGCAGACACAAGTACACCGATAGTTATAACAATAGTTTTTACTGTATCTATTGATGTATAAAGACTAGGAACGAATGCTAGTGGAGTGAGTATAATAGTAATTAGAAGTAAAATGAAAGATATTTTTTCAAGCCTCCCTACCACTTTCTTCTTTTGTAATCCGCCATTTTGATCACTTGTATTTGTTGTAATGTCCATAATAAATTGTTAACTCCTAATAATAAACCGATTGGAGATAATTATACCAAACAAAAAACCTCCTGTTAAGGAAGTTTTTTGATGTTACATATCGATAAGCCGAGTTCTGTATCTTCTTGCGAAGACGACAATCATTTATCTGGGATTTACTTTACAGTAAACCTCAAGCGGCACTTCCATTTTCATGGACACGGCCTTGCACTGAAGTAAGGATTTTGCCGTTGCACCCTGTATGTTTCCATGCAGACTAATCCTTGCGGATCTAATCATCGTTTCCAATGATTACGTCTCTGTTCGCACCTCGCACCTCACGATGGACGGGCGTTACCCGCTACCATTCTCCTGAATCTTGCGATCCAGGCAGTGCTCGGACTTTCCTCTATTTACAAGCTTCCGCTTGTAATAGCGATTGTCTGATATGTGCAAACACTATATCACAAAATAGACCACCTTGACAATAGCAATCATCTACTCCCCTCCTCCAGAATTACTTGAACCCTCATCTTTAGGCTTTGCCTTACCAGATGAATGTGAATCCACTTCATAACTTGTATTTTGAGCTTCGAAGAAGTTTACAAGCTCAAACACATCAGTTGCAGTACTCATCCACTTAGCTGGATTTGTTACATTGTAGAACTTAGGGAATCCTAATTCTTCAAGTCTTCTGTCGGCAACATACTTTACATACTGGTTTACGTATTCAGCATTAAGTCCAAGTATTCCATTTGGGAATAGGTCCTTATTATAGTCTACTTCCTTATTAACTCCTTCGATTATTATATTTCTAATCTCATCAGCAAACTCTGCAGATAGTAGATCCTGATTTTCCTCTAGAATGTTATGTATTAGGTTAATACCAAACTTTAAGTGTAGACTTTCATCTCTTAAAACCCAGTTGATCATAGAACCGAAGTTTCTAAGTTGCTTTCTCTGTCGGAATGAAAGCACAACCATGAATCCAGAGTAGAACCATATACCCTCCATAACTATATTTGTAGCAACAAGGTTTCTAATGAAATCCTTTTTACCTTCAATTGTATCGACATCAAGTGATACTTCTGTCATCCTTCTCATGTACTTATTAATATAGTCTTCCTTGGCTTTCATAGATGGCACATTCAAGTGATGGTTGAATACCTTTTCACGATCAAATGGAAATGTCTCAAGAACATACTCAAATGCAACACAGTGATTTGCCTCTTCCCACATCTGTTTAGCTAGATATAGGTGACACTCTGGTGACTTTAAATATGGATATATACCAAGCGCAATTGATCTATTAACTATTAGCTCTGCAGGATTAAAAAAGGCCATCAAAAACTCTACGGCATGCTTCTCATCCTCTGTCATCTTCTTCCAATCGTCTAGATCTTCTTTTAGAGTAATCTCATGAGGAAACCATGTATTACGAACAGCTTGATTATATAGATCATAAGCCCATCTGTACTTAATTGGGTGGAGACTTGTATCTTCGGGTGCAGCTTTTCCTATTAACATTATGTTATTTCGTTAAAATTTATAATTATATTTTGTATACTATACACTTTGTACACTATTGGCAAGCCTCACACTGAGCTAGCTCTGCTGGATCAACCGGGCAAACCTTTGGCTTAACTTTTGCTACTTGAATATTAGGATTTTTACTTAACTGAGCCATTACCTCTTCCTTTGAAAGAGAACTGGAAGTATTTGATACCGGAGTCTCTACTTTTGGAGTTATAATCTTATCAACTATTGGATTGCTCGAGGCCTGACTTACTACTGGAGTTACAAGCGGCATACTAGGTTGAATTGTTGCGGCTTCCCTAATCTCTTCACGTATTTCCTCTCTTTCATATACTGGTGTAGAAACTTTAACGGTTTCAATTTTTTGAATTACGATTGGGCTTTCAATTGGTTGAGGTATCTCTATTTTTGATACATCACTAGCAACTGAGGCAACAGCAGCAAATCCCTTCTTACCCATCTTCTCTGCTTTGTTAACCTTAACAGTACTCTGTTCTGCTGTATGACGTGGCTTCATATGTAGATAGTATGTAGACTTGAGACCTTTCTTCCATGCAGTTGTATATATATCCATAGTCTCATCTATATCACGAGTTTCTAGATACATATTTCTTGAAAGAGCCTGGTCTACCCACTTCTGAGCTCTAGCAGCAACTTCTATATATGCATATGGTGAAGTTGTAAATGATGTCTTATATACATCCTTTGTGTGTTGAGGAATACCCGGAATATTTGATATATCTCCCTGATTCTCAATAATTGCATCTCTTACCTTCTCCCATATACCCATATTCTTTAGATCTTTAACTAGGTTATGATTAATATCCATATACTTTCCTGAAATCTTGTTTCTTGAGAAGACCTGAGCAAAACGAGCATCAATTCCTGGTGTAGTACCAACAACCAAACCAATATTTGCATTCGGAGCGACCGCCATTAGAGTAGCATTTCTAATACCCTTCTTTACCTTCTGTCTTAAGATCTCCCAGTTCAAACCTCTATGTTTACTCTGACTATCAACAGTCACATCGAGTCCTCTTGAATCACCGAGTTTCTTTAGTGTATCTATTGGTACATGTCCCTTTGACCATTCAGATCCAGCAAAATGCATATATGATCCTCTCTCTTTTGCTAGATCCGCACTTGCATCGATAGCCATGTAGCTTACGAATTCAAATATGCGATCTGCAAAATCCCATGCATGTTCACTATCATATGACATGCCTAATTGCTCTATTGTATCTGCAAAACCCATCACTCCAAGTCCTATAGCTCTATTCTCCTTATCAGACTTTGCTGCCTCAGGGATTGGAAGAACATTGATATCAATTAGATTATCAAGCTGTCTTACAGCTAGTCTTACACTCTCTTCTAGCTTGGACCAGTTAACCTCCTTGTTTTTAATATGTGCAGCAAGATTAAGTGAAGCCAGGTTACATACAGCAACATTATCTTTATCTTGTGGTAGACAAATCTCAGTACAGAGATTAGACATATGTATAGCTCCTGTATTATTGTTCAAGGCACGATTATTTATAGTATCCTTCCAAACCAACCAAGGATGAGATGTGGACTGTAATGAAGTGAGAATTTGTCTGTATTGTTCCTGCGCTGGAACCTTCTTAAACATCACCATTTCTCCTCTTTCTGCTTTTTCTACATAGTATGCATATCTCTTGCTGAATTCCTGACCATAGAGCTCATTTAGATCTCCAGCTTCAGCAGGATCGAACATATACCAATCAGAACCGGCATCAACACGTCTCATAAATTCATCTGATAGAAATGCTGCGGTATTTGCTGTTCTCATACGCAAATAGTCATCTCCAGCATTATGCTTCCAATCTAGGAATTCTGGGAAGTCATAGTGCCAATTTTCCATATAGAAACAAAGAGCACCCTTCTTTTTTCCTCCTCGCATGACAGCTCGAATTGCTGTATCGATAATCTTTGCAAAAGGAGTCGGACCACTTGATACACCACCAAAGTTTGATTTCAGAGGTGAACCTGTAGCTCTTAACTTTGTGATCGAAGCTCCAATTCCTCCAGATCCCTTTGATAGAAGAAGTACATCTGACACTGACTTTGCAATATGACCCATATCATCATGTATCTCCATCAAATAACAGTTGGACAATGCTGGACGAGTCGTACCAGCACCAAGATTCGTTGATCCTCCAGCTATATACTGATGATTAGACATCTTCTCATAGAACTTCTTAGCATATTCAGTTGGATTCTTTTCATTATATGAAAGTCCCATAGCAATACGCATGAAGAAATATTGTGGAGTTTCTACTGGCTGCTGCTTATCATTCTTAAGGAAGTATCTATTTATTAAACCATCTAGACCGGCATATACGAATAGTTCATCACGACTAATATCTAGAGTACCAGCTAATTCCTGTAGATCAAACTTACTAATCATATCAGGATGTAGTCTCTTATTCTCAACTCCATTTTTAACATAATCAACAAAAGAATCTCTGTGCTTTTTATTCAGATCAGCAGGATCCTCTTTATCATACTCGCCAACAACCTTACGATATATGGTCTTTAGAAGAAGTCTAGTTGCCACTTTATCATATTGAATATCTTCCTTAATATTCTGAACTGCTGCGTTAATTGTCGCATAATCCAATTCATCAGTAGTTATACCGTCATACAAGGTGAGGTATGTTTCTGAAGCGATTTGTGTCACCATCGCTATTGGATCAACAAGTCCGGCACAAGCACGTTCAATCGAACGATTTACTCTGTCTGCATTATGTAACTCACGGGTACCATCACTCTTTGTTATGTATATGCTCATGGATTGATAAAATAATTATGCTAGTAGTGCGGGTAATTTTACCTTTTTAGCAAACATAAAAAAAGTGGATAATCGATCATTTTATAAATAAGGGACAAAAAAATAGAAATGTAAATACTATCTTTTTATTAAATTTAATTTCTTTCCCACCGTTATACTATTTTTATCAGCAAAACCATCATTTACCTCAAGTACATAAAGGCTATCTTGTGGTGGGATAAAAGTATCAGGATAACTATCTGGACTTAGATTTTTCTCAACATGAACCACATTTGCATCTTTGTCTAGCCAAATAATATCAATATTAAACTTCATATCTTTCATCCAAAATCCATATTTATCTGGCTTATCAAAAACAAACAACATAGCTGAGTTTGGTGCAAGTGAAGCTCTATTACTTAATCCAGTCTCTTGCAACTCTGGTGTGTCAGCAATAATTAAAGGTATTTTTTTATCGTTTACACTCAAGGAATATTTTTCTACTGGTCTTGGTATTACACAAAATATCCATGTGGCTACTATTATTATAAAAATATAAAGTGGTATTTTCTTCTTCATTTTTTATTTTTGATCTAATAAATCCTCAATACTCTTATCAGCAAAGCCTCCTGCTTGTAGATTCCATAATTTTGCATATGTGCCTTGCTTCCTAATCAATTCATCATGTCCTCCTTGTTCTATAACCCCGTCCTTACCAAGAACAATGATCCTATCCATCTTCTTAATAGTTGATAGTCTATGAGCAATAACTATAGTAGTCTTCCCTTTCATTAGAGTATTTAATGCATCTTGTATTAAGGATTCAGAATGAGAATCGAGACTTGATGTAGCCTCATCAAGAACAAGTATAGGAGCATTCTTTAAAATTGCTCGAGCAATAGCAACTCTCTGTCTTTCTCCACCTGATAGCTTTATACCTCTTTCTCCAACAAAAGTATCGTATTTATTAGGGAATTCTCTTATAAAGATATCGCAGTGAGCTAACTTAGAAGCATTCACAACCTCTTCATCACTAGCTTCCCTGTTTCCATATCGTATATTCTCCATGAGTGTTCTATGAAACAGAGCTGGATCTTGTGGCACAAGACTAATATTCCGTCTTAGACTTTCCTGAGTGACTATTTTGATATCCTGATTATCAATCAAAATCTCACCAGAATCTATATCATGAAGTCTAAGTAGTAATTTAACAAAGGTGGATTTACCAGCTCCTGAAGAACCAATGATAGCAACCTTTTCTCCAGGTTTTATGGATAGATTAAAGTCAGTAAAGACTGGCTTGCTAGCTTCCTTACCCTTACCAAAAGTAAAAGAGACATTCTTGAAATCAATACCACCCTTACTTACATGTAGTGTAGCGGCACTTGGTAAGTCTTGAATCTCATGTGGAAAATGTAAAATCTCAACCATTTCTCTAGCATCTGCTGTGGCTTCATATAGATCACGGACAATGCGTGCGAACCCCCACAGACTATTACTCAAACTTAATATATATGCCTGTACAAGCGCAAAAGTACCGATTGTCACAAGTCCCTCACTCCAATTATCAATGAGATAGTAAAATACATAGAATTCAATACCGAAATTTAATAATGATTGAATTGCGTTTGAAGCTTCACCTATATTCCACCTGATGTTATATATACTCGCAAATTCTCCATTTACTTTTTTAAAATATTTTGACTCATCACCTTTAGCGGTAAATAGCTGTGTAGCATTATGGTTAGAAATTGAATCAGAAAGTACTCCAGCTACTTTTGAGTCCGTTGCTGCAGCTTGTACATCAAATTTTAATTTAAATTTATTAAAACCAAAAGAAACAATTAGAAAAGCTGCGATCCAGATCATTATTGCCAGAGCTAGTCCTCGATCTAAGGCATTTAAAACAATAATTACTCCAGTTGTTTTTACAATCAAAGGAATAATATCGAAGAGTATTCGATCAGATAATCTTTCAAATGCTCTTGTATACCTATTTATCCTCTGTACAAGAGATCCAGTGAAGTTATTTGAGAAGAAATTATGTGAATGACCTAATATATAATCATAGGCATTTTGACGTAAATCCCTCATCGAACGTATTTCAAATTGGACCATTGCAAATCCTGACGACCTGAACATAATCCACCCAATCAAATTTAGTATCAGTATTGATACCAATGTACCAACCAACAATTCAGTAGTTGTATTAGCATCTATACTTGATTGTAGATAGTCAAAGAATCTCTTGTAATAAGTTGGAATAATTACACTGAGTATAATATTTCCACCTGACATTCCGACCAAAGTAATCAGACCAAATACGAGATGCCTCTTAGCACCTCTCCAATACTCCATGTATATTGCCCAAGTTGAGACAGGGGGGTATACATTCTTAGGTTTCCCTACTAAGCTTTCTAGTGACATAGATATACATTATCTCTCCTTATCCCCTTTTCTTCAAGTCACTAAATGGATGTAATTGCGCAGCAATACCAACAGCCAAAGCAACTATCACTAAATTCTTAATAATATACTGACCCTCAAGTGTTGGAGTTAGAAAACCTTGCCATGTCATATCTGGTAGAAAGATAAGCGGTAATACAGTCATAATCATATGAGGGATAAGTAAAGCTATAGCGAATCTTTCTAATTTAGGAACCAAAAATGATACTCCAATTACCATTTCATATATTGAAAATATGACTATAAACACTTCCCAAGTCATAAAAGGCAATGTTGCATGCATCAGATCCATCACCATAGGATTTGCTGGGCTAGTACCAATTATCTTTAATATTCCAAACCAAAAGAAAACGGTAAACAAGGCAACTCTAGCTAGAGGTAAACTCAATCTTCTCAAGATACCGATAAACTTTGTATCAAACTTTTCAAGATAGTTTCTCATGGATGAATTAATTATATATGATATTATGTAAATATGAAATTGGCTTTTGTCGGACAACCTGCCGTAGGAAAGGATGCAGCGGCTGAATATATAGAGAAGAAATACAAGCTAACACATATATCTAGTGGAAATATTATTCGTGAATATGTAAAAGCTAATAATCTAGGAGATTTGGATAGAAAGAATCTTCAAATTGTGGGAAATAATCTCAGGAAAGAGAGGGGTGGTGATGTACTAGTTAAGATTGCTTTCGAAAGGATTACTGATAATCTCATATTAAGCGGGTTAAGAGCAATTGATGAGGTGTCTACATTCAAAAAGCTTGGTGGTACAGTCATAGCAATAACAGCACCACTCGAGAAGAGATATGGATTAGCTAAACTTAGAGGAAGAATAGATGATAATGCATCAATTGAAGATTTTATTAAAATAGAAAAGGAAGAAAGTAGCAATCCAGACAGAAATAGTCAGAATGTAGATACGGTCATATCAATGGCAGATATAGAAATAGTAAATGATGGGACATTAGAAGAACTGTATATGAAATGTGATGATCTTGTAAAGAAACTTAATAATTAGAATTCTTTTTCTTTACCAAGCTCTAAGACAATAAACTCTATACCCTGTTTAGGTAAAAATATATTAGGTAAACTTACAGTAATACCATTTTGTCTTAGCAAATTACCATCATGAACGGGAAATGCTACCTTCGGCTTAACGTCAACCACATAGTCTATAGCATCGGCTATGTTGCACCAAGGTCCGGTAACTGGAAAAGCGAGGATATCTACTGATACATCAGGTTTATAGAATGCATCACCTGGATAGAAGAACTTATTATCAAACATATATCCCGTATTCTCTACTTGCTCATAATCTTTGTATATTGGTGCATGTTTTATACCATGACCAGATATTTCTATCCCCTCGATCACCATCTTTTCACCATGTGACACTTTTGTATATTGTATGGATTCTTTTTCTAAAATCTTACCTACTGAGGAATTACAAATTATCTTTACCTCAGGAGAGTTTTTAATAATATTCTTTACTGAGTCAATATGTAAATGATCTGTATGTTCATGACTTATTACAATATAATCAATATTCATTACGCTGTCTTGCGCAGTAGTGTAGTTACCAGGATCAGTTAGAAATCTCTTCCCTCGTATTTCAATTAGTAGACAACAGTGACCCAGTTTGGTGATTTTCATATGGGTATTTTAGCACAGAAGTAAGTTGACTAAGATCTATTTAACATATGTAGAGCCGTTCCACCTAAAAGTACTGGAAATCCACTCTGGACCACTTCTTTGAGATGAAATGATTGTTTTATTAGTGATATCAATCTTAGGATTAGAGATCTGCGATAATACTAAGCTTTTTTCAAGTTTTCCTATTTTAGGATTATAGAAATATATATCATAAAAATAGTTAACACCATTGTAACCCGTGGATGATATGATGATTGCATCATTATATCCATCAAAGTTAATATCCTTATCTGTTGTAAAAGGAATTATAGGATGAGAAGGATCAGCATTTAGTGCAAATATAGCTGAATCATCTAGAGTTATTGTTTGTGATATTTTCCCTCTCACAATTACTGATAGAGTATTACCTGAAACAGAATAGATCAATTTTGATTCTACCGCTATTGGATCATCTGACCATGGTTGGATGGTCGAGGTAGACTTTTTATCACTACCACTATTAATATATAGTCCGACTATAATTACGAATAGGATTAGAATAGTGACACCAACAATACCTTTTTGTATATTTCTCATATAATCTCATTCTAACTTAGAAACTACACTTTGTGTAGAAAATGTAAACAAGCCACAGTTCGGTCACAGAAAATCTAGGTACACTGATGCAATATTTTTGCGGAAGGTAGGAGATTCGAACTCCTGGTAGGTTTCCCTACACGTCGTTTCCAACGACGCGCACTAGACCGCTATGCGAACCTTCCATATATAAAATATTACCACGATCCACTACTACCTCCGCCACCCGATGAACCTCCACCAAAACCACCAAAGCCTCCGCCTGATGACCTACCACCGAATCCTCCCCCACCAAAAAATCCTCCTGGTCCTCTAGGACCGTGCTTAGAAACAATATAGTCAAAGAAAAGACCCAGAAGAGTGAGAACTACGATGGAAATAATTCCTGTAAATAGGAATCCGAAAATTAATCCCATAATTACTCCAACGACAGCTCCAATGATTCCACCCAACCACCAAGACTTTGTTCTAGAAAGCAAACTAGCGAAAAAAGAAGGTGTCCATAGCAAAAAGAAAAACAACACTTGCCAAACACTACCATCCGAAGAAAAGTCATCATGTGAATAGTCAGCTTCACTTTTAACCACAGACAAAATAGCATCTGCACCATCAATGACCCCCTTCTGCATATTTCCTGCTTTAAATTCAGGAATTATGATCTTTTGTATTATCCCATTAGACTGAGCATCAGTAAGTACTCCTTCTAAACCATAACCAACCTCTATTCTCACCTTCCTTTCATTAGGAGCAATTAAAAATAATACGCCATTATCTTTCTCTCTGTCTCCGATACCCCATTCTTCAAAAAGCTTTACGGCATAAGTTTCTATAGTCTCATCACCCAAAGATGGTATGGTAACAACAGAAACCTCTATAGTTGTCTGTGAACTAAAATCAGATAGTTTCTGATTTAGTGTTTTAGCACTATCACCTAAAATACCTGCATAATCACTCACAAAACCCTGGGGTTTCCCAGGGCTTGTGTATGCATACGATATCGATGCAAAAGATAGTATTAATGTTGCAATAATAGCAACCTTCTTCATATTTAGAATTTAACCTCTACTGCTTTTTCTGAACCAGTAACTGCTTCAAAGTATGCTCTTTCCTTAAAACCAGTAATTGATGCAATGATTGAACTTGGTATTCTCATAACCTTTAAATTATATTCTTTGACTGAATCATTGTATCTCATTCTTGCAATTGAAATACGATTCTCTGTACCCTCAAGCTGTGACATCAGTGTCAGAACATTTTCAGAAGACTTTAGAGTTGGATAGTTTTCAACTACAACAAGTAGTCTACTTAGTGCAGATTCAACCTGTCCGGCTGCTGCTGTTTTTGCATCTGGTGTAGTAGCCCCTGAATACTTTGTTCGAGCATCAGCTAGAGCAGTAAATATTGATTGCTCTTGCTTCATAACACCTTTTGCTGATTCAACTAGATTAGGAATCAAATCAAAACGTCTTTGATAGTCTACCTCAACCTGCTTCCACTTAGAGTCTGCATCAACATTCAAAGTCACAAGACTATTGTATGTTGATAGTCCATATACTACTACCAATGCAGCAACTACAATGATACCAATTAGTATTTTTTTACCCATTTTTATTATTTCTTAGGAGTTACCTTTGTCTCATCCTGTCCAACTGGACCTGTAACAAACTTAAATGACTTAATCATATCCTTAAACTGTGTATCAGCAGCATCAACTAGAGTTGTATTCTTAGCTGCAGCCTTCTGTGCATCAGCACCTACTAACCCCTTACTAGCTGGACTTGAAGTGATTGCTGAGAAAGTGAAGAAGTAGCAGATAGAATCCTTCTGTAGAGAGTACATTCTGTTGAAGAAGTTTCTACTTGAAACAGTATTAGCTATAGAGATCATATTAAAATTCATATCTCCAACAGCAAGAGTTGTTCTTTCCTTAACAGAAGTAACTGGAGGGAAAGCACATTTACCAGAAATAATATCAATCTTTGATTCAATATTATTAACTGTATTCTTATCCTTCGTATCTATAGGTACAATGAAAGATACGTTTGTAGGAGACTCTGTTTTTTCCCAATTTGTTGGGTACTTTACTGAGAATCCTAATTCATCATTCTTGTACTCTGATATGTTTGTAGAAACAGTAACAGTCTGACTAGTTGGAACAGTAGATGTAGCATTTGTCTTGCCACCATTGTCTGTACCATTAGATGGACTATTGAATCTCCATATTACTAAACCTGCGATAATAATTACTACGATTAAAGCTAATATTTTTTTCATATTCGGCTATTATAGCAGATATTAGTATTCCATACCAGTTTGCGGAGCATTGACAGACTTATCCTCTTTTGGTTCATCAGCGATAGCAACTTCCGTTGTAAGAAGGATAGCGGCAGCTGAACATGAGTTTTGAACACCAAGTCTAGTTACCTTTACAGGATCAACGATACCAGCGGAAATCATATCAGCAATCATCTCATCCTTTTGGGCATCGTAACCAGCATTACCCTTACCATTTTTTACTTTTTCAACGATAACTGATCCATCTTCCTTACCTACATTCATTGCAATTTGTTTAAGTGGAGCTTCTAGAGCCTTTAAAACAATTAAATATCCTAATTCGAACTCCTTTGAAGGATGCTTTTTATTCACAAGACTCTCTGTTACCTTCTGAGCAGCTTTTATTAATGCCACACCTCCTCCTGCCACAATTCCTTCTTCAATAGCTGCCTTTGTAGCATTAACAGCATCTTCAATCTTTAGCTTTAGATATTTCATCTCAGTTTCGGTTGCTGCACCAACTCGTATCACAGCGATACCACCAGATAGCTTAGCCACTCTCTCATCAATCCTCTCTTTATCATATTTTGAAGTTGTATCCTCTTTTTGTTTCTTTAATTGAGCAACTCTCTCATCGATATCTGATTTCTTTCCCTTTCCACCTACGATAATACTATTATCCTTCTTAGAAATAACTTTTCGTGCCTTACCAAGCATAGATATATCAGCATTTTCAAAATTTATTCCAACTTCTTCTGATACAATCTTTGCACCGATAGTTACAGCGATGTCTTCCAGCATTTCCTTTTTCTTATCACCATAACCTGGAGCTTTAATAGCTAGTACGTTGAAAGTACCTCTTAGTCTATTAACTATAAATGTTGATAGGGCTTCACCATCTACATCCTCAGCGATAACCACAAGATCCTTCTTTCCTGATTGAGCTAACTTTTCCAGTAGAGGCAGAACTTCTTTTATAGATGATATCTTCTTATCAGTTACAAGTATTGCCGGATCATTATACTCAGCCTCCATCCTTTCTGCATTAGTAACCATATATGGAGAAATGTATCCTTTATCAAAAGCTATACCTTCGGTAACTTCTGATTCGAGACCAATGGTCTGTGATTCCTCTACAGTAACCACCCCGTCCTTTCCAACTTTCTTAATTGTGTCAGCAATAATATTTCCCAACTCAATTGATTCAGCAGAAATATTAGCCACCTGCCTTATCTCTTCATCTGTTTTTATAGGTTTTGCAATTGAACTTAGTGCAGTAACTACATCTTTTGAAGCGGCTTCTATACCAAACTTAATACCCATAGCATTAACTCCCATAGTTGTATGCTTCATTCCTTCTGTAACAATTGCTTGCATTAAGACTACTGAAGTAGTGGTACCATCACCTGCAAGTTCATTAGTCTTTGTAGCCACTTCTTTTATGATCTCAGCACCCATGTTCTCAAATCTATCCTTAAGAGTTATGTCTTTAGCTATAGATACCCCATCATTTGTAATTGTAGGAGCGCCATAACTTTTATCTAAAACAACATTTCTACCTCTAGGACCTAGAGTTATCTTTACAGCATCTGCAACAACATCAATTCCTTTCTTTAGAACTTTCCTTGCTTCCTCGTTGTATATGATTTTCTTGGACATAGATTATTTAATTACAGCTAATAATTCACTTTCCTTAACGATATAGTATTCTTCTCCATCTACCTTAACCCTGTCTCCCCACTGGAAAAGAACTTCATCACCAACTTTTACTGATACAGGAATTAATTTACCATCTTCATATTTACCTTCACCAATAGCTACAACCTTACCTCTTTTACCACCCTTATCCTCAGAGACTGTAACAGGAATGATGATTCCTGAAGCAGTTTTATTCTCTTTATTACTAATATCCTCTTTTAGTAAAATTCTATCGGCTAACGGAGATATACCAACACCAACTTTTTTTGTACTTACTTCTGTTTTTGTCTTTTTAGTGTTTTTTATCATACAGAATTTTATTAATTACTAATTGTGGAATTTATAATATACCAGTGAGTGTGTGGGTGCAAGATTGCATGATTTATTTGACTATGCTATAGTTCTCCTCAATGAAGACGATAGTCTCTATACTTCCGTACATACAGATCGTACTTGCTGTCCTACTTGTTTCAGCAATACTTCTTCAAAAGACCGGAGCACAAATCGGTGGCGCTTTTGGTGGTAGCGATAATTTTAGCTCTGCCTTTCACACTCGACGTGGTTTTGAGAAAACAATCTTCATTATTACTATTATCATTGCAGTACTATTCGCACTTTCTGCGCTCTTGAACTTAATTTAATTTTGTCTAACCTATTTAAAATATGAAAGAATTTCACTTGAAAGGAAGTGAGAAGCTTCTAAAGACCATTAGCTCTTTTTCAGCAACGGAAAAGGTTATATTCGCTTTCCTCACAATTATTGCCCTATCTAGTGCAATCACTCTTGCGTGGAGAGTTAATTCCCTTTTCCTAGTACCAATGCCATCACACGGTGGTTCATTCTCAGAGGGTATGATTGGTCTTCCAAGATCAATTAACCCCGTTCTTGCTTTTACTGATACAGACAAAGACTTAACTACACTTGTATATGCGGGTCTAATGAAATATGACGGTGATAGATTAACAAAAGATATGGCTGAAAGTTTTACTATGTCTGAAGATGGACTCGTATACGATTTTAAACTAAAAAAAGACCTACGCTTCCATGATGGGACACAATTAACCACCGATGATGTGGAATTCACAATTCAAAAGATTCAAGATGGTGAACTTAAGAGTCCAAGACACGTTGATTGGGCAAGTGTAAGTATACGTAAAGTTGATAGCACAGAAATACAGTTCATATTAAAGCAGCCATATGCTCCTTTTCTAGCAAATACAACTATAGGTATTCTTCCAAAACATATATGGAAGAATCTAGACACTGAACAATTCATTTTTAATCAAAAAAATCTTGAGCCGATAGGTTCAGGACCTTACAAAATTGATAGCATAAAGAAGGATAAAGATGGAACACCGACGTCATACATATTAGAAGCATTTAATAAGTATCATAACGGTAAACCATATATCTCAACCATTAATTTTAATTTCTATCAAAATGAACAGGATGCAATTAATGCACTTAAAAATGGTGGAATAAATAACCTTGCGGGTATATCACCTCAAGTAACAAATGAGATTGCATCTACCACAAGTGGAAAAATCATAATTCACAATCCCCTTCCAAGAATCTTTGGTGTTTTCTTGAATCAGAATAACTCACCAGTATTAGCAAACAAAGAAGTTAGACAGGCTTTAAATATGGCAGTTAATAGGGAGAAGATAATCAAAGAGGTTCTGTATAATTATGGAGTGAGTATTAATGGTCCTCTGCCAATAGAAAGTGAATCAACTAGTACCAAAAAAATTAATACTTTCAATCTGCAAGGTGCGAAAGATATTTTAACGAAAGCGGGATGGACGATAAATCAGAGTGGAGTACTGGAGAAAAAAACAAAAACCTCTACACAAACTCTGGAATTCTCAATAGTTACAGCGGATTCAGTAGATCTAAAGAAAGCAGCGGAGTTAGTAAAGAAAGATTGGGAGGAGTTGGGAGCGAAGGTTGATGTTAAAATATTTGAGTACGGAGATCTATCACAAAATATAATAAAAACCAGAAAGTATGATGCCCTACTGTTCGGTGAGATCATAAACAAAGACTTAGACATATACGCATTCTGGCACTCATCTCAAAGAAATTCTCCTGGACTCAATATATCAATGTATGTAAATAGTAAGGTAGATAAGATATTAGAGGATGCCCGATCAACATACAATGAGAAGACGAAGGAAGATATGTATAGATCATTTGAAAAAATTATAAACGAAGATGTTCCTGCAGTGTTCATATATTCCCCAGAATATATATACATACTATCTAATCAGATAAAGGGATATAGTCAGAATTCAATAGTTAATCATTCAGATAGATTCTATGGTATAGAAAAATGGTATATAACAACAAATAATGTATGGAAAGTATTCGTAAATAATTAAAAAATATGGAAAATCAAAACAACAACACAACAACAAACAATCACGCTGGACATGGTACACCTAGACCAGCTCGCAGACCTGCACCAAGATCTCACGGAATGAGACCAACGCGCCCACCAGATGCAACACAGATGCATAAAAAGGTAGAGGATACTGTTCCACCCCTTGCTCCGAATTCTATAAGAATCATTCCATTGGGTGGAGTAGAGGAAATTGGTAAGAACATGACCATGGTTGAATACGGAAACGATATAGTTGTTATTGATATTGGATTCCAATTCAAAGATGAGAATACACCAGGTATAGACTATATACTTCCAAACACAAAATATCTTGAAGAGAGAAAGGATAAAATTCGTGCAGTTATAATCACTCATGGACACCTAGACCACATAGGAGGTATTCCATATGTTATGCCACGTATAGGTAACCCCCCTCTATATACTCGTATGCTTACATCAGTTATGGTTAAGAAACGTCAAGAAGAATTCTCACATGTTCCACCTCTAGATATTAAAATAGTCGAAAAAGATGAGACTATTACTCTTGGTGCGCTAAAGGTAAAGTTCTTCGCTGTAACCCACACGATTCCAGATGCTATGGGTGTAGTTATACAAACCCCTCATGGCTCTATTGTCCACACTGGAGATCTTAAACTAGATCACGTAGATGGTGTTCCTACAGATGAAGAAGTAGCTGAATATGATCGCGTGTTTAAGAATGAAAAAGTTCTTCTTTTAATGGCGGACTCTACAAACGTAGAGAATCCAGGTTTTTCAATGCCGGAGAAAACTGTTCACAAGAACATTGAAGAAATAATAAAGAATACTAAAGGCAGATTGATTATCGCTACCTTCGCTTCCCTTCTTGAAAGAATGCTAAAGATTATTGAATTCTCAGAAAAATATGGAAAGAAAGTTGTAGTAGAAGGTCGTAGTATGAAGACAAATATTGAAATTTGTATGAATCTTGGCCTACTTAAACCAAAGAAAGATACCTTGATCACTGTTGAGCAAATAGAGAACTACCCTCCTGAAAGAATCGTGGTTCTAGCAACTGGTGCACAAGGTGATGAATTTGCCGCTATGATGCGTATGTCTAACAAGACTCATAAGTATATAAAGATTAGCAAAAGAGATACTATACTTCTTTCATCATCTATTGTTCCGGGAAATGAACGTGCAGTTCAGAAACTAAAAGATAATCTTTCTAGACAAGGTGCTTCTATAATCCATTACCGTATCGCAGATGTTCACTCTTCTGGTCATGCCAATCATGATGAAACAGCATGGATACATAAAAAGATTAATCCTAAATTCTTTATGCCAGTGCATGGATACCATTACATGCTTCGTGTACACGGGGATATAGCGAAAGAAACTAATGGATTAACGGATGATCATATTGTTATCCCTGATAACGGTAGTGTTATCGAGATACAAAATAGTGGAGAGAAGATCGTTAAGATTAAGGAGAAAGCGCCTTCAGGTATTGTTATGGTTGATGGATTCTCTGTTGGAGATATACAGGATGTAGTTATACGTGATAGACAGATGCTTGCACAAGATGGAATATTCATTGTCTTCGCTATCATCAATTCAACTACAGGTAAACTAAAGAAGTCTCCAGATATTATCTCTAGAGGATTCGTATATCTACGTGAATCACAGGAGTTACTACATCATACTCGTATAATTATCAAAAATACGATTGAAGATTCAACAAAAGGCACAAATCCAATTGATATTGATTTCGTAAAGAACAGTATTAGCGATAATGTAAGTAAATATCTTCTGCAAAAGACGGCAAAGAGACCGATAGTTATACCAGTATTGCTGACTATATAGCACCTCAATGCTATAATTAGCACAAATGAAAAGATATCATAGTCTAAAGAAAACCGGAGCACTTTATGCGATAAGTGCTATCGCTTTTCTTTCTGGTATACATGTGAGTATTCCAAACTATTTTAACTCTAGTTTCCTATCAACTTTTACCGACGAAAGAACAGTTAGTTTTATATATCTAACAATATCACTACTTACAATAGTTGGCTTACTATTAATGCATGACATTTTGCGTAGATTTGGTAATTTCAGAACATCACTCGCTCTCATACTCCTTCAAATCGTGGTATTTTACGGATTGATTACTTCTACATCTTCTAATATGACGATTTTTCTATTCATCGTCGGTATGAGCATAATTAGTTTAATCGGTTTTACAATTGATATTTTCCTACAAAAAAGTACTGATCTAGGACACACCGGTGCGGTTCGTGGAGTATTTATGACTGCCCTAAATATGGCGTGGATTTTAGGTCCATTGATTGGTGGAATGTTAATTGTGGGTGATAACTATAAAGGTATATATGTGGCTGGTTTTGCTATGCTACTCCCCCTACTTTATGTTGTACATAAAAATTTCAATAATTTTAAAGACTCACACTACATTCAAGTTTCCACAAGAGAGACTTGTGTAAGAATACTTAGGAATAAAGATATTAGTAAAATATTTTTTATAAATATTATATTGCAAACATTCTATGCATGGATGACTGTATATACACCAATATACCTACATAACACTCTTGGCTTTAGTCTAAGTGAGGTGAGTATTATATTCACCATTATGCTTATACCTTTTATATTGGTTGAATATCCATTAGGAAAACTTGCCGACAAGAAATGGGGAGAAAAAGAGATGCTAGCTATTGGTTTTATCATTATGGGACTTTCTACTGGAGCATTGGTATTCTTTGGTTTCAAAAGCCTATTCGCATGGGCATTTATGTTGTTTATGACTCGTGTCGGTGCAGCAACAGCAGAAATTATGATTGAGACATATTTCTTTAAGAAAGTTGATGGTCGTGATCCTGAAGTTTTAAGTATGTTTAGAATTACTCGTCCACTGGCATACTTCGTTGCACCTGTAATTACAACAGTTGCATTGGTATACACAACAGAACAATACTTGTTCATGGTTTTTGGAATACTTTGCCTATTGATTATCTATCCAATTTCAACGATTAAGGATACTAATTAAAAACCCCGCTGGCCAATGCCAGTCGGGGGTTGCAAAACCTTGGAGCACATTACAAGGTTCTTACGAGGTTTCGGGCTGCGCCAACCTCCAGGAGAGCTCGGTAATTCATTTCCTGGGCTATCAAGACAGCTTCACGAATTTCTTCGAAGGATATTTCAGCGGCCACGATAATACGGTTGACATCAGTATCACTCATAATTGGTGCCAATACCCGTTCTTTGTTTACCTTGTAGACAGTCATCCGGGTAAGAAGCTCCTTCAGCTTTAAAATGAACCATTGTGCCAAAGTCCAGGTGTCGCAAGCCGTTAGTGCAACATGTGGATGATATCTTCCCGTGAGACTGCTGTCGGCAGACTTGAGAAGAGCGACGATTTCTTTCACCAATTGAATCCTCCCTGGAGAAAGTACTTCAACGAAATCGTCAGGTGTGAGAGCTTCACAGGCTCCCTTCAATTCACTGATTTCCATAAATAACTCCTTTGGTTTAAATTTAAGATACCATAAATATGGTGTGACTGTCAAATTAATTTACAGATCCGTGTCATGTTGAAGTATCGATGCCTTTTTTCTCTGTTTTTTTTGCATTCCCTATTTAATTCATATATAATTCCGCTACAAATTATTAATCAAAAAGAAAACAAATGGCAAAAATTAAATCTGTTATTGCGAGAGAGATTCTTGATTCAAGAGGTAATCCGACAGTTGAAGTTGATATAACACTTAAAGATGGCTCTTTTGGCCGTGCAGCGGTTCCATCTGGTGCATCCACAGGAAGCCATGAAGCTGTTGAACTACGTGATGGTGGAAAGAGATATAACGGTAAGGGAGTTGAGAAGGCAGTAAAGAATGTTAATACGATACTGGCTAAATCTCTAGCAGGTAAAGAGTTCGACCAGAGATCACTAGACAAGAAAATGATAGAGGTAGATGGTACAGCAAATAAGGGTCGTCTGGGAGCAAACGCAATCCTAGGTGTATCAATGGCTTTCGCAAAAGCCTCTGCTCTTAGCATGAAAACTCCTTTGTATAAGTATTTCAATAAGATAGCAAAGATAGGTAATACTATTCAATTACCTGTTCCAATGATGAATATTCTAAATGGTGGTAGGCATGCTGAGAAATCCACTGATTTCCAAGAATTCATGATTATGCCAGCTGGTGCAAAATCATTCAAAGAAGCACTACGCTATGGTACAGAAGTATTTCACACACTAAAGAAAATACTACATGATAGAGGCCTATCAACTACAGTTGGTGATGAGGGTGGATTCGCTCCTTCTCTAGCTTCAAACGAAGAGGCTATAAAGATTATTCTTGAAGCTATTGAGAAAGCAGGATACAAAGCTGGTAAGGATATATTTATTGCTCTTGATGTTGCTGCTACAGAGCTATACAAAGATGGTAAGTACCACCTTGCTTGTGAGAACAGAAGTCTTACATCAGAGGAGATGGTTAACTTTTATGCTGACTGGTGTGCAAAGTACCCTATCATATCTATAGAAGATGGCTTGGCAGAAGATGATTGGGATGGATACAAAATGATGACAGACAAGCTTGGTAAAAAAGTTCAGATAGTTGGTGATGACCTATTCGTAACAAATATCGATCGTCTAAAGATGGGTATTGAAAAAGGAGTTGGAAATTCTATTTTGATTAAATTAAATCAAATTGGTACAGTATCTGAGACAATAGATGCGGTAAATATGGCTAAGAAAGCTAAGTACACATCTATCATTTCACATCGTTCTGGAGAGACAGAAGATACAACTATTGCTGACTTTGTAGTCGGTACTGGTACTGGTCAAATCAAGACAGGATCACTTTCAAGAACAGATCGTGTGGCAAAGTACAACCAACTATTAAGACTTGAGGAAGAATTAGGAAAGAAAGCGGTGTTCAGAGGAAACAAGGTATTTAAGACAGAGTAAAAAGAAAACCGCCCCTAAGTGGGTGCGGCTGTTTGTCTGAATGGTCGGTAGTTGATCGTCAAGCGGTCGCTCGACACCGACACACGTAATTCATGGAATGATATTCCACGGAACACCGAGTACGCGATATACAGGACGTGCTGTAGAGTGATGGCAGTAGACAGTTCCAAATGCGACACCGTAGCACCCGAACTGTTGATAAACGGAAGATCCTCAATTGAGAGCTTGGGTGTAAGTGGTCGCTGTACCAACATAAACCTGTCTCCGTATCCAGAAAGTGGGTATGTGACATACCAATTTACGGATTGTACGCCACGAGTAGTCTTCATTGGATCGAACAAATAGTCGAATACAGCGAAGAGCGATATATCGTTTGGGAAAAGGTGGCCACCCATCTTGCCACCGATGTGTGTCAGACATCTGACTTGGAGTATTGGCGGAAAGACAGCCAATTCATCCATTGAATTGTGATTATTCATGCCACTGCGTATAATACAATAATACATCTAGTGAGTGCAAATAAAATAGTCCGAACTGAATCGGACTATTTTATTTACCTTCTCTCACAAATATTACATCTGTGTAGGAGCTGGTGTAGGTGCAGCTGGTGCTGGCTTTGGTCCCTTTGCCATATTGTTTATACGCTCAGGTTGATTAGCTCCTGTGCGATATAAATTATAATCCTGTTTCAAGGACAAAATACCTTTCCTCATTTAGTTGACACTAAGTCAAAAGCTTTGGTGAGAAGATCAAGGAATACCGTACTCTTTTGGTATGGTCTAATACTTTGAACAATTAGACCATTAATATTACATATTGGCTATATAAATGGACACGTGAGGATATTCTGTTAGAATATGCTATATGAATACAACAAAAATCAATCATCAAGCAGTACTAATCGTTCTTGATGGATGGGGGTATAGAGAAGACCCAATACATAACGCTATAAAAGCTGCTAAAACCCCTGTTTTTAGCAAACTTTGGAGCACATATCCTCATACCCTTTTAAACGCTTCCGGTCATGCCGTAGGTCTTCCAGATGGACAAATGGGAAATAGTGAGATTGGTCACCAAACCATAGGAGCTGGAAAGGTTATTGATACAGATCTTGTAAGAATCGAAAAATCTATAAAGTCAGGAGAATTTGCAAAGAACCCCGCTATCAATGCCCTATTTGATCATGTAAAGAAGTATGGGTCAGTACTACATGTGCAAGGACTTCTAAGTGATGGTGGTGTTCATAGTCATCAGGATCATCTGTATGCATTCTTAAGAACAGCAAAGGCTGTTGGTATAAAAAATATTGCAATCCATGTTTTTACCGATGGAAGAGATACTGCCCCACAAAGTGCTTCAAAATATATCAAAGAACTTGAGAATGTATTATTAGAAATTGGAGTAGGTAAAATTGCGTCTATCTCTGGTAGATATTACGCAATGGATAGAGATAATAACTGGGATAGATTAGCTAAAGCTGAGGATGCGATCTTTGAATGTAAGGGTAATGTATGCAAAATTGAACCTTCAAAATATGTCGATGATCTCTACAAATCAGGTAAACTAGATGAACATCTTGAACCTATAGTATGCCTAGACTATGAAGGTAAGAGCTGCTCAATATCAAAGAATGATGCTGTATTCTTCTTCAACTTCAGAGCCGATAGAGCACGAATGATTTCGAAGAAAATTATGGAAAGGCAGCAATCTCAGAATATACTTTTTGCCACCCTCACAGAATATGGTTCAGAATATCAGTGTTTAATTGCATTTCCCCCACTAAAAATTGAAACCACAATTGCAAATGAAGTATCGAGAGCAAAACTAACTCAGTCACATATTGCCGAGACTGAGAAGTTCCCACATGCAACATATTTTCTAAATGGCGGAGTAGAAAAACCATACCCAGGAGAAAAACATATTATGCTAGATAGTAGAAAAGATGTGCCAACACATGATCTAGCCCCAAAAATGAGAGCGCAAGGTATTGCAGATAAGGCTATTGAAGAAATAAATTCTGGTGTAAACTTCATTTTTATTAACTTTGCTAATCCAGATATGGTTGGACATACAGCAAATGTCCCAGCAATTATTGAAGCGGTAGAAGAGGTTGATACTCAACTTGGTAGAGTTATTGATGCTCTTGAAAAAAGAAATGGTGTAGCATTTATTACTGCTGATCATGGAAATGCTGAACTTAATATAGACCCTGAGACAGGCAATAAACATACATCACATACAATCAATCCCGTACCAGCAATAGTCACATCACACGAATACAAATTGAGAGATGGTGGGGGTCTATCAGATATAGCACCGACAATACTAGATATTCTTGGTATTAAAAAACCAGAACAAATGACTGGGAAGGTATTGTTTAAATAGTACTATCTATTAATCTTTTTGAAAGCGTTACTAATTAAATGTAGATACTTAAATAGTAGTATTATTAGTGTTACCCAGAATAAGCCAAGGCCAATACCAGCTAGAACATCAGATAGCCAATGTACTCCTAGGTATACCCTACTAAAAGCCACCAACAGAACTGAGATAACAGATACAGCAATAAGTGTCTCTCTTACGATGATTGAATGAATTTTTATAACAAAGAAATACACAAGTAAGAAAAAGAATATAGTGGCAGCAACAGCATGACCACTTGGAAAACTGTATCCAGTTTCAAGTATAGATGCATTTAAGGGTCTTAATCTCAAGACGATGTTTTTGATTATTATTACAAATACATAACCACCACCCAATGAAAAGAATGAGATCAATGCATAGTAATATCTTCTGTGACGTATAAAAAATAGTATACCGATCAGACCCACTATTGATAATGTGTATGGACTAAAGATATTAGTTATTATATTCATAATATTCAAACCCAAATCAGTGTTGTGTGCAAAAAAGAAACTATTAACATAGAAATCAAGAGCCAGAAGACTCACCTTGTCTGTTAATGCATCTTGAATAGTTTTAAAGAAGAGATAGAGACCTAATATATTGATTCCTAGTGTAATAAGTTCATATCTAGCGAATATATGGAATTGCTTATTAATAAATCTATATACCCAGATTACAAGCAAACCGATTAAAATTGATATTAGTATATATTTACCCAGTACAACCGATACCGTATGGTAACTTGCACCAAATATATATCCAATAGCTACAGAAATAGAGGACCACAATACAACAGATATAATATCAAATATCCAGAATTTCTTCGCATCAATACCACTGGCACCCACAATAAAGGGAGAAAGTGGTCTAGTAATAGGACTGAATCGACCCAAGATTATAGTTTTAATGGTATTCTCATTTATCAAAGTTCTAACTCTTTCGATATACTCTTTCTTAATAGAGAAATATGAACTAACTTTAATTAGTAAATTAAATCCATATTTTTTACCAAGCAAAAAACCAGTGATATCCCCTAATGTTGCACCGATTATTACAATAGCTAATACCTTTGATAACTTGAGTACCTCTAATTTTGCCAGAAACCCTGATATAAGCACTATTGTATGACCTGGAATAAATTGCCCAACTATAGGTATACCTTCAATATATGTAGTGAAGAAGAGGAGTAAATAGCCTCCATGCTCGACAATTGTCTGCAGGTTATGAAAAAGTGGCGCCAGGAAATGAAACATAGTATTAATTATAACATGTTGGTGATAAAATCCTGATAAAATTTTTATTATCTTTTTCCACAAAAATAATAGGTAATTATCAATATTTCACTTAATCTAATGATAATGATATGAAAATATTAGTAATTGAAGATGATCGGGATATCGCTAGATATATACGTGATAATCTATCGGAAGATACTTTTACAGTAGATACCGCATATGATGGTCCGGATGGATCATTTTTAGCAAGGACAAATATATATGATGTGATAGTCATAGACTATTCCCTTCCGACCAAAAACGGTATTGAGGTATGCGAGGAAATACGTTCATCTGGTGTAGATGTACCTATAATCTTTCTAACTATACATAGTGAAATTAAAAGAAAAGTCAGTGCACTAGATAAAGGAGCTGATGACTATATAACTAAACCATTCTCTATCGATGAATTAAGAGCTAGGATTTTTGCATTATCACGGAGGCCAAAGAAACTAGAAAGTACAATATTAAAAGTAGAGGACCTTGTCTTGGACACACAAAAAAGAACAGTTAGACGTGGTAATACATCAATATACCTAACAAGAAAGACATATGACTTGCTTGAATATCTAATGAAGAATCAGGGGGTTGTTCTATCTAGAGGCGCCATAATGGAATATGTTTGGAATTCAGAAAGTGATCCTTTTTCAAACACGATAGAGGCACACATCTTAAACCTAAGGAAAAAGATTAATATTAACGGAAAGAAGGATATACTTAGAAATATACCTGGCAGAGGGTATATTATAGGTTCTTAAACTTACCCTCTTGTATCTGCTTTATCCAATCATCAGCTTGTGGTTTAAGAAGAGGTAATCTCTTTGATAAATTTCTCAATGTCTCGATCGCCATAGTATCCTGGCCCGCCTGAAGATACACAGCTGCAAGTGCGGTATATGAATCTGCATTATCTGGATTGGCTTTAATTTGGTTGATATAAATTGCGGCAGCCTTACCGTATTGTTTTGAGATTATATAGGCATTCACGACCCTAGGATCATTGAATATAACTTCGTCTTTTGGAAACATACTTTTTGCCTTTGCCTCTTCATTATTCGCAATTAAAGTTGAAATGAAGTTTATCTTAGCCTCATTATTTTCAGTTGCCAGCATATACGCCTTTTCCATCAAATCTGCCGCTTCTTTGTTTTTACCGATATTAATATAGTTTAATGCCAACTCATACATAATGCTCTGCTTATTTGGTGATAGCGTATTTGCTTTCTCTAGTAGCGGTGTAGCAAGCTCATACGCTCTAACTGAATCATAGAAACTACCACCTATAATATATATTCTTGCATCATTAGGTGTTGTATTTATTTGTTTCTCAATTTCAGCTTTTGTTAAACCGGAGAAATCAATCTTGGTTTGTTGAGGAAGTTGTTGATTGGATATTACTGACGTAGCACATCCAGTCAATTGTTCTCTAATCTCCTGGTTAGCAGTTGTCTGGTTTAGTGACAGAGCTTTTTCATATGATGCAGCTGATACAGTTTGAATACTGTAACAATTTTTCATAGCATCAATAAGTCTTGTATTAGCCTGTATAACTCTGACATTTACAAAATACATTGCTAGTAAAAATCCAATTACGATGAGTGGTGTATAGATATAGTCTCTCACTGTAACACCATCTTCTGATACTGGCTTTGAATAGTTTCTAAACATAATACAATCCTTTCCTGGTAAAAGGATTGAAATGTATGCCAGTACGGTAAAGAACATAACGTAACTTGTTTGATTATCAAATACAAATACATTGTGTATACCATATCCAATTAAAAGACCCGCAAGAACAGACTTTTGCCCAATACCTAAATCACTTTTTGCAATGTATATGAAAGCAATTATATATAGCGCTAAATACAATATTAAACCAATCAATCCTCCTGCTACTAACCAGTCTAGAAACACACTGTGTGCCCTATCAAACCACTGCTCATGAGCATACATCTTAGGATTATAGTGTGAATTGAAAATATAATTAAAATTCTCTTGTCCAATACCGATAATTGCACTTTTTGGACTTTCAAATACTCCCTTTATAGCCATGGGCCAAATGAAACCCCTCGCTTGTGTCTTTGTATCCGAAATTGAAATAGTTGCTAAACGACCTAATACTGCATTCTTTTGTATCCACTGCGCATCTCTATTATAGTAAAAGAGAATACCTATAATTATAACTAGTCCAAATACACTTCCAGCAAGTATTCTTGAAATATTTGTTTGACCCTTAGACTCCCTAGCAAATACCACATACATTAGGCAAGACACGAGTATAGCTATTGACCAACCAAGAATAGTTCCTCTGGTTGCAGTTTGAAACATCACAAATGAAAATACTATAGCTGCTATGGAATATATCCAAAATAGATATTTTTTAGAGTAGTTACTGATTGCTAGATAGAAAGCAATAAAAGCGTTAAGCAACATATATACAGCCATATATGCCGAGTTACCCAAAGACGCATCAACTCGATTTCCTTGATGTGTTTCTGCCCATCCAAAGAATTGAAACAGTCCATATATAGCGGTAATTCCTCCAGCGATAATTACAACGCTAAAGAAATTATGCCATTTCTCTTTTGTCTTAAACATAGAAGACAGGACCATAAAGTATGCCCATAGATGTACAATTGTCATCCACCCTTCCATTCTTTCAAAGTTTGACCAAATACTCCTAAGTGGATTTAGTCCAAAGATATCTGATATTAAAATCAATACCGTAAATACAGATATGGTTATACTTAAAGTATTTTTCTTTGGTAGAACACTATTCTCTGTATTAACAATTGCAGAACCTTTTTCTCTTAGAATTAATATGAGCCACAGAGCGAAGACTATTTCTACAATAATTCTAAATACAAAAGCTTTACCGGTAATAAATGGAAAGAAAAGGGAGTTGGCAACAACTAGAGGAATAAAAGGAATAATAGCCAGACCAAAAATTACTAATTTATTTAAAATACTGTTTGTTAATGTTTGCATGATTAGTTCATTCTATACCAATCAATAGTTTTCCTCAAACCTTGATCAAAACTAGTTTTAGCTTTAAAGCTGAAATGTTTATGGGCTTTAGATATATCCAACATTCTTCTTGGCTGACCATCTGGCATATCTTTATTAAATTTAATCTTCCCCCCATAGCCCATTATCTCCTTAATCTTATATACCAGATCCTTAATTGATATTTCCATTCCAGAACCGAGATTAACTGGCTCATCACCATCATAGTTTTCTGTAGCGCTAATAATACCCTCCGCTGCATCTTCTACATACAAAAATTCTCTAGTCACTTTACCAGTACCCCAGACCTCTATATCTGATGCACACTTCGTAATCGCATCATGCACCTTTCGAATTAAAGCTGGTATTACATGGCTTGATTCTGGATTGAAATTATCATTTGGTCCATAAAGGTTTACTGGCAACAAATAAATAGCGTTGAAACCATACTGTTGTCTATATGCTTGTGCCTGTACAAGCATCATCTTTTTCGCCAAGCCATAAGGTGCATTTGTCTCTTCTGGATATCCAGTCCAGAGATCTTCTTCTCTAAAAGGTGTTGGAGTGTGTTTTGGATATGCGCATATGGTTCCTATTGCAACAAATTTTTCTACCTTAGCCTTCCTAGCCTCTTCCATTAAATTAGCACCCATTACGAGGTTGTCGTAATACAATTCGCCTGGATATTTCTTATTAAAACCAATACCACCAACTTTTGCTGCCAGGTGAATTACAACATCAATACCCTTTAGAACTTTTTTACAATCTTCTACTTTTCTCAAATCGTATTTCTTTGATCTAGGTATAACTATATTTTTCTGCTTTACTCCCCTCTCAAGAAGTTTCTTGACCACAAAAGATCCTAGAAAGCCCGCGCCACCTGTAACTAATATCTTTTTATTTTTTAGATTCATATTTTTGTAAATCATCATTTACCATTAATCGAACTAGTTCTTTGAATGTAATCTTAGGTGACCACTTAAGTATCTTTTTTGCTTTTGAACTATCCCCTATTAGTAGATCTACTTCTGCGGGTCTGAAATACTTTGGATCTACCGCAACAATCACCTTCCCTGTCTTTTTATCAATACCCTTTTCACCCAAACCTTTTCCCTTCCATGCAATATCAATTTTTAAAATTCTTGCTGCCTCATTAATGAACTCCTTAACTGTATGTGTTTCACCTGTAGCCAACACATAATCATCAGGCTTCTTTGCTTGAAGCATTAGCCACATACCTTCTACATAATCCCTAGCGTGTCCCCAATCACGTTTTGAATCCAGATTACCGAGATACAGGGTATCTTGTAGACCAAGTTTAATCTTTACCAAACCTTCCGTTATTTTCTTTGTAACAAAGGTTGATCCACGTCTCTCGCTTTCGTGATTAAAAAGAATACCATTACATGCAAATATTCCATAGCTTTCTCTATAATTTACAGTGGTCCAATATGCAAAAACCTTAGCACAACCGTATGGTGATCTAGGATAGAAAGGAGTTGTTTCTTTTTGTGGTATTTCCTTTACTTTTCCAAACATTTCACTTGACGAGGCTTGGTAGAATTTTGTTTTAATTCCTGTTTCTTTTATGGCATCTAGAATTCTTAATGCACCTAGACCGACAACATCAGCAGTATACTCTGGCATATCAAAACTTACTTTTACATGACTCTGTGCACCAAGATTGTATATTTCATCTGGTCTAATCTTTTCTATTAACCTTGAAATATTACTAGAATCGGATAGATCACTGTAATGCAGGAAAAGATTTACATTGTTTGAATGTCTATCTTTATATATATGATCAATTCTAGATGTATTAAAAGAAGAACTTCTTCTTATTGTTCCATGGACCTCATAGCCTTTGTCCAAAAGAAACTCAGCAAGATATGAACCATCTTGTCCTGTGATACCTGTGATTAGGGCTTTTCTTTTGGACATATTTAGTCCTAAATATATCAGATATATCATTAGCCAGATATTGACATATGGATGATATCAATGTTATGTTCATTACAGAGTTTCGATGAACGGAGCTCTCCAACAGAAAGGTAGACACATGGACAAAGTAAGTAGTTTGCAATTGGAAAGACCGTGGCTTCCGCAGGAAGTCTTGGACTCGGTAATGGCTCATACCGTACTATCCACGGTTGACTTCATCATCTGCAATGGACCTGAAAGTCAATTTCTTCTCATTACTCGGACCGGAGGTGATCACTGGTCTGGTGTCCAGTGGTTCTTCGGTGGACGACAACGCAGGGGTGAGACTGAAATAGCTGCCCTCAAACGATTGGCGATGGATGAAGCTGGAATTGCAGATATCACACAACACTCTGTCGTCTTCAGCCATAATCAGGATGTTTACAATCCCGGAAGTACTCCTGGTTCAGGCAGGCAATTCGGACCTCATCATTCCAAGATGGCAGTTCACATCCTCTTTGTTAACTCGTCGTTCATTCCGAAATTAAACCACAAGTGCTGTAACCCGGTGTGGTACGGAAGGAAAGACTACCCGAAGGACCTGCCGGAGCCTGTATGGGAATCTCTCTCAAGGGCTGGCTTAATCGACTAGCCATCAGACTCAGATCTGAGTTTACCGCAGGCCAAATGGCCTGCGGTTTCTTTTTTTCATAAATGTATCACACTTAACAAAACCCCATTTTTATGCTTAAATATTAACACTATATGTTCGAGCAAATAAAAGAGAATCGCTTCTATTTCACCCTAAAGATGTTTAAAAGAGCGTTTGGTCCGTATACCTACAGGATCATATTGCTTGTTTTTATTAGCATCCTAGGTGGATTATTTGAGGGTATAGGTATAAATAGTATTATTCCTCTCTTCTCTTTTGTCGTGAAAGATCAAGGACAGGCTGGCGATGCAATATCAAAATTCACAGAAGGAATATTCAACTTTCTACATGTACCGTATGAATTAAAATATCTACTAATCATGATAGCCATCCTGTTTACAGGAAAGGCAATATTCACTTTCTGTACAAACTACATAACAGACAAGATCCGTACTGACTATGTCAAAAAAACAAGAGAGAACCTTTTCAAACTAACCCTGCAGAGTAACTGGTCATATCTATCAAAGCAAAAAATTGGATACCTTGAAAAGATATTGATGGTAGATATCAATACATACAGTGCCCTTCTTTCATATATGAGTAGCAGTTTGATATTGATTATGAATGCATGTATATATGCCTTCATTGCCTTTAATATCTCTCCAATTGTTACCGGCATAACTATTGCAACGGGTGGAATATTTTTCTTAACGTTCAAACCTTTGGTGTATAAGGTTAGAGTAGTATCACATCATAGCGCTAACCTACTTAAAAGAATTGCTAATCATATCAATGAAAGTATGATAGGAATGAAGACAATAAAAGCAATGAATCTAGAAGGCGCTGTGGTTGAACGTGGCCGTAAGTATTTTGATGAATTGAGAGGTATTGAGATGCAGGTGTCAGTACTATCTAGTCTGACTTATGTCATTACACAACCGCTAAGTGTACTGCTCATAATTGGACTATTTATCTTCTCATACAAACTCACTGACTTTAATTTTGCTTCTTTTGCCGTTATTGTTTACGCAATTAACAAAATATTTTCATATGTACAAGACGGACAGGCCAGACTACAAAATATCAATGCTCTATATCCTTTCCTGAGAACAGCTTTCGAGCATGAAAATCTTGTAATCGAGAATGCTGAAAGACTTGGTGGATCAAAAAACATAGACTTTAAAAAAGATATTGAATTTAAAGATGTTTCCTTTAAATATACTGATAATACACATCACACCCTTACAAATATAAACTTTTCAATACAGCACGGAACAATAACTGGAATAATTGGACCTTCTGGTGCAGGAAAGACTACTCTTGTGGATTTGCTTCTTGGTCTAATTAATCCAAGTTCTGGAAAAATTACTCTTGGTGAGAATGGTATAGAATCGATTGATAAAGCATCATGGAGAGATAGTATTGGCTATGTATCACAAGATGTCTTCCTAGTTAACGATACAATTGAAAACAATATTAAACTATATAATTCACATATTTCTGATGAGGATGTAATTACTGCATCAAAAATGGCAAATATCTATGATTTCATCAAGATACAACCTAATGGTTTTAAGACCCCTGTTGGAGAGAGAGGTATGGATATATCTGGAGGACAGAGACAGAGAATTGCTCTGGCACGTGTTCTAGCTAGAAAACCAAAATTAGTAATTTTGGATGAAGCTACGAGTGCATTAGATAGTGAATCAGAAAAACTTGTACAAAAAGCAATTGAGGAGCTTAAAGGAAAAGTGACTGTAGTCATAATCGCTCACAGACCAGCAACAGTAAAGAATGCGGATAGGATAATTGTACTTAATGCGGGTAAACTAGTAGAGAATGGGAAACCGGAAGAACTATTAGCATCTCCTGAATCTTACTATCACAAGATAATATCTGAAAAGCACTAAATTGCTTTTACTGTTTCTGCTAATTCTTTTTCAAATCTCAGCCAATTATGTTTGTTACTAATATAGACTGGGCAATTCTCTTCAAATATTCTTCTGGTACCTTCATCTTTTAGCGATTGTATTCTTTTAACTATTGTTTCTATGTCGTCATGTTTAACTATATACCCTTCTCTTCCATCAGTTATACCTATACCACTTTCTTCAGTAATTATTGGTATCGTGCCACATGCCATACCATCCAAAACACAGCCAACCTGACCCTCCTCCAAAGAAAGATTGATGACTATATGCGCAGATTGAATCCAAGTCATATAATCACTAGTATTTGATTCAATCCAACCCAAAAACTTGGTATTTTTATGTCTCTCAAGAAAATCATTCATCTCACTTTTAAATTCATCCATACCACCTATAATAATCAATTCAAAATCATTAGGATTTACTTCCTTCATCAACTCATCCCATACTTGAATAACTCTGAACAATCCTTTGCGTATAGCAAGATGACTACCAACATATACTATTCGTAACTTATCTTTTGGTCTAAGTTCTATATTTGGTGAAAGTAATTCATTTGCTCCAGTATTGATTATGGTAATCAAATCAGTTGGTACTCCATAGTCTGTAAAAGTTTTCTTAACGAAATCATTACCAACCAACATAAACCTATTAACATATTTAACTGTATTCAAGAAAAGAAATGGTGATACGTATTCCGAGAATGGTAGTTTCTTTTTCAAGGAAATACACTCATTAACAAGTGTTTTAAGTCTAAACAAAGGATGACAATTAACTAGAAAAGCTATAACACCAGCTTGTGGATTAGCCTTAGCTAGCTTAATTAAATTCTTACTAACTATACCAACAATCAGATCAACCTTAGGTATTTCATCAATTACCCTACTATGATCAAAATATAATATCTCCTTATCTTTAAAGGTATTATAGATATGACGAGCTATCATTGAAGCTGAGTACTGTTTATTATCATCCTTAGGATTGAAGTGTCTCGTTGAATATACTACCGCCACCCTTTTTACGTTCTCGTATTTAACAAAGCTTTTCTTTTCCCCGTATCTTGAGCGAGTGAGGAAGTGATATATATGAGCAACAAGAGAAACTGATTTATACCATATCGTCCTTTCATATATAAAACCAAAAATCTTGGCTCTCTTAGTACCGTAGTGATACATTAGTGATTTACTTATTCTATTGAATATTTTCATAGGTAATTACTTCTTCACAGCGACAACATGCAAACCGAAACATAGTGTCTCATTTGATCCTGTATCCTTTAGGGATAATTTCTTTAAAGCTCTCAACATTAGAAGTTCTGATATTCTAAAAAGAATCCACCATTTTGTATTAGCCTTAGAATACTTAAGCGCCATATGTTTAATATTTCTCACTTCCTGACCCATATACTCAAAGAAATTTCCATTTGGAGTTATTTCTTTTATTTCAAATCCATGTTCAGAAAGAACTTTCTCATACCAGTACTTACTATACCCATTTGCGAAATAGAATGGAGCGAAATGATTCAGAGAGCAGTATGGAGCAGTAATAATAGCCTTACCACCTGGTTTTAATATGCGACTAAATTCCTTAACCGCTAAGGCTGGTTCTGAAATATGTTCAAATACCTCAATACACATAACTGCGTCATATGATTTATCTGGGACAGGTATTTTAACAATATCGCAAACAATATCGAGTTTTGAATTATCCCAAGTCCCCATCTGACTCCCCTCGCCTGTACCCTTACCATCATAACCACCAAAATCCTGGCTCGTATACTTCAAATGGCTGCATAGTGGCTTATACTTCAACTCTCCTGCCCCAGCATCAAGAATACTCTTGCCAGAAGGTATGCTTCTTAATGTTTTTTCAATCCACTTTTCTCTAGTTGGACCATTCTCAAGACCAACTCTTGTATAGATAGCTGTACGAATTGAAGTAACTATTCCATCAGATTCTATATTTGAAAATCCAATCTTCTTTAAAAGAGATACTATGGGTTTTTTGAATATTGAAGGTAGTGCCATTTGGTATAGTCTAGCCTATGGATAATTAAAAGTCTAATTAA
>CAYXZI010000006.1:0-40575 GCA_964470105.1 uncultured Candidatus Saccharibacteria bacterium
GGAGCAGGTTTCTTTCTGGGAATTATCTTGCTATTTATAATTATTATGGCAGTAGTCGTCTGTCTAATTACTCTAAAAGGGTATTCATTGTGGACTGCAGCAAGAAGAGGTGATCAAGGATGGTTCATTGCACTACTAATCGTTAATACTTTCGGTATTCTTGAATTATGCTATTTATACTTTGTAGTTGAAAAGTGGAAGAAACCTAGTGCGCCACAGTCAGTGCCTTCACAACAGTAAAGTTTGACTTAGTGAGTACATCATAGGCTTCCTTTAGAGTACTTCCAGTCGTAGTTACATCATCTATAATGATTATCTTCTGATTATCAACCGGTACTTTAGTAACCTCAAAAATATCCCTGGTATTCTTTAGTCTCTCTACTCTGTTTTTCATGGTCTGTTTCTCAATATGTTTTGATCTCACTAAGAGAGAATAGTCCTTAGAAAATCTCCTATCCTTATCAAGTTTCAATATAGCATCAATAATTAGTTCACATTGATTAAAACCCCTCTCTCTTCTTCTGCTACCTGATATTGGTATGGGTATGAGAGTAATTGAATTACCGTATCTAATTAATTCCATATATAGAGCATACGCAGCACATTCTATTGCATGCCTATTTCTTTTGTACTTTATCTGCCATATCATCTCTCTAACTACAGGATCTTTATATGAGAAAATAGAGGTAATGAAGGGGAATTCAGATTTCTGTGACTTATTTGATGATTCAAATAGCTTGAAAGGGGAAAGAGACCTCAACCTCAATTCAATTTGAGATGGGGGAAATATGAAATCAATTAAGTATTCCAGTATTTTCATAGTGTTATATTCTACACTATACACTAAAGCATGTGATATAATGTAAAAATGGATTTTCTTAATAAAATATTTTCATCACTCTTCTCAAGCAAAGGTCAAAGTGTTTTGGGTATTGATATTGGTTCTTCGGCTATAAAGATAGTTCAGATTAAGAAAAAAAGAGGAAGAGCAGTACTTGAAACATATGGGGAACTTGCTCTAGGTCCGTATGCTGGAGTTGAAGTCGGCAGATCAACAGGTTTACCAAAGGAAAAGATAATAGAAGCTTTAAAAGATATTTTAAGAGAAGCTAAAACAACTACTCTTTCTTGTGGGGTGGCACTACCTCTTTCGTCTAGTCTAATTACATTCATAACCATACCTCAGGTTCCTGAAAAACAATTACAAGAGGTGATCTCTTTGGAGGCACGAAAATATATACCTGTCCCTATGAATGAGGTTATGTTCGACTATTCCGTTATACCTCGTGAAGATAGTTTTTCATCTGATCCACAAGATGTTGAGGGTGTAAAGACAGAGGATAATGTTCCTGGAAAAGAAGGGGCTCCAGTTGCAAAACAACAGTCACAGGATGTATTGGTTGTAGCTATACATAATGAATATATAAATAACTACCAAGCAATATCAGCTAGTCTAAACCTAGCACCTTCTTTTTATGAAATAGAGATATTCAGTTCTATACGTGCAGTTGTTGAGCAGGGTATACAGGCTGTAATGGTTGTAGATATGGGGGCACAGTCGACAAAGCTGTATATCATAGAAAGAGGACTACTACGTGCGTCTCATATTATTAATCGTGGTTCACAAGATATTACGTTGGCAATATCTAAGTCTCTGAGTCTGACCGTAAATGAGGCAGAGAATATGAAGAGATCATACGGTTTAAAGGGTGGTCCAGAATATAAAGAATTAACTGAGGTTATAACTGTTAATCTAGACTATATATTCTATGAAGCTAATGCCGCTCTATTTAACTATCAGAAGAAATACATGAAGAATATTAGTAAGGTGATATTAACTGGAGGAGGTGTATTGTTAAAGGGCTTCACTGATTTAGCAAAAGTAAGTTTCCAAACAGAAGTTGTCTATGCTAATCCATTTTCTAAACTGGAAACTCCAGCATTTCTTAATGAACAATTCCAAACAGCAGGTCCAGAGTTCGCTGTAGCTATTGGCTGTGCATTACGCAGATTGTCTGAATTGGAATAATCAACTATAATTATATTGATGGATACTAAATTTCAAACATCGTTCATTCCCAAAAAACCAATTCTAATGGATCAGAAGGTTACAAAACACTCTGGTGGTGGAAGTGTGTTTATGTTTATCTCCGTGATTCTTTTCTTAGCTTCAGTAGCTGGAGCAGGATTCACTTTTGTTTGGAAGGATATACTATTAAAGCAGCAAGGAAATTATAAAATGGAATTAAAGAAGGCTGAGGCGAGATTTGATGTTGATTTAATTTCAAAATTAAAGAAGGTAAATACAAAGTTGGATTTGAGTAGCAGGTTATTAAAGAAGCATTTAGCAATATCAGAGATTTTTGCAATACTGAACTCATTAACGGCAGATGGTATTCGTTTTAATAGCTTTGAGTTTACTGCTCCTGAATCAGATAACGATCTATTAAAAATATCACTTAAGGGAGTAGGTAATAGCTTTAGTGCTATAGCATGGCAATCCGACGTGTTTGGACAGTCAACTAAGTTTGGAAAGAACAAGGTGGTAAAGAATCCAATTCTAACTGATCTAGTACTTGATGATAAGGGTAATGTTGCTTTTACATTCACAGCGAGCCTCGATCCATCTGATGTATCATATGAAAAAGTTTTAACAGAGGATACTAGTACTTCAAAACCATAATTATATGAATAAAAACGTAACACCTCTCATACTAATAGTGCTAGCAATTGGAATATACTTCACCTTTACGCGTACAAAGATGGAGGAATTAGACTCTGTAAAAGTTGTAAATGCTCAATACCAGCAAGCTCTTGATAATTCAGAAAAACTAATCAAGGTTAGAGACTCAGTTCTTGCTACGTATAATAAGATAAGTCCAGATGATCAGGATAGGCTAGAAAGAATATTACCTGACAATGTAGACAATGTCCGTTTAATTATTGATGTTAATGGTGTTGCATCAAGACATGGTTTAGCTATAAAAAATGTTAAGACAATAACAACTAAGGATGCAGTAGAACCACTTAAAACTGCAAATCAAGCTGTTGCTGGATTGAGTACTGCAAATACTTACAATACAGTAACCCTATCTTTTGATATTAATAGTAATTATCAGAATTTTATCAACTTCCTTCAGGACTTGGAGGCGAGCTTGCGAGTAATTGAAATATCTAAGATTACTCTGAAGGCAAGTGATACAGGAAATTATGATTACGGTGTTGAAATTAAAACATTCTGGTTAAAACAATAATATTATGCAACAAAAATCACCATCAAAAGGTACATTCATAGCTCTAATCGTCATTGCCATGGTAACACTGGGCCTCTACTTCTATTACAAAGGAACTCCATCAGATAGTACATCTTCACTTAGTGTTGTGGGTTCACCAGAATCTGCGGATGCACAGCTTGCAGCAGATAGAGTTTTGGTTCTTTTGAATACAATTTCATCTCTAAAAATAGATGATTCACTGTTTAAGACAGCAGTGTATAATTCTTTACGTGACTATACAATCACAATACCTGAACAAGGTGTAGGTAGAGCAAATCCATTCGCACCAATTGGTGGAGCTGCACCATCGTCAATCAAATTACCTGCAGGTACAGGTCGTTAATAATTAATATATGAGTGTCGTAGATATACTATTCAACAAAAATCTCATAACAAAAGATGATATTGCAGAGATTAAAAAAAGAATCTCTAAGGGTGAAGTTCTTGATCAAATTTTAATTGAGAAAGGTATACACCCAGATGACATCCTTGCTGCACATGGTGAATTTCTAAATATCCCAACTAGAAGTTTAGGTGATGCTACTGTTCCATTTGAGGCTCTAGACTATATTCCTGAGGAATCTGCTTCACATTACAAATTTGTACCTATAGGTTTACAAGATGGTGCACTAGAGGTTGGTATTGTTGACCCAGATAATATAGAGGCAAGAGATGCTCTTAACTTTATAGCAGCAAAGAATAATGTTCCATATAAGGTATTTTTAATAACCCTTGAGGACTATCAAAAGGTGTTAGGTTCATACAAGGGTATTGGTGGTGAAGTATCAAAGGCACTGACTGAACTTGAATCAGTTCTTTCTGTTGATAAGGCAGGGACAATAGATTTAAAACAAGATAAAAAAACAGATAAAAAAGCTGATGCTGTAATTATTGAGGATGCGCCTGTGGTTAAGATCGTTGCTACTATAGTTAGATATGCAACAGAGGGTAATGCATCCGATGTGCACATTGAACATATGCGCGATAAGGTTCGTGTACGTTTCCGTGTCGATGGAACTCTAAATACTAGTCTAGTACTACCATCACAGGTGCATAATGCAGTAGTGGCTCGTATAAAGGTGTTATGTAATATGAAGCTTGATGAAAAGAGAAAGCCTCAGGACGGTAGATTCTCTGCAAGAATCGATGGTAGAAAGATAGACTTCCGTGTATCTACATTCCCTGCATATTATGGAGAAAAGGTTGTGATGCGTATTCTAGATCAGGAAAAGGGTGTAAAGAAGGTTGATGATATGAGTTTAACACCAAAGAATCTAGAACTCATAAAAGAAGCGATTACGAGACCATACGGACTAATACTCATTACTGGCCCTACTGGTTCCGGTAAATCTACAACTCTGTATTCCATGTTAAATGAAGTGGATAGAGAGGGTATGAATGTACTCTCCCTAGAAGACCCTATCGAATACAACATGGATGGTGTAAGTCAGTCACAAGTCCATCCAGAAATCGGATATACCTTTGCTGCAGGTTTGCGTACAACACTTAGACAAGACCCAGACATAATCATGGTGGGAGAGATTCGAGACAAGGAAACTGCTCAACTAGCTGTACAAGCAGCTCTAACAGGACACTTGGTGTTCTCAACACTCCACACTAATAGTTCTGCTGGAGTTATACCGCGTTTGATTGATATGGGTGTGGATCCGTATCTAATTGCGCCAACTTTGATTCTAACAATCGCTCAACGTCTTGTATCTATGCTACCTCCTAATGCTGGTAAACCAATACCAGTGGAGGGAAGTATAAAAATGATGATTGACAAGCAGTTTTCTGATCTTCCTGAACAGTATAAGAAGGATATACCTATGACAAATACTGTTTATGGTATCGAACCTACACCTGATTGCCCTAAGGGAACAAGAGGAAGAATGGCGGTGTTTGAAGTATTTAAAATGGATAAGGAAATTGAGAATGTTATTCTCAAGAGTCCAACAGAACTGGAGATCAGTAGACTACTTCGACAGAAGGGTATGTTAACAATGAAAGAGGATGCAATGATAAAGGCATTCCAGAGACAGATTCCTTTTGAAGAAGTGAATAAGCTGTAGTGATACTGTGTTATAATTGTGTCATAATATAACCATGAATCCAAAATCAATTCTTTTTGTAGATGATGATAAATTTCTTCTAGATATGTATGCTTTGAAGTTCTCAAAGAATAACTTTAAAGTGAATACTTGTGCTGGTACTGAAGAAGCTTTGAAAATGATTAGAGATGGTTTTGAGCCAGATGTACTTTTACTTGATGTAGTAATGCCAGGTATGGATGGTGTTGAACTACTCGCTACACTTAGAAAAGAGAATTTAATTAAAAAAACTACTGTAATCATGCTTACAAACCAAGGGTTACCTGATGATATATCGAGAGCAAAGAAACTTGGTGTTGATGGGTACATTATTAAAGCAACAACCATACCTTCAGAAGTCTTAAGTGAAGTGGAGAAGATTTGTGCGGGTGTTGTAAAGAAATAAAATAAAAATATGGATTTTAAAAAAGATATAGAAGAATTGGTAAGTACGGTACTTAGAGAAGGTGCATCAGATTTACATCTTTCACAGGGACGCGTGCCACATATACGTGTATCTGGAAATTTGATACCACTTGCAAAGAAAGCTGTTAGTACTGAGGCTGATATGAAAGGGTATATAAATACCTTTTTAAGTGATGAGAATAAGGAGCTTTTAATGAAGGATAAGGATGTGGATTTTTCATATAGTTTAACAAATGCACGTTTTCGAGGTAATGCATACTATCATCAGTCTTCACTATCTATCGCACTTAGACTCATTCCTAAACAAATTAAAACTCTGGCAGATCTAAATCTTCCCCCTATACTTGAATCTTTCACAAGAAAACAACAAGGATTCTTTCTGTGTGTGGGTCCAATTGGTCAAGGGAAAAGTACAACTCTAGCAGCTTTGATTGAAATCATTAATCAAACTAGAAGTGAGCATATAATAACCATTGAAGATCCAATAGAGTATATATACGAGTCAAAGAAATCTATTATCGATCAAAGAGAAGTAAGAATTGATACTCCAGATTTCAAAAATGCTTTGATCGCTATGTTCCGAGAAGATATTGACGTTGCTTTGGTGGGTGAGATGCGAGATCCAGAGACAATATCTACAGCTGTGACTGCAGCTGAGACAGGACACTTGGTTTTCTCAACTTTACATACTAATAATGCTGCACAGACTATAAACCGTATAATAGATTCATTCCCATCTTCTCAACAGGATCAAATTAGAGTTCAACTTGCTGGAAGTATGACAGGTATATTCTCTCAGAGATTAATACCACGAATCTCTGGCGGACTCATCCCTGCATATGAATTGCTGATTAATAATGCAGCTGTTGCTAACCTAATTCGAGAAAAGAGAATACATGAAATAAATACAGTAATAGAAACAAGTTCAGGTGATGGAATGATAGATATGAATAGATCACTTGCTGAACTCGTAAGAAGGGGAGAAATAACGGCAGAAAGTGCATTTGTGAACTCATTTAATCCAAAAAATCTTGAACGAATGGTATAATACAATCAATATATGCTTTTTAACTATCAATCAGTAGACCAAACAGGTGCACCAAAGACAGGATCAATAGATGCTGCAAATGTTGATATAGCAATTGCATCCCTGCAAAGAAGAGGCTTGGTAATCACATCAATTAATGAAGAGGGGAAGAAAGATGGTATTCTATCAATGAATATTAACTGGTTTGAAAGAGTGTCTAATAAAGACGTTGTGATCCTTTCTAGACAATTGGCTACACTCTTTGAGGCTCAGGTGTCGGCGCTACGAATATTCAGACTTCTAGGTGCTGAAGCTGAAAACAAGCTTCTGGGTAGAAACCTGGTTCAGATTTCTGATGATTTACAAGCTGGAAGTACAATTTCTGCTGCCCTACAAAAACATCCAAAAGTTTTCTCTGAGTTCTACGTAAGTATGGTTAAAGCAGGTGAAGAGTCTGGTAAGTTGAATGAAACTTTCAGCTATCTCGCAGATTACCTAGATCGTACATATGAACTTGTTTCAAAGGCAAAGAGTGCCCTTATATATCCAGCTTTCGTTATGATGACTTTTATTACTGTGATGGTTCTCATGTTTACGATGGTTATACCTAAGATTAGTGCAATTCTTGTTGATTCTGGTCAGGATATACCTGTATATACAAAAGTAGTGTTGGGGATAAGTAATTTCCTAGTTAATAATGGTTTTATAATGCTTGCAGTTGTAATTATCGGAGGGTTCTTCCTAGTCAGGTTTATAAGAACACCTGCAGGTTCAGCAATATTTGATCAATTTAAACTAAGTATTCCATATTTGAGTAATCTATACAGAAAGCTATACTGGGCAAGATTGTCTGACAATATGAATACAATGCTTTCTGCTGGAATACCTATGATTAGATCTATAGAACTAACTGCTTCCGTTATTGATAACAGTATATATAAGAAAATTATGGCAGATGCTGTTGAATCAGTTAAAGCGGGAAAAACTGTATCTGAATCTCTATCAGGAAATGGGGAAATACCAGGAATCATGATTCAAATGATGAGAGTTGGGGAGGAATCAGGAGAATTGGGAAATATATTGAAGACACTGGCTCGTTTCTATGCTCGTGAGGTAACCACAGCAGTAGATGCTCTGGTAGATCTTATTGAACCATTGATGATTGTTATGCTCGGTCTCGGTGTAGCAACACTCCTTGCTTCAGTTCTTATCCCTATTTACAACGTTGCAAGCTCACAATAGCTAGATTTTACTTATCCACACGGGGTATTTAACCTATTTTCCTAGGTTTTGCTATAATTAGCGCCATAAGTTTAATTATTAAAGTTTATTATTTAGGTTAATTAATTCGTTATGAAGAAAACATATTTACAAAGAGGATTTACATTGATTGAGTTGCTTGTAGTTATTGCTATCATCGGTATTTTGTCATCAGTAGTTCTAGCAAGTTTGAATACAGCAAGAAACAAGGGTGCTGATGCTGCAATCAAGTCAGGTCTTACAAATGCAAGAGCTCAGGCAGAACTATTTTATGATGGAGGGTTAACATATGATGGAGTATGTACAACAGGTACAAATAACATAAGTGCTATGATTTTGGCTGCAGCTAAGAACCTAGGAACAGCAACTGTGGTTGGTGGAGATACTCAAGCATTTGGATATAGTGCAACTGGTGCTACTGGTGCAGCAGTTTGTCATGACTCTGGTACAGGCTGGGCAGCTATCGTTTCTTTAAAGAGTCCAGTAGGCTCAAACTCAGGATGGTGTGTTGATTCTACAGGAAAGGCAGCTGAGGCTACAACATTAGGAGCAAGCTCAGTAGTTTGCGGATCATAATTGAATTCATAATATAATTATATCTACAAAACTCCGCCCACAAGGCGGGGTTTTGTTAATGAGATAAATACTATCTAATTAGTATATTATTCCAGTTTTTTAATAACTGTCCGAATAGTCCAAACCACACCCTAAGAATTTTTAGTCTTAAATTAAATTCATTTATACTCTCTCTTGTCATATTAAATACAAAATACTCGGGGTCGGGTGTCATTAGTACATTCCTGTATGATTTAAGGTCATTAGTCCAAAAATCTGGCATATTATCGGTAGTCATAAGTATATGATTTATATATTGTGATGTATCTCTGCATATTTTATTACATTGTTCCTCGATGATTAGATTAAATAGATTTTGTGGCTCATTTGATAGATTGATTAGTGCCTCTCCAATATTCGTAAGATTTTTTACTTCATCAACTTCAGATTTCATGCCATTAATAAAGGAGGCAAGCACTCTGTCCATTTTGGTGATTTCTTTGATGATGTCGTAAGACACCTTCCTATTTCCTAATTTTGGTCTATTGTGATTAATAGTTACTGGTTCGTACGCAGATAACTTAGTAGGGAATGCTTTATTCCTTATACATCCAAAAATCAAGTCATGACCACGACCAATTGGTGTGGCAACTGGTATTAGTCCTCTATTATCTAATCCCATTACGAGCGATATAGACATTATACCGTCATATATAGATGTAGTACTCGGATATTGTATTATTCTATCTGTCGATTTATTCTGCTCGTATTCTTCAGCAGATATTTTTCGTAAATTGCTATATACCTGTGGTAATAATAATAAAGAAATATGTGATTCCATTGGTGAATCACCAATGCACCCCATATAGCTATCAATTATCCTCGAATCATTTACATACATTGGTGTTTCCGGGCCTAGTATTTCTCCCACTGAACTATCCAAGTTCTTTTCGTGTAGGCTTAAAATATCTATATCGGTATCTTGGAAGAAAGGTGGAATGTTGTTAGTTTCATTTAAGAAAATATAATCAAATGGATTTTGATTTGTGAAGATAGGTCCGTGATCTTTTGCTATTGATTTAAAATTATAATAAATATCATCTTCAACAAGTAATATTTTCTCACCATTTGTCTTGATAAAAAAAGTATTTCTGACTGAACCAACGGTTGTAATTGACCTCTTGTCTCCACATATCGCAAAATTAGTGATTTCTAGTGGTATGCCTTTGCTTTCTGAAATATTCTTTGATAGTTCAAACCTATCTGTTCGATCTATGTACTCGATACTAATTCCACTGCGTGTACTCTGGTTTTTTGCTATATCCCTGCCTTTATTTATATTCTCTAAAATTTCACTATCATCAACAATGATTATCCGTGGCTCTCTACTGTATTTAAGTAGATTAGATATTAGACTTTCTAATGATAGAAGTAGCGATTCCGGTCGATCACAGGTAGTTAAACAGATGGTGGTTATTTTATTCTTGGAATTATTCACATAAATAATATAGCATAATTTTTATTATTAGTTGTGTTCTTGGTTGATGACCACGCCAAAACTATATGCTATAATATCAGGGTAGTATTTAATAATTAATAACTATTTTGTTTATGAAGAAAACATATTTACAAAGAGGATTTACATTGATCGAGCTACTTGTGGTCATAGCCATCATTGGTCTCCTATCATCTGTGGTTTTGGCAAGTTTAAATGTTGCTAGAAACAAGGGTGCTGATGGAGCAATCAAGTCAGGTCTAACAAATGCAAGAGCACAGTCTGAACTATTTTATAGTAACGGTCTTACATACGATGGAGTATGTACAACGGGTATAAACAATATCAATGCTCAAATTCTAGCCGCGGCTAAGAATTTAGGTTCCGCAACTGTCGTCGGTGCAGATACTCAACTATTCGTATATAGTGCAACTGGTGCTACTGGTGCAGCAGTTTGTCATGACTCTGCTACAGGTTGGGCAGCTATCGTGTCTCTAAAGACCCCAGTTACTACAAGTTCAGGATGGTGTGTTGATTCAACTGGAAAGGCAGCTGAAGCAACAGTACTTACAGCAAATTCAGTAGTTTGCGGATCATAATTGAATTCATAATATAATTATATCTACAAAACCCCGCCCACAAGGCGGGGTTTTGGTTTACATGGAAACATGATAAAATATATGTATATAAAGTTCTAAACTTATGAATGAAGAAAGGATTACATATTTCGGTGAAACTGATGCTCGAAATAAAAGAGTGAAATTTGGTATTAAAGCCAAAGATCGTACTAAGCACGTATACATAATAGGTAAGACAGGTATGGGAAAATCTACTGTACTTGAGAATATGGCTGTTCAAGATATAAAGAACGGTGAAGGTATGGCTTTCATAGATCCGCACGGTAAGACTGCTGAACTGCTACTAGAATATGTTCCAGAACACAGACAAAAGGATGTGGTATACTTCGCACCTTTTGATATGGAATATCCAATATCATTCAATGTACTTGAAAGCGTGGACCCTGATAAGCGCCACTTGGTTGTATCAGGTCTCATGAGTACATTCAAAAAAATATGGCAAGATGCCTGGTCTGCTAGAATGGAGTATATTCTAACTAATACACTCCTAGCTCTTCTTGAATATCCAGATGCAACACTATTAGGTGTTAATAGGATGCTGTCTGATAAGGAATACAGAAAACTAGTAGTATCTCACGTTACTGATGCATCAGTGAAGGCTTTTTGGATACAAGAGTTTGCGAACTATACCGAACGTATGGCTGCAGAAGCAGTACCTGCAATACAGAACAAAATTGGACAATTTACAGCTAATGCTCTAATTAGAAATATGATAGGGCAACCAAAATCATCATTTGATATACGTAAAATGATGGATGAAGGAAAGCTCTTCATAATTAACCTATCAAAAGGAAGAATAGGGGAATCAAATGCCAATCTCCTAGGTGGTATGATAATCACAAAGATATATCTTGCTGCACTCTCTCGTGCTGATGTTCCTGACACTGTACTTAAAAAACTTCCCAACTTCTATCTCTTTGTAGATGAGTTCCAGTCATTCGCTAATGAATCATTCGCTGATATTCTTTCTGAGGCAAGAAAATATAAGTTAAACCTAACTATGGCACATCAGTATATAGAGCAAATGGAGGAAGAGGTGAGGGCGGCTGTGTTCGGTAACGTGGGAACAATGATTGTGTTTAGAGTCGGAGCTTTTGATGCGGAAGTTCTTGAAAAGGAATTCGCACCACAATTTACTGCTGAAGATATTGTAAATTTAGGAATATTTCAAATATACCTAAAATTAATGATTGATGGTATTAGTTCATCTCCATTTTCTGCAACTACACTTCCTCCAATTCCTAAACCGGAAAGTTCAAGTGCTGCAAATGTCATAATTCAATCAAGAGCACAATTTGCTAATAGCCGAATAGAGGTTGAAAAAAGAATAGATGAATGGCTGTCTCCAATTAAGCCTACTCCAAGAGAAAAGGAGAAACCTAAGGATTCTGTGGTCATACCTGTTGTTCAAAAACCAGAACCTATGCCAGCTGTACACCATGAACCTGTGCCTCAAAAGGTCATACAACCAGTCGCTCAGGCTCCAAAGATTGAACCCGTACCTAAACCAGTTGTACATGAGCAAATAAATAAACCTGTAGCTGCCATTCCTAAACTTAAATCAGTATCATTAAATACATTAACCAATACTCCAAGGAATAATAATCAAAAAGCGGCACAACCACAAAGAGTTAGTGAGTTAAAGTCTGCTCTTGCATCAATTTTATCCCATAATCAAGAGACTCCAAAGGTATCTGATAAGCCAGTTACAAATCATGGTAATGAAAAGAAAGAGGTGTCAGAGGATGTACTTCGTGACGTACTTAAGGTAGATTAATAACATGAAAATACTGATTTTCTCTCTAGTATACTATCCCAACTTCATAGGTGGGGCGGAGATAGCGATAAAGGAAATAACAGATAGAATTTCTCATGAGGATATTCAATTTGATATGGTTACTCTAAGGTTAGATTCTAAACTTCCAAAGTATGAAAAGATAGGTAATATTAATATATATCGTATTGGATGGGTAGGTAAAAATATTAAGAATGATGGCAATATACCATGGTATATTGCACTTAATAAGTATGCTTATGTTGTTTCTGCGGTGGTAAAAGCTATAAAGTTAAATAGATTAAATAAATATGACGCTGTATGGTCTATTATGGCATCATATAACTCTTTTGCTGCGACGATATTTAAGTTGATAAAGCATAAAGTAAAGTTTATCCTCACTCTTCAGGATGGTGATCCGATTTCATATATTAAGCGTAGAGCTTTACCGCTGTATCCAATATTTAAAATGTTTTTTACTAAGGCAGATTGTATACAATGTATATCACAGTATCTTTCAGACTGGGCAAGAGACATGAAAGCAAAGTGTCCAATTGTCGTAATTCCTAATGCCGTAGACTCTCAGTTATTTGGCACAAGAAAGCCGTATGTTGATCAAGAGGTTTTGCGACAAAGGATAGGACTAAAAGATGGAGATGTGACCCTTGTAACCACCTCTAGATTGGTTAAAAAGAATGCAGTAGGGGATATTATCGATTCTATGGCGTATTTACCAAATAATATAAAATTAATTGTAATAGGTCACGGCTATGAAGAGGCTATGTTGATCAAAAAGACTGAGGAATTAAAATTAAAAAATAGAGTCACATTCCTAGGTCATATGTCGCACAATGGTATACCACAATATCTGCATATATCAGATATATTTATCCGCCCCTCTATATCAGAGGGTTTTGGTAACTCATATATAGAAGCGATGGCAGCTGGTTTGCCAGTTATAGCTACCCAGGTGGGTGGAATAGTCGATTTTCTTAAGGATGGGGAGACAGGTCTATTTTGTGAAGTGAAGAATCCCAAGAGTATTGCACTTAAGGTTGAAAAATTAATTAAAGATAAGGAGTCTAGAGACTATATAGTTAAAAATGCTTTAAGTTTGGTTAATGAAAAATATCAGTGGAATATTGTTGCCAGCGACATGAAAAATAAGGTATTCTTAAGGGTACTATGAAAATTCTGATATCTACAGGTATATATCCACCAGATATAGGAGGACCAGCTCAATATGCTCGTAATCTCTATGAGACTTGGAAAGAACAAGGTCATGATGTGAAAGTGGCTGCGTATAGATGGGAAAGAGCTTTCCCCACTTTTCTAAGACATATACTTTTTTTCCTAAAGATTTTTAGAAAAGGATGGAATGCAGATATGATACTTGTTTTAGATACATGGAGTGCAGCCGTGCCAACTATGTATGCCTGTAAGCTAATGAGGAAGAAGTATATTATAAGAACAGGTGGAGATTTTCTTTGGGAAACTTATGTAGAGAGGACTGGAGATATGGTTCTCTTTAGAAATTTCTATGAATCATCATTAAAGAAATTTTCAAGAAAAGAGAGACTAATATATAGATTAGGAGGACAAGCATTAAGAAATGCTGCTATGATTATCTATAGTACTGATTGGCAGAGAAAAGTATTTGAAAAGGCATATGGTCTAAATGGTAATAGAAGTAGGATAGTTGAAAACTTCTGTGGGAAAAGGGAGGAACAAATTGAACCAGAAAACAGAGTATTTGTTGCTGGTACACGAGATTTGAAATGGAAGAACCTTGACCTACTCAAAAAGGCATTTAAGCTCGCTCAAAATGACATTAAGAATAAGGGATTGGAGGAAATTGAATTCGATACAACCAAAGCCGTATACGACAATTTCCAAGAAAGGATGAGGCGATCGTATGCTGTAATCCTTACATCAATAGGTGATATCAGTCCAAATATGATATTTGATGCCATAAGAGTTGGTACACCATTTATTCTAACAAAAGAGACAGGTATAGTAGATCGGGTGAAGGATTGTGCTGTATTTGTTGATCCGATAAACGAGAACGATATTAGAGAAAAGATAGTCTGGATGTCTGATGTGAATAATAGGAAGTTACAAGCAGAAAAGATAAGAAAGTTTGATTGGGTACATACTTGGGAAGAAATAGGTAAAGAAATTCTTTCACTATATGCAAAACTATAATACTGAATATAAAGACTACTCTAAACACATTGTAGTAATGATCTCAACTGATCAACTCATTTTTAATGAGAATAGTGCAGTTAGATTAAGAATGAAGGAATACGCTAAACAATATAAAGAACTACATATTATTATCTTTTCAAGAAGAAAGATACCACAGCAAAAGATATCAGATAACTGTATAGTGTATTCAACTAACTCACTTTTAAGATGGAATTATGTTTCTGATGCATGTAGGATAGGAAAAAGAATAGTTAAAGATACATTAAAGGTTGATCCACTATTAGTAACATGCCAAGATCCATTTGAAACTGCTCTGGTGGGAAAATGTTTAGCGAATTTGAAGAGAAGTTCTGAACTAATGATTCAAATTCATACTGATCTATATAGTCCATATTTTGCTAGGATTTCTGTATTGAATCGTATAAGACTTTTTATTGCTCACTTCACAATTCCGCATGCTCAGGTCATAAGAGTGGTGTCTAAAAGAATAGCTGATTCATTGATAAAGAGAGGGGTAGATTTCAATAGGATTGTGGTTAAGCCGATAGATACTCAAATCAACACCACTCAATCATCTTTTGACCTGAGACAAAAATATAGTCAATTTAGTAAGATAATCCTAATGGTTTCAAGACTAGAATCAGAGAAGAATATACAAATGGCTATTGATGCATTTGCTATTGTAAAAAAGGAAATACCTCAAGCCGGGTTAGTGATAGTTGGATCAGGTAGGGAAATGAATTATCTTAAGAGACAGGTAATGAAGCTTAGATTGGAAACTAGTGTTATCTTCGAGGGTTGGCAGACAAATTTGTCTCCATACTATATGGGAAGTGATATCATGCTTGTAACTTCGTGGTATGAGGGCTATGGAGTCGTATTTAAGGAGGCACAGGCAGTAGGTCTAAAGATTGTATCCACTGATGTTGGTATTGCTCGAGATATAGATGCAATTATTGTGACTTGGGATAAGTCAGATATAGCCAGAGGAATCCTAAAAAACATATGAACACTATAATCAAATACCTCATATCTGGCGGCACAGCAGCATTAATTGATCTTATCCTACTTCATAGTCTAGATAATCTACATTTAAACTATATTATCAGTGTTAATATTGCTTTTGTATTTGCATTCGTGGTGAGTTTTACGCTTCAGAAATATTGGACATTCAATGACCCCCACAATAGAGGTCTAAGACAGATAACCGTGTATTTTATTGTGTCATTAGTTAATGTCTTTATCAATACTATATTGATATCCCTAATATTAAAATTCTTTGTATATGATCCAATTTTCTTCCTCAAACCAGTTGTTATCGCACAGATAATATCAGGAGCGGTTGTAGCCATAGAATCATTTTTAATATATAAGTTTTTCATTTTCAAGAAAAAAGAATATAACTCTGGTGGAGTACGAATACTCATTGTCACACAGAAGTTAGATATTAATGATGGATATTTTGGTTTTTTCCATGATTGGGTTTTGCGCTTTGCTCGTAATTGCTCAAAGGTAACTGTCGTTGCTCTTGAGGTCGGTGAATATCATTTACCAGATAATGTTAAAGTACTGAGTCTTAAAAAGGGTTCAAAGATTGAATCCTTAAAACTACTATGGTCATACAGCATTTCTGAGAGAAATAACTATGACACTGTATTCTGTCATATGAGTCCAGTATATGTAATAACCGGCTGGTTAGTATGGACCATGATGGATAAGATGGTGGTACTTTGGTATGTGCACAGATCAGTAGATCTTAAGTTAAGGCTAGCTCATTTGATGTCAAGAATTATATTTACTGCAACTCCAGAAACCTTCAGAATTAAAAGTAATAAGGTGAAATACATGGGTCAGTCAGTCGATCTAGATAGGTTCAAAAAACCACCAGGTGGTTCTATCGAGGTATCACCAGTATTAAAAATTATTACAGTTGGAAGAGTAACACCTATCAAGAATCTAGAAATTCTAATTGATGCTGCTAAGATTATAAAACTTAATAATATACCGTTTAATATTAGTATAGTTGGGGAACCGGTAGTTCAATCCGATTTTAAATACAAGGATATGATTGTTAAAAGGATAAAAGATGGTGATTTGATGAATGAAGTTGTATTTCTAGGATCAATATCAAATAAAGATATACCCTCATCGTATTGGAAAAATGATATATGCGTTAATATGGCCCCTACAGGTGGTCTAGATAAGACTGTTTTGGAAGCAATGGCCTCCAGTATGCCAGTAGTGGTATGCAATAGAGCCTTCGAGAAACATATAGGAATATATGAAGATGAGCTGATTTTTAATGAAGGTGACGCGTCTGATTTAGCAAAAAAGATTCTTGAAGTTTATGTAAATAAGTCATATACGAAGATTGGAGAATATTTACGTAAGGCAGTGGAAGAAAAATCGAACTTAGATATTATGATTAGCACGATTGTTAAAGAGCTGAACTAAGTATAAAAGTATGAATACCGAAACGAAAGAAACGATAAAAAGGATAAGGACAAAAACTCTAATTGTTGGTGCTGGTCCTGCTGGACTTTCTTGTGCAATGGAGCTATGTAATGCAAAGGAAGATTTTATTGTTATAGAAAAACAATCTGCAGTCGGTGGTCTATCAAAGACATATACATTTAAAGAGGATAAATATATTTTTAGAACAGATAATGGCCCACATAGATTTTTCTCAAAAAATCCAAAGCTTTATATTTTTATCGAAAACATAATTAATGAAAAGTGGATCTCTGTTAAGAGACAGACAAGGCAATATATAGATGGAAAGTTCTATGATTACCCTATAAACTTCTTTCAGGCATTAAGAAATTTAGGAATACTGAAATCTATCAGTATGGGTTTTGACTATGTTTCTGCCAAGATTAAATATAGGGTTTTAAAATCACCAATAAATAACTTTAAGGATTATGTTTATGCTAACTTCGGTAAGGGTCTAGGGCAATTCAGTATGATTTACTATACGGAAAAGATATGGGGTATACCAGCTCATACAATACATCCAGATTGGGCAACACAGAGAATTAAGGGACTCAATCTTTTTAAGGTAATAGCTGATGCTGTAAAGCGACTATTCGGATTACACTCGACAAATTCTCCTAAAAGTTTAGTTGATACCTTCTACTACCCTCAGTATGGTACTGGTCTTATATATGAGACCATACTAAGTAAAATTAAGCAGGCGGGGTATAGGGTAATGCTAAACGTTTACACTAAAGAATTTATTCATAAAGATGGAAAGATTATCGAGGTTTTAATTAAGACCTTGGATGGTGACATGATTATTGAGTTTGATAATCTTGTAGAGACAATACCTCTACCTACTTTCGTAAATCTACTATCACCAAAGGTAGACAATTCTTTAATAGAATCTGCTAAGGCACTCAGACATCGTAGTCAGGTGTATATGTTTATAACTCTTGATAAGGAGTCAATTACTAAAGATCAATGGATATATTTTCCTGATAAAAAGATTCCTTTTGCAAGAATTAGTGAAATGAAGAACTTCAGTAAAGATATGTCACCAAAAGGAAAGACATCTATTTTTGTTGAGTATTTCTGTTTTGAAGGGGATGAAATATGGAATATGACTGAGAAACAGTTATTTGATACTACCATGATTCATTTTGAGAAAATGAAGTTTTTTCAGAAAAAAGATGTACGAAAATATTATTCAATTAAGCTTAAGGATGTCTATCCTATATATGATCTAGAATATAAGAAGTATTTAAATCACATTAAGGAATTTCTAAATAGTTTCACTAACCTATACTATATCGGTAGGCCAGGTAGGTTTAGATATAACAATCAGGATCATTCTCTTGAAATGGGTTTATTGGCCGCAAAGAGTATAATCGATGGTGTGAAGTATGATATTGAGAGTGTGGGGGAAGAAAAAGAGTATCAGGAATCTGGAAAATTATATGAAAAGGCTAAGTCGTAATATTGAAATAATTATAGCGGTCTCTCTCTGTGTGTACCTACCAATAGTTTTTGGTTTAATAAATTTAAAGGATAATAACCTTCCATTTGTAGGATCTGATGCGGTTGAGTATATGAAGTTATCAGAGTCCATATTAAACGGTGGATTCTATACTCAGGATGGAGTCAATCATGAAGTATTCCGTACTCCAGGTTATCCATTACTTTTGGCAATATCCAAGGGTGTATTTCAAACCTACTGGTCAATTATTTTTATACAATTACTATGTACTTTGGGTATATCTATACTTATATTCAAGATATGCCAAAAGATATTATCTAATAATTTGTCTGTATTTGCAGCAATACTTTTTCTAATTGAGCCGTCAGTGATTGTATATACAATCACAGCGGCTTCGGATATACCATTTACCTTTTTATTTATACTCTCAATATATCTAATGTTCTTTAGGAATGTATCTTATGGAAATAGCATATTATCCGGACTGTTGCTTGGATTGGCAACACTAATACGTCCAATTTCTCTATATTTTATACCTATTGCTCTAATCTCATATTTTGTTTTTAACTTTAAAAAAGAAAAATATTCAAAGTTAATATTGAACCTTCTTATATTGATCGTATTTAGTTCCCTAATACTTTTACCCTGGTTTGTCAGAAATTACAGATTATTTCATAAAGTAACACTATCTTCATTGCCTAGCTATAACCTTTTTCACTATAATCTTCCTGAGTACTACAGCTATACAAAGAATATTCATCCAGAGGAGGCAAGAGATATTCTTAAGCAAGATCTAAATTTTAAAGTATTGAATGATGATGAATTAAGGAGGGGTGAGTATATGGATATACTTGGTGACATTTCATCAACACATATAAAAGGTAATTTTGTGGGATATACAAGATTTCATTTACTTAAGACAATACCATTCTTCATTTCTTCGAGTATTAAAAATGCTTTTGTTATGAAAGATGCAATTCTTGGTGTTACGGAGAGTAATATTAAGTACCACAATATTAGTAGTGAAATACTGAAAGGGAATATTAAAGAATTATTTAGAATATTAAAATCAGAATGGTTATTTTTTATAGAGAGAATAATCTGGGGTATTCTTCTGATTCTTGCTCTATGCTCTGTGTTTATAAAAGAAAATAGAAAAATATCTGTACTTTTCATTACTATAATCATGTATTTTGCCATTCTTACTGGACCAGTATCATATGTTAGATATAGACTACCGATACAACCATTTTTAATAGTTTTGACAGTTGTCACCTTAAAACAAATATATAGAAAATTGACATATCATGTTTGATGATGTATATTAAGTCTGGCTTTAGCCAGAAAGGAAGGTTTACATGAACCGTTTTCTACAATCTCTGACTTCCTTGTGGAGGTCAGAGGATACTGAAAACCGGATACTAGCTTCCGAGGTCAGTCTGATTGTACCTCTAACTTATGGGACATTGAGTACCCATTTAACTGACGGTACAAAGGCAACGACAGAAATTGCGCTACAGTTTTTACGAGAGGTGCCTCGCTCGTATATAATGTATTGTCCGTGTTCTCATCCACACGGAGATGGTGGTGTGTACGAAAAACACTACCGATCTCTCGTGCTGTGGAGATGTTCACGTTACATCGTCGGACCAATGGCGGACAATACCGTCGACGAAGCACTGAAGATCCGAGATGCTCTGAAAGCTAAGGGTCTCAATCCTGTAACCATTCTTCTTGTGTCCGGGGAATGGCATTCAAGGAGCGCACGATATGTTTGGGGTAAGGTGTTCCCAGACTGCGAAATACTCGTCACTTGCATAGGACACTTCAAGGAGGTTCAAGTGAACCATCCCCTCGACAACCAACGGTCAGTGTTTCGTTGGATCATGGCTAATGTTCTCCGACATTTAGCTCTCAGAATCCTGCCACTTTCAGTGGTTAGGAGAATCAATCACAGGTCAACCTGATCTGTGTCTTGTGCCGCCCTTGCGGGCGGCATTTCTGTTGTCCGTATACATGACTCCATGTTAGTATGATTCACATATGAAAATTCACTATTTTGGTGCAGACTACCCACCAACAGGTGGAGGGATATCAACATATTCATTTGAATGGATAGAAGCAGTGTCAAGGCAAGATCAGGTTGAGGGTATAAAAGTTTTGATATTTGATAATAAAAATCCAAGAGAAGAAATCTTGGGTGAAAAGATAAAGATAAAGACTGTAAGTGGTATAAACTTTTTCTATGTCGGCCTAAAGGTCTTTCAGAGATTCTGGTCTATGGGGGATTTTGATATATTCCATTCATTCAATCTTTTCCCTGTAGGTTTCTGGGTTGTATTTTGGGGTAAGGTTTTTAGAAAGAAGACTATGGTATCTTTCTACGGCACTGATGCTAATGATACATCTGGCAGTTTTAAAACTTTCTTTCTAAAGAAATATACCTTTAAGAATACTAGTAGCATGATAACAATAAGTGAATATACAAAGCAGGCTACATTAAAGAAATATGGTCTAAATGAAGAATACATTAAAGTTATATATCCTGTAGTACCTTCTTCACTCCTATATCAAAATCAGGGTGATGATCAAGAAATACGAAAGATGTATAATTTGACTAAGGATGATTTCGCTATCGTCTCTGTTTGCCGTTTGGTGAAGAGAAAGGGAGTAGAGTTTCTGGTGCGTGCATTGGCACAAATTAAAGACCCAAATATTCATCTTTTTATAATTGGTAATGGTAAGGAAAAGGAGAATTTAGTTAAGTTGGTATCTGATTTTGGTTTAGAAAAAACTGTACATATACTTGGTAAGGTTCAAGATATTATTCCTTTCTATAAAGTTGCTGATGTTTCTACTTTGGTATCGTATACGATTGATGATGAGGGTGACTTTGAAGGTTTGGGACTTGTTCTTCTAGAAGCACAGTCGTACGGAGTTCCAGTAATTGGCTCAAGGAGTGGTGGTATACCTGAAGCATTTGAAGATGGGGTTACAGGTATTGTTGTTGAACCTCGTAATATTGATGATATAGCTTATGCAGTATTGAAGATGAAAAATGATAGAGAATATACAAAGTCTTTGTCAAAAAATACTAAAATATTTCTCGAATCTCGATTTGGCATCAAAAATACAATATTAAGATATATAGAGCTTTGTTCTAGCCTGTGATATAGTATTTCCTATGAAAATAGCGGTTATATTGCCGATTGAAAAGAGTGACTATTTGGCAAACACTGTTGTCGATGGACTGATCGATCTTCAGTCTGAACAATTAGATCTAGATTTTGTGGTTACAACAAAATACCCAAGTCCAATCGATCTATCAAAGTACGAGAAAAGTGAAGATGATTTCGTAAGTTATGCCAATACATCTGATCTCGTGATACTTTGTTGGGGTAAGGGTAGTACAAATTTTAATCTTGCAGAGAAGATAGGTGCATGGAGTAAGACGGTATTTGTTGATGGTTCTGAACTAGGAAAAAATAATAGATTTGATGCTAAAATTATTGATGATGTACAAAGTGGAGTCTATAAGGGTAATGGAGCAATAGACTATAATATGCTATCAAAGTGCAAGCTATACTTCAGAAGAGAGAGGCCATATATAAGTAATATCATTCCTTTCCCTTTTGGTATAGAAAGGAGATACCGTGTTCATTATGATAAGAATTTAAAAAGAGATATAGACTTCACATGCATATTTGGCCAAGATGAATACCCAATACTAAGAAGACAAGTACAACAATATCTAAAAGAGTTTTGCAGAAAGAATAATTTTATCTGTAAAACAGAAAGGACAGATGGTTTTAATTTTGATGATAATAGCAAAAGAGCGGGTAGAGATGAATTCTATAAAATCCTAGCAAGAACTAAGGTCGGTATATCAATAGGTGGAGGAGGTTTTGATACTGCTCGTTTCTGGGAAATACTAGCTAGTGGTGCGCATTTAATGACTGAGAAGATTAGTATATACAATGATGGCAGTAGATTTGGATATAGAAGTATTACTGAATTTGAATCATTAGAAGATTTTAAGATTAAACTAGAAAAAGTTGCTAGTATGCTCAGTGAAGCTACTCCAAACGAGGTTGAGTATCAATCAATTATCAACAGTCACTCAACTAAATCTAGAATGAAAGAGTTGTTGCTATCTTTTAATGCCGCACAATGATTAACACATGTCATATTTGTAATAGTAATACCAATCCTTTTTTAAAGAAGGATGGTTATAATCTATATAAATGTAGTAGATGTGATTTGGTTTATATGAATCCATTACCTAAACCTGATTTTTTAAAGAAGGATGTATATTCTAAAGAATCAGGCTATCAAGGTAATAAAGCAAATGACCTGACGACAACAAAACCAGATAAAAAGACAAGGGATATATTAAATTATTTAGAAAAAAATAATATAAAGGGTAATCTACTAGATGTCGGATGCTCAAATGGGGAATTTATGTATCATGCATACAAAAGAGGCTTTGAAGTCTATGGAGTAGAGTTAAATAGTGGTACCGCTGATATCGGTATAAAACATGGTTTAAAAATATTTAAAGGGATATTAGATGATGCTAAATACGAAGGTAACTTTTTTGATGTAATATTTCTCGGTGATGTTATAGAGCATGTTCTTTCACCAAAAGAATTTATGGAAGAATGCAGCAGAATACTAAAACCAGGAGGTCTTGTTATTATATCCACACCAAATCTAGATTGTGCTTGGGCTAAGGTAACTATTTCTTTAAATAAGGTATTTAAAATTCCATGCTCATCAGTTACGCCACCGTATCATACTTTTCAATTCTCAGAGAGTAATTTAGATACGTTTCTTTCGTCTCTGAATTTTAGTAAAACTTCAGTCTGGTTCTATAAACCACCAAGGTTAATGTATGAATTAGGTTCTCTACATCTACTTAAGAGATTTAAGAATAATAAAAATATATTAAATCTAATATTTATGATATTTGCCTTTACCCTGTATTCAGTATTGTATGCAATAATCGTGGGTACAAGGATTATGAGAAGAAGTGATTTTTCAATGGTTGCTGTATATAAGAAAAATGAATAAGAATTTTTTAAAAGTATATATTGGTAGATTAATTGATAATCTCGAATACTTAGAGATACTTAATCCAAATTTAGGCTTTAAAAAAAGAAAGAATATATTTGGTGATCAAGATATATTTGATGACATTGCACAACCTTTTGTTGAGATAGTAAATAATGTAGAAGAGGCAGATTATATACTTATACCGCATAACTATTTCAGATTAAAAAGTAACAAGGAATATTTAGATGAATACATTAACCTATCATTAAAGTTCTCTAAAAAAATAATCATTTTTGCCATAGGTGATTCAGCTGAGGATATTGATATACCAAATTTAATAATCCTACGTATGTCTAGGTACAAGAAGGATAAAAGAGATAATGAAATTATCATCCCTGCATATGCTGCAGATCTGTCATATGGCAGGGAATTATTATATAGAGATAAGGTTACTACTCCCATCGTAGGTTTTTGTGGTTGGGCAAGTGTGACAGGAATAATACAAAGAACTGTCTTTGTGGTAAAAAATCTATTTCTACTACATGGTCCATATAGGCAAGGTTTGTATTTCAGAAAGAAGGCCATTGGTATGATTCGTAAATCAAAGATAGTTATCCCTAATTTCATCATTCGATCTTTCTATAGTGCTAATCAATCAACTATAAAGCTTGATCCAAGATCGGCGAGAGAAGAGTATAGAAGCAATATTATCAATAGTGATTTCATTCTTGCTCCAAAGGGAGATGGAAACTATTCAGTAAGATTCTTTGAGACATTAAGTTTGGGTCGTATTCCTGTACTCATCGATACAGATTGTAGTCTTCCACTTGAGGATATATTAGACTATTCAAAGTTTATGATCAGAGTTTCGTATAAGGATATTAAAAATATAGATAATTTTATATACGATTTCTATAAAAATCTAAAACCTGATGAATGGCTAAATATTCAAAAAGAGGCAAGGAAAGCATTTGACCAGTATCTAAGAATTGATGTATTCTTCAGGTATATATTCTCATATGAAAATCCTATACTTAGCAAATATTAGACTACCTACTCAAAAAGCCCATGGTGTTCAGATAATGAAAACATGTGAGGCTATGGCGAGAAATGGTGCTGATGTAACTCTGTGTGTTACAGGAAGACATACTGACGTAAAAGAAGATCCATTCACATACTATAAAGTTGAGAAGAATTTTAATATTGTGTACGGATATTGTCCGAATCTAGTAGCTTTTGGACGAATAGGGTTTATTCTAATGAATATAATATTCTCCCAAAGTGCTGCACATTATGTATGGAAATTAAAACCCGATATTGTATATTCTCGTGACGCCTTCCTTCTTTTTGATCAGTGGCTCTGGCCGCAGAAGAAAGTATTAGAAGTCCATGATGGTAAATGGGGGATAATGTACAGATTAATGAAGATTTCCGGTATTGTCGCTATATCAAATGGATTAAAAAATTACTATGCTAAAAAAGGAATTAAAAATATTATAGTAGCTCATGATGCTGTAGATTTAAAAGAATTCGAGACTAGTGAAAGGGCAGACTTGGGATTTGGAAATGATAAGAAGATAGTGATGTATATAGGTCATTTGTATGGTTGGAAGGGACTCGATTCTTTTCTCGGTGCTTCATCATATGTTAACGAAGCACAATTTGTTGTTATAGGTGGTACAGAAAAAGAAGTTAACGATCTTAAGATTAAAAATCCAAACGTAATCTTTTTAGGATATAAACCATATAATGAACTTCCATGTAATCAAAAAGCCGCGGATATTCTTGTTATTCCAAATTCAGGTAAGAGTGATATTTCTCGTTTGTACACCTCACCTTTAAAAGTTTTTTCATATATGACAAGTGGCGTACCTGTGGTCGCTTCTAATCTACCTTCACTTCGAGAGATATTGAATGATGATAATGCATATTTTGCTGAAGCAGATAGTGCATTAAGTTTTTCTGAGAAAATTAGGTATGTACTTGAACATCGAGATGAGGCTTTGCTAAAAGCAAAAAAAGCGCAGGAGGATGTAAAGAAATATAGTTGGGATAATCGTGCTAAAACTATAATATCTTTTTTAAATGATCAGCTAATCTAATAGCAAGGGCGCATATGGTGTATGTGGGATTAGCACAACCACTAGTTGGGAATACTGACCCACTACAGATGTATAGGTTGTTTGTTGAATATACTTTTAGATTTTCATTTACAACTGATCTGGTTTTATCTAGACCCATAATTGTTCCTCCTAGATGGTGACTGGCTTCAGAGTTTACTGGCCAGACCCCCACTTTATCTATATCACTTTCCAATATACCAATTTCTCGGTTTCTAATTTCTTCTGCTAGTACTCTATGTAATTCTATTACTGAGCGCTTATCTAGATCAGATAGATTAAGTATGACTTTGGGCACTCTAATGCCATTTGTGTCAGTTTTATCATCAAGTATGATACGATTCTCAGCTCTCGCTTCCATTTCCATAAAGTTTCTAAGACGAATACTTATAATGGGTACAACCTTATTCTGGAATATTCTGTGATAACCATACGATATGACTTTTGGAGCATCTATGACAATTTTATATATTGCAGTAAACCAGTTAAATTTAATATCCTTTCTTCTTGTATCGCCTGTCTCATTCCAGTCTCTGAGTCCAACTATTTTTCTCTGCATTTTTTTCCACCAATCAAGAAGGTAATTAAGTTTCTTTGATATAGCTATTATTTCTCTTACACCAGCACTATCAGTCCAAGGAAATACTGGTTCTAGTCTTACATAACTATTTAAAACCCCTAACGATTTTTGTAATTCTTCGGTAAGTGATATACCAGCAGATCGTGCCCATCCAGAATGTAAATACCCAAACAAGTAAGTTAAATCTTTAACTGGTTTATTGAGTTTGATAACCCCATAGTTATTCTTAGGATGATTGGTTATATATCTTCCTACTTGATCATTTTCATTACCAATATTTGATGTTAGTAGTAGTCTTGTGCTTTCTATTCCACCAGCGGCAACTATAAAAATTTTAGATTTAATGCCGTATGTATTAGACTCACATTTAACTAAAACTTCTTCAATATTATCACCATTTTTTTTAAGATTTATAACAGTAGAGTTTAAGAAAATATCGGCATTATTGCTATTAAATATATATTTGAGTTCCTTTGCAAAATTCCATGCTGGATCCTTGGCTATAAATATTTTTTCCTTGATCATCTTAGACTGTAGAGTAAAATCTGCATTCTTTTTTGCTTCATATATACCAATTTCATTGAATTCTTTTAGATCAGGGAATCCATAGTCCTTTGCTCTACGATAGTATTCATTTATCTCACTCTGTTGAATAGGCCATGTTGTTAAATCTATACTATCTAGTGGGGAAGATAGTCCAGACCAGGTTGTAGATGTACCACCAAATATTCTTTCTCTAGAAGAGTCACGTATTTTTATATCACCAATACTAACAACTTCTTTTAACCTATCGGTACTCTGATTTTTAGAAATACCTCCACTTTCTATTACGCAGATCTTCAAGTCAGTATTACTAAGTTCAGCTGCTATAGTCATTCCAGCTGGTCCCGAGCCGATTATACATACATCGTATGTCGTATCTATCTTTCCTTTAATACTCCCATGTATAGCCATGAAATGATTGTATTATAAAACTATGCTTGATACAATGAATTAAATCTATGATAACAGGCAAAATAACTAGGAGAAATCTTGATGAATTCCTTAAAAAACATGCAAGTGGGGCTAAAATTATCGATATAGGTTCAGGTAATTCTTCGTATAATCGCTTTTTTCCTAACCGTATTTCTGTTGATATCGATCCTAATAGAGAACCAGATGTTGTAGGTGATGCTCATAATCTTCCTTTTAAAGATGGTGAAGTTGAAGCTATTCTATCAACTGATGTGTTCGAGCATTTAAAAGATCCTGTGAAAGCTGTATCAGAAATGAAGAGAGTGCTGAAGAGTGGGGGAAAGGTAATTTTTGCTACTAGATTTATTTTTCCAATCCATGATTCGCCTAATGATTTTTGGCGCTTCACAAAGTATGGTCTTAGAGAGCTTTTTAAGGATTTCGAAATAGAGTCACTTGAATCTGAAACAACCAACTTCACAACACTAGCAATCCTTCTTCAGCGTATGGGCTATCAAACAAAGATGTTTTGTAACAAACCTGCAAAACTTGTACTTTTTACAATCGCAAAGATACTTACCCATATGAATTGGTTAATTAAAGAAGAGTACGGTGATATAGCCAGAAAAAATACTGAAGATGGTGCGCTAGCAAGTGGGTACTATATGATTGCAAAAAAGAGATGAAAATACTTTTAATTTCACTTACAAATAATATAAAAAGTGGTGGGGGAAATCTCACTCATGAACTATGTATGTATTTAAAAGGTAAGGCAGATTTTACTCTGCTCCTACCAGAAGATGAAACAAGATACGAATACACAACATATCCAGTCGAATACATACTACCTAAATATATTTTTAGTACTAGAACTCCTAGATTTCTAAAATATCTATTTTTCAAATATAAAACTGATGCAGATTTAATTCATTCCGTTTTTGAATTCCCATATGCTATCATCGCAGCAAAAATAGCAAAGGATAACAATATACCACTATTGATCGGTCTTGCAGGGACATATGCTGTTAAGCCACTCATGTATTTCCCAGATAATTTCTTTTTAAAGAAGGCATATAATCAATCAACAAAACTTACAGCAATAAGTAAGTTTACAGCTGATATGGTTCAGAAGTTTTCAAATACCAAGGTACCAATTGAAATCATTCATTGTGCTGCAAATTTCAAAAGATTTTCTGCAATGAATGATATAAGTGATTTAAAGAAAAAGTATGATGGTAAAAAGGTTTTAATAACAGTGGGTGCTCTGAAGCCAAGAAAAGGTCATAATATAGTTCTAGAGGCACTATCGATTTTAAAAAAGGAAAGAAATGATTTCCACTACATTATCATCGGAAACAATGAAGAAAGAGGAGTATATATGGATAATTTACATAGAATTATTAATGAAAATAATCTAAAAGATAATGTTACTTTTGCAGGATCAGTGAGTGATGAAAATATAACGAAATATTTTCAACTCTGTGATGCATATATTCATACTCCAGTTATGACACACTGGAACTTTGAAGGCTTTGGGATTGTATATCTTGAAGCAGGGGCGGCACATAAACCAGTTATTGCTTCAAATTCAGGTGGTACTTTGGATGCTGTGGTGCCTGATAAGACAGGGATAGTGGTAGTTGAGGGGGATATCCAAGCTACATATGAGGCGATAAGAAAGATATTTGATAATCCAGATTATGCAAAATCACTTGGTGATGCAGGATATGAGTATGCAAAAGAACATACTTGGGAAAAAATTGGAGATAAGTTTATGAATTTATATAAAGACTGTATAAAAAAAGAAATATGAAAATAGTTATTCTTTCAGATGATTTTCCTCCAAAAAGTGGTGGTGGTGCGGCTATCATGGCCCACATTCATGCAACCACCCTCTCTTCTAGGGGTTATAGTGTTACAGTTATTACAACAGTTGAAAATATTAAGGATGTTGGCGAGGTATTTGTCGATGGTATAAAGATTATAAAACTATATTCTAAGTACCATCCCCGTTTTAGATCATACCTCTCTCTATATAATCCATTTTTGATATTTAAAATATCTAAAATATTAAAATCAGAGAATGCGGATATTGTTCATGCTCACAATATACACTCACATATTTCATATCATGCTTTGTCTATAGCTAAGAAATATTCAAAAGCACTTTTCGTAACAATACATGATTCGATGCCATTTCACTATTCAAAACTTTTTCCACGATACCCATATCATTCAGATACACAAAGCTATATAGTTTCTTGGAAAACTCAATTGAAAGATTTCGGTATACGATTTAATCCTTTTAGAAATATATTAATCAGATATTACCTGAGAATCCCTGATAAGTTAATTGCAGTTAGTGAGGCTTTGAAAAAAGCGCTGAATGATAATGACATAATGAATGTTGAAGTTATTAATAACGGTATAAATATAAAAAAGTGGGAGATAGATTCCGATTCCGTTGAAGGTTTTAAGAAAAGATATAATCTGACAAATAAAAAGGTGATACTGTTTTGTGGAAGGTTGAGTCGAGCAAAGGGTGGTGAGGTTTTGATAAAAAGTATGCAAGCCATATTAAGTAAAATACCCAATGCTGTATTGCTCATTGTGGGCGAAAAAACCCCTGAAGTTTCAGGTAATGATAATTACCTCGTATTTACGGGTAAACTAAGCAATAAAGCCCTTATAGAGGCTTATGGAGCCTCTAATCTACTAGTATCACCATCCCTATGTTTTGATTGGTTTCCTACTGTTAATTTAGAGGCTATGGCTATGAAGTTACCTGTAATTACTACTTGTTTCGGAGGTGGTAGGGAAGCGGTAAAAGATGGTGTAACTGGTTACGTAATAAATCCCTACCACCCAAACGAATTGGAGAATAAAATTATATTGATTCTAAAAGATAATATTATTTCACAAAAACTTAGCCAAGAAGGATATGAAAGAGTGAAAAAAGAATTTGATCTAGACAATTACGCAAATAAGATTATTTCTTGTTATAATAAATTTATATAATATGAAAAAAGTACTGATTACCGGAGTTGCCGGATTGTTGGGTTCACATTTCTCAAGATATCTATTAGATAAAGGTTATGAGGTTATAGGTATCGATAACTTATCGGGTGGGTATAAAGAATATATTGATCAAAGGATGGTAAAATCAAAAAGATTCTACAATATCGACTTAGTAGATAGTACTAGTCTTAATAGAATCTTTAAAAAGCATAAACCGGATTATGTGTATCACTTTGCTGCATATGCGGCAGAAGGGCTGTCACCATTTATTAGAAACTATAACTATACAAATAACGTAATATCTTCAATTAATATAATTAATAATTGTATTAAATATGATATTAAGAAATTAATATATACATCATCAATGGCTGTCTATGGAAAAGGCAAGCCACCATTTACTGAGGATCAGTTACCAAATCCAATAGATCCATATGGAATTGCTAAATATTCTGTAGAGATGGATATTAAGCAAGCGTATGAACAGTTTGGATTAAACTATACAATAGTTAGACCTCATAATGTTATAGGTATATATCAAAATATTTGGGATAGGTATAGAAATGTGATCGGTATATGGATAAGAAAAATATTGGCAAAAGAAAATATTACTGTTTTTGGTGACGGTAATCAAAAGAGAGCCTTTTCAGATATTAAATACTACATGTCTCCATTCATGAAATTAATGAATACGGGTGATGGGGAAATATTTAACATTGGAGCAGATCATGAATACAAGATAAAAGATATGGCTAAGGTGGTTTCAAAAGTTGCAAATGAGTTTGGGTATAATCCTGGCATAGACTTCCTTGAAAAGAGACATGAAGTTAAAGATGCATACTGTAATCACGATAAAGCAAAGAAATATCTTGATTTTAAGGACGGAACAGATATAGAATCAACTATAAGAGAAATGTTTATCTGGGCAATGAAACAGCCAAAGAGAAAGACAAAAGATATGAAATACGAGGTAGATAAAAATATATATAGCTTTTGGAAATAATATGAATTTTGATAATACAACATTTTACGATAAGGCGAGTGGTGAATATTCAAACCGAAGATATAAGTCGGGTACTAATAGTTACATTCAATTCTTCTTCAAGAGAAGACTTTCGCTGACAATTGATATATTACAAAAATATATTTCAGGTCGAACTAATCTTTTATTACTTGAGGTCGGTTGTGCTGATGGAATAGTTATAGAAACTATTGATTCAAAATATCCAAATAACTTCATAAAGTATACTGGCACTGACATCTCTCCAGAAATGATAAGGGTGGCTTCAGAGAAAAATAAAAATAGTAAGATAAGCTATTATCTTAAGAATTCAAGTGAGCAGGGTGAATTTGATTTTGTTCTAGCTATAGGCTTTTTAAGTCCAGGTATATTTGATCGTGAATTCAATTATATTAAAAAGTTTTTAAAGAAGGGTGGAATAGCTATAGTCTCCATGGCATCAAAAGATTCCATATATACAAAGATTAAATTAAGAGATCAAGAATATTCAAAAGACTATTGGAACCATGATAAGTACAGGGAGTTTTTACAAAAAGACTTTGATATCCTCAACGCTGAACCATGTGGTCTATTTATACCAAAGCTTTGGTCAATACCTGTATTAGCTAGAATAGTTCAACCAGTACTTGAGAGTATACTAAAATATATAATCCCAAATCTATTTCATGAGAAGCTTTATGTTCTTAGACGCAAGTCTTAACTGACTATATGTCTTTGGAAAGTTTGATTTAAAAAACCACAGTACCTTCTGTCCTATCCTAGAGTTAATACCAAAGACCTTTTTATACACAACATCATCTGCAATATTATTAATTAATACTGATTGAGGGTGGTTGAGAGGGAAGATCATTTCACTAGTCTCCATATTATCAAAGTTTCCTTTCTCCCTTCTTGAGTGTGCTGCTCCATTACCAAATCCAATATTTTTAATTAGATTTTTATTGGGAGTTATACATAATCCGTCTTCCTTCATGCATGTATATGTCCAAGCCACATCCCAAGTCGTTAATTCATTTCTATACATGCGATCAAATAGGTATTCAAAATACTCTACAAGTACAGGTTTCTTCAATACCTTTAATAGTACTCTATCTTTCTTGACCCTAGGCCAATCTTTCATATTTACATCATATTTATCCCAGGCTCTTTTCCATGTGGCCCATCCCCAGATTTGTGCAATATTTGAGAAATAGTAGCTTGGATTATCTGCATTTTCTTTCTGCATATTTAATCCACTTATATGCATAATTTTATGATCATCCTTATATTTTTCTAATAGATTTTGGCAGTACGTAAAAAAGGATTTATTTGGTAGGCAATCATCCTCTATGATTATTGCCCTATCAACATTTTCAAACACCCAGCTTATACCACTCGATACTCTACTCTTACAACCCATATTGATATCTGAGTAATTTCTTCTAACATTGCATGGCCAATCAATATTTTTAACAATTTCTCTAGTTTCATTGCATAGTTTAATTTCATCATTATTTCTACCGCCATCTGCAATTATTAATAGGTCAGTCGGTTTTATCTTACGAATCATTTCAAATACCCTAGATGTTTCTTCTGGTCTTCTAAAGATTATAAAAGCTATGGGGGTATTAAATTTATCCATGGAATATTGATCTATATCTTCCAATTAAATAGTGCTGTATCATCATACGTCTACGTCCTCTATAATGCTTAAATATTACCATCTTATCTTCGTTATTTAAATTATTCTTGTTTACAAAAGATACGGTAATATTTTTAAGTATGAAAAGTGCCTTAAGAAGATTTTTCAAAGAAGTTTCTTTATCCGGTTTCTTTACTATCATTATTTTAACAATATCGTTAAAATCATTTCTAGTTAACTCAATATATTTTGTTATATTTCTGTATACAATATTAATTGCATTAGCATAAACAGTTGGTTGAGTTTTCTCACTACCAGTTATGGAACTACAGTGTATTCTAAGTTTGAATAATACCTTTGGGACATTTGCACACACCAACTCTTTTTGAGGGCGCGTATACATTTCGAAGTCCTCAGAGTGTATGTATTCATTACTATAACCACCATATGACCTCACTTTTTCTGTTCTAAAGAATATAGAACTATGTAACATAACGTTATTAAAAATAAATTCATATTTAATTGCAATTGGTTTTGTTGGATTACGACTGGTTTTAATGTATTTACCGTCATTGTCTATGCATTCAGTCCAACTCCCTACAACATCAATATTAGGATGATCTTCCATAAACCTATATTGAATTGCAAATCTCTCTGGCAGGGCAATATCATCATGATCTAATCTAGCAATATACTTGCCAGAGGCAATTTCTAAACCCTTGTTTAGTGAACCAATTAATCCTAAGTTTTTTTCATTATTAATTATTTTAATTCTCTCATCTCTATATGATCTTATGATTTCTTCTGTTCTGTCTTTAGAACCATCATTTACAATGATAAATTCGAAATCACTTAGGGTTTGATTTAATATGCTCTGTATAGCTTCACTAATATATTTCTCACCGTTGTATACAGCCATCAATACTGAAATTTTTATATTTTTATCCATGTTTCTGGTATTACATCTCTCGTATCTATAGATGAGTTACTAAACCACTTTTTTGGAGCAATAACCATCTTATCGTTATTAGTATTGAGCCATGCGCCCCACCAACTGAATGAGCTATTAGCGATTATATTGTGTTTACATTTACTCATTAGTATCAATTCTTCATAGTCTGGTATTGTAGATCTTTCATTTACATAAACAGTTGAATGGGGGAATTTAAGATTTTCTTTACACCACTTAATATCATCTGAGAAAACAAAGATTTTAATTACTCCACTCTTTGATACTTTTGATACTGCCTCAACATAATATGATTCACTACAAGTGCCATGAAATGCATTGGTTTTTGCTTCAGTTACATAATCTCCTCTTCTAACATGGAGAGAAATTGAATTTGAATTACTAATTTCTTCTAATATCTTCTTGGATTCTAGACTAAGCTCTTTTTTGAGTCTCAGGTCATCAAGGATTATTTCTCTGATATCCATAAAGTATTTCTCTGTTTGCCAGTACCCATTTATCCAAGTATCACCCTCAATTTTTAGTACCTCAGGGTCAAAAGAAAATTGTTTTTCGTTATAATCCAAAAAAATATGACCACTCATCTTGTCTATTGTTTGAGCTTTAATATTAAAGACATATAATGCATATTTTCTTTTGGTATCATCTGCATAGTGAGATATATCCAATACAAGATCGGTATCGTTTTGAATTGATAGTTTTCTTCCAATTGCATATTGGAATATTTGATTACCTAGACCACCACTTAGCTTTGTAACAATCATAATTTTGTTAAGTCTTTTTTTGAGGAGTAATAGTTCTCATACTCTACATTAGAATCATCTATAGGTCCAATAAATATACCTTTTCTACTATCAAATTCATATATCTTGTAATCAAAAGACTTTAATATATCGAATATATCTTTTGCAGCAATACCCATACCTTTCATTGGTATTTTAGATACTTCAAAAGAAATGATATCAATTTTTCCGCTACTTAATAGTTCCTTTGAGCCTAAAAGAATATCTTTTTCTGAGCCCTCGGCATCAATTTTTAGAAAATTAATACTTTGTATATCTCTGTTACTAGCAAAAGTATCAAGTTTAAAAGTTTTTACAATTTCCTCACTGATTGGTTTGGATTCCGTTGTGTCTGGTTTACCAAAAGAATTCCAGGCTGAGAAGTCTTTAGGAAATATATTTATCTTTTCTGCTCCATCTTTATCTTTTGCGGCTGCATTCACAACCTCCACATTCTCAACTCTATTGAGTGCAAGGTTTTCTCTAAGTTCCCATGAGGTATCTAGTACTGGTTCAAAAGCATATATTTTACCCACATTACCAACTATTTTACTCATATATACACTATGGGTTCCAACATTCGCCCCTATATCTATTACCACATCACCCCTTTTTAGTATTTTTGATATCGCTCTATACTCACCAACCAAGTATCTTCTAGAAATTAACTTTTCAAGAGGTTCATGTGCATATGGATACAGAACAAAACGCATATTATACTTATCCTTAAGTATTACAGGCTTGTTTTTGAATATTATCCCGCTAAATATGCTATTCCTTGCATATCTCTCTAGTACATTTCTCATTTTCCTTAACAGTTTCATATTAATATTGTAACATAGCTCTATGACTAAGATTATACCGAAGCCTCTAGATACTCTAGATATACTCGTTACTATTTTTAACCAGGAAGAGATAATAGAGAAAGTTTTATTTGGTATATTTAGAAATACTACTACGCCATTCAACTTAATTCTAATTTTTGATGGTTGTTCTGATAGAACTAAACCAAGAGCTCTGGCATATATTGATAGGGTTAAGCCCAAACTTCTTAAGGAGCTAATTACGAAAGATACACCAAATCTTTTTGAACTAAGGGCGAATAATTTTGGATTTAAGTTGGCAAAGAGTAAGTATTTAATCACTCTCCAAGACGATATGGTTATTGGTGAGTATGGATGGGAAAGAAGATTAACTTATCCAATCAGAGTATTTGATGATGTGCTAGGTGTTACTGCTCGTATCGCTGAGGATCTAAAGCCTATGGAGAATTGGAATCAGCAGTACATTAATCGTGTCGGTAGGGAATTGGGTATCCTATCGCGTGATATATTTGCTATAAGGGATACGATAAACAGAGGTCCAATTGCTTTCAGGGTGGATTACTTGAAAGAACTTAACTATTTAAACGATAGATATGCACCAGGTGCACTAGATGATCTAGAATTGTCACTTAGAGCATGGAAATTAAAGAAATGGAAGGTTGGAACTTTTTGGATAAAATACACATCAAAGCTGGAATGGAGTAAAGTAAATTCTTCAGATTCAACAATGAAAGCATGGGATTCAGCTAAAAGGAATGAGAGAAAAATAGTTGAAGACTTTAATGAATATATAGTATCCGGCATGAGACATGGTGAGGATCATATATTGGGTGAAAATAATATTGATTATGTAAAGGGAGGGGAAAATGTATGGAGTTCCTTGTATTGGTTTACAAAATATCCATTACGTCTTGATAAAAGAGTCATTTTTAATCGTTTAAAAGTAATTAGAAATAGATTAGTCGAAGCAATAAAATATCCGATAATGCGTTCTATACAATTAGTAATTAGTCCTGAATTAAGTGAATTGATCAAAGATGAGGGTTTTAAGAGGGGTATAAAAACATTTCTTGCACCTAAGTCAAAGCCTAGGTATATGACAATATGCATACCAACCCATGAGATGAAAGGTTACGATAAATTTCTTCGTCATAGTCTTGATGTGCTCGCAGGCCAGACATTTAAAGATTTTGATATTGTCATATCTGACCATTCAAAAAAAGATAATATTAAAAATATCTGTAAGGAATATTCTGACAGATTAGATATTCATTATTATAGAAATCCAAAAGGACCATATACATCTTCGGCAAATCTAAATAATGCGATAAGTAAGGCACGTGGAAAGATTGTAAAAGTTCTTTTCCTCGATGATTATTTGCATAGTAGTAAGTCACTACAAGAGATTGTAGATAATTTTGATCTAGAAAAAGATCATTGGTTGGTGACAGGAAGTGAACACACGCATGATGGTGTTAATTACTATATGCCATTCTATCCAAAATATCACGACGATATTCATTTAGGTATTAATACTATAAGTTCGCCATCTGTACTTACAATAAAAAATGACAAACCACTCCTTTTTGATAAAAGAATGATTTGGTTAATGGACGTAGACTATTATAAGCGTCTACATAATACATTTGGTCCTCCAAAGATATTAAATACTATTAATGTTGTTAACACTGTCGGTGATCATCAAGTATCCAATACAGCTGCAGGTAAACATATAAGGGGGCTGGAGTATCGCTGGGTATTGAAAAAACATAATGAAAAGAAACTATTAAAGGAATATGATTCTAGGGTTGTAACTAAAATTAATTTACCTAAAGTAACTCTTGTAGCTATAGGAAAAGAGAATAAGTATGCATTTGATGCGTCACAAGATGGGATAACCTATGGCAAGGTACTGTATAAGGATCATTTAAAATCAGAAGAACTATCTAAATATATAGATACTGATTTTGTTTTGAGTGTAAGCGCCAAAGGCTTCGTCTTGAGACCATATAAGTGGAAGGATGAATATATGAATTACGATATGATTGGTGATAATAATTTTTCTTTGAAGAGCGCAAAGTGTATTAAGGGTAATAGGGATATTAAAATTGCTCCCGAAGAAATATCCAGACAGTTCTATACTACAAAGAATTTCACTGATGACACTTTCGGTTTTTCTGGCGATTCAGTTGTATTACCAAAACTTTTCTTCCTTAAAAAATACTTAAAGAAAGTTAAGATTATATCTAAAATAAGAAGATGGGTGAGTATCCTACGCAAGGGTCATTAAAAACAGCCAGGGGAGTTGCCTCCCAACTGGCTGTGTGCTGCCTTAAGCAGCGGCTGCTGGAGCCATTGAGCGGACTCGTCTGACCCGCTCTGGCTTGTTAACTAATTCCCACCCATTTGTGATCATGTCCTCCAGGGTGGATTTCGGAACAGTCGTACGTATGGCAACCTTCGTCCAGTCCAGTTCATCAATCTTCACATCTGGAAGGAAAAGGTTTCCTCGTACAACCATGTCGTAATACGCTGTACCGGGGAATGGCGTAATGATCATGAAGTTGGCATTACTCAATCCAACATTCATATGACGGCGAGCAAGTTCAAAAGTCTCGTGGACCTCATCCAGAGTTTCGTCCGGATAGCCGAAGGTGTAATTGCCACCCACCTCGATCCCAAGTCTTTTCGATTCTTCAATGATACCAACAATGTCATGTCTCTCAAGACTCAACTTTCCTGTAGCGTACTTATTGATGATTCTTTGAGACCCTGACTCGACCGGGAGCATGAATTTTGTGAACCCTGCTTCCGCCATGAGTTCAAGGAGCTCCTTGTCTGCAACTAGACGACCACCTTCAGGTTTGCACATGTGGGCAATGTTGATGCCATTGACACCACTCAGTCTAACCTTTAGGTCGATGATCCTCCGGAATATGTCCATCGCTCTCCTCTTTCTTCCGAGTAGGGAATCATCCTCAAGGAAGAAGTGTTCAACTCTCAATGCCGCGAGAATATCCATCTCTCGCATGACCCGATCAAGGCTTTTGATACGAAGTGATCGTATATTACCTGAATCAGAGCCATCTCCTTCAAGTCCTATGTGGCAGAAGGTGCATTCGAATGGACATCCACGAGATGTCATGAGAGGTGCATACGCCACTGGCCTTTCCGCTGAAAATCCACCGCCATGAGGTCTGGCAATTTTCCAGTACCTTTCAAGTGGTAGTAGATCCCAAGCTGGAATCGGAAGCCGATCCAAGTCTTGTTCGACATATCGAGCTGGTTGGATACAAACCTTACCGTCTCGCTTACGTGCAACTCCGTGGATAGATGAGAAATCCCAGCTACCTTTTCGGAGTGTGTTGCCAATCTCGACGATCATTTTCTCCGCTTCGCTGAGGCAGATCAAGTCCACACCAGCATTGAAGAAAAGTTCCTGTTGCGACCTCGCATTTACTCCACCCGTTAAGATGAGTTTTTCAGGATACGTTTCCCTGATTGCCCTCACCACTTCTGTAACCATGGTTGTTTGGGCTGTGAAGATTGAACTAATGCCGATCACATCGTGATCATTGGCAATGCGGACAATCTCATCCACGCTTAGACCGACCCGTATCATTCCATTCGGAAGTTTTACATGCCGAAAGAATGTGTTTTGTACCTCGTGCGAATCATCTCCCACCGAGCAATCCAAGACTTTGACATTGAAGCCATTGTCTCGAAGAGCACCAGCGAGATATATTAGCCCGAGTGATCCTTCTGGCTTGACCGCACCGAAGCGCGGATCCTGCCTTTGTGGGGAGTATAGAAGCAAAAAACTAATCTCCCGGGAGTTCGTGGGGTGCATAATTCAAATCCATATAGAACTATTACATAAGCAAAATAATTTTGCAAAATACTAAATTCACCTAAATATTTTTTTAACAATATTTTTAATATCTTTAATATTCATCCTAATAGGGTATGAGATTATGCTATCGAACATTCTAGGTTGCTTTGATTGATCATAATCAATTTCACTTTCTTCAATAACTATGTTTTCACTATGCTTAATACCAGAATCAATATACTCTCTATGATCATTCTCAATATTCTTTATATTCTTTCTGATCGTACCACCTGTCTGCATAACAGAATCGTTAGATCTAGTTTTACCCCACTCGAGTCTGGAGATGTAATCTATCCAATATGCACCACATCTGAGTTTCTTCTCCCTCCATGCTCTCATACACAGATCAGCATCATCTAAATCAGATGGTGCATATTTATCATTTAAATAATTTATTGATGATAGATGTCTAACATTAAAGGCAATAGGTCCACGATTGATAGTATCTCGAACAGCAAAGATATTACGTGGTAGATTACCAAACTCTTTACCAGTCTTGTTTATAAAAATTTCTTGATCATTAAATTCATTTGTTTTTCTAAGATCTTGAGCTATACGTGAAGATACTGCAATAACATCATCAAATTTACGTAGAGGAAAAGTTAATCTCTTTTCCCATCCAAATTCATTTATAACCATATCATCTTGAAGCGTAATTAAATATTCTTCCTTTGCTTTCTTAAAACCAATATTATTAGCTCTAGTTTCAAATACATTAGCTGCATGATCAATTATTAAATCTTTAAGTAGGGTAGGTTTAAAACGTTTTATGTATCTTAAAGCCCTAGCTTCCGTTCTATCAGTACATCCATCGAAGATTATAATTAAATTGAATGGGGTGGTGGTGTTTTTAAAAATACCATATAACACTCTTTCAATTAGTTTCTCTTGATTGAAAATTGATAGTACTATATCCAACTTGTTGAGTGATTTGATCATAAGTTTTTAAAATCTAAATCATCCAATTTGTATCTTGATTTGATTATGTACAAGATAATATATCCTAAGCTCTTTTAGAGCAAGTGAGGTTTAATT
>CAYXZI010000007.1:0-36789 GCA_964470105.1 uncultured Candidatus Saccharibacteria bacterium
ATCGGATGCGTAATTCTCTAAACAATACTTTCAATGCGATCACCAAAAGTTAAACGTATCGTCAAGGATAGTCCCAGTAAATACACACAAGGTGTATAACCAGAGCGTCCTCAAAGGTACATCAGATGTCTTGAGTAAACAAGGCATATTGTTTAGAGAATTATGAACCCGATTTGAGTGCTATAATGTAAATATGCTAATACGAATAGCCTAGCATACTTTGTAAAATATGTCAAGTACCAACAGAGAGACAATTAAGGATGATAAGCAAGATAGCGGGTATTTAGACCAGACCCTTAGACCTTCACGTTGGCCAGATTATATAGGTCAACAGTCAATTAAAAACAATTTACACATACTTCTTACGGCTGCTTCAGAGAGGAAACATCCTCCTGAGCATATACTTTTCTATGGACCACCTGGTTTAGGCAAAACAACACTAGCTCATCTAATTGCCAAAGAAACTGGTTCTCAAATGAAGGTGACTTCTGGACCTGCCATACTCAAGGTTGGTGATCTAGCTTCAATACTAACCAACCTTTCTCATGGAGATATACTTTTTATAGACGAAATACATAGATTAAACAAAGCCATAGAGGAAGTTCTTTATCCTGCAATGGAAAGTGGTGTATTGGATATTATTATAGGTAAAGGTCCATCCGCAAGAACAATTCAACTCGAACTCCCCTCTTTTACCTTGATAGCAGCCACAACACGTATTGCCATGATATCTTCTCCTCTACGCTCTCGTTTTTCAGGAGGAGTATTTAAACTTGAATTCTATACTGAAAAAGAAATTGGTGAGATCATCAAAAGATCATCTAAAATACTTGATATAGATATTCATGATGAGGCAATTATTGCAATTGCCTCTAGAAGTCGTTTTACCCCACGTACTGCAAACTACTTCCTAAAACGCTGCAGAGACTATGCTCAGATAGAAAAAAGTCCTCTGACAAAAGATATAGTTGAGAAAGCACTTAAAATGCTTGGGGTTGATGATCTTGGTTTAAATGGTGCCGACAGAGATATCCTAAGAACCATGATTGATAAGTTTGGTGGTGGTCCTGTAGGGCTAAATACGATTGCTGCTGCTCTCTCCGAAGAACAAGCTACTATAGAGGAAGTTTATGAACCATATCTAATACAACTAGGACTATTAGAAAGAACTCCGCGGGGCCGTATCGTAACAGAAAAAACATACGGGCATTTGAAAATTAATTCAAATAAGTTAATATAGGAAAATAATATAAATATATGTCAGGACATAATAAATTTTCAAAAATTAAACACCAGAAGGCTGCTAATGATGCAAAGAAGAGTAAGATATTTGGTAAACTAGTTAGATTTATAACTGTAGAAGCAAAAAAGGCTGGTGGTAATCTGAAATCCCCCGGTCTAGCCTTAGCCATAGAAAAAGCTAAGAAAGAAAATATGCCGAATGATACTATAGATCGTGCTGTTAAAAAGGCAACGACTGATAACAGTGCCGCAATGGAGAATATTACTTACGAGGCTTACGGTCCAGGTGGTATTGCCATAATCATAGAAGCCCTTACAGACAACCGAAATAAGGCTGCACAAGAGATAAAAGCTATACTTGTTAAGCATGATGCTCAATTAGCTAATCCAGGCAGTGCATCTTGGGCATTTACAAAAGGTCCAGATGGATTAGTTCCTAACATGACTATGCCACTTGAGGATTCAGACATAGAGAAGTTACAAAATCTAGTAGAAGCACTTGAAGAGAATGATGAGGTACAGGATGTATACACTAATGCTGAGTAATGATGAAAATATTAGGAATTGATCCAGGATACGATCGTATTGGTATAGCAGTTATAGAAGACAAGACACTAGTTTTCTCTGAATGTTTTGAAACTAACAAAAATGATACTTTCCACGCACGCTTGAAAGATTTAGGTATTGAAGTTCGAAGGGTTATTAAAGAGTACGGTCCAGAAATTATGGCTATTGAATCACTTTTTATAACCAAAAACCAAAAAACTGCCATGAAGGTAGCTGAAGCCCGTGGTGTTATATCTTATGAAGCTTGTCTTAAAGATATACCGATTCATGAATACACTCCTCCACAAATAAAGGTAGCGATAACTGGACATGGTGGAAGTGATAAGGATCAGATAATTAAGATGATACCAATGCTGCTTAAAATGAAATCCAAGAAAGCTTTAGATGATGAATATGATGCTATTGCTGTAGCGCTGACATGCCAAGCTCATACAAAAAATGTTTATCCACAATCTAAATGATTTGCAAAAATTAAATAGTTTTGTTACAAATATGAAATCTCTATAAATTTAAGAAAATTTAAGATTAATATGGCAAAGACAAAAAAAGTTACTAAAGGAAAAGAGAGTAATGAGGAGGAGAAAGATAAAGATGAAACTAAAGAAATTCTTCTAGATGATGAAGATAAAGTTATTGATCCTGAGATCATCTCTGGAGATATTATAGACGATGAAGGAGAAGATGATGACGGTATACCAGATGATGAGGAGGTAGATCCTTTTAAGGATAGATGGGAGGAATAAAAAAAGGGGCCTAGCCCCTTTTTTTATTGAACAATTAATTTTACAAAACGTTTTTTACCAACTCGGAGTGTAGTATCAGTCTCAATCTTTAGAAAAACATCTTTAATTACCGTGTCTGTACCTACTACAGATATGGCATTGCCATCTACAAGTCTTTTCCAATCTGCATTGGAACTAACAATACCTTCCTTAACTAGCACATCCCGAACCATAGTATCCTTATCTATACCAATACTGGGTGCATCTTCTGAAACCTCACCCCTTGAAAAGGTCTTTTCGAAATCCTCATGCGCCTTATCTGCTACTGCCCTACTAAACAACATAGTTACAACTTCTTTTGCTAATCTAACTTTTAAGTCTTTAGGATTTACCCCTTCTTCAATTGCTTTTTTTATCGAATCTATCTCTTCTTGTGAGAAATCTGTAATTATTTCAAATCCTGGTACGATCAAATTATCACTCCAACTCATTATCTTACCGAACATATCTTCAGGTGTCTGGTCTAAACTCACCATATTACCCTCTGTCTTTCCCATTTTCTTACCAGATGAATCAGTCAAAAGCTTCATGGCAATTACAAACTTTTCTTTATTCTTAATACTCTTCATCAAATCACGACCGGTAAGCATGTTAAATGTTTGATCATTGCCACCAATTTCTATGTCTACATCCATAGCCACAGAATCATAACCCTGCATTAAAGGATACATGAATTCATGTATATATATTGGCTTATCTTCTTGTGTCCTGCGAACAAACATATCCCTCTTAAGCATTTGATCAACTGTCATCTTAGAAGCTAACTCTAGAACATCTCCGAAGTTCATTTTATAAAGCCATTCAGAATTAAATTTTAGTTGTGCTTTATTAGGTCCTGTAAAAGATATAACTTTTGATGCTTGTTCTTGATACTCCCTACAATTAACTAATACCTCCTCTCTAGTTAATTTCTTTCTAGTAGCGTTTTTACCTGTAGGATCACCGATCATTGCAGTAAAATCTCCTATCAAAAAATACACCTGATGACCTAGTTTTTGGAATTCTGCCAACTTTTTTATTGTAATCAAATGACCTAAATGAAGAGTTGGGCCTGTTGGATCAAAACCAGCATACAATGTTAACCTCTCTCCTTTTACCATCTTACTCTTAAGAAAATCTTTATTAGGAAAAACCGCCTCAATACCTTTTGATAATACTTTATCTATAGCTTGTGGGTCTGTATTTACTTCTACTTTTTTATTAAATCCAAACATATTTATTATATTATTTACTATGTAATGTAACATATTTATGATAAAATTTCTAAATGAGTAAAAGTCGTAGTTTTTTCAACTCTTGGAAGTGGAAGCTGCTTAAGCCACTAATCATTCTCTGTATTTCGTTTTTCTTGATACTATCTAGTTTTGCTATTATTTGGTTTGCTAGCCTTAAAATACCTGATTTAAGTGTTTTTGAAGAAAGAAAAGTAGCTCAATCTACTAAGATATTTGATAGGACTGGTGAAATACTTTTATATGATGTACATACTGATGCAAAGAGGACTGTTGTGGCATATGAAGATATTTCACAAAAAATAAAGGATGCTACTATCGCTATAGAGGATGCTGAGTTTTATAAACATAAAGGAATTAAACCTACAGCTATTATACGTGCGATTCTTGCCAATCTAACTCCTGGATCTGGTACAACTCAGGGTGGCTCAACTATTACCCAGCAAGTTATTAAAAATTCAATACTTACAAAAGATAAAACATTAACAAGAAAATTAAAAGAATGGATATTAGCATTAAAGCTTGAGAAAGTACTTACAAAAGATCAAATACTTAATACCTATTTAAATGAAAACCCATACGGTGGAAGTATATATGGAGTTCAGGAAGCTAGTAAAACATTCTTTGGTAAATCTGCTAAAGATGTAACTCTTGCTGAAGCTGCCTATATTGCTGCCATCCCCCAAGCACCCACATTCTATTCTCCATATGGACCTAATAAAGCTAAGTTGGATTTAAGGAAGAATCTTGTTTTGCAGCAAATGCTTAATAATAACTTTATCAACAAAACTGACTATGATAATGCTATAAAAGAAAATGTTCATTTCCTTGATAAAAATACGACGGGTATAAGAGCTCCTCATTTTGCCTTGTATGTAAAAGATTACCTAGTTAATAAGTACGGTGAAAGTATGGTAGAAGAGGGTGGATTAAAAGTGATTACAACATTAGACTTCAAAATGCAGGAAAAGGCAGAAAAGGTAATAAGTAATTTTGCTCCTACACTAGAAAAATCATTTAATGCTAGCAATACAGCTATGGTGGCAATTGATCCTAAAACTGGAGACATACTAACAATGGTTGGGTCACGTAACTACTTTGAGAAAGGATATGGTAATTTCAATATAACTACAGCTTTCAGACAACCTGGATCTACGTTTAAGCCTTTCGTATATGCTACTGCTTTTATGAAAGGATATACCCCAGAAACAATGCTTTTTGATGTTAAAACTGAATTCTCTTTTAGATGCACCCCTGAAGGCAAGCCTAAAAATCCTAAGGATGATATCAAGGTATGCTACTCTCCTGAAAATTATGATGGTTTGTTTGAAGGCCCTGAACCAATAAGAAAAGCTTTGGCTCATTCAAGAAATATTCCTGCAGTTAAAGCTCTATATCTAGCAGGTATATCAGATTCTATAAAGACAGCTGAAGCAATGGGTATTACGAGTTTAACAGATCCTGATAGATATGGATTAACTCTCGTACTTGGAGGTGGTGAGGTTTCCCTCCTTGAGTTAACAAGCGCATATGGTGTATTTGCAAATGATGGTTTACGAAATCCATATAGATCAATATTGAAAGTTGAAGATAGTAATGGAAATACACTTGAAGAAGCTAGCTACAATCAAACACAAGCAATACCAGCTCAAGTTGCAAGACAAATAACTGACATACTATCCGACCCCGCTGTAAGACTTGATACAATAACATCAGCGGTTGAAAACCTTCACAGACAAGTAGCAACAAAGACAGGTACTACAAATGATTTTAGGGATGTTTGGATTGAAGGATATACACCAAACCTGGTTGTTGGTGCATGGGCAGGAAAAAATGATAATAGTGCAATGGACAAAAAAGTAGCTGGATTAATCATCACTCCTGTTTGGGGAGCTTTTATGGCAGAAGTTAATGCTGATCTACCTAAAGAGACTTTCAAAAAACCTGAGCCTACACCAGATGATGTAAAACCAGTCTTGAGAGGGATCTGGCAAGGTGGAATATCATATAAGATAGACAAGATTTCTGGTAAATTAGCCACTGACCTTACCCCACCAGAAACAAGAGAGGATATTGTTGAGCCAAGTGTTCACAACATACTTCACTGGCTAGATAAAGATAATCCAAATGGTGATGCACCTAAAGACCCTATTAGTGATTCACAGTATGAAAACTGGGAATATGGAGTTAGAACATGGTTTGAAACATGGAAAAAGAGTAACCCATCATTTAATGAGAATACAATAGTTAAACCACCAAAAGATGAGGATGATGTTCACATAGAAGCAAATCTTCCAAAGGTTACCCTTTCCCTATCTCAAGATACACCGTACGATAAAAATGCTAGGGTAACAATTTCTGTTAATAATTCTAGTAAATATCCCTTAAGAAAATCGGAGTTGTATGTAAATGGTAAATTTATATCGTCAAATGAGCAGAATCCTAAATCTATTTCTTTTACCCCACAAGATATTGAAGGTATTGAGAGGAACAATATAATAAAAGTTATAGTATATGATTCAGTCTATAATCGAGGGGAGTCAACAATAGATATAGTTATAAACAGATAACTATCGTATGTCTTTAATTTTTATACCATCTTTTGCTAGTTGATTAATAATCATATTTTTTTTCATGTATATTTCGCTTTTTATAAGTTGATTACCCTTAACTGTAATTACCCCATCCTTTATATCCATGTCACCATAATCCAATTTATGTTTTATAACTTTTTGTATTATTGAAGATATCCTATCTCTCTTATTTAGCTCTTTTAAAGCTAGATTATTAAACTTATCAAAGAATCCTGAAACTTCTTTCATTTTATTTTAGCCCTAACGATTCATAGGCATGACAATATATCTAAAAGTTGTATCTGATACTGGTGATATTATCACTGGTTTATTTAGTCCATTAAATGTCAAACTGACACTGTCTGAATCAATAGACTGGAAGCAATCAGATATATATTTGTAATTAAAGTTTATATCTACAGCCTCCCCTGTTATTGCAGAGTCTAATACCGTGGTATTTTCTCCAACATCATTATTTTTCGTTTTAATCTGAGTTTTCTTAGCAGAAGGATCAACCTTTATATTTATTTGATTGAACTTATCAGAAAAAACATTGGAGAGCTTGAGAGTATTAACAAAATCTTGCTTGAGGACAATAACATCTGTAGTGCTGGTTTTGGGGATAATCTGTTTATAATCTGGGAATGTCCCATCAATAACCCTAGAAATTAGGTATATTCCCTTGTAATTGAATGATATTTGGTTTTTATCTAAACAGACCTCCACATCATCATTTATGGATTCCAAAATCTTTATAATATCTGGAATATTCTTATATGGCAGCAGTATCTGGCCGAATTCCTTACTCTTCTTAATCTTTATCTTCTTCTCAGCCAGTCTAAAAGAATCGGTTGCTACGAATACAACGAAGTCACCGTCGCAGTAGATATAGACGCTTGATAGCTCTGGCTTAATACTGGAAACAGAGGAGCTGTACCACACTGACCTTAATCCCTTAACGAAATCATTGGAATTAAGTATGAACACGTCACTACTTGAAATTTTAGGAATGCTTGGGAAATCCTCATGAGGCATCATCTTAATTAGGCCAGAATTGTGCGTAGTATCTATTTTTACATTACCTTGTGTGGTTTCTAGCACAACACCCTTTTCATCGGCTACAGCGTTAATTAGGAATGAATTAATGGTACTGCTTGGTATGGCAACAACACCTTCTTCAATTGTTTTAACGGTTGTACTAATTTCTATACCCAAATCTAGGTTGGTTGCTCTTACGATAAGCTGATTTTTTTTAGAGGCATCGAAAAGTAGACATGATAATACTGGTAGAGTAGCGTGCTTGCTAGATATTCTAGATGCTTGCTCTACAATCTCTTTAAGTTTTTGTTGTGAACACTCTATTTTCATTTTTGTCTTTATATTATATTTAAATACTTATTGTTATTATTAGTCCTGTGGATATGGTGATAACTCGATACGGACCTTATTTTTAGGCCTATTTTTTCAGGTTAAACTGTTGATAAGATTCTAATAACTCTTAACAACTTATCCTTCCTTTTTAAATATATACCTTTTTCAAAAAATATCCACAAAAATCCCAATCTTATCCACAGGATATTTTTACATCATTGCCCTTATCTGACTTATCTCATCAATTAAGGTGGCGTCAGATTTAAGATCCTCCTTCACTTTATCACACGAATGTATCACTGTGGTGTGATCTCTACCACCCATTTTCTCCCCTATTGAAGGAAATGAGACGTTAAAATCTTCCCTTAAGATGTACATAATAACCTGTCTAGGTTTAACAACCTCTTTCTTCCTTGTCTTGTCATACACACTCGCCTCACTAACGTTGTAGAAGTTAGAAATAAGTTTGATTACATCTTTAACAGAGATATTCTTTTTTGGCTTAGTGTTGTTTTTTATAAGATTCTTTATCTCAAGTAACGATAGTGGTCTGTTTTTGAGCTGTGTTTGGCATACAATCACATTAACTATACCTTCAAGCTCTCGTACGTTACTATCTATGCTCGCAGCTAGAAAATCCAGAACCTCTGGTTTAAGCTCAATATTACTTGTGAGGCTTTTAGCTTTAATTATAGCCATTCTAGACTCATGATCTGGAGGAGGAATATCAATTATCATACCTTGATTAAAGCGAGACTTCAGTCTGTCTTCTAAGCCAGGTATGAAATTTGGGTGTTTATCTGAAGAAAACACCAATTGTCGGTTGGTTTGATAGAATGTCTCGAAAAGATGGAACAACTCTTCTTGAAACTTCTCTTTATTAGCGAAAAATTGTATATCATCCATTATAATAACGTCATATTTTCTGTACTTGTCTTTAAATTTCTGAGTTGTATTTGTTTGTAGTGATGAAAAATATTCAGAACCGAATCTTTCTGATGTTAAATAGAAAACTCTTTTTTGTGGAAAGTCTTTCTTAATATGATTCCCTATCGCCTGAATCATATGGGTTTTTCCATGTCCTGTGTTCCCGTATATAAACAAAGGATTATAGGTTGATCCTGGATTTTTAATAACTGCTTTTGATGCAGCATGAGCTAGTTCGTTGAAAGGGCCAACAATGAATGAATCAAAAATATAACGTGGGTTTAAATTATCCTCCTTATTTATATAGAAATCATTAAGTGGCATCGTAATTGTAGGGCTAACCTGAGGCTTCTTTTTATCACCCTCTTTTCTCTTATCGCTATCTTTTACAATTACATATTCAAGACCACGCACCTGTTCATCAAGTTGTCTTAAAGATTTAAGAATTACATTATGAAATTTCTTATATAACCATTCTTGTATAAAAGGATTGGGTACACCGAGATGTATAACACCCTCATCATCCTTTATTATGTAAGTATCATTAAACCAAGTAGAAAAATTTGCTTTAGATACAGCTTGTTCTATATCAACCAATGCCCTATTCCATAGTTCAATGTAGTCTTTCATAACAATAGTATATACTTGTTTGAAAAATATAGAACTTGCGCAAAGTTGAGAAACCTGTTGATAAGTTGTGGATTATAATATATACTACTTTTATTATGTCATTTACATACAAACCAAAGAAAAGAAAGAGAGCAAAGACACATGGTTTTCTTGTTAGATCTAAATCTTCTACCGGAAGAAGAGTTCTAAAGAGAAGACGCACAAAAGGAAGAAAGAAGATAGCTGTTTAGTTAATATATTAGTATTTCTATATGTTGCCAAAGTCAAAAAGACTATCAACTGAGGCATTTAAGGAAATAATTGAAAAGGGACAATCAATTCATAGTCCCTTTTTGATTGTTCGTCTTGTACCAAAAGATGGCCATAGCCGTTTTGCTGTCTCTGTTCCTAAAAAAATAGCAAAACTAGCTGTTATGAGAAATAAGATAAGAAGGCAGATATATGAAGTTATAGCTAAATTACCTGTTAAACCAGGATATAAAGTAGTTATTATCGCTAAGACTGGTCTGGATAAATTAGAATACCCTTCCCTAGCTGAGGAGCTAAGTAAAGCCTTTGTTAAAACTAAGATTTTAAAGTAGAATTATCAAATGATCTCAAATATTTATCATCTTATTATCTTTAATCCGCTATATAACGGGCTTATTTTTTTATTCGACACTTTTCCTCTAGTAGACGCTGGATTTGCAGTAATTATATTTACAATCATCGTAAGATTAATACTCTTTCCCCTTTCAAAGAAGTCTATAGTTACCCAAGTCCGTATGAAAGAGATAGAGCCAGAGATAAATAGATTAAGACAAACTATTACAGATAAACAGCAGCAAGCATTGAAGATAATGGAATTATATAAAGAGAAGAAGGTTAATCCATTTTCAAGTATATTCCTACTTTTAATTCAATTACCTATAATCTACTCTCTATACTATATCTTTGTAAGATCTGGATTACCAACTATTGATTCTTCAATACTATATAGCTTTGTGAATGTCCCTAGTATCAACATGCACTTCCTAGGTATATTTGATATGAGTGTGGGTAGTGTATTTCTATCTATCTGTGCAGCAATCGCCCAGTTTTTTCAGCTACAATACTCATTTAGTAATACAACCACACAAAGTACTTCAAACCCCTCAGTTAATGCAGCACAGGATATGATGAAGAATATGAAGTATATATTCCCTGTTATCGTGTTTCTTATTTCATACAAAGTATCTGCAGTGGTTGCTATATATTGGTCAATTAGTAGCCTATTCACTCTAGGACAAGAGCTTGTTGTGAGAAGACATCTTAGGAAGCATCAACCTCTTTAATTATTGATTTAGATCAAGGGCCCAAAGATTCAAATCCCTTTTGTTTATGAAGTATAGAGTGTTTTCCTTTGGATCAATTGTTAAGTTTATTGCATCAATTAACTGATTAGATAGCTTAATCAGGTTAGCAACTAAGTGTACTTCCCCAGTATTGGTATCCAGATACCAGATTTGGTCAGTGAATGATATCTTACCTTTGTACCAATCATCAGGATACATAGCGTCAGGTATTTCAGTTGGTACTGCACAATACAGTTCATTTTTTCTAAGTGTACTCCATACACATTTTTCTGATAGTGTTCTAAATATAGTCTCTTGAGATGAGTTATCTTTAAGATTAAGTAGAGAGGTTCCAAAAGTATTCTGTACTTTATATGAGTATATTAATTTATTAGTATCCTTACTCATTTTACCTGTAAGTCCCTTAATGCCACCTAGTATACTCTTCATTGATCCATCCTTAGTATTAATTGAATATATGAAGCCAGATGATATTGCAGAGGCTTTAGTATTAATGATTAAAGTATTAAGTTCAGGCCAATCTATAGTTACCAGATTCAATGGTGTGTCTATAACTTTTACCTTAGTCTTTTCATCAAAAGATGATATGTAGCCCACACCATTATTTCCTTCTATATTCCAAGTAAACACTTTATCACCGAGCGGTGATACCACAAACTGTTTTATGTCTGGTGAAAGGTACTTACCCTTCAGTTCATACTTGGTCTCTGTTGTGCTTGTACCTGTTGATCTTAACTCAGCATAGAAATTTGTAATTATGTCAGTCTCATCTTTCAAGTATTGCATTACAAAAGCACTACCATTTTTATTTGCATATCCAGAGTATATTTTAGGGAGTGTGGTATTTGATATTTTTTCGATTTCACTGGATGTATTGCGTGCCTCGTATACATGACCGGTACCCCTATCAACAAACCTTACAATAGAGGTTGTTGCAGTTGAACTGGCTGATACAACAGAAACAGGACTCTCGCTTAACTGTCTTAGTTTTGGTGCCTTATATACCCCGTCATTATTAAGTATCTCATTTGTGGTTGTAGATTGATTAACTGTCGTTGTAGAGATAATGGCTGTGTTTTTAACAGGACGGTTGATTGGTGAGAAACTAGTATTCTGTTGAGTATTTTCTTCTATAACAAGAGGAGAAACTTTTGTATAGAAGTACCAATAGTATATAAAACCACCCACCATGGCTATAATTAGTAGTATTATTATCACTAATAGTATTTTTTTCATATTATTTTTTATTTAGAGTGTTATTTATTCTATCGATTCGTACTTGGTATACATTCTTATACTTATCTTCGGATAATCCTGATGACGTCTGCTTCTGTGTAGAATCAATAGCGCTTTTGTACTCAGTTAACTTTGAATTTAAATATGATGAATTATCCACACTTCCTGGTATTCCACTTGCATTAATTCCCAACATTCTATGTGTGTCAATTTTTCTATCTAATTCCAACTCTTCTTTAACTGCAGTTATATAAAAGTCTCTCTGTTTTTCAAGAGTCTTGATTTTATCGAAACCTTGTTTGTTGTCTATTAGCTCATTAATCTTTTCATTGTACTGATTTTGAATGACATTGGGTGAATCAGTCCTCCTTACCTGACTCGAACCTACACTTACAAAATCAGGGACAGTTTTAGCAGTGTATTGAGCAAGACTCTCCTCTCTTCCAGCAGGGTCTATCATTATTGAAACTGCATTTGAGTAGCTATACGCCCCCGTGTTTTCTGCTATTAATACTATTCGATTTATTTTTGTTTCTGCTAATTGAGATGTTAACTCAGCTTTTCTAACTGTCGCCTCCTCCTTTGTTGCAATTTCTCCTCTAACGACTTTGGCATCTATATCTTTCAACTCTTTACTTATATCATTAATATCTCTATTCATTTCCAATAGTTTTAATTGATTTTCAGCATTAATCTCCTGAAAATCAATAGTTTTTTGATTGTTGTATTGTGCAATTTCCTGCAAGTCTTTAGTAGGTATTTTAATTGGCTCAATATTACTATATATATTCACCAGTCTAGGGTCTATAGTTACCAATATTAGATATGAAACCAATACCATGGCCAAGCCAGTTATAGCATTTTGTATTTTTGTCTTACCGTCTGACTTTATAAAAGGAACCTCACTAGTCATGTATTCAAAACCACCCCAAATTATCATAACTATTGCAAGAATAACAGCTAAACCTATAGAAAACTTATATACATAGAGTATATAACCGTTTATATCGATCTCTTTCTGCATCTCACCCTCCTTACAATTACCTACTCCAGATATACAAGGCAAAGGTTCGAGTAATGTATATGTGTCAGCAGCCTTTGAATATGATGGAATAAAGGATATTGATAGTATTATTAAAATAAGTAATTTTTTCATTGTATTTTTTTACTAAAATTCACTGTAAATCCTCCTTGTGCACCCTGTAGGATACTGTCATCATTTCTCAAATCAAGGTTTATGTTTGAGCTTCCATCCACGTCCCCCTTTGTCCTTATCGTTATACTTCTATTGTTTATTAAACTAGGTTGATCAGAGTCATTTACTGACCAGTTATATATTTTTTTATCGTTTATGTTAAATCCAAAAGGAATAGCAAGAACTTTCATTTCTGAATTTTTTAAATTAATACCCCCTGATATTAGTTTGTTAAATAATATTCCGTATAATGAATCTTCCTCATAAAAAGATACTGAAGGTTCTGTCGGTTCAAGAGTCATTGCTCCAGTTGTGTGGTGAGTTTGTTCCCTGTTTGAAATCTCAACACTTATCTCCAAGGTTTTTGGAAGATCCTCAGCTGCTATTACTACGCTCTGCTTTCCATATCCTTGACCATTCTCTATATATTTACCTCCAAGTTTCCATGAGTAAACAAGGGTTTTGGGATCTATTTCAGTTCCAGCACTTTTTGAAAGGTGTGGTACAGCAATAACCTTAACTGAGTTTTGGTATACGTATGGTACTTTACCACTGAAGAATGGTGGTGTATATCCACTACTTTCCCATATTATATCTACGTAGTTTGAAACTATGGTTAAAGCTTTTCTGACTTCTCTTCCGTCAGAACCCTTAATATTTACAGCCACGGATATTCTCACACCCATTTTGGGTCCTTTTACCTTTATCTCTTTAATGCCTACACCTTGTGTGTATACCTTCCCATCTACAAGCCAAACTATTGATGAAGCATTGAGATCAAAACTAAAGCTTTCTACAAAGACACTTACATTTTGTCCAGGTTTAATACTAGTAGCATCGGTGTCTATCGTTACCCCATCTATTGGGGTTTGTACTTGAGCAAATACATTAAATGCAGATATACAGAAAAGTAAAAGTATTGTTATTTTTAATAGCAATTTCATCTACTATATTTTAACACACTTTATATTTATCTAGGTAATCTAGGCGGACGTCTGCCTGGAGTTGAATTTAATGGAGCCGGCTTGATTCTCGGTGGTCTGACACCAGGAATGCTATCATCCCCCTGCTCTTCCTTTGTACTAGGTACTCCTTTGTAAAGGTTGTGTATATCATATGTCCAAAATGGGAGTGCATTAACGTATGGAATTTGCTCACCAAAAAAAGTAGCTAACAATACCATAGCCTTATTCCAATCTAGTATTCCTCTCTTCAATCCGTAACCAACCAAAAACATACCAAATACTATATCAATTATATGATTTAGTGGTTCTGCTACTATCGTCGCATCTATAATTACTTGTACAGTATCGGTAAAGATAGCAAATGCATATACAAATTTCCTCTCCCTCTTCCCTATAACCGGTTTGTTTGCCATGTATATATTCTACACCTTAATTCCCCTGCTGGCTCACTTCAAGATCCTCTTTCGCTTTCTTGATTGCTAAGACCTGAGCTGGGTTTGTGGTTATAATCTGATCTTCTGTGTATGAGGCGACAACCTTTAGTGCGACATGCTTAAGACCTACGAAGAATATTCCTTCTCCAACATCAGATTCAAGTAGAAGATATTTCTCTTCATCAGTGAGATTAAAAGTTCTTTGAATATTGTCGATAGAAGATGGAGATTGTTTTAATAGAATTTGAATTGATGAGTTGGTGATAATAGGTAGACCATATGGAGATTTAAGGAAATCGTCCACATCTTGTGTGATAGTTGCCAAACCAAGGAAATATTTACGTCCTCTTTTCGCAAGTCCTAATAGGAATGAAGCTGTATCCTCAGACTTCATCATCCACCATGCCTCATCGATAACTAGTAATCTCTTTTTTAAATCTTTTCTAATTGCATTCCAGATATAGTGAGTAACAATATACATTGCTACAGGTTTAAGTTCATCCTCCATATCTCGTAGTGAAAACACTACAAATTTCTTATTTATATCAACATTAGACGGTCTATTTATAAAGCCAGACCATGTACCCTTTGTATATTTGGTCAGTCTTTCTACGAGTGATTCCGCTCCTTCCATACCAGCTAGTACAAGCTCAAAGTCTGATAGCAGCGGTGGTTCTACATTTCTGAAGTCTGATTCAGGAGTTATGTCTTTAAGTGCATATGTCTCACTTATAGCTCTATCGATAATCGCATCTTCTTCTTGCGATAGGCCACCAAGCATTATACGGAATAGTCCTACTAGGTTAATGATATTTGATCGCAATATATCAGCTGCAGACTCATCTTCTCTTGGAATAGGTAAATCAAAAGGATTTATATGGTGTTCAGAGTTAAGTGATATGTTGAAGTACTTCCCTCCTGTAGCCTCAGCCATGTACTCATATTCCTTTTCCGGGTCTATAACTATAACTTCTGTATCAAACATAAGTGTCCTCAATATTTCCAGCTTTGTACAGTATGACTTACCAGAACCAGCTTTAGCAAAAGTCACTGAATTATAGTTTTCAAGAAGGAATCTATCAAAAAGCACTAGAGATGAGTTATGTCTGTTTATACCATAAAGTATTCCTTTGTCAGATGTTAGGTCAAAAGATACGAATGGGAACAAGCTAGATAGTGGAGATGAGTTTAGCTTTGAATGTACAGCTAACTGATCATCACCTATTGGTAATACACTCTTATAGCCACTCTCCTGCTGGAATAGGGCTGGCTTCAGATATACAAGTTTTGATTCCAAGATCGACTTAACTTCTGATTCAATCTTATCCAAATCAGCGCTACTGTCTCCAAATATGGTTATATATACTCCAACATCAAAGATCTTCTCTTGTGCTTGCATAAGGTTATCACGCAAAGCTTCAAGATCCTGATATGCGGTATCAAGCATTGGATCTCGTACTAAACCCTTGTCCTCTCTAGTAGATATCTGGCTCTGTACTTCAGCAACCTTCTTTTGGAAATGACGAAGTATTTTAGCTGTATCAACTGGGTGTATGAATATTGAAATATTAAAAATCTTATCCAGGTTAATGATTGGAGCAAACCAGCTTTCTGCTAGGAACCTAGGATATGAAATGACAAAGAATGTTCTAGCTACTTTCTCGCCAAGATTTATCTCCTTAGGACTAATCTTAAGTGCTGAGGGCGCTATAACATCTTTAAGTTCAAGTACTCCAGCCTCATATATCTCCTGTGGCATCAATGATACAACTGGTGACTCTTCTTTTTTACCTAATAATTTTGAAAATATGCTCATATTTATTAATTAATTTGTATTGGCTTCTCAGTTTCTCCAGGGTTGAATATTTTATAATATAATTCTACCACCTCTTCTGTACCTAGCTCAGCTACACGTATTCCACAGCGTACCAATCCTTGCTCTACAACCCCCACTCTTTGCTCTAATTGACTTCTATATTCTTCAAATTTCTCATTCTCAAGAATCTTATTATTACCATTTTTATTAATTAATGAATTAAGTGGGTTTTTACTCGCTGTAAGTATAGGTGGCATATATGGTATTACCAAGAAGAATGCTTTGGTCATGATATTGCTGTTATCAACAAAAGTTCTTATAAACTCAATATATTCCCTCGTTTGAATCTTCATCAGCTCGGTTAATTGTTCCTTATATCTCTCCTCAAGCAGGGCTATATATGGCCTTATATCCAATCTTTTTGATTGAACGAATATTTGTACAGAAAAGTCTAGAGAGTTTAGGAAGTTCTGGAATTGTAGGATGATAGCGTTCTGTTCATCAGAAGACTTAAGTGCAAAGTTTAGAGATGAAGCAAGGATAATAGATCTCATTGATCCATCTTTAAGTATTACAATACCATCGCGTATTTCTTGTATCGGTACGAATTCCTGAGTTGTTTTTGATGTTTGAGCCATATTATTTTTGATTTTTATTTGTATACATACTTTCCTTTATATCCAAACTCCATGTTAAATCCTTTAACTTACTGTCCGAAATCTTTGGAACCATAATCCCTGCATATTCTTTTGCTTCTTGTATTGCATTATCTGCTTTCTTGTTTGGTATTTTCTTCCATATGAAGAGTTTTGCAGATGTATAGTATTTAAAGGCTGCTTCTACTATGAAAATGAATGGCTTATTGTTTATCTTTAGGAAAGCCAAGGCAACTGAGAATCCCATTACTAACACTATTGGTATAAAAGAATATATTAGAGATGGCAAAAATCTAAATATTGCGAAAGATAAACCTCCCCCACCAGCCAAGTATATGAACTGTTTAAATGTGATTGATCCGAAGATTTTGTCTTCAACTTCAATGAACTGTGGAACTTGGTATCTCATAATTTTATTATACCATTATATCGGTTCACGATATGGATCTGATGTGAACTTCTTTTCTACAACAGGCTTAGATTCAACAGGTACAGGGGCTTGTTTTTGTGGACTAGTTTCAGTATTCGCTTGCATATGATTTTCTAATATATGATCAGGGCGAATTTCTTCAGGATCTTCAATACCTTTTAGAACCCTTTCTCTTTCTATATTTGAAGTACTGTATTGATTGGTCTCAGCTTTTTTCTTTTCAAGAGTAAACTGGCCCGCTTGCTCTACTGTTACAGGTCTAGTTATTGTAAAAGCAGGTGTAGGTTTAGGAATATCAAAGGTTTTTACTGGTTGCTGAGGGACTTCTTCAGGTACATGGGGTGTGATTTTAGAAAGGTCGTCGTTAGCTACTATTTTCTCTATATCATCTTCTGTCTCGACCTGCATCCTCTGAAGCTTATCTTGAATTGGTGAAAATATCTCCACATTTACATCATTTGCAATTTGCCTTGCAAGGTCGTTATCAATTTCTAAAGATATCATAATACTTTTTACAAAATCTTTTGAGTGTTTAGAACCCATTATCACATTTTTTATTTCTGCAGAAAGTTCACCCTGTAGATCAATCATTAAGTTATACTTTTCTCCAATCTTAACAACCTTTGCGTAGGTTTCATCTGATTTAGCTATTGTATTCAATTGTTTCTTTAGTTCATTCATATTTTATTGTCCCCATAATTTAGCATTCTTTGATATATGATCTTCGGCTGGATGATTGATTCCTGCATGGGTAGTACTCCAATTAGTAATCCTATCGCCAATATCTTTTCTAATATTATCCTCCAGGTTTTCCATGTCTTTTAGATGACTAGGCTTTATATGTTCAATTAACAAGTCATTAATAGGCGCAGTACCAGGTAGACTCTCAATATACTTTTGCAGATCCTCACCCTTCATGTTTTTTAGTATATTTCTAACCCCAATACTATCACCACTTGTTATAACCTCAGACAAACGCTTATGGCGTGCCTCGAGTATCGCAACCTTGTCCTTCTCTGATTTATCCCCCTTGTCTACACTAGAATATACTGAACTTCCAAGATGTGGAACAACATATTCATTTGTAAGATATTTTTTTGCATCCAAACTAGCGATTTCACTACTAGACATGGAATCAAGAGTCTTTTTAATTGCTGAGTGATCCTTATTCTTAATCGCTTTATCGAGTGCAATAACGGTATTAATCTCCCGACCCTTCTTCTTCTTTTCTTTTGATTCTTTCTCATTATCTTTCCAAGATGAGTATCCACCAAACTTTGAAGAAGCCATTGTTTGTGTTGTTAGTGCTCTCAAATCTCTGATTGGTTGGAGATTACCAAATCTAGTATCTCCTAGTTTTTTATCAAGATTTGATGCTGCCCTACCCAGAGTATGTTTTGCTATAAATCCTCCAGTCCATTTTTTTACACTTTCTCCCCATTTTGCACTTACACCACCAGTTGATACTGCAGCAATAATTGGAATATTTATCATTATCAAGGCAATAGTATATTGCATAATAATGCCTATACTAGAAAGAAATATACCACTACTTGAGGTCGCATCACTATTTGAGTATTCAAGTGCCGCAAAAAAGCTTTCACTTGTACCGGATGGATTAATTGTACTTATAAAACGCAATGATATATACATAAATAATAGATAAGCTGGCATAAATACTAGTTCCTTTTCTAACCATTGCATCCATTTATCAGAAACACTTTTTTTGACCTCAGGAAAAATCATACCCGCTGCGTATAGCGGTGAGAATCCCAAGAGTAATAGAAGAATAACTAATCTAACAATAAACATAACTGATACCGCAATAAAACTAATCGCAGCAGTAATCATAAGAGCAGAACCAGCTATAGTCGCAACGACGATTTTAAAATATTTCCCTCCATTTGAATCAGTTAGCATAGCCTTGTTTGCCTTCTTGTCATATATCTTTGTAATTTTAAGATTAGACATGAAGACGTCCGCTATTCCACCAGCGTTAAAAGAACTTTTAATAACTCCTCCTAGATCACCACTAGCCAACAGTGTTTTTGTTTGAGAAGAGTTGGGTACTATTGCTCTATATAACTGTAGTGATACAAGATTAGATGCATCGATAGCAGCCTTTGTGAAAAAGAGACTAAAGTTTATAAGTAAACCAGCAAGTATGATCTTTCCTATCAGATCCTTGATACTTATCTTGGCCATATCAAGTATTGTCATTATAGATGTATAGAGAAGAACAAAGATTATGAATATACTAGATAGATTTCTGATTATTATCCACACATCTTTTATGGCTGGTGTCGCTTCATACACAGCTTTTATATTCATTGTTAAGATAATCGATACGTTTAGGATAACACCTGCGATACCTAAAAACCATGCAGATATTTGCAATATTGCATTACCAATATCAGCGATTATTCCCATTATAAAATTACTAGCTATAAAAGAACCCGCAGCACATATCTCTGGCTTAAATATACACAAAAGCGAACCAACAGTGGTTTCCGCTCTAACTATGTTTGGCAAAAATACGGTACTTAGTGAAAGTATGAAGAATATGGTTATGATTATTTTTGATGTATATTTCTTCATTTTAATTTAATGATTGACACTCCTGCACTTTTCTATTTGCATCATTCTTTAACCCTGCACTTTCAATTTTTACAGCTTCCAAATCAGCCTTTGCCTTCTGTATATCTACTGCTGTTATTAGAGATCTACTTGAAAGTAGTTGGCTATATAGCTGACTTGGAGTATTAAGATCATTTAGTGTCTGTGCTGCATTAGCCTTATCCTCTATTTCTTGCAATGTCTTTAGGCTAGCATCTGCATTCTGTGCCAAAGTTAGGAGATTAACAGTCTTCAGTGCTATTGATGAAGTTAGGATATTGTCTATATCAGTAATTCTTGATTGAGCTACGCCAATGTTGTAAGGCTTGATGAGAGGAGGATTTGAATTTATCTTGGTGTTATAGCATGCCTTAGCAGCGTCATATGTATTCTTTACATCCAGCATTAGATTTAATGCTTCATTTCTGTATTGTCTGTATTCAGTAGTATTAGCCTTGTATGTAGCTAGGTTCCTTGTTAACTCACTCTTAATATTTTGTACTTGAGGATTTGCCTCTGCCTGTGTATCTGCAATTGTTCTATCTAGGTATGATGATCCACTTTCATCTTTTGAACTAACACCACTTAGACCCTTCTGTAGAACTTGAGTGATTAGTTGAGCAAATAGTGCATTAACCACCTCATTGATCTCATCAGCGATTTCAAGTTCTCGTAATGGTCCATTAAGGTTGTTTTGTAGTGATTCTTGTATAACTGATCCAGGGGTCTTAACTGGACAACTATCATAGCTCATAGGTTTAGCAGCTGTAGTTCCTTCTGGTAAGGTGGTTCCCTCACCTGTTCCATCAGAAGGTGCGGATGTAGAACTATTCATCTTTTTTAGATTTGTATTATATTGTTTTACTTGAGCCTTGCATTTCGGGTCTCTCCAAGAAAGGAACCCTCTTCCGTTACTTATCTCATCTTTTTGTGTTGCTCTTGCGTTAGCTACTCTCCATGAAAGATCACTTTCAGCGCTCAGATATGCACCATATATATTATTTTGAGGTTCTGTTGAAAGTGAAACGAATGCTGGCCAACCTCCCTGTTTGAAGTCTCCTGCTGTAAAACCATTAATTGATGCATTTTCAACTGCATCCTTAGAGTTATTAATTATTGTAGTTATTGTACATGCATACCTCTTCTGTTCATTCGGTCTATATTTAAAAGCTAGAGCAATACGTATATCAATACTAAATGGAGAACAGAGATCCTGCAGAGGTCCACCAGCTTTCGCTATGAAGTCTCCTGTTATTTGATCTGCAACATCTAAAAAGAATGACCCAGGGTTTTGTAGGAAAGAGGGACTACCTTCAAAACCAGAGTTTATCCATGCCACCACACTACTAGTTATCTGACGTACTATTTGTTTAACGATCATTGTTCCTAGTCCGTCGAGTACGTATTCCTTTAACCAAAGTGAATATGTAGATACATTAGACGCAGTTGTGTTTGCTGCTGTTATTGTTGATTGGGCTATATTACCAGCGTCTATGGTTGCTACTTGAGCACTTGTTCTTTGAGGAAATATGAAACTTGAAAGAAGAATTGAGAAGATCAATATTCCAAATATCTTTTTACTATATTTAGTTTTATTAAAATATATTTTCATTGATTCCTAAATATTTAAAATAACTCTTAAGGGCGTTTACTGCATCAAAAAGATTTTTCTGAACAACTGTGTAGTACTGTATTGCTTGTATCCCCTCTATGGGACTAACTCCTGAATCTTTAAATGATTGAGCGACAAAGAGACTCCCATTCATTGAGTTAAGTATGTCTAGATGTATTGTTGTTAGTGACGCTGGTACACTTAACTTAACAAGAGAATTTATTATGTTCTTATTACTAGCGATAACTGGATCCAATTCCTTCAGTATTTCAGGGTCTTCTTGTTCAATCGAATCCCTCACTATGACAGCTTCATTTCTTGATTTTACTAGATACTTTTTAAATATATTCCCTACTTCAAGTCCATATTGTCTAACAGCTTCAATACTCTGATCTTGCTTAATTGAAATTTCCTTTTCAGTATATGTTGCCGGTTTTGATAGTACGATATTTCCAGCAGTAGCTTGTGCAAGTTCTAATTGACTAGCTTTGTCTTTAGAACTTCCCAACTGTCGTAACTCCATATATCTAGCGAAAAATTCCCTACTGACTATATCCATTGGATCGAGTTTATTTTTGGCAACATTTTTAGATACATCACCAGTAATAACTGATTTCTTATCAGACGGTTTACTCTTCACATCATTTGGATCTGTACCAACCAGAATTTCCTCCCAGTCTTTACTACCATCACCATCTGTATCGGCATCTTGAGGTTCAGATTCATCATTGTTGATAACAGTTAAGTCTTTAGCGTTATACACATTATCTTTTTCTTTGTTTTGATATTCTGCATAGATAAAACTACCTCCAACAAGAAGGATTGCAATACAAATGAGCAAGAAATTTTTATTCAGATACTTCACTTGGGTAGTATCATAGATACTGCACAAATTATATCAAGATATACAACTATCTCCTACGATTTTTTTCCACATTTCCAGTGATATTTCTTCAGCTCTCAGTCCCCTATCCCATTTCTCCCTAATCCATATGTTTTCTAGTGTCTGTTTTTCAATCTTCTCCTCAAGATTTCTTATAACAACCTTCCTTTTGTGTGCAAAACCAGCCTTTAGTGTGTTAAAAAATACTTTTTCGTCTATTTTAGTGTCAGAAAAGAACTTTTTAGATATGTTTTCTATAGAAATCACAGCAGAATCAATATTTGGCATTGGTCTAAAGAATTTCCTTGGTACAGTGCATATGTATTTTGCATTACCATATGCTTTTATTGATATAGATAATATGCTTTCCTTTGTGTCTACAATACGTTTTGCAACCTCTTTCTGGAGCATAACAACAATTTTAAGAGGAGGATTCGATGACTCAAGGAACTTTCTAAGAAATTCACCTGTTATGTAGTATGGAATATTGGCAATTAGTGTATATTTCCCCATCTTACTCTCATCAAAATTTAATACATCGCCATGTATTATTTCGAGCTTTCCACTCTCTATTTCAGCCCTAAACTTATCCTGCAGAAATGGTATAGCTCGATCATCTTTCTCAACAGCTATTACCCTAGCTCCTGTTTCAAGTAGTTTTGAAGTTAAAGCCCCCTTACCAGGCCCTATTTCTAGTATTAATGAGGTATTAGTAACCTCACCCTCATGTACCATTGCAGATATTACATTTGGTGCATGAAGAAAATTCTGCCCCAGTGATTTTTTTGCTGTAAAATTGTTGTTATTATCCATATTAAAAATCTATAAAGATAGCCTTGATTCCCCTCGGAGGTTCTACATCACCTGTTGACGTTATATGCTCATCACCTATATCCGATATGAAATTAGATGGTGAATTTACCTTTTGAGCACCATATATTGTTCTTAATTGAGCGTAACTTAGAAAGACCTTCTTTCTCGCCCTAGTAATGGCTACATAAAATAATCTCCTTTCTTCTTCTGATTCGGACTGACTAATCTCCTTCTCATTCATTCTCTGGTGAGGAAAAAGATCTTCTTCCATACCAGCAATGAATACATAATCAAATTCTAATCCTTTTGAAGCATGAACAGTCATAAGCTTAACAGCATTATGATTCTTTTCAAGTTCATCCTGATCTGTTGCCAGAGCTGCATTTTCTAGTAGTTTCTCTATTGCTTCACCAGGCGGTAGATCATCATATTGTGATGCAACTGTTACAAGTTCTCTAAGGTTCTCAAGTTTCTCTTGTTCTTCTGCACTACCATTTTTATACACTGATTCCATTCCACTCTCTCTGATTATATATTTAATTAGAGTTGATGGACTATCTTTTAGTGCAACATTTTTTATTCTTTCTAATAGATCCAAAAATTGACCAACTTTATTTCTCAAAGCAGGACCCAATGTATTTTCCTGACCTACTACAACCTTCATTATAGTTGTCTTCCCTATGCCTCTAGGTGGAACATTCACTACCCTTACTAGATCGTTTGTGCTATCCCTGTTCATTGAAGCCTTTATAAAAGAAAGTACATCTTTCACTTCCTTTCTCTCAAAGAACTTAACTCCCAAGACTTGATATGGAATATTCTTATTCAAAAATGCTTCTTCAATCACTCGGGATTGGAAGTTTGCGCGATATAGTACAGCTATTTCTCTAGGATCAACACCATCCCCAATCAATTTTCGAGTTTCCTCTGCAATCATTCTCGCCTCTTCTTGTTCCGTATATGCTATTAATAGTTCTATCTTCTCCCCCTCACTATTTTTGGTAAATAGGTTCTTTTCTGGGCGCATAACGTTCTTCTTGATGACATTGTTTGCAGCGGCAAGGATAGTTTGAGTCGATCTGTAATTTTCTTCTAGGGTAACAATTTTCACATTAGGATATGTCTTTTCAAAGTCTAATAGGTTTTTGATATCAGCCCCTCTCCAGCTGTATATACAGTTATGTACGGGGATAGAATTTGCGACATAATTATGGACTTTATCAATATTTAAATCATAAACCTTACCACTATAATATTTTCTTTTAACATCAGTGACTCTTTGGATTGTAACGACACCCTCTTTCACTTGACCAACTATCATCCCGGGTAGGATATTTGAGGCAGGTTGAAAAAACATCTTATTATTACCAATTGATATACTCCTGGTAAGAATTAATTTTTTAGATATTGATTGAATTTTTTTTGCAATTTCCTCGGCCTCCCCATAATCTAATTTCGTAATTTCTAGTCTCCAATCACCACGCTTACCCTTTCGAGGTTTAAAACCATGACTAATAAGTTTGTTTTTTAAATCAAGATTAGTAGTGTTGATTGATATTCTACTTATCCCCCAAGGATGCACTAAACTCTTTCTTTTATCATCAAACATTTTCAAATTTATATTAATTCTATTTCTCAAAGAATTAGATTTGGTTGTGCCTTGCGGAACATAATGTGGATAATTAAATTGTAAACCAGTATCTTTAAAAAGATTATCAGCATTTTTTTCTGTATCTATATACTTAAAAATTCCATCAATCTGCTCTTGAGTCAATGCCATTTTTCTGCCACTTGTCTTAAAGACGATTTTTGGAATGCTATATTTGATAGACATAATATTTTCCCAATAAAAAGCGTCAGATTTACTTCTACATATCTTCAAGACCCACATTCTATCGGCATTTTCCTGATTACATCTAACTTGTAATCCAATCGCATTCTTTCCCGATGCTCCACTCCTAATGCTCTTCGCCATGCCAATGCGAAATCCGATATTAGTTTTATGCATTAAATATACATAATACATATCTTTTTCCAAATCCATCCTGCTGAATACGATATGGTTTGGTGTAAGTAAGATTTTTGACGAATCCGTTCTGATTTCAAGTATCTCGCCACTGTAATCCTTAGATATAACTTCAGCTACACTTGCTTCACAGATACCACTATGCCCAGCTAGGGCGATAATTTTATCACCTTCTCTAATACTAGCCATATTCTTTGTACCGTCTGGTGTTAATATTTTTGTATCACCAGTAAGACATTGGTCTATATCACCCACAACACATATATTATTGTTTCCCTCAGCTAAAAGTGAAGCAATCTCATTTTGTACTTGGTTTGTATCCTGATACTCATCTATATGAATATATTTCCAAGTATTTGCATACCTCTTCTTAATTTCAGGATATGTTTTTAATATTAAAGCTGTTTTTAGTAACAAGTCATCAAAATCTAGTGACTTCTCCTTGGCCAGTATGTTCTCATACTTTTCCCAAGCTTGTGCTACTAATTTATGAAAAAAGTCTTTTTGATGTGATTTGTAGTTTGATAGACTGACACCATCCCCCTTCTCCCTAGATATGGTATTTAGTATAGCCCCTGGTTCATATTGTTTGGTATCAACACCCATTTCCTCCAAAGCCTCCTTAACTGCTCTTTTGGAGTCCCCTCTATCGTATATCGTAAAGTGTCTTGGGAGATTCAATACCATATGATTCTCCTTAATTATATGAACACCCAATGCATGGAAGGTGCTTACAAAAGGTCTTTCGTTGAATGAAATTGGTATATTAAGCGTCCTATCCGTCTCAATTAGATGGAATACTCTCTCCCTCATCTCTTTTGCCGCTTTGTTTGTGAAAGTGATAGCAAGAATCTCTGAAGGCTTCACTCCAGACTTGATTAGATTAAGTATTCTGTGTGTAATTGTCTTTGTTTTACCTGCTCCAGCTCCAGCTATAATTAACAGAGGACCTTTTAGGTACTCTGCCGCTTCCTGTTGCCTTAAATTTAGTTCATTTTTTGACATTAATACCATCATAACACATATTCACACCCCCTGTTGACTTTAAAATTTGCCTAGCGTAGGCTTTATAGGTACCTTAAGAATAGAGGTGCAAAAGTGGCTCTACAGAGCCATTTACAGAAAATACTGATACGAAAGAAACGTCATTTATGACGAATGAAAGCCTTGCCGAACGCCTATTTATGTTATGCAATTTAAATCTAATTTAGGCTACAAAAAAATAGGTACTTTAAATACGAAGTCTATCGATAAGACCTCTATATCGATCTTTCTAGTTATTACATTAATTACCTCATACCAGTTCGTTCCTAAGACAGCTAATGCTGGTCTTTTTTCTTTTATTTCAGATATGAGTAGCGATAAGGTTTCTGCTAAGACGGTGGACTCAAATAACAGCCTAAATTCACAAAATATGATCCTTTTAGAGGCTGCTGTTAACTCTGATCCAAATCCATATAAAAACACAGATCAAACTATTTTAGCCTACGGTAATGCCCTTTCAGCTGAGATAGGACCACAAGGGACTGCACTAGAAGTTGAGAATAGGGTTTCAAATGAAATTAGCTTATATACCGTTAGACAGGGAGATACCATATCAAAAGTGGCACAGATGTTTGATGTATCGGTCAATACGATAGTTTGGGCTAATGAATTAGGTAAAAATACCACTCTAAAAGAGGGTCAAATGCTAGTCATTCTCCCTATTTCTGGTATTAGATACACTATAAAGAAAGGTGACACCATTAAAGGTATTGTTTTGAGGTATAAAACTAATCTAGATGAAGTTTTACAGTACAATGATCTAACCATCTCATCAGTACTTAAGCCAGGTGATACTATCGTAATACCAGATGCTGAACCTACATACTCTGATGTACCAAAGATTGCTCAAACAAAGAAGGTCGTTACTACAAACAAGGCACATGATACAAATGGACCATTTTATCCAGGATACTATGTTAGACCTTTAGATGGAGCATATAAATCTCAAGGATTACATGGATATAATGCTATAGACTTTGCCGCACCAGTAGGTACTATCATACGTGCAGCTGCTGCCGGAAAAGTTATATCTAGTATATCAAACGGTGGATGGAACGGAGGCTATGGTAACTATGTGATTATTGCACACGATAACGGTTCACAGACACTTTACGCACATACACAAAAGAACTTTGTGAGTGTAGGAGACAAGGTTGAGCAAGGTGAAATGATTGCTAAAGTAGGTATGACTGGTAAGACTACAGGACCTCACGTACACTTCGAGATCAGAGGAGCAAAGAATCCTTTCTAGGATTGCATATGTAACTTACATGTTCGAGCAGATGGATTAGCATCAAGTCTCTCCTTTTCTATTGCTTTTCCACATTCTTCACATTTACCATATTTACCGTTTTCAATTCTCTCTAGAGCATCTTTAACTTCAATGAATTGTGGTTCAAGTTTATTTAGGATAACCTTATTTTCTTCTAGTTCCTCAAATTTATCCGCTGTTTCGTTTTCATCAGCGCTATCCGTATCCATATCATCAGCGGTAGCGTTCCAGTCATTTGGGTGTTCAGGATCAGCCTTGCCGATACTATTAAGCTCCTCCTCCAATAGAGCCTTTTCCTTTATCAGTTTTTCCTTGAAATGCTGTAAATCTTTATTATTCATATGTACAGTATTTTAACGTACATATGTTTGTTTTTCAATGCGTTCAATCAGTGCTGGTATTACTGATTCTGATGTTGTGATTAATATAGTATCTTTGTCTAGGAAGGTGTAGAGGAATAGCATATTACCGTTCTGTGACACAAACTCTCTAACATCACGATTATTTATAACCTTATCCTTAAAGCTACCCCTTAGGTTGTATAGATTAACAATATTTGTAGTAGATGCAGTGGTACTTGCCATTTGACCTCCCTCTCTAGCTTTATCTCTGAAATTCAGCACATCTGCAAGTTCTTCTGGCATTTCAGCTTCCCATTTAAGCATTCCTGCAAAGGCATTTTGGAAAAAATCTGTTTTAAGAATTATAAAAGGCTCATTGGTTGATGATTCCATTCCATTAGTTGAGAATACTCCCGTCATTATGCTCTGACCCAGAGTTCTCTTGAGTGTGTCAGTTATATTGAATTCAAGCGAGTCAATGAATTGTGTGCCAGAAATCTTCGAGGTAGTAGAACCTATGGTTTGGACAAATACTACTTCCGTTATATTCCCTGCTTTTATCTCCTGATTATTAAACTGATTAGAGATCTCTTTTTTAAATGTTATCTTATTGTTTGGAGATACTCTAACTACTTTTTGAGTATCAGCTTTTATTAAACTAGGTATTTGTTCTATTGGCTTATCAACTACAACTGTTGCTAATGGGCTTTGTAGGTACAAATAGTATCCACCACCAAGTCCTAAAACAATTAAAATTAGACTTGTTAGAATTAGTGAGAATTTCTTACTAGATTGACTAGGTAATGCAACTTTCTCTTCATCCTCCCTTTTCCTACTTTCAGCTATGGCAATACTTGCCACGGATGACTTCTGCTTAGAAAGTGCTTCAGCAAGATCACTCTCATAAGTTCTAATTGGCTTCTGACCAATATCAGGTTTTTTAGGTTTAGTGCTTGGATCAGTCTGATTATCCAACATATGTAGGGGATGATCATCATTTGTAGGTATTGAGTTACCTATAATCGACTTTATTTCAGACTGAAGGGCCTGAGATTTGTTTTGATCCTCATTCATCGGTGTTAATTATAGCACGAACAAATATTTGATTATTCAATGAACTATTCCTGTCCTGATAAATCAGCTATATCATCTGCAACCGTACCAAGTGTTGCATCTTTAGGTCCTCTCCTCTTATTAAAATTAGGTCTCATATTTCCATTACGATGACCGATTAGATATTTCTTTGCATTCTCATCTAGATCAAAGAAATCATCTACAACTTCTCTTAGTTTTGAAGAGGTAGATTTACCAAAAGACACCACTTCAACCTGACAACCTTCATTTACCTGTAAATATTCAACTAGTGGAGCGAAGTCACCGTCACCGGTTAAAAGTATTACTGCATCAAGCTTTGGTGCTAGTTTTACAGCATCAATTGCCATACCAACATCCCAATCTGCTTTCTTTGCACCACTACCAAATATCTGTAGGTCTTTGGTCTTTGTCTCTATACCCATCTTCGTTAGGGCTTCAAAGAATGCTTTCTCATCTCCAGCTTCTGTTGTTATTACGTATGCGACTGCACGTATGAGAGATCTCTCCCCTACAGCATCCTTAACTATCTGACCAAAATTAACTTTGGAGTGATATAGATTTTTTGCGCTATGATAAATATTTTGTGTATCGATAAATACACCTACACGTTGTTCCTTATGTTTGATTACTGACATATAAAAAATTACTAACTAAATTATTAAAATAAACTAATACATATTAAAACCCTACAGAGATTATATCACCAAAAGACTATTTAGCCTTTATGTCTAGCTTCTTTGCAATACTTGCATGACGCTTAGGATGTTTCTTCTTCAAATAGTTCATATGAGACTGTCTGTCAGCTACCATAGCTAGAAGACCACGTCTTGAGTGATTGTCTTTCTTGTGCTTCTTCAAATGTGAAGCTAATTCATCAATCCTCTTTGTTAATATAGAAATTTGAACTTCTGGAGAACCAGTGTCCTTGTCATGTATTGCTACATTTTTTATGATATTTGATTTCTGTCGTGTTGTTAACATGATTGAAGTATAGTAGCACGAATGGGGTGTAAAAGCAAGGAGTATTAAAAAGGGGGCCTCGTTCTGAGGCCCCCAGTGCGATGAAGGAACTGCTTCTCCTTTTACCCGGCGAAGATGCCGGAATTGGTTGCCTGAACAGCGTACCCGAAACAACCGGTGCTATCCGCACCGCGAACCAAACCGAGAGCGCGCGTGTAGCGCACGTCAGGTGAATTGGTCTTCATACACTTTATGCCGTCATGAGAAATGATACTCCTCTGTTGGTGGCCACGCAAACAGTTTTGTGGATAACTTATATACTGATATACTTTTACCATGTCGCACAATCTTTCAAGCTTAAAGACTGAATTTCTACAGTATGTTGAGATAGAAAAAGGTCGTAGTTTAAATACGGTAAGGAATTATGACCAATATCTCACTCGTTTTATCGACTACACCAAGCTAAAAGATCCAAAAGATATCACCGATGGTGTTGTACGAGACTTTCGCATATGGCTTAACCGCCAGGAAACTAGAGGAGAAAAAGGAAAAGCAAATACTACTTTAAAAAAGCGTACTCAAAACTACTATTTAATCGCTATACGTGCATTTCTTAAGTATTTAGCTAGACAAAACATCACTTCCCTATCACCAGATCGTATAGAGCTAGCAAAAGTACCGGAAAGATCACTGGATCTAATAACTATTGAAGAATTAGATAGATTGTTGAAAGCACCAGATACAAATACTCTAAAAGGATTAAGAGATAAAGCGATGTTAGAACTCCTCTTCTCTACTGGGCTTCGTGTTTCTGAACTTTGTGCACTTCCGAGAGAGATAAATCTTAAGATGGATGAAATGTCAGTACGTGGTAAGGGAGAAAAGGTCCGTGTAGTGTTTATCTCCGATGATGCTAGGAATGCAGTGCAAAAATGGCTAGACAAGAGGGATGATATGGATGATGCCCTATTCATACATATAAAAGAAGGAGAAAAACTATCAAAGGATAAGGATTCAATGAGGATTACATCACGTTCTGTGGAGAGAATAATTAAACAATATGCTATAAACTCTGGAATATCTAAGAAAGTAACTCCTCATGTTATTAGACATTCATTTGCCACTGATCTATTGAGAAATGGTGCTGATCTACGTTCAGTTCAGATGCTATTAGGTCATGCGAATATAAATACGACTCAGATATATACTCATGTAACTGATACTGAATTGAAGAAGATACATAAGAAGTTTCATAGGAAGAGTGAGTAAAAAAAAGAAAAACCGCATGAAAAATCATGCGGCTTGCATGCTCCGTGTCGTCTACTTTCGAAAGAGTTTCGAATAATAGAACATGAGAGCAATTCCAAACAAGGAAGAGGTTACACCTAGGCAAGTTAATGCTGTGCCAAGGCTCGATCCTGATATTAGTAAACCAAATCCACCCATACAGAGCACCTCAACTGCTTTATGTACTGCGGATTTGGCTGAATGTATAGTGGCTCTATTTACAGAGTCTATTCTTCGATTAAGCATTTCATTCACAAATGGTCCAATATATCCTCGTACTATGTTCTGACCAAGTACAAGAGAAATAGACCATTTTGACACTACTGTACCCATAATGATTACTGGCACGGTAAGGATACTAATTGAGGTGATTACCCCAATACCGCTATCCAGTTTGTGGGCAATCCGATCGGCGAAGAAACTTGAGATCGCGAATACAACGTTAATCGCAGCAAATACAAGACCAAAGTACTTTAAATCCAACCCCACCATTTCAAAGTACGGATTGTAGGTGAAGAACCAGAGTTTTGCTGTTACTGCTATTAGTGTCGCGAATATGATTATCCATAAGATATCTCCTCGAAGGATTACCACTTTGGTATTCTGATAAACTTCTCTCCATGATGAGACCCTATGTGAATCATTGTTGTGTATCGTCGGTTCTACAAATGTGAACGAGATCACAAAAGAGACCATAATTAGGACCGTATCTATTATCAGTGGTATTCTGATATCGATTGCAATAAGCGGTACAGAGAGTAGACATAGTACTGCAGTTATGATTGGTGACATCGATGCTGCTCTCCCCTCAAGTCTTCTGGATTTGTTCGTAAGCTCAATACCGCCTGCACTTCCCTGCTTCAAGCTATCGTAGATCATTGCTGTTTCTGCACCGTCAAGCATTGATAGGCCGATTGCCCACAATGCATTTGAGATCCAGAGTTGGATATGCTCTCTTGAGGTAGCGAAACCAAGTAACTCTAGGACGATGAACAAACATCCAATCCTTATGGTCTTAACCCTCCCCCATCTATCAGCGAGTATACCCATTGGTATTTGTAGTGCTGCGAGTATGATTACGCAACATGCTTCACAGAAGTAGACTTCTGAAAGTGGCATCTTGCACGTTGTTGTCATAAACATGACCAAAATCGGTCCCCTCATACTTGAATTTGCAAACAGCTTATAGAGATAATATTTAACTATATTACCCTCAACATCGTTTCTCATACACAAACCTCCATTTTGTTTTGATTAAAGAGCAAATCGTACATTCCCTGGATGAAATCCGGGACGATTCTAGGTGATAAAGAAAATCTCGGCCACCTAGCCGAGACTGTCTTTGCTTAATTAAGTTAGTTTACTTAAGAAAAAATACAACCTTGGCCAATTGGCGAGTATGATATGAGAAAAATCCCCACCTTCTGTGCGGAATCTCTATTCATATAGGTTGTATTTGAATGTTTTAACATTGCTACTCAATACTGACATCGAATATGATATAAGTCAATGAGTAGTTAATCCCCTTTCTGTTATCATACTGTTATGAAAATAATCTGTTGGAATGTAAATGGTATACGAGCAAACGTAAAAAAAGGTGGATTTGATTGGTTTTTACAGCAATCTCCGGACTTCTTCTGTATACAAGAGACAAAAGCACATCCAGAGCAACTAGAAGAAGGAGTTAGGAATCCAGCTGAATACCATTCATATTTCGACCATTCAAAGCTACGCAAGGGATATAGTGGTGTAGCTATATATACAAAGCATAAGCCTGACAGTGTTGATTATGGCTTTGGTATTCATGAAGTTGATCAAGAAGGTAGATTTATAGCGCTATATTACGACAATAAGGAACTAATTGGTAAGAAGTTTGTTCTGATTACAACATACTTCCCTAACGGAGGTGGTGGTCAAGACAGACTAGACTTTAAAATGAGATTCTATGATGAGTTTCTTAAATACATTAATAAACAAAGAAAAGCAGGATATGAAGTTATATTCTGCGGAGATGTAAATACTGCACATACTGAAATTGATCTTGCACGACCAAAAGAAAATGAAGAGAATACAGGTTTCCTTCCACAAGAACGTGAGTGGATAGATGAAGTTATTCAGTCTGGATACATAGATATTTTTAGACAACAAAATCCAAATAAAATAGGTGCATATACATACTGGGATATGAAAACTTATGCAAGAGAAAGAAATGTTGGATGGAGAATAGATTATTTTTTTATTAGTCCGGGAATTTTAGAAAAGGTTAAAAAAGCCAATATTCTAAACACAGTTTTGGGTTCTGATCATTGTCCTATAGAGTTGATTTTGAAATAAAAACAATTGTCTTTTATAAAGGACAAAGTTATCCACATATTTTGTTTTGTATGTCCTTTACATGTCCTTTATGCTTGCTATAATAATCCCAGATCAGTCCTGGTCTCAACCGAGGATGATCAAGACAGTTGTTCTTTACAAAATGTGTTCAGGGGTAGCAGCTCTTTTTTTGAGCTCGAATCGAAGGAGAGACAAACCCTCTTTCAGCCTTAGCCGAATTTAAGCGACTTCTCAACGTTAATTTTTTTTTGGAGTGCGCGATAAGTTCCCTTTGGGTGAGCCAGTGGTCAATCTCGCTAGGATCAGAATCTGTGGATTCTATAGATCCCCTTATTATTTTCGAGTTCGCTCTCGTTTCCAACAGTCGCAATTTTGTTCAATACTTCCAATTCTAACCTCGGAAGCATCGAACAGAAGCGGCTGTTTTTGTTTGTATAGATTTAAAACGGCTATACATAGCCATTTTTATTCTGTTTCATATGAAAATGTTACTTATGAAACGTGGTATTTCTTACGGATCTCATCAAGATTCTCATTTTCTGTCTCCTTTTTCCTTTCAATACCCTTTTTACCTAGAGATTCCAGTTCTTTTTCAGGTAAACTAATGAGCTCAACTGCCCTATTCTCAAGATATTCTGAAGTATTGAGTTTGGGATTATCTAGCACTTCTTCTAGGAGAGCGCTGAGAGTGTACCCTATTTTAGGTCCTGGTGTTACATGTGTAACTTCCATTATCCTCTTCCCATCTATCTTGAGCATAGCAACAGAGACAGGATCCACCAGTGCTTCTTCTATCATTGCCTTGTATTTTCTCAGTCTGTACGGATTCTCCTTAGGTCTTCCTGTTCCTATGCGATCACATATGCGGATATTCATAAGATCCCAAATATTCTCTCTTCCAACGTTATTTATCATTCTCCTAACTGCAGATAGTGTAATAGTCTCTGTATCGGAGAAGAACATATGCCATCTAACCATTTTAGACACTTTCTCTACTGTTTTTGATGGGTACTTAAGTCTCTCAAGTATCTTCTTTGTTACACGTGAACCGACTACCTCATGTCCGTAGAACGTTATATTCCCTGTTTCATGTGAAATTCTCTTTGTCTCAGGCTTAGATATATCGTGTAGGAGGGCTGAAAGACGTATTTCTAGCGGCCACTCCTTGTCAGCAGCATGTTGTAGTGTGCGTAGTAGGTGCTCCCATACGTCATAGGCATGTGCCTGTGGTTGCTTTACGTTCTTTGCCTTTAGTAGTTCAGGTACTATGAATTCAAGAAAGCCGTATTTGTCGAGTAGTTCAATACCCTGCTTTGGGTTATTAGACATAATAATTCTGTTAAATTCATCACGAATTCTCTCTACAGATATCTTACTAAGAAGCTTAGAATGGCTAATCATAGCCTTTTCTGTATCGATGTTAATCATGAAACCTAGTTCCGTTGCTAGCCTTACAGCCCTAACCATTCTAAGAGCATCCTCCTCAAATCTATCGCTAGGATTACCAACTGCCCTGAGAGTCTTGTCCTTTATGTCCTTTAAACCATCGAACAGGTCGACTATATCTTTAATTGCACCTTTTGATAGACTCACTGCAATCGCGTTAATCGTGAAATCCCGACGTTTAAGATCGTCATTGATACTTTTACTGAATCTAACCTCATCAGGGTGTCTATGATCACTATATGAGCTTTCAAGACGATATGGAGTGACTTCTACAACCTTCAATCTCTCATCCAATGTTTGTTCGTTAACAACACCAACAGTTCCGTAATCATTTTCATAGAAAGTCTTAGTGAACAATGGAATTATCTGCTCAGGTGTGGCATTTGTCGTAATATCCCAATCCTTAGGTTCCTTCCCTAGAAGTATATCCCTAGTACAACCACCAACAAGAAAAGCTTCGAAACCTGCTTTTTCGAGTTTCTCAACAATATCTACTATCTCTTGAGGTATAGCTTTATTTTTCATCAACTTAATACTAGCACCTATAGTCGTTTTTCAGCAATATGTATATGTGATATACTATCATACAATATGAGATATGGTATACAATTTGTCAAAAAAGCGAGGGAAATGAGGCTTTCTGGTTACTCATTATCAGAAATCTACAGAGAAATGAATATACCAAAGAGCACTCTTTCTAATTGGTTACGTGATATAACACTTACTGACATACAACTAAATTCAATGAAGGAAAGAATACAACCTAGGGTTAGTAGGGGAAGAATGAATTCATCTATAAATATACGTTCAGCTAGGATAATACGGGAAAAGAGGGTGTATGAGACGGCAGAAAGGGAATTTTCAATCTTAATTAATGATCCTTTCTTTGTTCTGGGTCTATCACTGTATTGGTCCTCAGGTAACAAAACAGGGAATACTTTGCAGTTCTCTAGTATGGATAGTGTAGCTATAAAAATAATGTCAAAATGGGTTGAAAGGTATTTAAATATTGATTTTTCCAGGATAAAGCTGAGAAATTACGATAGTTACCGTAGAATAGAGGTTCCGGATATTAACACATTAAGAAAGGTAATAGCTTGGCAAAAGCTATTAATCAAGTATTATGAAGGTGACCCAGTTTAAATATGCACCCGTGGTGAAATGGATATCATTTTTGACTTCGGATCAAACGTTGTAGGTTCGAGTCCTACCGGGTGCACAGAGAGTGGTTAGAGTTTGGTAAAAAGATAATTTAGTATATAATATCGAAATATTGCGGGTATCGTTTAGTGGTAGGACACGTCCTTGCCAAGGATGAGGTAGGAGTTCGATTCTCCTTACCCGCACAAATAGGGAAGTATTCTGTGTAAAACTGTGGATAACATTGGGGACAATGGGTATAAGACAATGAAAATATGGCTTATATTCGTGTCTTTTGTCTCTTTAGGTATTCCACAATAGTGTTGAAAAGCGTTGATTATTCAGATTATTGATATAAGTCTGTATGATAATAAAATACAACCATTGACTTATTAGTTGCGGACAACTGTATTAGACAAGCATATTTCTTTGGTTTTTATTAACCCTATGCTAGTATAGTCAACATATCGGAGCGTGGTGTAACGGCTAACATTCCTGTTTTGGGAACAGGCGACTCCGGGTTCGAATC
>CAYXZI010000008.1:0-33677 GCA_964470105.1 uncultured Candidatus Saccharibacteria bacterium
CCGGGTGATATTAGATCAGAATTATCAAATGGACCTAACTGGCTACTGGGAAACTATGCTGCACCAATAACTTGTTCTCAGGATATTTTAGATCTACTTAAAATATCAAGATAAATTAACTCCTTTTGAGTTTAGCTTTTTCCTTCTTTCCTTGTAATCTGGTATTACTCTTGCAACTAAATTCCAAAAGTCTTTGGAGTGATTAAATTCACCCAAATGGCATAATTCATGAACAATAATGTAATCTGAAAGCTCCTGTGGAAGGAGCGCAATTTTATAATTAAAATTAATATTTCCTCTTTTAGAGCAACTACCCCATCTAGTTTTCTGATTCCGTATTGTAATACGATTCACTCTAAAGTTATATATTTGATTGAAAAAGTTAATCCTGCTATGTGCTATTGCACGTGCATGCTCTCTGTATTTTAAATATTCTTTTCTTCTTCCCTTCATATCGAGTAGTATATAAAAAATTAACCTGATCACAAAGTGACCAGGCGTCGAACGAAAGTGTGGTGGAAGAAAGAACAAATGAGGAAAGTGAGAGAGGTGGTGATGAAATGGATTGTATCGGGGCAAAATGCGCTGAGTGTACTTGGGGGATTAAACTCATGAGAAAGCCGATACAATTTCATTCATTTTTTTCCCTGTTTATCTCTCAATGACCTGACCTCTACACTTATAGTATACACTTTTTGGACTCAAAGTCAAGGTTTTCAAATTATAAAAAAAGTAAATTCCTCTCCAAATCATCCATATCCGTTCCCTTTTCTTTTTGCATTAAAGCATTATGTGTAGATGCCAAATATGCAACTCTTTTTCCATACTTATCCTCCAGCTTATCTATCTGCTCATGTATGAGTTCAAACTTATGTGCCCTATCAACTCCTCCGAATAGGTCAATTTGTGATGAGATGATTGGAGTGAGACCTGATAGAGTAACTCCTGTGGTACGGTACATAACACTACCATCATATATTTCACTAAAGTGTGTATTAATTAGAGAGATTAAATTCTCTGGAGTATTCGTGCGAACTGAAAGTGGAATACTTTTACTAAAATATCTGAAATCTCTTGTTTTAATAAAAAAAGAAATATCTTTAGGTACTAATTTATAATACCGAGCTTTTGCACAAGCATCTTCCATATGTTTTGATAGCTGTGATAGTAGAAAAATAGAATCATTTGTAAATGGATGGAATGAGCGAGTTTTCTGAATCGATGAATATATAATCTTAGGATTTGGGTCAACTTCCATTATGGATACACCTTTAAGTTCATGCCAAATAACTTCATGAGGTTTTGCCAAATTTTCTCGTATCCAAGAGATATCTTTAGAGATATAGTCAAAAGCATTTTTAATTCCTTTCCTTTCCAAAAGCCACGACGTCTCTCTTCCAATACCCCATACCTTTCCAATACTTGTTTTTGAAAGAAAACTATTAATTGAATTTTCATCAATTACAGTAAAACCATTTGGTTTCTTCCACTTAGATGCCACCTTAGCCAGAACTTTCGTTGGAGCTAAACCTATAGATACAGAGAGTTTAAGTTCTTCATTCACCTCTCTCTTTATTCTCTCCGCTATTTCCTTATAGGACATTTTAAGAGGAGGCTCTAAACCTGTAAGATCAGCAAAGCATTCATCAATACTGTACTCCTCAACATCATCAGCATATCTTCGAACAATATCAAACATCATTTTTGAATATCGGGCGTATGAATCGTAGTCTCCTGGTAATATGAGGACTTTAGGAAATTCTTTTTTTAATTTAAAAATTGGCATACCCCTTACAACACCCATAGCTTTAGCTTCATATGAAAGTGCAGAGACAATTCCCTTCTCTTCTCCAGTAACAACAGGAAGCCCTTTAAGTTTTGGATTTTTTGCAATCTCCACAGCAACAAAAAAAGCGTCGCCATCCATATGAAATATGGTTTTCTTTTTCATCCATACATTATACAGTGAACATACGTTCACTCAAAGTATTATACTATTTTCTTTTAAAGAATTTAGAGACTATATATATGAAAGACACCAACACTGCACCCGAAACATCCATTAACATATCCTTCTGAGCATCCCAGATATCACCTTGTGATCCAAGAAAAGCAGCCCCGGCTTCCCCACCCTGTGTATCAGCATATATCCACTCTATCCATTCATAGAACACAGCGACAAAAGATATTGCAAATATTGCATATGTTATAGCGATCCATTTCTTAGCTACCAATTCCCTACTAACCAAATATTCAATTATAGGTAGAGCATAGAACCCTACCGCGAAATGGCCGATCCTATCAAACATATTTCTTTCAAAGCCAAAGAGATTGTTAAACCAATCAAATGGAACTAGCTCGAATGTATAGTGACCCCCGATAGTATGCCAAAATGGAAGCACAAACATTAATGCATATGCAGTATTTGAAAATCTTATACCTCTCCAGTATAGGATTACTATACAAATCACCAGTGCCACAATCGGTCCGTTTTCAACATACCAAACAGCACGACTATATGGTTCTATACCTGCGATTATAAATTCAATAACATACACCACCAAAAGAAAGTGTGGAAAATATTTGTTTAACATATAAGTATTATAACAGAAAAGCCGGGGAACGAGTCCCCGGCAATCAAACACTGGACAAACCATCATCCAGTTTGGGCGATTCCGCCCTCAGCTGAAAACATGGTGGAGAATGGCGCTGTAGAGTCTGTCTCCACCATCACACCACCTCGTTGCCACTCGCTAAGGAACCCCCATTTCTTCGGAGTGATCAAGTCGCTTACCGGCATCTTCCACCGGTTCGAAGTAAAAAAGATGATTTCGTCTCCCACACGGGGCCGCCTACACGACTTCGCCTTCGATAGGTAGGGTCCACTGCTGCTCGCGGCAACAGTGTACTTGTTCCTCAACCAGACTCGCACACGAGTATTCGTGGCGGTTCCATGCTGATTTAGGATGACCCCCTCAGCAATACCACTTGACACATTGACCCGATTTATAACCGCAAACATTACTGGCATAGACTTTAGTTATCCAGAATTTTTGTTGTAGCACTTTCCTTCTTCCACACAGAAAAAGGACCGTGAAATATAATCTCATACTTTCAAGAAAATATCAATAGTAACACTCTCCCCCTCTATAACCCCCTCCTTTCGTCTAATAGATTTTTTAATTGCAAGTAAATATATTTTAGTTTCCCTGTGAGGAAACAGAGATGTATTCCATTCACTTTTACCTAGTCTAGCTTTAATTTTTACAAAACCTTTTGGAAAAGATTTACGAATATTTTCAGATATCTTGGTATCCAAGCTAATAAAATGCCAGCCCATATCTCCTGGCCAACGCCATACTTTTGCTGTTATAGAAAAAAGTTTGTTCCTTATCGATTTCATCACCACATTATACTCATTTATATCATAAATGTTGCTGTATAAATTTGCCACATTTCCCAATCTCGTGTAATACTTAGTCAGTCACACATATATATATAGTGTACAAAATATGAAACTACTAATCGTCGAGTCACCTGCAAAAGCAAAAACAATTTCCAAATATTTGGATGATAAATATACTGTAAAAGCTTCTGTTGGACACGTGAGAGATCTACCGAAGAGCAACAAAAAAGCTATCGACATTGAGGGTGGCTTCATTCCTCATTATGAAATTTCTCCTGGTAAAGAAAAAGTTTTGGATGAGATTATGTCATTAGCAAAAAAGGCTGAGGAGGTCATACTAGCAACCGACCCCGATCGTGAAGGTGAAGCTATAGCTTGGCATATAGCTGAGGCAGCTAAGCTTAAAGACCCTAAGCGTGTAGTGTTCCATGAAATCACTAAGGATGCCGTTATAGAAGCAATGCAGCATCCAAGAAAAATTGATGAGAACCTTCGTATGGCACAGGAAGCAAGACGTGTACTAGATAGACTAGTTGGATATGACCTTTCAGGACTAATATGGAAGAAAGTGCGCTATGGACTATCTGCTGGACGCGTACAATCACCCGCATTACGTATAATCATGGAAAGAGAGCGTGAGATACGAGCATTTAAATCACATGCGTTCTGGGTAATTACAGCAAATACAGAAACCGTTTCAAACCCTAAAAGCATACTTGCACTTACTTGTTCTGAAGAACCAACGGACTTTAAAGAAGTTGAAAGAATTATAAAAGTAGGAGAGGTGAAGCCATGGAAAATTACTGAGGTAGACGAAAGTACCATTAAGCGTTCTCCTCGTGCTCCATTTATAACTTCAACGCTACAGCAAGCCGCTTCATCAAGACTTGGATATGCTCCATCTCGTACAATGTCTATAGCACAAAGACTTTACGAAGCTGGTCATATAACATACATGCGAACAGATAGTACAAACCTAAGTCAGGTAGCATTAGCTGAGATTGCTAAGGTTGTTGAAAAGAAGTATGGAAAGGAATATCTACAATTTAGAACCTATGCAAAGAAAAGTAAGAATGCTCAAGAGGCTCATGAAGCCATAAGGCCATCACATATATCTGTAGACAATGCAGGACTAAATGATGAACAAAAACAGTTATACAGACTAATCTGGGAAAGAACTGTCGCATCTCAAATGACAGACGCTGAGCTACTTAGAACAAAAATAACTGCAAATATTGAACCCGTAGGAGAAATCCCCGATTTCCATGCAAATGGTTCAAGATTAATATTCCCCGGATGGCTTAAGGCTGATCCTGAAGCTCGTGGTGAAGATGTTGAACTACCAAAACTTAATAAAGGAGATTCTATAAACTTAAAGGATATAAAGAGTGAAGAAAAAGCCACTCAACCACCTGGTAGATACAGTGAAGCTGGATTAATTAAGGAATTGGAAAAGAGAGGAATCGGACGTCCATCTACTTATGCCTCCATAATCAGAACAATAGAAGAACGTGGTTATGTTGAGAAAGAAAATAAGGCACTTAAACCAACAGATACAGGTGATGTAGTTTCAACATTTCTTGAAACTAACTTCATGAACTATATAAATGACTCTTTTACCGCTGAAATGGAAGATTCACTCGACGATATTGCAAATGGAGATAAGGAATATGTTGCCACACTTAGAAAATTCTATATCCCCTTCCTTAAAGAAATTAAACTCATGGAAAAGGAAGCTAAAATCACTAATCTTGGTGATGCTGATGCTAAATACAAATGTCCAAAATGCGCCTCTGATATGATTATTAAACTCGGAAGAAACGGTAAGTTCCTTTCTTGTTCACGATACCCTGATTGTGATGGCGCACTAATGATGGATGGGACTGAGATAAAAAAGGATGAACCAATTGGTAATGATCCTGTAACTGGATTACCTATATACGTGCTAGTTGGTAAATATGGTCCGTACGTACAACTAGGAGAAAGAGCACCTAAAAAAGTACGTAGTGTGCCGGGTGTAAAGAAGCCAAGAAGAAAGAAGGGTGATCCTGTCATTCCAAAACCACCAGCACCGGCAAAACCTCGTATGGCATCAATCCCAAAGGGTATGGATCTATCAAATGTTACTGTAGCAGATGCAATGAAATATTTGAGCTTGCCTAAGATATTAGGTGTTTACCCTCCAACTGGTAAAAATATAACAGCAAACATCGGACGCTTCGGTCCATATGTAATGCATGACGGTGATTTTAGATCAATTAAAGCAAAAGATGGTGATGATCCATATACGATTACTCTAGATAGAGCTATAGCTATTATTAACACTCCCAAAGTGGCTAGAAAAGGAAGGTTTGGTAAGAAGAAAGCAGAATAGCTAAACAACAAAATTCTTCATTGAATATAAGTCTTCATTGTTATCCTCATGAGCAACCTCTGCTGGAGCACGATCATCAATTGGTTTTTCAACGTTAAGTGGAGTAGATTCAGAAATATCAGATACACCTGGAACCACTGGCTCATTACCAGTTTTAAGGAATCTTTCAAGAAGTGATTGAATATCAGCATCATCAAAGAAATCAATCATGATCCTTCCTCCATTCTCTTTTTTCTCTATATATACCTTTGTACCTAGAGTTTCCTTAAATTTCCTTTCAAGTTCGGCAAGTGCTGGGTCTATAAGTGACTTCTTCCTCACCCTGTCCTTTGCAGCATTACGTGCAAAAGCTTCAGCTTCACGGACAGTAATTCTTTTAATAATAATTTCCTTAAACAATACAGATTGTTCTTCCTTCCTATCAGAAAGCATGAGAAGTGGTCTTGTATGACCTTCTGATAACTTTCCTTCTGAAAGTGCTGTTAGGATCTCTTCGGGTAAATCAAGAATTCTTAATGTATTTGAAACATACTCCCTACTTTTTCCAACTTTCTCAGCAATCTGAACATGCTTCATACCGAATTCATCAGCTAGTCTCTTAAATGCCCTTGCCCTATCAACAGAGTTAATATCTTCACGCTGAAGATTTTCAATTATCGCCAATTCCAACTTAACCTTATCATCCTGCTCACCAGAACGGATGAGGGCTGGTATCTGTTGAAGACCAGCAATCTTAGATGCACGCAAACGGCGCTCACCTGCTATGAGCTCATATTCAACAGCTAAGCCTCCTTCTGGTTTTTCATATTCTTTACGAGTTACAGTAATCGGCTGAAGGAGACCATACATACGAATAGAATCAGCAAGATCCTTTAATCGAGCTTCATCAAAATCCCTTCTTGGTTGAAATGGGTTTGGTCTAATCTTTTCTACTTCTATCCAAAATATTGAATCTCCAAAAAATTGTGATGATGACATGCAAGTATTTTATCCTACAATTGATTTTCTCGCCAGATTTAGTAGACTAGAGATGTTAGATTGATTTTTATGCCGGGGTGGCGAAATGGTTATACGCGCACGACTCAAAATCGTGTGGAGAAATCCGTGGAGGTTCGACTCCTCTTCCCGGCACAATGAATATATAAAACAGCCACCGGCCTGTGTGAGGACCGGTGGGTAAATTAATGGTACGCAGGTTTACTACGCAGCCACCTGTTGTGTATGAACTTCGCTGACGAAAATCGCCGTTGGGTCTGGTCGATGATTTCTGACCTCCAAGGCCCACACTTCACGAGAGTATCCTGTGAGTAACTCTCTGAGAGCATGTAGTGACTTTGGATTCGCATCGCTGAGTCGAGCAGCTATCCTTGCAACTTCCGATGCAACTTGATCTTCTTCTGTGATCCTCATAGGCTCCTGGGGTAACCTACATTACATGACGTGTGTGTGATCGTCATGTGGAATTAATCCAGTATATATTGTACAGTAATATTCATGAAGAAAAAAGTAGCAGTTATCACCGGTCCCACTGCAGTAGGTAAAAGTGACTTTGCAGTTGAATATGCCATCAAAAACAATGGTGAGGTAATATCTGCTGATTCTAGACAGGTATATAGAGGAATGGATATTGGTACTGGAAAGATATCGATTGATGAAATGAAAGGTATTCCCCATCACTTACTTGATGTGGTTGATCCAAGTGAAGATTTTAATGTTGAGAAGTATAAGATACTAGCTCAAAAGGCCATTGATGACATTACTGGTCGAGGTAAGCTACCGATTCTCTGTGGTGGTACCGGTTTCTATATCGATGCGCTCATATACAATATTTCATATCCTAACGTAGAACATGATGATAAGTTGCGTGATGAACTAGCTAGTAAAGATAGTGGTGAACTATTCGAAATTCTTAAGAATCTTGATCCTGAATATGCGGATAGTTTAAACAATTCAGAGAGGAATAACACACAGAGACTAGTTCGTTCTATAGAGATTGCAAAGGAGTTAGGTGAAATACCTAAGATTATTAAAAATAAATCACCATATAACGTAGAGTGGATAAATTTGAGTTTACCTAATGATGAATTGAAGCAGCGTATATACGATCGCCTAATCAAGAGATTTGATAATGGGATGATTGAGGAAGTAGATAATTTACATAAGAGTGGTCTTTCATGGGAGAGGATGGAGGCGTTTGGATTAGAATATAGATATATCTCTAGATTCCTGCAGAATCTAATTACAAAAGAAGAAATGGTTGAGAAGCTAAAGAATAAAATATGGCATTATGCGAAGAGGCAGATACTATGGTTTAAAAGATACAAATAATTTGCGGGCGATCGAGGAATCGGACCTCGGACAGCGGATTTGGAGGCCGCAGTTATACCACTTAACTAATCGCCCTTACAAAAATACTATAACATATTCAAGAAAAAATCGCCTCTCGGCGACCTTTTCTGCTATTTCTTTGCTTCCTTGAAAGTTACATGCTTTCTTAGAGTTTTACTATACTTTTTTAACTCTATTTTCCTCTCTACTTTCTTCTTGTTTTTTCGGGTCATGTAAATCTCCCCTGTTTCCTTGTTTTTTAATTGTATAAGTTGAATCTGTGACATAGTTAAACTAATATACCGTATTTAAGGTAAAAGAGCAATACTTCACTATATATGTTGTGCGCCGGGCTGGATTCGAACCAGCGAAGGCTAAAGCCAATTGATTTACAGTCAATCCTCGTTGACCACTTGAGTACCGACGCATTTTACAAAATCAATATATCGTCTTAGATGTTTAGGATTTTTTGGTGAAATTTCCTCAAAAAATCTTTTAGTATCACTGACTCGTGTTAGGTAAACTTTATTAACACTGATTCTGGATGGTTTATATCCTAACGTATTAAGCGTGGTCTGTAAAGACTTTAATAATGGGACTGAAAAATTTGTCAGTGATATTTGAATACCATATCTAAGTTTATATACAGATCCATCTGTATCGAAAAAACCTCTAATAAATCTCTTCATGTAATCATCACTAGTAAAAATCCATTTTGGTACATTAACTTGGCTCTTAACCTTATCATGTACCAAACCCTCATCAAGAAGCCATTTGACGGCGGGAACAGATCCAAAATAGACATTTCTATATTTGTTACTCCTGTCTTCTGAAGGTCTGATGAATACAGATGGTGTTATTTTAAAAACTTTTTGAATAATGCCTGATACATAGTCTGCATACTCTGATTCTTTCGTACCTAACGTTACAATCACCTGTTTAGGGCTTACGTGACCGTCTCCAATCATAATACCGAAAAACTCAGCAATATCACCGTTGTAAGTTCTAGGTATTACTATTTTTCTTGTTGAATTATTGTACCCTTTCTTTAAATGTCTAAGGGATGGAAAATTTAATCTTTTTAACCTTTTATATATAGTCTGTTCGTGTATTGATAGCTTATTAGATATTTGATTAAGAGATAAATTCTCCACAACATAAAGTTCATGTAATAGCCTCTTCCAATACTGTTTTTCCTTTTGAGTCCATTCTTTTGCCATATTATGTAATAACCATTATACTACATAATAAAAAGAAAAGTGATTTACTTCTTCAACTCAATATCCGATAGAATTAATGGGTTATCACCCTTCTTTCTCTTTTTTACATCAAAAGTAAACTCTCCATTCTTCATATCTACATTTATTGTCCCGTCTTTTGTAACTCCCTGAGAAATCATAAGGTTGGCAACTGGTGTAAGTATCTTGTTCTGTATTAATCTCTTAAGTGGTCTTGCACCGTAGTGTGGGTTATACCCTTCCTTGGCTAGATATGACATAACAGCTCCAGATACAACTAGATTTACATCCTTTTCCTTTAAACGAGCAATTACCATATCTACTTGGATCTTCACAATCTTCTCAATTGATTCTTTACTTAGAATATCGAATAGTATTATGTCATCAACACGATTAAGGAACTCTGGTCTGAAGTAGTCTTTTAGACTAGACATCACCTTATCCTTTACCTGATCATAGTTATCCTTCTCATTTGGCTCAGCTTGAGTTGTGAAGCCAATCTTCTCCATCTTTTCTATATACTGAGCACCGATATTCGAAGTCATTATGATAACTGTGTTTTTAAAATTAACAGTTCTTCCCTTTGAATCAGTCAAACGACCGTTATCAAGAACCTGAAGTAGTATATTAAATACTTCTGGATGAGCTTTCTCTATTTCATCAAATAGGATTACAGAGTATGGGCGTCTTCGAACTAGTTCAGTTAGACCACCACCCTCATCATGACCTACATAGCCTGGTGGAGAACCTATTAGTTTTGATACTGAATGCTTCTCCATGAATTCTGACATATCGACACGGATAAGAGCCTTATCATCATTGAAAAGGAACTCAGCAAGAGACTTTGTTAACTCTGTCTTACCCACTCCAGTTGGTCCAAGGAAAATGAATGAACCTATAGGACGACTAGGGTCAGCTATACCTGCACGAGAACGCTTGATTGTATCTGATATTTTCTTTACAGCCTCATCTTGACCTACTAGTCTCTCTTTTAGTTTTGCTTCCATATTGGCAAGCTTACGAGCCTCCTCTTCCATCATTCGTGTCACAGGGATATTTGTCCAACGAGAAACAACATCAGCGATATCCTGCTCTGTTATCTCTTCCTTCAATATTCTTCTTGATGATTGTAATTTCTTTAATCTCTTATTCTTTGTCTCTAATTCTTTTTCCAAATCTGGAATCTTTCCATATCGAATCTCAGCAGCTTTAGATAGATCTGCTTTTGCCTCTGCAGCTTCGGCTTCTATACGGATAGTTTCCAATTCTTTTTTAATCCTCTTTATATCCGTTATTGTATCTTTTTCATTTTTCCACTTGAGTTCGAGCTCAGAAGTGCTCTCCTTTAGATCTGCAATATCTTTCTCGATCTTTTGCATACGAGCTTTTGCATCCTTATTTGTCTCCTTCTTAAGCGCTTCTCTCTCGATCTCTAATCTCATAATCTTTCTACGTGTTTCCTCAAGCTGAGGTGGCATATTTTCAAGAGAAATTTTCAAAGCAGAAGCAGCCTCGTCTATGAGATCAACAGTCTTGTCTGGTAGGAAACGATCAGAAATGTATCTTGATGATAGATGCACAGCAGCTACGATTGCGTCATCTGTTATACGTACGCCATGGAAGAGTTCGTACTTCTCCTTCAATCCACGTAGGATAGCGATAGCATCTTCTTCTGATGGCTCATTCACCATAACTGGCTGAAAGCGACGAGTTAGAGCTGGATCCTTTTCTATATGTTTTTGATATTCACGAAGTGTAGTAGCACCTATAGCACGTAGTTCTCCACGAGATAGAGCAGGCTTTAGCATATTGGAAGCATCCATAGATCCCTCTGATGCACCCGCACCGACTATAGTGTGTATTTCATCGATAAAAAGAATTATCTTACCTTCTGCCCTCTCAACTTCTTTTAAAATATTCTTTAGTCTCTCTTCGAATTCACCACGGTACTTGGTACCAGCGATCAATGATCCTAGATCAAGTGACACTAGCTCCTTATCCTTCAGAGATTCTGGTATATCACCACTTGCCATACGTATAGCTAGTCCTTCTACGATAGCGGTCTTACCTACTCCAGCTTCACCGATAAGTATAGGGTTATTCTTTGTTCTTCGAGAAAGGATTTGAATCACTCTCAATATCTCATTGTCTCTTCCGATAACTGGATCCAACTTATTCTCTCTAGCGAGTTTTGTTAGACTTCTTGTGTATTTTGCTAGAGTTCTAAACTGCTTTGGCTTTGCTTCCCCTACGAAATCAGATGACTTCAATTCCTCAATTATGTTTATAACACTTAACCTATCGATCTTGAATCGAGCTAGAGTATCTCGCGCAGGTCCAGCAACATCGAAGAGTGCTACGAATAGGTGTTCGGTAGAAGTGAATTCTTCTTTCATCTCTTTTGCGATCTTTCCAGCACTTTCAAGTACTGATGCAAGCTCAGGAGTAATATAGATCTGATATGAAGGTGAAAGTGTCTTACCAGCTTCTGGTGCCTCTATCTGTTCTAGAATGAGGTCAGTAAGGAGCATGGTATCGACTTCTAGCTTCTCTAGGATAGAGGTAACCATACTCTCTTCCTGTAGTATGAGAGCGCACATTAGATGTATAGGATTAACATGGTTCATACCACGTTCAATAGCCAATTCGTGTGAACGGCGCAGTGCTTCTTTGGCCTTAGTTGTAAAGCTTCCTAATGGGGGCATATATGGCTATGTTAGCAAAAAAATGAGGTTGGGTCAAAAAGAAATAATTAATGAGAAGTAAAGATTTAATGTGACTTTATACAAAATTAGCCACATAGGGATCCAGGGGATATATGTGGCAGATCGTGATTGGATGAATTAAATAATCCACGGGACATCAATCATATGGATGAATCGCGGACTCGAACCAGACCCAGGTATCCCGAGCAAGTGCTTTGAAATTCTCTGCGTAGGATGGAGTTAGCGTTTCCCCATGATTTTTTATTCGGTCCCAAGCATGGAGAACACACATGTGGGCTAAAGCTAGATCGGATACTGAGCCGCTTGAACACAGAATACACGCAGCTTTATAGAAATCATCAATGTGTTTCAGTTGACCATCAGTCAGTTGCTTGGTAACCAGTACTGATCTACCGATCGAAGCCGCTTCGCAGTCATCACCCACAGCGATCTTAATCACAGTCTCAACTCCTGAACGAAGGGAGGTATCAGTACGCTCACAGTCTTGAAGATGTTGCAAAAACAGTGTATGGATCAAATTATTCATTCTATTTTCCTATTGCTATTGTTTTCTACCAAATAACATAGATAATACGGTAAAAGAACCAGTATTTATGCTGTCTGCTATATTACAATCAAAATACTACCATGTCAATACAATTTCTAATCATCTTTATTGACTTATTTATATCAGATTTTGTAGTCCCCCTTCCAAAGCTAAACCGCACAGAATTCTTAGAATTAGCTCCTATAGCTTTTAATACGTAAGACTCATCCTCATCCCTTAAACATGCACTCTTTGTCGAAACCTCTATTCCCTTTGCATCTAGTTGAAATAGGAAAAACTCATTATCTATATTTGGAATTGAAACATTTAGGATATGGGGTGAAGAATATTCTAAAGATCCATTTACTTTTATCTCTGGATTTATCTTTTGTAATTCTTTTATAAAAAATGCCTTCAATTCTACGATCCTCTTCGTCTCCTTTTCCTTCATCTTTTCAAGAAGTTCAGAGGCATAAGCAAATCCCATAATAGCTGGTACATTTTCTGTTCCTGCACGAGTTATATCTAGACTCCCCCTTTTGACATATAGCATTCCTATACCTCTCGGTCCATACATCTTTGCTCCATCTAGAGTCATGAGATCTACTCCAAGTTTCTCCACATGCAATGGTAAATGTACTGCTGCCTGACATGCATCTGTATGAACAAGAATATTTGTATTATTTTTTTTATTAAAATCTCTTACAATTTTTACTACCTCATGTATCGGTTCTATAACTCCTATTTCATTATTCACCATCATTATAGAAACTATAGCTGTCTCAGTTGTAATTGACTTCCTTAGTACTTCTAGATCCACAACTCCATCATTATTCACTGGTATGTGTATAGCTTTTGTATTTCTTATGATTGAGGAGTGCTCTATAGCACTTATGACTATCTGTTTACCTTCAAATTTTCTTAGAACCAAATCATTTGATTCTGTACCACCTGATGTAAAAAGTATTTCATCAGGGTGTGAGTGAATTATCTTTGCTATCCTTGCTTTCGCATCATCGATAGCCTTCTTTGCATTGACCCCGGATGCATAAAGAGAGGAAGGATTTGAATAGTCCCCTTTTGAATATTTCTTCATTACCTTCAATACGCCCTTATCAATTGGCGTAAGTGAGGCATAGTCTAGGTAAATTCTTTTCATATTTACAAAATATATACTATAATCTAATTATGAATTTTACAATGGATACCAGCACTATCATTTTTATACTCCTTCTAATTGTCATTCTCGCTCTTTTGTACTATACATACCACTTGAATCAGAGATTGAATAGATTTTTGATTGGTGGATCGACAAATTTAGATGAAGCAATATCATCAGTTAATAAATCCTTAGAGGAGTTGACGAAATTTAAGAGTGAAATGGAGTCATACTTAATTACTGTAGAAAAAAGACTTAAAAAGAGTGTGCAATCGATTAACACGGTACGTTTTAATCCTTTTAAGGGCACCGGTTCAGGTAGCAACCAAAGTTTTTCTACAACTTTTCTCAATGAAGATATGGATGGTGTTATTATCTCAAGCCTATACTCAAGAGACCATATAAGTGTATATTCGAAACCAGTTAACAAAGGTAATTCCGAATATGAACTGTCAGACGAAGAACGTGAGTCTCTAAACTCAGCAAAAAAGAACCTATCCTAGCCAAATCATATTTTTTCTGATATAGTAAGAATCCATAAATATACTTCTATGGCAAAGAAAAATCAGCCACAAACACCTGATTCAGGTAATACTAGTGTAACTCGCCCACCTGTTGTAGTAATAATGGGTCATATTGATCATGGTAAGTCTACCCTACTAGACTACCTTAGAAAAACTAATGTTGTTGCTGGTGAAGCTGGAGGTATTACACAGCACCTAGGAGCATATGAGGTAATGCATTCTAAAGGTAAGATAACTTTTCTAGATACACCAGGACACGAAGCCTTTTGTAGTATCAGAGAAAGAGGAGCTAGAGTCGCGGATATCGCTGTACTTGTTGTGTCTGCAGAGGATGGCGTGAAGCCACAAACAATTGAAGCTCTTAAGTGCATCATCTCAGAAAAGATTCCATATATTGTAGCGATTAATAAGATTGATAAACCAGGAGCGAATGTAGAGCTAACAAAACAGTCTCTAGCGGAGAATGAAATATATGTAGAGGGATATGGTGGAGATATTCCTGTTGTTGCTATATCTGCCCTTAAAGGTACCGGAATACCAGATCTACTTGATATGATAATCCTGGTTGCAGATTTAGCTGACCTAAAAGCAAATTCCAATACCAGTGCCCAAGGTGCAGTAATCGAATCATATAGAGATAGCAAGAAAGGAATATCTGCTACTCTTCTCATTAAAGACGGTACACTAGAACAAGGAATGTATGTTGTTGCAGAAGACGCATATTCACCAGTCAGAATACTTGAGGACTATCAGGGTAAATCCATAAAAACTGCCACATTTTCAAGCCCTGTTAAGGTTATAGGTTTTAACAAAATACCAAATGTTGGTGCCCAATTCATAACATGTACAGACAAGAAAACTGCAGAGAATATGGCAGCTACATATACAGACTCAAATCAGCAATCAAAACCATTAATATCTCGAGAAGATAATAGCTCTATTGTATCAATACCTGTAATCATTAAAGCTGATGTTATAGGTAGTCTAGATGGAATTAAACACGAACTAGCAAAGATAAAAAATGATAAGGTTAAGATTAAGATTGTATCTGAAAGTATTGGAGATATAAATGAAAATGATATTAAATCAACTCAAGGTGATCCTAATATCATAATCCTTGCATTCAATAGTAAACCTGATGCGAAAACTCAGGCATTGATAGAAAGATCAACTGTTCAAATTAAGTCTTTTGATATTATCTACAACCTCATCGCCTTCGTAAAAGAAACTGTTCTTTCAAAAGTGCCCAAAGAATATGTTGATGAAATATCTGGTTTAGCAAAAGTATTAGCAATATTTAGCAAAAATAAGGATAAGCAAATCCTAGGAGCAAAGGTACAACAAGGCAATGTTAAGGTAGGCTCTGAGGTTAAAATATTGAGAAGGGATGCTGAAATAGGTAGAGGAAAGATAAAGGAGTTGCAACAGTCTAAAGCACGTACAGATGAGGTTACAGAGGGTTTTGAATTCGGTTGCATGGTTGAATCCAAAACTGAAATAGCTCTTGGAGACAAAATTCAATGTTTTATAACCACAGAAAAGAAATAGTATGACAAGCGACAGAGATCAAAAACTAAAAGATGTAATTAGAGAGGCTGCTGCAGAGTTTCTTCAGCGTGAGGGAAACTATACATCAATACTAACAGTAACTGATGTATCACTCTCAGACAGAGGAAGTCAGGCAACCATCTTCTTTACTGTTCTTCCAGAAAATAAGGAAAAGGGGGCTCTCGACTTTGTTAAAAGAAAGAGAGCGGATTTTAGAGATTTCTTCAAGAACAAAGCACGTATGAGAGCTCTACCCTTCTTTGATTTTGCAATCGACAAGGGAGAGAAGAATAGACAAAAAATAGACGAAATATCTAGAAGTGTTGTAGAATAGCCCTATGGCGTAGTGGCGAAGTTGGTTAACGCAGCAGTTTGCAAAACTGCCATGCACCGGTTCGAACCCGGTCTACGCCTCAATAATCTTAATGATGTCTTCCTGCTTGTTATTTCTTTAATCTTTCGAGCGCCTCATCTTTCTTTTCCTGATCAATTATCTGCTGTTCAATATGAGTAATTCCAGCTGCTAATTGGGCTACTTCAGTTTCAAGATTTCTAATCTCTTCTGCCCGTCTTTCTAAATCTCTTTTAACATTCTCTAATTGGCTTTTCTTTTGTTTTATATCACTTTCGACTTGATGTTTCTTCTCTTCCTTCCTTCTCTTCTCATTTTCCATCTGTGCGATAGCTTGGCTGTGTGATGACATATTGTGTATTATTAATGGTTACTAAATTTACAACTAATATACATACATGATAGCATAAGCAATATTGAAAAACCAAAATGATATAGATCAAAATATCTTTTGGTACGTAGTAGGATACATTGCAACTGATGGGTCTCTAAGTAAGGACAAAAGACATGTTTCTATAACGTCAAAAGATATAGAGCATCTTGAAAGAATAAGATGTGAATTTGGTATTACCTCAAGAATCGTAATGAAATCAAGGGGAGCAGAGAAAGAGAAGAAATATGCAGTATTACAGGTAGGAGGCGTACCAAATTATAAATTTTTGAATTCTATAGGTATTTTTGCCGGCAAAACCTGGAGTATGGGTCGACTCAAGATAAATGAGGAATATTTTTCTGATTTTATCAGAGGTGTTATTGATGGTGATGGATGTATTAATCATTGGAAAAACCGGTCAAATAATCGTACGCAATGGTCGCTAAGGATTAGTGGTGCAGCACCAGAGTTTATAAGTTGGCTTAAAAGTGAGATCGAGACGCGATACTTTGTTAAGGGAAAATTGTATATTCAAAAATATCAGTCAAAATCGACAATGTATATTATTAAATTTGGCAAACTTTCAACACAAAAAATCATTAGTGGGGTTTATTATGTGAATTGCTTTTGCTTAGAGAGGAAAAGAGTAAAGGTTTTAGAATGTTTGCATGATACTGCAAAAATGATAAAGTATGGAGGTGTTATACGCTCGGGTGGCGAAATTGGTTATACGCAACAGACTTAAAATCTGTCGACCGCAAGGTCGTGTGGGTTCGATTCCCACCCCGAGCACAATTGCTAATTACCCGCTTTTCTGTTATATTTTTTCTGTATTTGTTAGTATATGCGTCCATAGCTCAGCTGGTAGAGCAGATCCCTCTTAAGGATAAGGTCGTAGGTTCGATCCCTACTGGACGCACCCGTTTACGTATATAATGTAACGGAAGTTTGTTAAATGCCCGGGTGGCGAAATTGGCTAGACGCACTTGCCTTAGGAGCAAGCGGGGTAACCCATGGAGGTTCAAGTCCTCTCCCGGGCACCATAATATAGTTTACTTGTTTGTTTAAATTAGACGTATTTTATCTTTCTCTAACTATAAAGCTAAATCTTTTTAGTACTCTGGTACTCATTTTTTAGATCTTCAATATAATTCATCATTCTTACCATAAATAAGTGTTGTTCCTCTTTCGATACATCCTTTTGCCTTCTTAATTTCAGAGCTAAATGTATAATATGATTTTTATCCTCAATTGAATCAGCAAGTTTCTGCCAAGAGTAATCTGGTACTACCCCTCGAGCTCTTTGTTCACGTTCAGTTAACCACATAACTTGTTTTATCATTTCATCAAACCCAAAAGTACCTTTCTCAAAATCTGGCAGAAAGTTTTTATCGAAAGCTGATATAAGAGCTGTTAAGTCTTTGAGATCTGTACGAGTAAATAGCTGCCCTTCTGGTTTTGAACCATATATGAGAGGGAGTTTATTTAATTGCTTCACAAAAATACTTATAGTAGTTGAGTTTTTAGTTCTTTTTGAAGACCACTTACCTGTCTGCAATTCTTCTATTGTGTATGCAACTATTTGAAATGGCGGTGCTGTGGTATCTCCAAACTTTTTGGTCAGCTCATATACGGCTTGTAGATACTCATCACTCTTTAAAACGACGACAATATCAACATCACTCTCTGGTAAAAGCTCATCTTGAACATAACTTCCCTTTATGTAAATAGATACTATCTCTTCATTCGGAATATATTTGAGAATAATTTCTTTTGCTTTAGATATAGAAATGTCTGCTTTTTTCTTAAGTTCTAGTTGATTTGTTTTTTCCATGTTTATTAGTTTTGATTAATATATTACATTTTATACTACTAATGGAGATGTTTTGTTGGTGAGTCTAAAGCAGATATAACACCCTGATCTATTGACCTATAAGTTTGCTTGATACTTTTTTAATATACCATCTCGACACTTCTCGAGTGTTAGTTTTCCTGAACCAGATTTTCAAATTGACCAAGAATAGAGGGATCTTTTGATTCGGTAAAATGTCCCGCATGTTCAAAAACGCTCGTATGCGTCACGAACTGACTGAACTTGTCCACGTTTTCCTGAAAAGCACCGTACGGATCATCTTTGGAAATAAGCAAAATTGATTTCGGAAGCACTCTTTTTATCTTCTCGATATCAATAGAAATTTCGATCCACGGCCGTGCGATTTCTGCCACTTCATCATCTTCAAGATTCTCAAGATTGAACCAACCCGCAACAAACAGCGCTCCACCTACTTTCGTATCAATAGTTTCTAAGTAGCGCAAAATGGTCTGACATCCGATTGAGTGACCAATGAAATATATTTCTGAGTCTGGAGTGCCGACAGCCTCCTTCAGTTTATCTACCCATTTTTCAATCACGGGAACGTCTGTATCTGGCATGTCTGGCACAAGTACTTCAAAGCCCATGTTCTCAATACCTGTCTTTAGCCATGGTCGCCAGTCATCATGCGATCCACCTTCCCACCTATGTATAACAACAACTCTTTTCATAACTTAAATTATATCGCGTGTTCAGAAATTCTGTAACTATGCAAAAGTATAGAAACATTGCATTGACGATACTCGTGCGCTCTCTAAAAGGTGACCCTACAGGGAGTCGAACCCTGCTTACTGCCTTGAGAAGGCGGTGTCCTAGCCGATAGACGATAGGGCCATACTCAAATACATTAACGTAAAATTCGATATTTTACAACAATGAAAGATCCGCGGGTGTGTTCCCGCGGATTCGTTTGAAGTATGGACGTGCATTTGCTAACCGTCCATGAAATCTTCTGCTGCTGGCAATCCACGATATACGGGTGGTTCTTCCGTGATGGGAATATCCCCACTCTGTATTGAGGTTGAAGGTTCTATCTTGGAGCACTGTGGCTCCTCCTCGACTCTATCGTCATTCATGTGTGCAGGGGGTTCACCAGAAATTATACACCTGAACGTATAAGTATCAATATCATTCCTTCTCTATCCACTCCTTCTCTTGTCTAACAAGTAGTTCATTTGCCTTTTCAGGATTTGCCAAAAGCATTTTTGATACCCTTTCCATTCGTATCGATTGGGAACCCTTTATGAAAATAACATCACCATTTGCAATCACACTCTTCAAATACTCCCCCGCTTCTACTGAAGTTTTAAAATTAAGCCCATCTGGATTCATTACTTTAGATCTAGGACCTACAGTAATTAAAAGATCACAAGATTGTAATGCCTGCACACCTGCTTTTCTGTGCTCATCAGCAGAAAAATTTCCTAATTCCATCATATCTCCGAGTACAGCAACTCTTTTACCTGAAACTTGTAATGAGGCTAGAGTGTTTAATCCTTCTCTTAATGCATCAGGAGAAGAGTTGTATGTATCATCAATTATTGTACTTCCATTTATACCTTCCAAGATATTCATTCTACCCCTTGGCGCACTTTGATATTCAAAAGCATCAATGATTTTTGGTATAGAAATATCTTTAGATATTCCTACCGCACAAGCTGCTATTATAGGGTATACCTGTTGCTTACCTAGAATGCCGTATATTTTAATATTATCACTATTACCCTTATAGTTAATATTAAAAGTAATACCCTCTGGTACTTTATATTCATTGTACATAACAGATATATTAGATGCTGTCACTGTAGCCATATCAGAGATACCAAATGTTAATACATTCTTTTTAACGTTATTAGCCAAATTACTTACCTTTTTATCATCCGCAAAAAGTACTAGGGTTCCATTCTCCTTTAAACAATCTATTAAATATGACTTCTCTCTTACCACATCAGCTGGGGATGGAAAAAATTCAACATGTACTGGAACATCACCAATTTTTACAATTACAGCAACATCTATTTTTAACCATTGAGTTAGTGATTTTATATCACCTGGATGATCCGCACCAACTTCTAATACTAGACATTTAGGATATTGTGATTTAAATACTATTAACTCAAGACCTAGTAGGATATTACTTAGCCATACGAATGGATCTCTCCATCCATTTTGACATCCAAGAATTGTTAGCGGAATCCCTATTTCACTGTTATAGCTCTTATGACTTTTCCTTACATATTCATATTTGGACAATACTGTATATATAGCATCCTTTGTGGATGTCTTACCAACTGTGCCAGTTATAGCGATAATTGTTGGTTTGTATTTCTTTAGAATCAGTTTTGACTCCCAAATCAAAATTGAAATAATTATCTTTTTTATTATTGATTTCATAGATTATCTATCAGGTGGAATATCGTAATAGTTGATAAGAAGCTTTGTAAGCTGAATAAATGGGTCTGTAAGCGTTTCTGAAGCGTATTCTGCACCCTTCGGGTATACATGGTATATAAAGACTATAAACTTAGGGTTATAGGCTGGGAAATACCCGAAAAAAGAATGGAGATACCTATCACTATAATACCCTCCATTAACAGGATCTGCAATCTGGGCAGTACCGGTCTTGGCTGCAATACTATAGTGTTCCATCTTTACCTGACCTTTTTTAAGAGACTTATCAACAACATTAATAAGCATATTGGTAACATCATCAGTTGTTTCTTTTTTTAGAACCTGGACAGCTGGTATATTTTTTATGTCATCAACTTCCCCATCTAAATACTCTATACTTTTTACAACACGAGGAGTGACTAAAAAACCATCATTAGCTAAAACGGCTAGTGCACGGATGGTTTGTACCGGTGTCATGGCTATGCCTTGTCCATATGATATTGTAGCAATTTCAACATCACGACCTGAAACAAGATTTTTAATAATACCTTTTTGTTCATTTGGCTGGTCTATCCCAGTTTTTTCACCAAGTCCGAAACTAAGAAAGTATTTCGAGAATGTCTGCAAACCCATTTTAAGAGAGATGTATGCTGCTCCTACGTTAAGTGATTGACTAAGAACTTCCTGCATCGGAATCACACCTCTAGCTCTTCCGTCATAGTTAGAAATCTTTCTCCCATTTAGAAGGAGGAAACCATCATCCTTATACGTAGACTTTGCATTTATGACACCTGAGTCTATACCTGCAGCCATAGTAAGCGGCTTCATAATAGATCCCATTTCATATACGTTTTCCACAAGAGAGTTTGAAAGTATTTTTGCGCTATCAATTTTTGATAGGTCATTTGGGTTAAAAGTTGGCAATTCTGCCATTGCATATATCTGCCCAGTTTTTGGATCCATTATTATTCCTCCAATTGAATCAGATCTCCATTTACTTTTTGTATCTTTAAGTATAGTTTCAAGATAGTTTTGAACTGTTGGTTCAATGGTGGTGATTACATCACCCTCCTTCACAGAATCTTGGAATACCGTCTTTTTAATTCCAGAAAATAGTTCGGCAAAGAAATTGATATCTGAATTAGACTGATTTCTTGAGAGCGTACTTTCATAGAAACTTTCTATACCATATCTTCCCTCTAATTTGTTATTCTTATCCAAGCCTATAATACCTATTGTATGAGCTGCCAATGAATCACCTGGATATATTCTCCAACTTTCTTTTTGAGAATATACTCCTGGTATTCTTAATGATGCTATCGATTGCCCTATCGATATATCCATCTTTTTTTCAATTTCCTTATACGTGTCTTCTGTATGCGAAGCCTTTTCAAGGAATGCATCCTTGTCTAGATTCATATATGCAGAAATCGCCATATATGCTTGATCTGGATCTCTAATGAGCTTAGGGTTTATGGAAAGGTTATATCCATCTTTAACAGTTGCTGCAGCAATCTTTATACCATCCTTAGATGTAAAAAATATTGATCCTCTATCAAAATTAGTAACTACAGGCTTAACATACTGCCTATCAGCTTTATCGCTATATACACTACCTCTAATTACTTGTACGAAAAAGAGTTTGGAAATTATCACCAAAGCAACAAAAAAAACACAGCCGAGTATTATACGAATCCTTAGAGTGTAATTAAAGTTCATTATGATTGGCCATTGCAGTTAAAGACTGACCAGATATAAATGAAACAGTATCTGAGTCCTTAAAACCTTTTTCATGGGCCAATTCAGCATTAATGGTGTTTTTTACTAGGAAATACTTTGCTTCTAGCTCACTTACTCTTGTAAGTATGGTTCTACTCTCCTTAACTAATTCTTCTCTAGCTACGACGTTCGTTATCGCACTATGGAGCAAGTACACGTAGGAAGCAGTCATTACAAATATAGCGACAACAAGAAATGAGAATATCTTCTCTCTGTATTTAAAAACACCATTTATATTATCTACTAAAAGTTGTGTCATATTTTTTCTAAAATTCTTAATTTTGCACTTCTTGACCGTGGATTATCTTCTACTTCACCTTCCGACGGAACAATTGGCTTTTTTGTAATTATTTTTGCTAAACCTTTCTCCTCCTTTTCCTTATTAAAATTTTTAACTATCCTATCCTCAAGACTATGAAATGATATTACGGCAATTCTTCCTTTACTTTCTAAGTTTTCAAATCCCTTTTCCAATCCTTTCTTGAGTGTATTTAATTCATCATTTACTGTTATCCTTAAAGCCTGGAACGTTCTAGTGGCTGGATGTAACCTACTTCGTCTGTAGAACATAGGGACAGATGATGATATTATTTCGACAAGCTCCCCAGTACTATCAATCGTCTTTTTATCTCTGTAATTTACGATTGCACGTGCTATTCTTCTTGAATATTTTTCCTCACCGTAACCAAAAATGATATCTGCAATATTCTCTTCCTCCCATTTATTGACTATCTCATATGCTGTTAAATCTCCTTCTTTTGGGTCCTTTTTAAAAGTCATAAGCAAAGGTTCATCATTCCTAAAGGTGAAGCCTCTACCTGATGTCTCGAACTGATCGGAAGACAGGCCGAGATCAAGCATTATGCGATTAACCTTTTCGATATTGAGTGTACGCAACACCTTATCTAGGTCACCGTAGCTCGATTCAATTAAAGTAATATTCTTATACTTCTCCAGCCTCTTTTTTGATCTTTCTAGGGCCTCCACATCCCTATCTAGACCGATTACTCTGATTTCTCCATTACTTATCTTTAAAGCATATTCTGCATGACCAGCACTACCCAATGTACCATCAAGATATGTATCATTTGGCTGTATATTTAACCCCTCTACCGATTCCTTTAAAAGAACTGTTTTATGTATCATCATAGTATGCCTACTGATCCTAATTTTTCTGCTAGGGCATCAGTTTTTTTCTCGACTGCTGTACGATATGATGACCATATCTTTTCGTCCCAAATCTCAACTCTATTCAAGACACCAATAATCGCAACCTTACTCGATATTCCAGCATGTTCACAAAGATGTGTTGGAATCAAAATTCTACCAATTGAGTCTACGTCCACTTCTGTAGCTCGGCCGAAAATTATACGATTAAAGTTTCTATTATCTGATTGCAATACTGATGATGAATCTGGACGCGAAAGTCTCTCAGCAAATTCTTTCCATCCCTTCAGAGTAAATATGAAGAGACAGCTATCTATCCCGGGAGCGATAACAACAGTATTTCCCATTTCCTTTCTAAACTTAGATGGAAGTGAGACTCTGCTTTTATCATCAATCGTGTGCAGGTGTTCTCCAATCAGCATATTATTTTTTTGTGAGATATAAATTAAGAAATTATTTAATATTTTGTTTCTACGGTCGAATCATAAAAACAAAATACTAATAATTTCCTACTTCATCCCACTTGAATACCATTTTATCCCACTATATGTATATTTGCAAACAAAAATATCCACTTAATTGTGGATATCTTTGTTCTTTGTTGATATTTAAATACCTCGTGCTATAATAATCGTATTATGCCTTAGGGCTCCGAGATTCATCACTCAGTTTTTATATACTGAGTGATGTTTCGTTATGTGAGGTAATGAGATACTTTATTCTAATAATAATTTGTGCGTACTCATCAATACTTATTCTCCCCTCTTTTCTTAACAAGCGCTTTGAACTAATACTTTTTAACTGTGAGATTGAAACGGAAGATAATTGAGACTTGAGTACGTAAATATATGAATTCTCTTTAATTGTTGAAGAAATTGGAAGTATCCAGGCACTTTGTTGATTAATCTTTTTAAGAATCAAGACGGGCCTTTCATATAAGGCATTTTTTCCATCCATTTCTACATCAATATTAATACCTAAGGAACACCACCACACATCTCTCTCATTAAAAAAGGGTGTGTTACTTAATCTATTAATTTCTTTCTTTTTATCATTCCACTTATCATAGTCTTTTTGATGTTCATTTAACATCACTAGATATTATCAAGACCATATAAAATCCGTATAAATTCTTAATAAAATTCTAATAAAATTAAGTATTAGAACATATATTTCTATATTAGAAAAGTAATTTGAATCCTTAATCCTGCTTTGGCCTCATTAAAGGGAAAAATTGTAATTCACGTATCGGTTTATCTGCAAGAAAAGCGAAGAGTCTTTCTCCAAAACCAAAGCCACAAGTAGGTGGCATGCCATGTTCAAGCATCTCCACAAATTCAACATCTTCCATCATAGCTTCACTATCACCTGATTCAATAAGTTTTTTCTGTATATTAAATCTTTCGAGTTGATCTATGGGATCATTTAATTCTGAATATCCTCTTCCTAGTTCACTACCAGCAATGATTGGTTGGAACATCTGTACAGTCTTTGTGCCTTCGATACTCTTTGCCAATGGTGCGACCAATACTGGATGGTTAACAAGGAATGCTGGTCCGGCAATATTCTTCCTACAATACTTCCAAAGTGTGTCTGTAAGTCTCTCCTTATTATCTCCATCATAATTAACCTTTAAATCCTGGAGTTTTTTCATCATTTCCTTCTCACTCGCTACAGTAACATCAATTCCTGTTTGTTTAATTATTTCTTTTACATAATCAACTGTTATCCATTCATCAGCAAGATCAAAAGTATGTCCACGGGTTGTAAATACTGTCTTACCAAATACTTCTTGACCAATCTTAATATACATATCTCTAACAAGTTTCATCCCATCCTCATAATTAGCAAAGGACCAATAAAATTCCATATTAGTGAATTCTTGCAAATGATCTGGACTAGATCCCTCATTTCTATACACTCTACCTATCTCAAATGTCTTAGGGAAACCTGCAGCCATTAGTCTTTTCTGCCATAACTCTCCAACAGAAATTCTTAGATATACGTCTAAGTCATAGTCATTATGATGTGTTTTAAATGGAGTTGCTTCAGCACCCCCAGTTGTAACCTCAAGGGTAGGAGTTTCAACTTCCAAAAAACCATTCTCCTTCAAGAAAGATCTTGTTACATCCCAAAATTTAGACTTTTTTACAAAAAGATCTCTTAACTCCTCATTCATTAAAACATCAAGGTATCTCTTTCGATATCTTTCATCATCATCTTTAATACCATGCCATTTTTCAGGTAGAGGGAGAAGGGACTTGGTTGCAATTGTCCATGTTTTAACCATAAGACTCTTCTCTCCCCTTTCTGTTGTAAAAAACTTTCCAGTTACTGATATGAAGTCACCAATATCAATAGCATCAGTAAATAATTTAAATACTTTTTCATCAATTTCATCCTTTTTAAAAACAGCCTGGAATTTCCCTGTTCCATCATACAAGACAACAAAGAGAATAGCACCCTGTCCTCGTATTGCCATTATTCTACCAGCCAAAGAGACATCTTTATCCTTATACTCGTCAAACTTATCTCTTGCAAGAGACAGAGAAAATGTTCTAGGAACCTTACTTGGGAACGGATTTATTCCAGCTTTTTTTAATAGTTCTAGTTTTTCTAATCTTGTAGATCTTAATTCTTCTAGTGAAGCCATTTATTTAATTTAAAAAGAAATTAGTGTATAAACAATTTTGCCTTTTGGAGTATTGACCGTAACCTTATCGCCCTTCTTTTTACCGATGAGTGCTGCACCTAATGGTGATAGATTTGATACCTTTCCCTGCGCCATATCTGCTTCCTCTGAACCAACAATTTTATAGTCACGAGCATCTTTGTCTCCTTCTTTTAAAACCTTTACGGATGACCCAATGGAAACAATACCTTCTTTCGCTCCTAGACCACCCTCATCTAAAACCACAGCTTTCTTTAAGATATTTTCTAGATGATTAATTCTATCCTCAACTTCACCTTGTATCTGACGTGCGTCATGATATTCAGCATTTTCAGACAAGTCACCTAGCTTTTTTGTGTATTCAAGATTCTCAGCAACCTGCTTTCTTTTTTCTGTTTTAAGATAAGCTAACTCTTTTTTGAATTCCTGTAGTTTCTCACTTGTCAGATACTGTTTTTCTTCGCTCATGTTAGTAGGTTAAAATATAAATAAGTTATAAGACCTATATAATACCCCAATCTGAGCTAAAAGTAAAATTAGACTATTTAAAGTATTCTGGTGTATTTATGCTCATCCAGTCAAGAGTTTCTCTCATAGCAGCACCCGCACCTATAAGATTATGCACTGAGCCATTCTCCATCATCATAGCGAAGGCATACCTTGGGTTCTTGTAAGGGAAATACCCTGTCATCCATGAATTTACTTTGTCTTTTGACGCACCTAGCTCGGCTGTACCAGATTTTGATGCCACTTCAACATATGGAACATTCAGTGATACTCCTGTACCCTTTAATACGCCTTGTCTCATACCTTCTTTAATAACAGTAAAGTCCTCTTTCGGTATATCAATTTGACGAACAATATCACCAAATTGATCCTTTAGGATGCTAGGGTTTCTTAATAAACCATCCTTAACTATTGACGCAACAGCTCGAACAATCTGAATGACTGATACCTGAAAACCATACTGTCCAATTGATGTGTGGTATGTATTACCAAGATTCCATGCTTCACCGTCAAAGTTCTTTTTTTTCCAATCAGGATTTGGTACTGTACCCTCAGCTCCAGTGAAGAAAGAGTCTGAAATTTTCTCTCCAAAGCCAAACTGTCTCATGTATTTTTCTATTCTTGCAATACCCAAACCTTTTTGATCCTTATACCCGCCACCAACTTCATAGAAATACACATCAGATGACACCGCTATCGCTGTTCTCATATCCACCAGACCATGTGCTTTCCAATCTTTAAAAACTGTTTGCAATTCAGGGTAGTATTGATTTTGAATAGATATAGATCCAGTACTTAATATCTTTTTACTTGGATCTATGACATTTTCATTCAAGGCAGCCAGAGCCATATACGGCTTTACGATAGATCCAGGAGTATACAGTCCATCAACTGCCCTGTTTAGAAATGGTTTATTCGGGCTCTTTAGATATGATTTAACTTTATCCATATCACTTTTTGAAGACATAATATCTGGATCAAATTCTGGATAACTAGTCATGGCTATTATCTCACCTGTATTTACATCCATCATTACACCAGCACCACCAGCAAAACCTACTTTTTCTGCTATATCTTTTATAGCTCTATACATTTCTGATTGTATACGTGAATCAATTGAGAGATATATGTTTTTACCTTCTTCAGGAGGTTCAATTATATTATGTGACTGAATCTTACCCAATGCATTCACTTCGACGAGTTTAACTCCATTTGTACCCTTCAAATCCTCATTAAAATATTTTTCAGCCGCATCAACACCCTCAAAGTCTTCTCTGTAATAGAAACCAGAATTATCTTTTGATGGATACTGTACATAACCAACAGCGTGAGCCATCCCAGGCAATGAGCTATATTTTCTTAAATAGAAGTCTGGATCGTCACTAGGTTCATTCCAAGCCAATTCAACACCATTCCTATCAAATATCACCCCGCGAACGGCAAATACTGGAGTGTGTCTCAATCTATTATTCTCACTTTTTTGTTTATAGTATTCTCCATTTGCAACCTGAAGTGACCAAGTTTTAACTGCAAATACACAGATAATTAGCAAGAAAATTGATAGGACAATATTTAAACTAAGTTTTGATATTGGTTTTTCTAATCTACCCTCAAACTGTTGGTTATCGTATTGCGGTATATTGTGGGAGTCTATAAAAATTTCATCGGGGTCGATTTCAACATTTCTTTTTTTATTTTTTCTAATCCTTATGATCATAAGCAATTAATTTCTTTTTTAAAATATATGAAATACAGAAAAGTATGATGCTTGATATTGTAAATATATATCTAATATCCCAGAATTCTGGTAAAGCTGAGGCATACAGTGCATCGTATATAACACCCCAAAGAATAATTTCATAGTATGCGGGGAAATAGAATAGGAGAGCTATGGCAAGACACCAAGTGAGCCACCAGTATCCCCACATAATGCAGCAGAACATTAAAATAGCAGTTACTACCCTTATCACTATTACTTTTTTAGAATCTATTTTCATAATTATTTATTATATATCTGAACCCATTTCTGTTCATATATATTAACTGGTTGAGTAAACAGTATAGTTGAGAAAGCACGACCAGAGTCAATGGCAACATCTCTGACAATACCAAAGACTGATGGAGTCAGATCAGGAATAAGTACTGTATCCCCTACTTGTATTTTAACATCTTTTGGCAGTACAACTTCAAATGATCCACCCCCTCTGCCTATAGCACTCGCTTGAATACTATTCTTACCGATAAGAACATTGAACTTTTCTCCATATGATGAGTATAGCTTAACTTTAGCATATGAACCATTTTTTTCCACAATCTCACCAATTAAAATACTGCCAGAGACATAGACTTTATCTCCAATTTTTGCATCTATATCAGCAGTATTAATAATATAACTATCAAAAACAGTGAACGGAGGTTTTTTAACAATAAAAGCAAATTTAGGAATAGTAGATGTTGAACTATTATGTACGATCACCTTTAATTCACGGTTTTCTTTTAGTAGTTCATTTATCATGGCATTTTGCAGTTCAGTAGATATAATTATGTGATCTTTTCTGATATTCTCCTCTATTCCCCAAAAAGGTATAGCAATGATTGTCATAAGGTTTGGGAAAAACTTTGGAGCGAATGTGTATATGATAGTAATGATAATAGCAAAAATGCCTATTACCTTAATACTTGTTGATACTCCATTATGTCTTATACTACTTCTGTGTTCGTAATTCATCCTCATTTTGGATTAAGACGTCTTTAAAACCCTCTAAATCTTCTAGAACTATGCCGGTACCTCTAGCAATAGCGGTAAGTGGATCCTCAGCAATATATACGGGTAGCTTGAGTGAGGAAGCCAGAAGCTCATCTAAACCTTTGATCAAAGCACCACCACCCACCAAATGTATTCCTCTGTGCATGACGTCGGCAAGAATTTCAGGTGGAGTGGTTTCCAAGACTTCTTTAGCAGATTCAATTAGAGTTTCTATTGAAGATGATATAGCTTCTCTAATATCAGAATCTGTAATCACCACCTCTCTAGGTAGACCAGTGATTAAATCCCGACCTCGGACAGTAGTTTCTATCGGCCCCTTAGCCAGAACACTACCGACTGTTATTTTTATAAATTCAGCAGTTTTCTCTCCAACTAAAATCTTAAATTCATTTCTTATGTATGAAATTATATCATTATTCAACTTATCTCCTGCAACCTTCAGATTTCTTGATCTGACAATTCCACCTAAAGAGATTATAGCTATATCAGTTGTTCCTCCTCCTATATCTATAATCATACTACCGATAGGTTCATGAATAGGTAATCGAATACCTATAGCTCCAGCCATAGGTTCTTCTACAATATATACTTCCCTGGCACCAGCATTACGTGTAGCGTCACGAACTGCGCGTATTTCAACATTAGTAACACCAGATGGAACACCTACAACAACACGTGGACCTAGTATTTTTTTCGAATACTGTTCAGCTCTTTTTACTAAATACGCAATCATTTCTTCAGTTATTTCAAAATCAGATATCACGCCATCCACAAGCGGTCGTACAGCTATAATATGCGGTGGTGTTCTACCGAGCATATCTTTTGCAGCATTTCCTACAGCAACAACACGTCCTGTTTTTTGATTAACAGCAACAACAGATGGTTCATTGACCACTATTCCAAATCCTTTTAGATATACGAGAGTATTAGCAGTACCCAAATCGATTCCTATATCATTGGATAAATATTTAAATATTTTCTCTTTAAATTCTTTCATTTTTTATCATTTCAACCTTGCCAGTCATTCGGTCCTTTACCTCTACTGATCCTTGCTCAATAGTTTTTTCACTTATAACAACTCTCATTGGTATACCCATTAGATCACTGTCAGCAAACTTTTCTCCAGCGCGCATATCACGATCATCGTATAGCACTTCCTTACCTTCTTTTGTAAGTCTTTCATAGAGCTTATCAGCTTCTGCTTTAACCTTTCCTCCCTTGTCCTCAATTGATACTAGATGGATATCAAAAGGAGCAATACCTTTAGGCCAGACTAAACCTTTGTCGTCTGAGAGAACTTCAGCAATGGTACCCATGAGTCTACCTGGACCAATACCGTAGCAACCCATTACCACTGACTTCTTCTCACCCTTTTCATCTAGGTAATTTAACTCCAAAGCATCTGAAAATCTAGTACCAAGAGAGAATATATTTCCAACCTCTACTGCCTTTTTCTCAACCAAAGCACTCTTCTCTACACCCATTTCTTTTAGAAGAGTTTCATCATCCAAAACTTCTTTGTTAACCGCTAGTTTCTTCTTTTCATCTACGTATATCACATCTTCACCAGCATCAGTTACTGTTTGAAATTCATGTGAGTACTTAGAGAATGAACCTCCGGAAGCAGATGTCATGTAGGTTATATCTCCAAGACCAACTCTTTCAAAAATTCTCTCATATGCCTTTGCAGCTTTGGAATAGAATTCATTGTGTTCTTTTTCATCTTTTGAAAATGAGTACAGATCTTTCATTACGAATTCTCGGCAACGCATAATACCTGACTTAGCTCTTGTCTCATTTCTAAACTTAGTTTGAAACTGGTATGGATATACAGGCAAATCTCTGTATGAACGAACGTAGTCCTTCATGAGGTTTGTTAACTGCTCTTCGTGTGTCGTACCTAGACCTAATTCAGTATCATTTTTTAATTTTGTTTTAAACCAAACATCTATTACATTATCATCCCAGCGTCCAGATTTTTCCCATACATTTTTATCTTGTAGAGCAGTCAGTGTGAGCTCTTGTCCCCCTATATTATTCATCTCTTCACGAATTATCCCCATTATCTTGTTTATGACTCTTAAACCTAATGGTAGGTATGAATATACTCCAGCCATTTCCTTGTGAATATACCCTGCTCGTATGAGTAGTTGAGCATTCTTTGAAACCTCGTCTTTAGGTGCATCTTTACGTGTTTTTGTGAAAAGTAGTGATTGCTTCATACCGCTATAATAGCGTAAAAATTATTATTTCACAAACAAATTAGCAATATCCTTGTATGTCACAACTATCATAAGAAGAATTAACAATCCAAACCCTAAAGCATTTACGGTATTAGCAACTACAGGTTTAATTGGTCTACGTATTACAACTTCTATCAGAACAAATAATATTCTTCCTCCATCAAGAGCCGGGAAAGGTATGAGATTTAATACACCAAGATTAATTGAAATAATTGCAGTAAACATTAAAAGATATGTAAAACCAATCTTAGCAGCATCTCCAACCATTCCAGCAATACCTACTGGACCAGATACCGATGATAGACTTGATTTACCGTTAAATATACCAGTTACTAATTCATATAACCCTGAAATCATTGTGGCAATTGAATGAAGTGTAAATCTAATTGATTCTATAATTGCCTTGTGAAAAGGAAGTTTTAATGTTCCTACATTGTCCATAGCAACTCCAATGGCATATCTATCTTGTACAATACCCTTTTCTGCAATTACATTTGTAATATATTCCTTACCCCCTCTTGTATATTTAACATCAATACCATTTGATGCGCTATCATTTATTTCTTTTTGAAAAGATTCTGCAGATGGTACAACTAGAACATCTCCTGCCTTTAACCCTGCCTTATCAGCAGGCGATCCTCTATTTACCAGAGTAATTACAATATGCTGATTATACATACTATCCTTATACTCATTAAAGCTACTTACAGGAGCTGACACGCCAAATGAAAAAGCAATAGCGACTAATATAGCCGCAAATACAAAATTAAAAAAAATACCAGCAAAAAGAACAGCAACTTGCTTCCATTTTGCCATATGTACAAAACTTCTTGCTTTGTCTACACCGTTTATCGATTCATCGTCTGGATTTTCACCAAAAATCTTTACATAACCACCAAAAGGTATGAGATTGAGGGAGTATGTCGTCTCTCCAATAGTTCTACCGAAGATCTTTGGACCAAAGCCCAATGCAAACGCATCAACTTTTATATCAAAAAACCTAGCAGCAAGAAAATGCCCGAGCTCATGGACAAAAATCAAAATAGCTAGAACAATTAGAAAAATAATTATAGTCATTATGCAGTGATTTCCTTTTCCTTCTTTGAATACAGATCATCAAGTTTCTTGTTAGTATCATCAACAAACTTCTGTATTTCCTTCTCATGTCTAAACACCTCATCTTCCCCTATACCACCTGCTTTTACCTTAGCCTTTAGATCTTTCATGGCATCGTCTCTGTGCATGCGGATTTGCTTTCTACCTTCTTCAAGTTTTTCTTTCGCAATCTTAACGATAGATACCCTACTTTCAGATGTAAGTTCAGGAAAATTGACTCTTAAACCCTTATCATCAACAGAAACAGATACTCCTAGGTTAGATACAGTTAAAGCTTTTTCAATTTCCTTTGATTGAGCCATATCCCAAGGCACTATCCTTAATGTCCTACTACCCTCTATCGTAACAGATCCAACCTGACTAAGTGGTGAGAGTACTCCGTATGATTCTACCTTAACACCATCAAGAAGGACTGGATTTGCTTGACCAGTTCTAATTGCAGAAAATTCTTTCTTTACCCACTCTTCAGTGCCTGATAATGATTTTTTAAATTTGGTGAAATCGTATGCCATATTGAGATAGTATATCACAAGATATTAATAACAAAAGAAAAAGCTGGGGTGCCATGCACACCCCAGCCCCTATGGAATCACCGTTATACCTCCTTTA
>CAYXZI010000009.1:0-31529 GCA_964470105.1 uncultured Candidatus Saccharibacteria bacterium
AAGATTCGACAGTCACCTTATCTCCTATTTTCTTTGTATTACCAGCATCATGTACTTTGTACTTCTTATGTGAAGTTACATATTTTTGATACTTAGCGTTCTTAACAAATCTACCAACACGAACTACTATTGTATCCTTCATCTTATCAGATACAACAATACCAGAAAGAGTTTTTCTCTGAACCTTTTCTACAATATTCTTTTGTGTATTTTTATTTTGCATGTTTTCGTATTGATATTTCTGTCATCATTCTTGCTATCTCCTTTCTTGTTGTGCTAGCAAGTTTTACATTCTTTGTTTTACTTCCAGCGGTACCAAATCGGAAATGTCTTATCTCCTCTCGCTTCTCAGCGATCATCTTATTTAATTCCTGTGGAGTTTTGTTCTTATATTCTTTCATATATGTTTATTACATCATATTTCTACCTACAATCTTTGTTTTAACAGAGATCTTTGTCCCAGCTGATCTTAGGGCCTCTTGTGCTACCTTATCATCAACTCCGTCAATTTCAAAGAGGATACGGCCTGCCTTTACGGGAGCAACGAATCCCATAGGTTCTCCCTTTCCTTTTCCTAGCTTAACCTCTGGAGGCTTTTGTGTAAATGGTCTGTCAGGGAAAACGCGTACCCAGATCTTTCCAGACTTTGTAGCGTATTTTGCTATAGCCTTTCGAGCAGCTTCAATTTCATTTGATGAAAGTCTTCCATAGTTAAGAGCTTTAAGTCCGTATGAACCAAAAGAAATCTTAACTCCACGTGTATCAACAGTAGTTGCAAGCTTTTTTGCATTCTGTCTACCAGTATGCCACTTTCTAAATTTTACTTTTTTAGGGAATAACATGTTAGTTTTTTATATTCTTAAGATCCTTCTCAAATATCTGACCTTTGTATATCCAGACCTTTATACCGATATCACCATAAGTCATATGAGCCTTCTCACGTGCGAAGTCTATATCTGCACGAAGAGTCTGTAGAGGAATCTGACCTTTCTTAAGGTCTTCTCTTCTAGCCATTTCTGCTCCACCTAGACGACCTGATAGCTTGATCTTTGCCCCCTTTACCTCCTTACTAGCAATTACCTTTTCTAGAGTCTGCTTTAGTACTCTTCTGAAAGGTAGACGCTTTTCAAGACCTTCAGCAACCATCATAGCAACAATTGCAGCATTTGATTCAGGATTTCTAACCTCCTCGATATCAATTTTTAGTTCTTGACCTGATAGGTCTACACCCTTCTTCTTTAAAACAGCAAGAATCTTATCGTGTAGTTTTGTTATACCATCTCCACTTCTTCCAATGATAGTTCCTGGTCGTGAACTTCTTATTACAACCTTAAGGGCCTCTTTCTTTCTTTCAATTTGTATATCTGATAGGTAAAAATTTCTTAGTTCTTTAACCAAGTATTCTCGGATAATTAGATCCGCCTTTAAAGCAGTTCTATATCCTTTGTCACGAGCAATCCAGCGGCTCTTCCAATCGCGTATAACTCCTAATCTATGTGAAAATGGGTGTACTGAGTGTGACATATTATTTTTTTTCTTTTTTAACTACTGCCTTAACATCCTTTACTTTCTTCTCTGGTTTCATATCTAGAACAAGTTTTACATGACTATTTCTTTTGTTTATAGGGTATGAATTACCACGTGCTCTTGGCATTCTTCTCTTCATTGTTTGACCAACATCTACACGTAATTCTTTGATAACTAATCCTTCCTTTTCAATATTAAAATTATTTTTAGCATTAGCAACTGCAGACATAATTAGTGCAAATATTGGATCAGCCGCCTTCTTACTTAAGAAGCTTAGAGTATTTAATGCTTGATCAACTGACTTACCGCGAACTAGATTTGCAACACTGCGAACCTTTCTAGGTGATTGTCTGTAATTTGTAAGTGAAGCGGTAATCATAAAATTTATTATTTTTTAGCTGGAGCAGCTACTGCCTCCTTTGCAGATTTAGCCGCATTAATTTCTGCTTCCTTTGCCTTCAGCTCTAGTTCTTTTTGCATCTTACCTCCATGTCTGATGAACTTTCTTGTTGGGGAGAATTCACCTAGTCTATGACCAACCATTTCTTCAGTAACAAGAACATCAACATGCTGACGACCATTATATACACCGAAGATGAAGCCCACCATTTCAGGAGAAATCTGGCTTCTTCTATACCATGTCTTAATAACCCCAGTTTCAGTAGGTTTCTTTCCGGAGATCTTTTTCAAGAGTCTCTCTTCAACATATGCTCCTTTATAAAGTGATCGTGACATTGGTTTTTTATACTAATCAAAATATGTCTTAAAGTCAACCATCGAGTCCTAGAAAAAAGTGTTTTAAGACCTCATCTATCCTCTGTTTAATTAACTTAATGAACTTCTTAACCATTCTTCTCTGCGTTCTTATTCTTGCCCACTCGACGACGTGTGACAACAAAGACATTTGAATATTTCTTTGGAGTTCGTGTCTTCTGGCCTTTTCCAGCTGGCTTACCCCATCGAGTCTTCAGTCTTCGGAGACCTCGACCTGTTCTCTGCTCTCCTCCTCCGTATGGGTGATCCACTGGGTTTTGAGCAGAACCTCGAACTGTTGGTCGTATACCGAGCCAACGTGTTCGTCCAGCCTTTCCAATATTTACTAGACGATTCTCATCATTTGAAACTGTACCTATTGTTGCCCAAGCGTTATCATGAACCTTTCGTACTTCAGTAGATGGAAGTTTAATGTGAGTGTATCCAGCATCATTTGCGATAACCTGAGCAAATGAACCTGCTGACCTTACAAGTTTTGAACCGCCTTGAGGTTTAATCTCTATATTATAAACAAAAGTACCAACTGGGATTTTCTTTAGTGGTAGTCTATTACCTGTTTCAACAGCAGCAGTTTCAGAGACAATAAACTTATCGCCAACCTTTACTGTCTTAGGTACAAGAACATATCTTCTCTCTCCGTCAGCATATAGAACTAGAGCAATGAATCCTGTTCTAAATGGATCATATTCTATTGTTAGAACTCTTGCTGGTATATCCTTCTTGTCATATGAAAAGTCTACCATTCTGTATAGCTTTTTATTTCCACCTCCCTTATGTCTAACTGTAATACGTCCGAAAGCATTTCGACCCATATCTCTCTTCATACCCTTTGTAAGAGCCTTATACGGTTCAGAAGCTGTTATATACTCACGATATGGAATCGTAGTCATATGTCTTCTTGATGGTGTGTTTGGTCTGTAGCTTTTCATATATTTATTGTTATGCAAGATTTATCTTATCTCCCTTCTTAAGATATACAAGAGCCTTCTTTACAGCTGATTGCACACCTTTCTTTCCTCTTACAATTACCTGTCTTTCTGGAAGATTAATTATTCTAACCTTTGTAGGTACCACTTTATAAAGAGTTTTAATATCTTTTGCTATGGTATCTTTTGTAGAGTTCTTAGACACTTCAAAAGTGTATACATTATGAGCTTCCCCCATAATACCTGCTTTTTCTGTAATTCTTGGTCTAATTAAAGTAGTCATATTATTTTTCTAAAGTCTTAAGGGATTCCTTTGGATTAGCGATCACTAGATATTTATGATTCAAAATTGATACGGGATTAATATTTCTGAATTCTTCCACTTCTAGATTACCTAGATTTCTAAAACTCTTTGTAACCTCAGCTGACTTTTTATCAAGACTAATTATTGCGACATTTTTTGGCTTTGTAGCAAACTTTTCAAATCCCTTAATCTTTGAGAAAGCTATTATTGTTGATTTAGCTTCAGCTGTCTTTGGTTTAGCAAAAGAAATTGAATCAACAAAAAGCACTTCACCATCCTTAAGTTTCTTTGAGAGAATAGTATAAAGTGCCTTTGTCTTTACCTTCTTATTTATTTTACGATCATAGTTCTTATCAGCACGAGGTCCGTGCGCTATACCTCCACCAACCCAGATAGGAGAACGTGTAGATCCGTGACGAGCGCGTCCAGTACCCTTCTGCTGCCATGGTTTCTTTCCTCCTCCACTTACCTCTCCTCTTGTCTTTGTATTAGCAATAGTATGACGAGCTGAAGAATTCATAGACACTACAACCTGATGAACAAGGTCGGCATTCCATGACAGTCCAAACACAGCCTCTGGTAGTTTAATTTTTCCAGATTCTTGTCCTTTTTGATTGTATACGATTTGATCCATGGTATTTTAAATTATGCAGTTATCTCAACTATAGTTCCTCTTCTACCTGGAACAGCTCCTGAAATATATAGTGTATTAGCTACAGAGTCAACATGTACAACCTTAAGGTTCTTTACTGTTATTCTGTCTCCACCCATTCTTCCTGCCATTCTCATTTTCTTTGGAACCTTGTTTCTTAGACCTCCTCCGATAGAACCTGGCTCACGCTCAGAGTGCTTTTGTCCGTGTGATCTTGGTCCTCCACCGAAACCATGTCTCTTAACTACTCCTTGGAAGCCCTTACCTTTAGATATTGCACTGACGGTAACATCGTCACCAATAGCAAACTGATTAAGATCAATTACATCTCCAGCTTTTTGTGTAGGTGTATCAATTCTAAATTCTCTTTTTGTCTCTTTCTTTGCCTTCTTTGAAGAAACCTGAACAGCGGTATACCCATCAGTCTCTTTTGTTTTAACTTGAGTTACAGTAACTGGAGATATCTCTATCATTGTTACAGGTTGAACTAGACCATCTTTATCGAAGATCTGAGTCATATTTAGTTTTCGTCCTAGAATAAATTTCATGGCAGTATTTTGAATTACAGTATTACATCATTTTCACATCTATATTTACTCCAGATGGAAGAGAAAGGTTGGTAAGAGCTTCTATAATCTTCTGATTTGGATTCAGAATATCTATAAGTCTCTTATGAACTCTCATCTCAAACTGTTCACGTGCATTCTTAAATACGAATGAAGCACGGTTAACTGTATATTTTTTTATCTCAGTTGGAAGTGGAATTGGTCCAAAGAATTTAACATCATAACGGATTGCTGTATCCATTATTTGCTTTAGTGATGCATCAAGAATCTTGTGTTCGTATGCACGTACACGAATTCTTAGCTTTGCAATATCACCTTCATTAGCTTCCCGAGCTACCTTAGGTTTCAAAGTCTTTTTTGTTTTTAAAGTAGCAGTAGCCATATATTTATTATGCAACAATCTTAGTTACAACTCCTGCACCTACAGTCTTACCTCCTTCACGAATAGCGAATCTCATCTTATCCTCTAGAGCAACTGGTGCCACAAGCTTTACCTTGAATGTAACTGTATCTCCTGGCATAACCATTTCTACTCCTGTAGCTAGTGTTACTTCTCCTGTAACGTCAGTTGTTCTTATGTAGAACTGAGGCTTATATCCTGTAAAGAATGGAGTATGTCGTCCTCCCTCTTCCTTCTTTAGGATGTAAACTTCTGATTCAAACTCTGTATGAGGCTTAACTGATCCTGTCTTTGCAAGAACCATACCACGAGTAACATCATCCTTTCCTGTACCTCTTAGTAGAAGACCAGCGTTGTCTCCAGCAATACCCTCCTTTAGAGACTTATTGAACATTTCGATACCAGTAATAGTTGTCTTTGAAGTATCCTTGAAACCAATGATTTCAACTTCCTCTCCAACCTTTACCATACCCCTTTCAATACGTCCTGTTACTACAGTTCCTCTTCCTTCAATTGAGAAGATGTCTTCGATAGGCATTAGGAATGGCTTATCAACTTCTCGAACTGGCATAGGGATATATGTATCTAGAGCCTTCATAAGATCCTTGATCTTAGCAACCCAAGCTGGGTCTCCTTCTAGAGCCTTTAGAGCTGAACCTCTTATAACTGGAGCACCCTTACCATCAAAGCCGTTCTTTGTTAGAAGATCACGTACTTCTTCCTCAACTAGATCTAGAAGATCTGATTCAGCAACCATATCGCACTTGTTTAGGAAAACTACAATTTGAGGCACACCAACTTGCTTAGCTAGAAGAATATGCTCACGAGTCTGTGGCATAACTCCATCAAGTGCAGATACTACTAGAATAGCACCGTCCATCTGAGCGGCACCTGTAATCATGTTCTTTATATAGTCTGCGTGACCTGGAGCATCAATATGAGCATAATGACGAGTATCAGATTCATACTCTACGTGTGCAAGAGAGATAGTCACCACCTTAGTAGCGTCTCGAACAGTTCCTCCCTTTGCAATATCAGCGTATGCCTTTAATTGAGCCAAACCATCCTTAGCCTGAACAGCTAGAATAGATGTTGTAAGAGTAGTCTTACCGTGGTCAACGTGTCCGATAGTACCTACGTTAACATGGGGCTTTGAACGATTAAAATCTTGTGCCATAAATTATATAAATTTATTAATAAAATTGATTAAATACTAAGAGTAGCAGAAACACCAACGCAAAAACGCGTACTCGCTATAGTAGCATAGCATGTGTTTTGAAGTCAACCTTTTGGATTAAGAATTGATTAGAAATTGTAATACTATTGACATAGATAACAATATGTGATATGTATATGTCAGGTATGAAAACGACAACGCACAACCTGGGGTATTACCTCAGGAAAAACGGTGTTGAACATGCTGACGAAGTAAAGGCTTCGAAAAGCATTGAGCTGCGCTTTAGCTCATTAAAAGTAGAAGCTCCAACATGGCTTTTAGCACTGTTGGGATTCGCACTCTATCTAATCCCGATCAGCGGGACTGAGTGGGTGGTCATCACAGGATACATCATCCTGACTGCAATCATTGCCGTCCTTCTTTATTTCATCTTCACCCGGTTGGAGAGAATGATGGAGTACGGTGATCGAATGGGTGGTTTGTTCTGGAAGATGCAATGGGACAGATTCCTATGCATTAAACACTTCCGTTGTGACCCGCTCACGACGGATAGGGAAACCTTAAAAAAGAAAGTGGTAGGAAGACTCGAGCAGTTGGTAGCTGAGATCAAGAAGCTGCCTGACTGCCAAAAATGGATAGTTCTCAACAGCAAATACTCGAACCTCCGAGACATTGCAAAGGTTTGGGTGGAAATCCCAACTTGTGCAGAATTATTCAAGTGAGCATAGCTCACATTTACAGCCCGCTTCAATGCGGGCTGCATTTATTTACCTAATATATTTAGTACAGAGTTGTATATTTTATATTAATAATACCACCTTACATCGATAATTAGTTTTCCAAGATATCAACAACTATCAATATGATATAGTTATTGTAAATGGATAAACTTTTTAAAGTAATTGTATATACCTTTGCATTAATTGGCTTTGTCTTAGTCGTTGGTTATGTTTCTGTAAGTATGGGTTGGACTAATACTAAAGGTGTAATTGATAACCAACGCGGATATTTCAAAGAACAACTTAAAAATGCTGACTGGATTAGCACTGAAGAGTGGCAGACGTTGAAGGTTGCTATCGCTAAGGACAAAGATGTAATTTATAGGGTTTCAAAAGAGACTGGTGTCCCCTCTCGTATTATTGTAACCCCATTAGTTGTTGAGCAAATGCGACTTTTCTTCTCTGAAAGAGAGATTTATAAACAAATATTTGCTCCTTTAAAGATTCTGGGTAATCAGAATCAGTTTTCATGGGGGGTTATGGGTATCAAGCAGGACACGGCACGGAAAATTGAGGAGAATTTAAAAGACACTAATTCTGTATGGTATTTAGGCAAGAAATTTGAAAATGTATTGGATTTTACAACTAGTGATCCTGATAGTGAGAGGTTTGAGAGAATGACTGATGACAAGAATCGATACTATTCTTATCTCTATGGAGCCATATTCATTAAGCAGATTGAAAAACAGTGGGATAATGCCGGTTTTCCTATTAGTAATCAGCCTGGAATCATAGCTACTATATACAATATTGGTTTTAATAACTCTAAACCACATAATAATCCCCTTTTGGGTGGTGCAGAGATTGAAATAGACAAAACCACCTACAGTTTCGGTGGTCTTGCTCAAAGTTTTTATGAATCAGACGAACTTAACGAAGAATTCCCAAGAGAATAGCCTTCCAGATACCATTATAAGAATTTAGTGCCGCGGAGGTAAATTCTATATACTCTTTTACCCCTTCTGCTATGGTATTTTTCTCTACATAGGTAGTCTCTGCCGGCTTCGCTGGTTTAGGTGCTGGAATACTTTTAAATGTATTGATAATTGGTTCAACACTCACACCGATAACTAAACCATTTGCATATTCTGGTTTATTATCCAAATATACATAGTAGTTTATAGTCACTAGATTAGAATTAAAATCCTTGTTTCTTAACACTAATTGATATGTCTTCTTAGATGTAACATCTATTGTTGTCCCGCATTGATTAGGTGAATCGATAGTAACACTCTTAGGACATGAGACCACTATAACCGCCTTTGTTGTATTTGTAGGATAACTTAGATTTAATGACAATGTATTACCAGACTTAATCTTAGATGTGTTTGGAGTAATAGACTGACCAGGAATACTAGGTCGGCTTGAATTTGAGTATACGAAACGAATAATATTACTATCACCCGTATTCGGATTTTTTAGAACCAAAATATGGCTACCCGATAGGAGTGTTTCTGGCATTGGCCCGATTGATGCTTTCTTACCATCATTCGAGATTGAAATTGGAATTGAAGAATAATCTTTACCATCAATCCATATAAATGATCCCGATAGCTTATTTCCCTGTATATTCCATACCTCACCGTTATTTAATGTCTTAGTGCTAGAATCAATAATATATGGAGATACTTCGCCAATTATATTCTGATAATTACCCACAAACTTACCAATATTAAACGGGTAGGAATCAGAACTTAGATCTTTCTTCAAATATACACTATTAACAAAGGCAGCGTATGCACCCGCAAACATCTGTCGTGTTTTTGTTTTAGCAATCACACCAAAACTCACTTCTGAATTCTTTGGTATGAAGTAATTATCGTATCCATATCGATCTTTTTTAGTCACAACATCATCTTTGGCCGTCATAAGTACACTTTCAAAGTTTCCCTGCAGGGACCTTACGGAATTCATCAGAAAAAGTTCTAATGAATAATCCTTAGCTAAGAATAGATCTTCAGATCCAGCCTTTATTTTAAATGTGAGACTATATTGCAATACCTCAGCATTATTATCATAAACTAGTTTTAGATCACCTGTATTAATATTAATTGTTGGTTCAATAAAATTAGAGTTTGTTCTCACATTTATAAGATACGGCTTAGATACTGTCCCTTGAGCCTGAACAACAATATTATATTTACCATTCTTAAGATTTGAGGGTAGTTTCATACTAATATTTCCATCTGAATACTCAGAAGCATTATCTTTTGGTCCTCCGACAAAACTACCATCAAGTGTTTCTATGGTAGCATTTACACTCCCCATAGTAACGTCAGATGGTTTTAAGTTGGTTCTAATAATTATCGGGTCGCCGGCTATAAAGTAATTTGGTTTATCTTCTACTGTTTCTGGTCTGTCTAAATTAACAGAGAGTATATTTGGTCTCTCTATAACCCTAACACCTATATACTCTACTGAGGATGTATTATTACTTATATCCTTAATAGATGCTCGGAAAGAGAAGCTTCTACTAGGATCATCTTCCGGGACTTTAATTTTGGCATAGAAGCTATAGTAGCCATTAGCAATCATCTTAACATTCTTTGGAGAACTATCTACTACGGTCCAACCTGCAGGCAGATCTAGGAAGTCTAGCGTAAAAGTTGTTTCTGACTTGCACAGTGTAGCATTCATGACATTAAAGTTTATATACAAGATACCCCCTTGAGCAACAGGTATCCCTTTTATTGAGCTATCAGTACTGTCATTAACGATAACTGGAGGAATTGAATCGCATGATGGTTTAGAGAAATTTATACTAAACTTTGTTGTCTTTTTTTCTTCATCTATTAATTGCACTGGGCCGATAGTTACACCTCTAGATTTAAAATCAAACTTCTTACCCAACCCTAAAGAGTACTCATCTGATGGATTCATATCTATGAGCCAAGGATCTGATGTTTTTATACGCGAAGTATCCCTAGGGATATTCAGCAGTAGATTACCTCCCTCATCCAAAGCCTCTGATTCGAAATAACGATTCTCCTTAGATCTTCGCTCTAAGTATGATATAGAATCTAACCCGACAATCGGATTAATGACTTTAGCTGCTTTAATTCCAGATTTAGATTCTAAAAATCCAATTGAATAGTCGCCATTAGATGTTATTTTAAGAAAATCATTATCTGTAAGCCATCCGAGTTGTTCCTTATATAAAGCGTTGAAACTTCCAATACCGAATCCCATAATATCAAACACATTACCATACTCAATATGCTTGCATGCCGTATCACACAACAATAAATTGGCATGCATCACACCCAGTGCATGTCCTATTTCGTGTAAAAGAGTCTTACTTACTGACCCATAATTAAGAGAATTAAAACCGACCCAAGACTGTGATAACTTATACAATTTACCATTTAAAACCAGGTCGCTCTTCCCCACCTCTGAACAGTATCCGACTGGAGGCATGAACAATACTCTATCGTATTTCGATAGATCTATTTCCTGCTTTTGAATTTCAGACAAAACGTCATGATCACTTATAGATACGTCACTACCACAACCAGAGCCAACACTTCTATTTAGTGAAATTTTATACACCTTACCAGTGAACCATGCTTTTCCGTAAGATTGATCTTTATAGAATTTTTGAAAAAGACTTGATTGTCCAAATATCTTTTCATTTGCTTGTTCAATAGTAACTGAACTCTCATTATTTAACATATCCACTAACAAAACGAGCATTCTTTGCTCTCCAATTGCCTCTGTTCCTTGAGTGACACTCTGTATGATCCCATTATCGCCCGTCTCAAGCATAATGATATTATCTAATGTTATTCCAGATACACTAGAGGGACCACCTCTCCTATCAGCTAATTTACTTACGCTTAAAACTTCGTACTCCTTACTACCTACATTTAGATTATAGATAAATTTAGAATTTTCTGTATCCTCAAAGTCATCTATATGTAGAGTAACTAAATTTCCTCTGAGAATTTCTCTCTTCTCTATATATGCCTGCACACCAGATGGCATAGTATTTCGGTTAGAAGTCGATAGTGAGCTATTTATGAAATTAACAGGTGACTTCCTAATCAAAACCTTCATTATATCCTTCCTCTTTTTTGCAATATCAATAAGATATGATTCAGTCTGTGTATCTACAGCAGCGTTCTTTGCATACCTCAAAAGAAGGGAGTTGTACATGCGAACTTGCTCTACCTGTTTTGATAATTCAGATGAACCACCCGGTTGTATCACTGAGGGAGCTAGTACTGCAGCTGTCTGATCTTCAATATGAGGTATATCTGTATCATGTGCATATATCACAAAAGGAGTAAACACGATAAAACTTGCACATAAAATAATATATTTTTTCATGTGCAAATTATATCCCCTATTTAACCTTTAAAACAGTGTATAACTACTTCCTTGCCTCAATAATAGTTGCTTCAACGTTCTTTGGAACTACTTCATAGTGATCGAATTCCATAGTTGCTGAACCTTGTCCTGAAGTCATAGAACGTAACTGTGTAGTGTATCCGAACATTTCTGATAGAGGGACCATAGCATGTAGAACCTTTGCCTGTCCTCTCTCTGTCATCTCTTCGATTGTTCCTCTCTTAGATGAAATACTTCCAGTAACATCTCCCATAAACTTATCTGGGAATAGGACTTCAACTTTCATGATAGGCTCTAGAATAACAGGCTTTGCACGCTTTGCAGCTTCCTGGAAAGCTTGTGATCCAGCGATCTTGTAAGCAATTTCAGATGAGTCCACATCGTGGTATGAACCGAATGTTAGTTCACAACTTACATTAACCATTCTAAATCCAGCTACTATACCTCGATCCATTGCTTCATGTACTCCCTTCTCTACTGCTGGGATAAATTCATTTGGAATAACTCCTCCCTTGATTGAGTCAATGAATTCGAAGTCATCATATCTACTAACATTCTTTGGAATCTTTTCTCCTTCAACTAGCTTTTCCATAGGTTTGATATTGATCTTTACGTGACCGTATTGACCCTTACCTCCAGATTGCTTGATGTATTTATGCTCAGCTTCAGCTGTACCCATGATAGTTTCTCTGTATGCTACCTGTGGTTTACCGACATTAGCTTCTACACCAAACTCTCTCTTCATACGATCAACCATGATATCTAGATGTAGCTCACCCATACCTGAGATGATAGTTTCTCCTGTCTCGCTATTTGAAGATATCTTAAATGTTGGATCCTCATTACTTAGCTTCTTAAGAGCAAGACCCATTTTTTCTTGGTCTGCTTTAGTCTTAGGTTCAATACGTAGAGATACCACTGGTTCAACGAATTTAATCTTTTCAAGAATAATTGGCTTATTCTCATCACAGAATGTATGAGATGTCAGTGCATCTTTTAGTCCTACTGCTGCTGCGATCTCTCCAGCAAAAACTTTCTTTACCTCCTCTCTTTTATCAGCCTGAAGTCTAACGATACGTCCAAGCCTCTCTTTCTTTCCTGTTGATGAGTTGTATAGATATGTTCCAGCTTCAATTGTTCCTGAATATACTCTGAAGAATGTTAATTGTCCTACGAATGGATCATTCTGTAGTTTGAAAGCTAGTGCTGTAAATGGCTCTTCATCAGAAGGCTTTCGGAATATCTCTTCTCCTGTATTAGGATCAATACCCTTAACAGCCTTTAGATCTGTTGGAGCTGGTAGATAGTCGACTACTGCATCCAGAACCAACTGAACTCCTACGTTCTTTAGCGCTGAACCTGTGAATACTGGGAATATCTTATTGTCGATAACAAGCTTTCTAATTTCAGTCTTCATCACATCAATTGGAATTTCTTTACCATCTAGATACTGTTGCATTAGAGCATCATTGTGTTCTACACACTTCTCTATAAGTTCAGCATGATATTTCTTAGCGTCAGCAAGTAGATTTTCTGGGATCTCCTTTTCAATAACATTAATACCCTTCTCACCTTCGAAGTAGTATGCCTTCATCTTTAGAAGATCAACGACACCCTCATGTTCACCCTCAGTACCTATTGGGATTTGGAAGCGAACTGCTCTTTTGTTCAATCTCTCGAGTATAGATGCATATGATTTCTCAAATGATGCACCTGTTCTGTCCATTTTATTTATAAAACAAAGACGTGGTACGTTACTCTCATCAGCATATCTCCAGTTCGTCTCTGACTGTGGTTCTACTCCAGCTACTCCGTCAAATACTACCACTGCACCGTCGAGCACTCGCAAAGAACGCTTAACTTCTACTGTAAAGTCGATGTGTCCTGGAGTGTCGATAACGTTAAAACGAACCTTCTTTGAAGTATCAGTTCGAGGCATGTATGAAGGATTCCAGAAACAAGTAATAGCGGCAGCTGTAATGGTAATACCTCTCTCTCTTTCCTGTTCCATCCAGTCTGTAGTAGTTTCTCCATCATGCACCTCACCTATCTTATGGATTTCTCCTGTGTAAAAAAGGATTCTCTCTGATGTTGTTGTTTTACCTGCATCAATATGGGCGATGATACCGAAATTACGAACTTTTTCTAGTGGATAGTCTCTTTGCATAAATTAATTAGTGATTAAATAATAAAGAACTTTTAAAATACAAACTACCAAGCGAAGTGAGCGAATGCCTTGTTTGCTTCAGCCATTTTATGAGTGTTTTCACGCTTCTTAACTGCCTCACCTTCATTCTTTGAAGCAGCAATAATCTCATCAGCTAGTTTTTCAGCCATTGGCTTTCCTTTCTTACTTCTAGCAGCTAGAACTATCCATTTCATAGATAGAGCTCTCTGTCTCTCTGGGCGAACTTCTCGTGGAACTTGATAGTTAGCACCTCCCACTCGTCTAGCACGTACTTCCATAGCTGGCATAGTGTTCTTTAGAGCAGTCTCAAAAACCTCTAGAGGAGCCTCTGTCTTTACCTTTTCTTTTATTACATCAAAGCAATCATATACAACCTTTCTTGCTGTAGCTTTCTTACCTGAATCCATTACATAGTTAACAAGCTTAGCAACCTTAACACTGTCATAGGTAGATTCTGGCTTTAATATATGCTTATTCTTTATTCTTCTTCTCATTGTATTTTATTTATATTTATTAATTTACCAGATTAAACCTTAGCTGCCTTTGGTTTCTTGTTTCCATACTGACTTCGACCCTTTCGTCTCTTCTCTACTCCAGCAGCATCAAGAACTCCTCGTACTACTGTGTATCTTAGACCTACGTCCTTTACACGACCTCCTCGTAGAAGAACCACAGAGTGTTCCTGTAGATTGTGTCCTTCTCCTGGAATATATGCTGTAACTTCAAGACCATTTGATAGTCTAACGCGGGCGATCTTTCGGATAGCTGAGTTAGGCTTCTTTGGAGTCTTTGTAGTTACTTTTATACACACACCTCTCTTAAATGGAGATGCTAAGAAACTTGGGCGATTCTCTATACTATTAAAACTTCTTGTCAGAGCAACTGACTTTGGCTTTCTAATGAATCTCTTACGATTCTTTCGAACTAATTGATTGATTGTTGGCATTCTAAAATATGGTCAAAAGACCTTAAAGCACTTATTAATTACCCAAATTTGATAGAGTTGATTGTTTTCACCGAGTGGTTACTCACCTCTAGCGTTTTTGGACGTGGGGTTACTCTATCATATTAAGGAGAAAAGGCAAATATACAACAAAGGGCGAGGGTCCGAATTGACCCCCGCCCTACCTCTCCTCTACCTAACAACTCTCCATACTGCTTCCGCGCAGCAGATTCAGGTACATCACGGATGCACCCAACCAGGCTCTGCCGAACCTCGCATATGGCCAACCCAACAAAACTAAAACTGCAATAATTATATACCCACCAAAATTCTTTGCAATAGTGTATGTGAATATCTACACAAGCCCCGTTATTATCTTAAAGATATATGGCACTACCGGCTCTACAAATCTCCAAAGAAAAAGGACGAGTATGAGGAAGAGGAATATAGAGTATTGTTCTAGTACCTCGCGTACACCAATCATTCGCTGTGGTAATATTGAAAAAAGTACCTTGGAACCATCAAGTGGTGGTATCGGTATCATATTAAAAACTGCCAATATAATATTGATCAAAATTATATATGCCGATATTTGAATGAAAGAAAGTGGTAGAACATCATGAAATATCCTCACGACTAATCCAAAAACTATAGCTACGACAATATTAGACACCGGACCAGCTATAGCTATCACTAACTCACCCCATCTCCTATTACCAACATTATACGGATTCCACTGCACAGGCTTAGCCCAGCCAAATGGAAAACCGGCCATTGCTGTAATAACTGGAACTATAAAAGATCCAAAAAGTTCAAGATGTTTTAGTGGATTTAGGGTAAGTCTACCCTGCAGACGAGGAGTTGGATCACCGAGCATTTCAGCTGCATAGCCGTGTGATAATTCATGCACAACGACAGACATGACCAGTATAATGATTTGAAAAATTGTAATTGATATATCCATGGACTTGCTTAATATGATTATTATGATAGCATACTAACACTATGGCTAAAGTATGTGAAATAACAAAGAGAGGTTCAATGCGCGCAGGCGGATACTCAAACGCTACTCGTGCTACTCAGTTTAACCCCACAGGAATCGTCCGTAAATACCCTAATCTTCAGAAAAAGAAGATTTATGTTCCTGAACTAAAGAAATCTTTCAACCTAACAGTATCTACAAGAGGTCTAAAAACTATACAGAAGCGAGGAGCTTTTATAACATTAAAGAAAGCAGGGATTATCAAATAGACATCTAAAGTTTCAACCAGAAAAATCCACTAGACACCCATCTGGTGGATTTTTCTTTTGTTGAAAAGGTATATTTCGGATTTATCTTTTTAATTAGATCAGTTGATACTTTTGATTCTATAGCACTATTATAGAATTCAATTAAATTCTCTTTTGTTTTAATCTCCAAATCTTTAGCAAGATTTTTCTGTATTGTCTTTGATAAATTCCCTATTAGATATACACCTGTATCCATATACAAAAGACTCAATCCTAATTCTGGTAAACTAGTTTTATTATATTTAAAATCCGTATTTGGAAAAAGAATAACCACCTTCAATTCTCCAATATTAAACTCATCATCTTTTTCTACTTCCTCGATATGAATCTTCTTTTTTCTTATATTCTTCATTAGTATCGTTAAGACAGTACTTGTAGATATATATTTAGGGATAACTACCTCACCTATATCATATCTATCAACTATCTCTATCAATCCCCCGATTTGAGCAGGGGTAGCGCTTGGTATAAATATATAATCTATCTTTTTGGAATAGAATGGCATTACTTTGGTAAGTTCACGAATGATATCCGAATTCTGACCTCCACCTATCAGTATAGTCTTACTATCAGGAGATCTAATGAAGACTGCCCTACCCTTGTTAATACTGAAAAAATTAATTTCAAATTCTGGTTTTCTATATTCCCATTTATAAATATATAAACATAATCCAGATATAGATATTAATGCCGCTAATATGATAATTATCTTTATCTTTTTCATGATAGAATGTGTTTATGAAAAAATTCAATGAATTAAAATTTAATATTCCAGAACTCAAAGGTATTTCTAGTAAGACTATCGAGGAACATTTGAAGCTATATGCTGGGTATGTTAAGAATCTAAATGAAACTCTAGATAGCAAACAGGATATACGCAGACTTGGTTTTGAATATAATGGTATGAGGAATCATGAAGTATATTTCTCTAGTCTAGAAGGTGGCTATAAGGAATTGAGTAGTGGTAAATTAAAGACACAAATTGAATCAGATTTTGGATCGTTTGATGCTTGGATTACAAACTTCAAAGCTATCGCACTCACTCGTGGTATAGGTTGGGCTATGCTTTATTACGATAGAAAAGAGAATTGTCTTATAAACAACTGGGTTGAAGAACAACATATAAATCAGTTACAAGACTGCACTCTAATCCTTGCTCTAGATATGTGGGAACACTCCTATGTGGCAGACTACGCCCCATCTGGTAAGAAGAACTACGTTGAAGATTTTTTTCTAAATCTAAATTGGGAAAAAGTTGAAGGTAACTTCATCAATGCAACGAAGTAACTAGCATAGAACCCTATAACTATCCAAAAAGAGAATTTTGGAAGTTCTATAGATGCAAATGGCAGGTGGGCAAAGAATCTCACCATGAATAGTTCATAAGATAGGAGGAAGTGCGATATCCAGCCAAATACTTGTGCAAGATAAATTGAAAGAAAACCAGAGATACCTGCAATAAATACAAATAGCATGGTTGCGGGAATTATAGGTAAAACAAGTATATTTACTATCATACCGATAATTGATAGTTGCCCCATCATATACAGAATATATGGTGATACAAATATCTGAGTAGCTAGAGTAGAAGCAACTAGTCCTCGTATACCCATTTTTTCTGTAATGAATCCTAATTTACTTTCGATTGGTGATGAGAGGAGGATTAGACCCAAAGTAGCGAGAAAGGATAACTGGAACGATGGATCGTATAGAAGTATAAGTGGATTTTGAATGAGCATTAGAGTAGCCGCAATGAACAATGCCTTACCAACATTGTAATCCTTACGTAACAGTGTGGCGATCAAAGCTATGATTGCCATAATACACGATCGAACAACAGTGGCTCCTCCACCGACCAGTACACCGAAAGCAAATATCCCAAACCCTCCCAAAATAATACCGAGATTTCTTGGTAGAAAAGCTAACATTCTCCTTATCGAATCCGCCACAATTGTAATATTGTAACCAGATAACACGACTATATGTATTAACCCAGCTTTCCTAAAATCATCGATTAATTCCTTACCCAATGCGCTTTTCTCCCCCACCACTAGTCCGCCCGCAAGTGCAGCGTGTGGTTCACCCAGAACTTTCTTAAGATTGTTTAGGAAACCACGTTTAAGTTTGAATAGATACTTGGAAACAATACTTCCTTTATTTGTTTCTATAATCTCAATCTTTGGTTTTTTCATTTCAAAATATATTCCATCTTTCATTAGAAAGTCTATATAGTTAAATGTTCTACCACCGTTACTCTTAAAGTTAAATGGTACTCCTAACTTGCCACTTAATCTTAATTTTTGACCATACTCATAGTCCACATATCTATCAGTTGATACCTTAATAGACATTTCCCCTGTTTTAACAGTGAATGTTTTAGTGAAGTCCTTCACCAAAGGTTCATCTATAATAACTCCTTCTATGATGGCATTTTGTCCACCATATTTATCGACCAAATCCTCCCTGTTATTGTGGAGTGAAAAATACAAACGAATTAATACAGTAAGTATTAATATAGAAATAACTATGATATTTATTTTTTGTTTTACCTCCACTCACTCAATCTATCAGATAGAGATGAAATCTGAATAAAGTTTTGATAAAATCTAAATGAAATTTTTATTAAAATTTTTCTAGAGTGAGATTTTCGAGTATTTCTTAAACTCATGAATGATTTGTTGCTCTTGGTCAAGAGAGGTAGCCTTTCTATATCTAGTTCCACTCTTACCCTTCACTCTGGACTCACATTCTGCCCAAGTTTTATGTATCATTATTATTCCATCCACCATACTTACATAAGAATATGCTTGAGCTTTTGAGTGACTCTTCTTTGATACCTTTTCTGATACCTGAGATAAATCGAGAATATCTTTAATTTCATATTTATTCAATGAACCATTGTATAAATTAACAGATACGCCATCAGCAAAAGAGGTAGCTATTTCATCACATCTTTCATTCCCCCTTACACCAGAGTGACCACCAACATAGTTCCACTCTATATCTTTTCCTTCCTTAACCTCTACAAGCCTCTCCCACAAATCTCTATTTAAAACTTCATCTTTAGTCTTAGTCATCCAACCATTCCTCTTCCAGCCATTCACCCATTTTGTTATTCCATTTATCACATAGGATGAATCAGTATTCACAATTATCTTTATATCATTAGATTTTATATTTGATATACCCTCGATAGCTGCAGTTAATTCCATTCTATTATTTGTAGTATTATCTTCTCTTCCACCGAGTTCAGTAACGATATCATCTTCAATCACAACAGAACCCCAACCTCCAGGGCCTGGATTTCCTCTTGATGAACCGTCAGTGAATATTGTTGCTTTATTCATGTTTTAGATATCATATCACATCCTCTATCCTCAATCTCAACTCCGCTCGTCCTCTAAACAGTGATTTTTCTACTGTCGCGATTAGATTGATTGAATCCCCTACCTTTAACCTTTCCCCATCTTTATTTTTAAAAGTCTCCCCATTCATAAAGAATCCCATTGCATTTATTGGTCCACCATTTCCTTTTTTAAAAGCCAATTCCAGATGATTCTTTTCTTTACCAAATTCTTTTATCCCAGCAACTTTAATATCTTTGAATATAAACAGGGGTTTCTTGTTTCCTGTACCAAATGGAGATAGCTTCTCTATTTCTCTATACACATCCCAATTGATCATGTCTAGCGGAATTTCCATATCGATATAGTTTGGGTCAATTACTTTGTCTTGTTTCAAGAGCTGATCAAATGCGGAATTTAAATATTCATCAAGATGATGTATCCTTTCATTCGAAACTGCGAATCCACCTGAAGCAAAGTGTCCACCATATTGCATCATTGTTCCTTCTGGTGCTAGTTTCATTATCTCAACTACACTGACTGTCCCACCAGATCTACAGGATCCCTTTATGACCCCATCACCATCTCTTCCCCACAGGAAAGCTGGCCTACCGAATTCTTCTGCACAAGTATTAGCCACCAGTCCCAAAAGTGATGGTCTCCACTCTGGATTACCTGCAACAATTACAGATCTTGGATTATCTTTATGTCTCTCGTTAATAATTTTCTTAACTTCTTTTACTATTGCAGCCACCTTGCCTTTCCTCTCATTGTTTATCGTATCCAAATGCTCTACATATTTATGTGCCTCGTTATCATCATCTGTTGCGAGCAGTCTAAAGGCATCCATTGGTACACCCATGCGTGATGCTGCATTTATACGCGGAGTTATCATAAAACTAATATCATCCTCACTTAAATATCTTTGATTGATTTTCAAATGATTGAGTAGTCTCATCAATCCTTTCCTTGGACTCTTTCTAAGTACAGTTAGACCGTAACTAGCTAGTACTCTGTTTTCACCTACCAGTGGAACCATATCTGATAGCGTAGCTAGACCAACCATGTCTAGCAGCCATTTTTCATGTCCTTCTTTCATATTAAATCTATTAATCTTTAATATTGCTTGAATGAGCTTGAAACCTACACCAGAACCACATAGATTCTTGTCTGGATACATACAATCCTTCTGCTTATGATCAACGATGGCAAAAGCGGGTGGTAGAGTATCATGTGGTTCATGATGATCTGTAATTATCACATCGATACCGTTATCCTGTGCAAGCTTCACCGCCTCAATATCTGATATACCACAATCAAGAGTGATTAATAGATTCACTTTGTCTTTTATGAAGAGATCTACTGCATCAGTATTCAAACCAAATCCTTCATCATGTCTGTGAGGAATATAGTTTATGAAGTTTGTAAAACCAATCTTTTTAAAGAAATCATGGAATATTACACCAGCGGGTATACCATCAGCATCATAATCGCTATATATAACTATGTTCTCTTTGTTTTCAATAGCATGAACTACCCTCTTGGCAGCCTTCTCTGCATCTTTTAGAAGAAAGGGGTCGTGGATATGTTTTTCATAGTTAGGGTTGAGGAAAATATTCTTTTCTTCTTCACTTTTTACTCCACGATGAAAGAGTAGGTTGTCGATTAAACTACCATTTACCCTTTCTCGTATTTCATACTTAGCCATGGAGATAAGTATATCATTTGATATACTATGTTTATGGAACAAAACACAAATTGTATCTTCTGCAAAATAGTTAGTGGAGATATCCCTGCTCATATAGTCTATGAGGATAAAGATTTTTTAGCTTTTCTAGATATAAACCCTCAGTCTCCGGGACACACGCAAGTAATTCCTAAGAATCACCACAGATGGGTATGGGATGTTCCGAATACTAGTGGGTATTTTGAAGTAGCAAAGAAAATAGCTATAGCGCAAAGGAAAGCTTTTAATACTGACTTTATACTAAGTCGAATAGTGGGAGATGAAGTACATCATGCTCATATATGGGTGTTTCCTAATAGAGAGGTGGTGGGAGATAAAATGGATCTTAAGGAGAATGCGAGGAAGATAGTGGAGAATTTATAAGACCTAAACCCTAGAATGTTCCAGAGCTAGAATCCCCGGCAAAGTCCCCTTAGCAAGAAAATCCAGCATCGCTCCACCACCAGTTGAAACAAAAGTGAATGAGTCCTCTAACTTAAGTTCAGCTATAGTTGCTAGGGTATCCCCTCCTCCTACTATTGTCTTTACTCCTTTCTTTGTTGCATCTGCTAGCATTTGTGATATCTCAAGTGTTGCTGCTCTATATCCCATCTCATACGCTCCCACAGGACCATTCCATAATACAAATTTTGCTTTATCAATCTCCTTTCTTAACGTTTCTACCGTATTCATACCTACATCCATGATTGCTGTATCTTTAAGTACACTATCAACCGGAAGTATTAACTTACTACTACTCATAATCTTAGTTAGATCAGGTGCAGGATTAGATACAAGTGATTTTCCCACATCTTTTCCTTGTGCTCTAAAGAAATCATTTGCTAATGCACCACCGATAAAAACAGAGTCGGCGATTGAAATAAACTTCTCTACTAGTGGAAGTTTGGTTTCAAACTTTGCACCTCCTAGAATGAAGAGAAATGGATGATCAGGTGTAAAAGCCAAACTTAGATTCTTAACTTCTTCTGCAAACTGTAGTCCTGCATAACTTGGTATGAATTCTGTTATTGCACAAACAGATGCATGCTCTCGATGTGATACAGAGAATCCTTCATTTACATATATATCAGCCAAGGATGCTAGTTCGTTAGCAAACTTCTTATCATTCTTCTTCTCTCCTTCATGCATACGTAGATTCTCCAGAAGAACTATTCTTGCTTTATGTCCCAAAGCTTTTTTATAGTTTTTCTCAAATACACATTCAATACCTATTTTATTTAAATACTTAGCAACTGGCTCAAGTGTAGGATTATCTTTAGTTTCAATATGACTAATTAAAATTAGATTTGCTCCCTTATCATATAGGTACTTAATAAGTGGTAATGCTTTACGTATTCTAAAGTCATCAACTATATGTCCATTTTCAATGGGAACATTTAGGTCAAGACGTACAAGAACTTTCACTCCATCTAGATTTTCTACATCTTTTATATTTTTCATAGAGTATCTATTGTCTTAAGTAATTCAGTAAAGCCAGCAATATTTACACTTTCACGACCAACTAGTAGTCCATCAATCTGACCTTTTATAAATATCTCTGGTGCATTTCTAAAGTTTACCGATCCACCATATAGAATGGAAGTTGATACAGCCTCGTCATGACCATACAGATCTGAGAGAACTTTTTTAATAAATATAGACATTTCATAAATATCATTTGGAGCCATTGCCTCCTTTGCACCTATAGCCCAAACAGGCTCATAGGCAATTATTAGTTTTGATATATTTTTCTTTGGTACCTTATTTAAGGAATTCTTTATTTGCTCCTTCAAGAAATCTAGATGAGATCCATCCTCCTTTCTTTCCTTCTCCCCTATGCAAAGTATGGGGCTCATATTATTCTCTAAAAGTAGCTGAACTTTCTTAGATATCATTTCATCTGTTTGACCCTTAGATCTTTTTTCAGAATGACCGACAATTACATATTCAACTCCAAAATCCTTAAGCATTAATGGACTAACTTCACCTGTATACGCACCTTGTAGTTCATGATATATATCTTGTGTGCCAAGAGAAACTGGTGATTCAACTCGAGTATTTGAAACTACTGGGATATATACAAAAGGAGGACATATTACTACCTTAACTGAATTAAGCTTTTGTGCTAGACCTCTTGTTGTCTTTGATATTTTCTTAGCCTCCTCTACTGTTACAGGATTCATTTTCCAGTTACCAACTATGATCTTTTTTTTCATTTAACTATTATATCACCTACTATATCTCTTCCCAAGATAGGGTTGAGTATTGATTTGATGTCAAAGGAAAGCTTGGTGGTGGTGCGTATAGAAGATTACTATCATAAATAATGTCACGATTTTGAAAACCAGACGTAATACTGCTTCCACTGCCCCAAGCAAATCCGTATCTCTTATTGGTACCTAACATACCATACAAGGTTATAGTGTCCTCCAAATATGTTGAACCGCACTGACTTGAATAGTAGTATCTTCCAATTCTTCCATTCTGTGCCATTAATGCGGCATCAATTCTTATACTTTCATCTCCATCATCGTCATTATAGAGTCCTGTAGTAATATCCCCCTGTGCTATTAGAGCTATAGTGTCCTGTGCATCATAGTTTGTATACAACAAATCATCGTTAACTATAATATTTTTCCATGTACTAGAACTATCTGGAAACTTCCCAGCTGCTATTGTTATACGAGCTGTATTTATTTTTCCGTCAACCCATACATGATCTTCAACGAAGATTATTCCATTTGCTGGAAGTGGGTAGTTTGCTATAAATGTCTGTGAACTACCTGTAGTATTAATACTCCATGTTCCCCAATTCGTCTCACCTTGTGAATTTGAGCAGCTTCCTGGTGCTGATTTAAGAGAATTGACCTTGTATATATCAAAAGTATCATTTGTTTTAAGTATAATATGATAACCTTGTGCACCTGAAGCAGCGAAATATTTTCCACCTGATATTGCATTTGCCTTCATTGATGACAAATCTGTTGTAATACCCGCAAAGTCTGCCACCGCTACTGGATATTGCCTTCCAGCTATAAAGACATCTGGTCTGTTATTTACCACTGTAGGAGGATTTGGATCATCTGTACCAGAGGTTGTATATACTCCCCATTTAGTTGAACCTACATCAGGATTAACAAAAGTATTTACGGCACTTGTTACTACATTATGTGCAATTCCATCAAAATGGATACCACTATTTGAATGTATCGGACCAAAGACTTCTGTACCTATACCAAAATTCATAAAATCGTTAGCCACTACAGCGTATTTGGCAAAAGATGGAATAGCTAGTGATACTTGTACAGTTCTTGAAACAGTTGGACTTGAAACAACAGTGCCCTTTGATTTTATCTTAATCAATGTTGATCCAGTTATCGGTGGAGTTATTGTTAAGGCAAACTGACCTATTACATTTCCATCCTTATCTTCAAAATCATGTACAAAAGGACCATTTGTCGTAGTTGCTGTACCATCTTTATAGTCATTTGAAGCATGTGCTAAATGCCAACGATAGTAGTCAATACCCGCTTCAGCTATCTGCATAGCCTGTTCTTTCGCTGCCAACTGTCTGGTATTTTTAAGCATGGTCCCTCCCCAGTTCACAAGAGCTGTAGTCACCACAATAGCTATTACTCCAAAAACTAATGTGTTTACCAAAATAAATCCAGTTTTTTTATTGTGAATTTTCATACTATAGATTATCTTTTAAATTACGAAGATTAACCTGAGACGTATATGTTCTGATTAATGGAGCACGTAATGGATCAGAGTCAATCATTAAGTTTATCTTAACCAGATGTACACTTGTAACTGTCACCGGCTGAACAAGCGGACTACTAGTCCCTGCATAATTACTATCATAATATTCAAAAAGCGGACTACTGGTTGCATTCTTAACATTATACGCTAGAAAACTAAAAGTCTCATTTGCAGAATTATATGTAAGTGGACTACCGCTAGGTTTTATAGATCCCTTCTTAAGGGTTGTTGTGGCAATAAAATACCTGACCTTCTCCTTCAATCCATCTCCATCAGTATCCGCAAAGAATGCGATCGTATTTGTTGCAGCTGTAGCTATTGCATATGATCCATCATTTGCAGGTGATGCTGTCCTAAGTTCACGTACCATAACACGGAGAATATTTCTTGCATCCTGTGCACTTGATAGCGAATCTTGAGCATATCTATTATTCATAATTACACCTCTTTGAAAATTACTTAGAGCAATAACAATCAGACCAAATATTCCTACCACTACTACTATTTCTGCCAATGTATATCCTTTTTGATTCATTATGGTGTGAGTATTATTTCTTTTTCTTGCCAAGCTGAACTTACTGGTACATCAACTATGGTTGTAGTGTATCCTGTTTTACTTACTTCAACTTGATATGTAGCAGAGGATAGTCCTGAGAATACCACCTGCCCTGGCGGTGTACATGATGATGTAACTGTAAATGACATATCGGATAGATTTGGAGTTGTTGTAGTGCTTTGTGATGCTAAATATACTTTATATCTAGCATACCTATCACCATTATGAACTGTTGAGATTGGCGAGTTTGCTGAAGTGTAATATGTGGCTGATGTTCCATCTGGTCCTTTATATACCCAGGTCGTAGATGCGGTAGTTGTTGCTACAGTCGCTATCTGGAATCTCACACTATCAGCTCCAGCTGCAACTGGTTGATCAGTTGGTGTCCATACTAGGTTATAGAAATTACTTGCTGAACCTGTGTCTATAGTTGACGACTCCAATACCCCACTTGGATTATATGACCCAAAAGCATTTTTAATCTTCAACTCTCCTGAAGGAGAATTGGTATCTATACTTCCATCATCAGAGAAATACATTGTATTGTCTGTGAATGAAACCTGTCCACTGCCACCTGACCAATCTGTTTGGTTTATAAATCCTCTACCTGTTATTTTTGTATTATCATATGTCGAACTGTATGTAACACGTACAGTGGCATTTGTAAGTGGTAGACCAGTAGCACTATCTTTGACTGTTACCAAAAGACTCTTAGCGTTTTTTGGTGAAACTATAATTGAAACATCTTGAGATGAGTTTGCTCCCAAACTTATTGAATTAAGTGGATTAATACCTATGATATCGTAGGTTGAGTCTATACCGGCCACAGTATATGAATCCCATTCCATACTTGAATTTGTGTACTTACCAGAACTATTGGTTAATAGATTTTGTGAGTACTTAGGAACACCTGGACCAACTGTTTTAAGTCCTGTTAGAGAAAAGTCCATACTAGGAACTGCTACACATTCTGGAGTTACACTAGAAAAAGTAATTGTTGAGAGCCTATCAATTGAGAAACTAATCTGAGTTAACTGTTGAACAATCACTGTTGCATGAGGCTTTGTTGGAGTGGGGTTACCACTTCCCCCAGGAGTATATGTTCTATCAGTTGAATATCCTGATTTAGTAACTGTAATCTGATATGCATTAGTACCAGGTGGAGCATCGACGACTTGTAGTATTCCATCAACATCAGTAACGTCATCAATTGTTATATTTGGTGTAACACTAGTATTTACAATATGCACCGATGCATCAGAAACTGGAACACCGTTTGAATCGAATACCTTTACAAGAAGTGCTCCGTTAGTAGAAGCGGTCTCTAAGTTCTTTGGTGCAACAGTTGTAGTTAGGGCGATCGATGTAAAATTTTTACATGTAGAACAAGCAATCTCAACCTCTACTGTCTTATTATCTGCTGGAGATAGATCATTTTTTGTAGTACTTCCAATTTGTCCATCGAATGGTAGGTCAATATTTCTTATAGTTGTAGTAACTGTAAAAGATATATTGGAACGAGTTAGATTTTGTACATGTGGTATCTTTCCATTTGGTATACCTCCTGGTATTCCAACATCGGCATATGACAAGTTTCTTATTATCTCGAACTGTTCATTGGCTAGATTCAGTGCGATTATTTTATACTGACTTTGATTGATCAGTGTGAACAAACTTACGTATGCCTGGTACGCGGCCATTGAAATTACAAGAAACACTGCTACACCGACTAGTGTCTCAATTAGAGTAAATCCTTTTTTTGTTATGTTTTTATATAACATTTACAAGTGAGTACATAGGTGAGATCATTGCTACAGCAAAGAAACCTACTGCTATACCTATTATAACCATTAGGAATGGTTCGATAATTGTAGACATATCTTTAGTCTTTTGATCTACATCATCCTCATAGAAAGTAGCAACACCCATAAGCATCTCCCCTATCTTTCCAGTTTCCTCTCCCACATTCATCATCTCACCAAGGAAAAGTGGATAGTACTTTTCATTCTCAGTAAAGATTTTTGATATTGGTTCTCCCTTTTCTATTGCTTTAGATGATTTTTCGAGTATTGCTTTATAATGAACGTTTTGTATAACTTCGGTAGTTATCCTAACTGACTCTACAACATCTACTCCTGAACTTAAGAGTGATGATAGTGTTCTTGCGGTTCTAGCAGAATTTACTTCTTTTATAATATTTCCTATCACTGGTATCTTAAGGATTGCATAGTGTATAACCTGCTTACCACTACTCTTCTTTGACCATACTATTAATCCAGCAACGATTACTATCGTAGATAGTAATATAACTAGACCATGATCTCTCAACGATGAGCTGACGAATAGGACAAATTTAGTTGAAGCAGGTAAATCAAGCTTGAGTTCGGTAAATGTCTTCATTAGAGTAGGAACTATGTATGTAAGCATGAGTATTGCTACAAGTCCCATAGCAGCAAAGATAATGCATGGATACATCATTGCCCCTCTTACCCTTCTTTGAAGTGCATACGACTTATCCATCTGCAATCCAACTATTCTCAATGATTCGGCAAGTGATCCGCTCTGCTCTCCCGCATCAACCATGGATATGAAGAGTGAAGAAAATATATTTTTGTATGATGACATAGCCTGACTTAATGTCTTTCCTTCACTTATATCTTTTTGAAGTGATATTAGAACCTTCTTTAATTCTTTTCCCTTTGCTTGACGTTCCATAACATTCAAAGCTCTAGACATTGATAGACCAGCCGTGATCATAGAACCTAGATTACGTGCAAAGTTAATCTTGTCTTGTGTCTTAATTGACCCGATAAATGGTATAGAGATATTTAAACCCTTTAGTGATATATCTCTACCTGTTTTTTCAACAACATCCACTGCCTCTTCACCGGAATCTTTAAGCATTTTATACAATTCAAATCTATCTTTAGCATCTTTTTCGCCTTTGTATATTTCCCCCGTTACCCTTTTTGCTTTATATATAAAATGTGACATGTTATTCAGAAATTACTCTTAGCACCTCCTCTATTGTTGTATTTCCTTGCACGGCATTGAATATACCGTCCTCAAGCATGGTCAACATACCCTCCTTCTTTGCTTGTACTTCTATTTCACTACTTGTTGATCCTTTTATAATCAATTCCTTTATACTCTGTGATACTTTCAACACTTCATGTATTCCAACTCGACCCTTGTATCCATCATCATCCTTTGATGCCACTGGTTTCCAAAATGATATCTTGTTCCAATCCTCATTAGCTTTAACAATTTTTTCTTCTTTTAGAGCTTTTAGTACACGATCAAGATCCACTGTTTTAGCAAGTGCTGCTAGTTCATCTTTGGACAAAGTATATTTCTCTTTCTTATCAGACAACCTTCTAACCAATCTCTGTGCAATTATGATATTAATTGTAGATACCAAAAGGAATGGTTCTATCTTCATATCTAAAAGTCTTGGTATTGCACCTGCAGCTGAGTTTGTGTGTAGAGTTGAAAGAACTAGGTGTCCAGTCAAGGCAGCGTTAACCGCCAAAGCAGCAGTTTCATTATCTCGGATCTCCCCCACCATTATGATGTCTGGATCTTGTCTAACCAATGTTCTTAAACCACTTGAAAATGTAAAGCCAATTTCTGGTTTTACCTGACTTTGATTAATTCTTTTCATCTGATATTCTACCGGATCTTCAATCGTTGATATGTTTACATCTGGTTGATTCAAAATATCTAGGATGGTATATAGCGTGGTAGTTTTTCCAGATCCTGTAGGACCAGTTGTAAGTATCATTCCAGTAGTTAGCTTTGTAGCGTTATGTATTCTCTCTAGAGCTTCTCCATGGAAACTTAGGTATTCTAAAGTAAATCCAGAAACATTCTCTCGCAACAGACGCATAACAGTTTTTTCACCATAGTATGTTGGTAGTATAGATACACGGAAACTTACCTTCTCATTATTCATTTCAATTTTAAATCTTCCGTCTTGTGGTAGGCGCTTTTCATCTAGTTTAAGATTAGAAAGAACCTTGATACGTGCCGTAATAGATGATTCCGCATTTTTAGGAAGAACCATGGCATCGTGTAGTAATCCATCAATTCTGTATCTAACTAATAGTTGATCATCCATAGGTTCAATATGTATATCAGATGCATCTTGCAGTATGGCGTGCTTTAGAAGTGTATCTACTATACGCACCACAGGTAGATCCTCAGCTATTTTCTTTAAATCTTCTTCTGTAGCTGGACCGCCTGTCTCTTCAGCTATTGTCTTTAGAGTTGCAGATTCTTTCTGAATGATGTCACCGAATTCAGCTTTTAGACTCTTTTGATATTGAACAATGACATTCTTCATTGATTCAACATCAGTTAGTCTTGGTAATATTTTGAGGTTTACTTTCTTCTTTATGAAATCAATAGCTGAAAGATCGGCAACATCAAGCATAGCTACTTCTAGTGTTCCATCGTCCTTCTTGAATGCAACTATATTATGAGTACGCGCAACAGGCTCAGGGATGAGAGACAGAGTATCGAAAGGAATCTTACGAGACTTTAGATCTACGAAAGGGATACCTAGAACATAGGCTTGCATGCGACGAAGATTGTCTTCAGTTATCTTTCCGGTATTAACTAGGATTTCACCAATTCTCACCCCCTTCTTATCAGCTTCTTTTTGGGCAATATCAAGATCAGACTTTGATACGAGGTTCGAATCAATTATAAATTTATTCAACTGTGAATCTTCGATGAACATAAATACACAAATGAACTAGATTGTACCTAAATTATATCAGGTAAATTGTATTGAAGGGAGGGATAACTATTGTTTTCGGTTGCAAAAGATAATAGTGCCTAATAGATATCCTTAGCCTTCATTCCAACAAGAATATCTAGAGGTGTATTATGTTTATTTACAAAACTTTCAACTATTTTATAGCCCAATCTATACCCAGCCCACTCAGGAATACTTGCTGTTCCGTAGAACCAATCGTTATGCAACTTTGTACTTAATTTTAAGTCAAAAAATTTTCTGACTTCATTTATTAATTTTTCTTCATCATTAATTTTATCGATATAAGGTAAATTATTATTTAGACCCAAAGTCTTCTCGATGTAACATGAAATACCCTCATCAACCAACTCTTCTAATAAAGTCTCTGGATAACCAACAGTATTCGCCCTTACCACATGTGATAATTCGTGAAAAATTGTAGATGGTAGTTCATACTTGATGAAGTTCTCAAAATTAAAACTTTTTTTATAATGACATACTTTAATTTCAATATAATATATTCTTGCATGTCCTGATATATGCAGTTTTGGATGGATATCCCACTCTTCTGAGTCGAAAATAACTATATCTACCCCTTTTTCGAATTTAAAAAGTATAGAAGCATGACGTAGAGCATTAGTAGCGCAAGATAATATCTCTTCCCTTTTATTTTCATGCGGCCCAATAATGTGAATTAATTTTTTGTATTTATCCATAACAATATCAAGACGCATGTTCTACACCTCCATATCCAATTCGAGAAAGAAAGTTGATCCCTTACCCTCTCCTTTAGATTCAGCCCATATTCTTCCCTTATGTGCGGTAACAATCTCTTTTGCAACGTATAGACCCAACCCTGTACCGTATATATTTTGTTTGTTTGCATTCTCAGCACGAACAAACTTAGTAAATAATTTAGGCATAACCTCTGGAGATATACCAACGCCAGTATCCTTAATCGAGAAGACTATTTTTCTGTCCTTAGTATTTCTACTTATCAAAATATCTACCGACCCTGTTGGTGTGTATTTAACTGAGTTATCAATTAAGTTGGCTATTACTTGTTTAATCTTATCCTTATCTGCATGAACGATATATCTAGTACCAGAATCTGACTTTACTGATAGCTTTAATCCCTTTTTCTCGATATTTGGCTTAAGTTCTCCTACAACATTATCGGTAAGCTCCTTCAAATCTATGATCTCAAAGTTATACTTCATTGTGCCAAGTTCGATTCTGGAGATGTTTAGGTAGTCATCCACTATATGTGTGAGAGTAGAGGAAGAATCAAATATTCTACTTACTGCTTGTTTAACCTCTGGAGTTGTTTGTCCCATCTCACCTTCAAGAATTAGAGATGTATACCCTTTCATAGCTGTAAGTGGAGCTCTTAATTGGTGAGTTGCAAATGATACGAACTCTGACTTCTGTCTATCTAGATCAAGCAAACGTGTATTTGCTGTTTGCAGATCCTTAGCCAAAAGCTCGATTCGTTCGCGTTGA
>CAYXZI010000010.1:0-25284 GCA_964470105.1 uncultured Candidatus Saccharibacteria bacterium
TTGCAATGGATTCATGAATAGATAATAGCATTATATTAAAAAGTTGTTTATATAAGAAAGCCCCAGGTATCACGGACCTGAGGCTTCTTACCAAAGACGGATGTCGATTGATTTTGACGCTCCGATTTTACTCATTACAAACTTTGGTAAGTTTTTCCAGTTCATCTGCGCTCAAGGACTACCTCGTCCCTCTCTCACCTCTTGCAATAGGATCGAAAGGTCTTACTTGTCCCTAAACTCTAGATGCAGAGAGCCACCGTGATTACCGTGGCACTGGCGCTGCTGGTAGCAACTGGCCGCTAGCACACCGATTTAACCCCGCGGGGACTTCTGATTTTACTCTATAGTGCGCGCTCCATGCTGTACTTAATATTTTAAGTCCAATATGGAGCGCACAAACTGGTTCGTTTAAATGTTCTTAACTGAGAAGAAACATATCATATCTGTGTAAATTGTCAAGTATTTTTTCAACGCATGAAGGTCTACGCGCCAAAATAGCCTTATTTAGCCGTTTTTAGTCACTCAATTTAATTTTCATTTACCTCTTGCTTATAATACTCTTCTTATATGTATCCAAATGATCAAGTGCGATACCGGTACCCTTTACAACACAGTACAATGCATCATCTGCCAATCTGGCTTTAACTCCTGTCCTTCTGTATACGAGTTCTGGAAAGTTTCTAAGCATTGATGACCCGCCAGTCATTATTATTCCCTGATCTATAATGTCTGAAGCAAGCTCAGGGGGTGTTTCCTGCAATACATCTTTTATCGCTTTAATCATATCCTTTAACTCCTTATTTATCGCTTTAACAATTTCATTTGTTTTAATCTCAGTAGAACGAGGTAATCCAGAAATGAAATCCCTACCCTTTACCTGCATTGTAAGCTCATCATCAAGTGGTATTGCTGAACCAATTTGAATCTTTACGTCCTCAGCCATCTTGTCACCTATAGCGAGATTGAATGTTTTTTTAATATAGTCTGCAATAGCAGCATCAATACGGTTGCCTGCACACTTAACTGAAGTAGAAGACACGATTCCACCGAGTGAAATCACAGCAACGTCGGTAGTTCCTCCACCGATATCAACAACCATATGACCCCTTGCTTCCTGAATTGAAATACCAGCACCAATTGCAGCTAATATTGGTTCTTTAACAACAAAGGCACTGCGCGCACCAGCTCTTAATGTTGCTTCGATAACAGCTCGTCTTTCGGTTGAAGTGATGCCTGCAGGAACAGATACCATAACTTCAGGTTTAAAAATATTCCATCTACCAAGAGCTTTGTTAATAAAGTACCTAAGCATAGCTTCAGTTACTCTGTAGTCAGCTATAACCCCATCACGCATAGGTCTGTAGGCGATAATATTATCTGGAGTTCTTCCAATCATTTCCTTAGCTTCAAAACCCACTGCCAACACTTTCCTATCTTGCTCTGACACAGCAACAACTGAAGGTTCATTTAAAACAATTCCCTTTCCTGGAAGGAATACGAGGGTATTAGCTGTACCCAGATCAATACCAAGTTTTTGAGAAAAAATATTCATACAGAGCAATAATACCCTTAATTATCCACATTTTCAATGTATTGCAGTATATAGCGTATATGCTATAATACGAAACATGAAAAAGATTAAAGATAACCCCCTACAACATATTGGAAAAATGGTGAGTGAGGTACGAGAAGGAAGAAAAATGACACAAGCTGATTTGGCGGATAAGATAGGTACAACACAAAGTGTTATAGCTAGAATAGAAAAAGGTGAACAGAACCTCAGTACCGAAACTCTTGCAAAGATTAGTAAGGCACTGAATCAAGAAATTGTTACCCTAGCGCCCAAAGGCACAGTTAATTTTCGTATTGAAGGAGGACATAAGTTATCAGGCAAAATACAGGTCAGAACATCAAAAAATGGTGCTGTAGGTATACTCTGTGCATCTCTTCTAAATAGTGGTAAAACGACAATAAAGAAAGCGCCGAGAATTGAGGAGGTTTTTAGAATAATTGAAGTACTTGAGAGTATCGGAGTTAAGACAGAATGGAAAAAGAATGGAAAAGATAGTGATCTCGTCATTACCCCACCTAAAAATATTGCAATCGATAAAATTGATGTTAAGAGTGCCGCAAAAACAAGGAGTGCAATGATGATAATGGCACCATTAGCTCATCAATTTAAAAACTTTAAACTACCACAAGATGGAGGATGTAGATTGGGATCAAGAACTGTTAAACCATATTTCTATGCTCTAGAAAACCTCGGTATCAAGATTGAAACTAAATCAGATTTTTTTGAAATTAGTCATAAGGGACTGCATTCATCTGATATTGTTTTGTATGAAGCTGGTGATACAGTAACGGAAACTGTCTTAATGGCAGCTGCAAAAATACCCGGGGTAACAAAAATAAAATTTGCATCAGCAAACTATCAGGTACAGGATGTTTGTTTCTATCTAGAACTTTTAGGAGTTAAAGTCCTAGGTATTGGAACATCAACACTTACAGTGCATGGAAAGAAAGATATTAATGTGGATATAGAGTATTACCTAAGTGAGGATCCAATTGAAGCTATGTCACTTATCGCTACAGCTATAGTTACAAAATCATCGATAACAATAGAGCGCTGCCCTATAGATTTTCTAGAACTTGAACTACTTAAACTGGAGAAGATGGGTTTCAAATATAAGATTCTTAAGCGATATATGGCTGAGAATGGAAAGACTAATTTGGTTGATATAGTAACGTACGAATCTAATCTTAAATCACTAGATGAGAAGATACATGCTCAACCATATCCTGGAATTAACATGGACAACCTACCATTCTTCGCTGTAATCGGTGCAGTAGCTGAAGGTCAGACATTTATTCATGATTGGACTTACGAAGAAAGAGCAATATATTACAAAGAATTAGACAAGTTAAGAGCTGATACAATACTTGCCGATCCACACAGATTCTATATAAAAGGACCGACAAAGTTTAAGGCTGCTGAAATTATGTGCCCGCCAGCTCTTAGACCTTCTGTGATTATATTAATTGCTATGCTTGCAGCTGAAGGTACTTCTATATTAAGAAATGTATATAACATTAACCGTGGCTATGAAGATTTAGCAGAAAGATTAAATTCTATAGGAGCTAAAATTGAAACTTTTAGGGATTTGTAGATGTAGCTACTGAATTAGTTTCAAGGATAGGTTCTAGATCTTTTATATTTTCAACTACAGGACTTGTTATTTCTGGAACTACAGTACTCTGAGTGTCTGGTAATATGCTTGGTGTTGAACTTGCATTGTTGATTACAATTTCAGGAGTTGTTGTTGATATACTGCTACTTTCTGTGGTTGAAGTAGCGTTCGAATTACCATTCTCACTCTTAACCTTTTTATTAATTGGTGTTTCTATAACTTCGGCACCTGAATTCAATAACATTAATTTGAACTGTTCCTTTGTAATACAGACATCATCAACACATACATCGTTCTGTATATTTAATTTATCTCCCTTAAACCAAGCAGATACCTTCTCCACCTTTCCATTCAATTCCTTAACAGCAGTAACAAGAAGAGCAACCATGTTTCCATATGATATACCCATGGATCCATCAGTTCCTTCTACTACCTCAGGTAATACTAGTTTAAGCTCTTGAGCTATGAATCCTATCTGTGGTTTACCTGTACCTTTCATTGTATAGAATCTAGGTTGTATAGATAGGAGTGTATCTAGAGTGTATTTAGTGTTTAGATCTACTATATTCTCCTTGTATGACCTATCTGAAGCATTGGTCCATGCTCCTGCACTGTTTAGTGTAGCTGTGTTTAGGGAGCCTGCTGTGTCTCCTCCGAAGAAGGAGAGGGTGCCTGATGTATCTGAAACATACACTGATCTGAAGTCTCCGTCTGTACCTGCCTGCCAGTATCCGTTGGATGAGGTGTTGGCGGATTGCCTAATTGATAATTGAGATGCTGGAGATGATGTACCAATACCAACTCTACCATTTGGATCTACAATAAATGGAGTAGGGTCCGGTGAGGTTTGGTCTTCAACAACAAATGATGGACCTTGAGTAGCATTTGTGACTGAAAGAGCGGCATACGGTGTAGAGGTTCCAAAACCTGCCAAACCTCCGTTCATATCGAAAGTCAATAGATCAGTATTGGTTAATGGGTAGTTTAGTTTGAAGTCAACATTACCTGAATCATATAGCCACCATACGCGATCAGCAAAGTTTAGGTTTTTTACTGCCCAAACAACACTCACCCCAGAACTAGTGGCCATAGTAGATATGTCACCGGCAACACTTAGTTTTGACGTTGGGCTTGATGTTCCGATTCCCCAATTACCTGAGGACTTAACAACGGAGGTTAAGGTACCTGTTGTACTGTATATATCTATAACGTTTCCTGTCTGAGAGGCAACGGGCCTTAGTGCAAGGGTTGTTGAGGCGATAGCAGTACTAGTAACAGATAATTTTGCATATGGTGAAGTTGTTGCAATACCAAAATCTCCGTATTTATTTATTCTCACCCTTTCCTGTGGTGATGCGCCATTTGACGTTCCAAATCTTATAGCGCCAACACGGTTAGTTCCATCACCTTCGTACACACCAGCAACCTGAGAAACTTCTTGACCTCCTGGGTTATACGATGAATTAAAATATGTTGAAAAATTAATCACACCGATTATCGACCCATTCGTCTGATTGGTACTATTATTATTGTTATGTAACTGAAGACCTGCAGCGCCAGCAGAATTTTCTAAATACATTAGATCTTGAGCGGATGCATACACATACAATGGGAAACTTGGTGTTGATGTACCAATACCAACTTTTCCGTCCGTATAGTAAAGGTCACTACCTGACTTAGTCCAATAATTTGAGCCTGAACCAAGAGTAGAAGATGCGGTTATATATGCAGCAACTCTATCATCTGTATAGTATAAATTTGTGCCTTCAGAAATATTTGAGGTTGTTAAAGAAGATATCGTATCTAAAATATTTGATGTCGAATTACTATGCGCATCTCCGATAGCCCATGCCTGTTGCTTAAGAAAATCTTTTGTAACAAAATTAGAAGTATCAAAACCCAACAAACCGGAAACCACCCGTTCTGTTACTTTTGTTGTTGGCTGACTAACGTATGTAGTTGGATTTGTAATATAGTTAATTTCTTGATTTGGAATTATATTCTCTTCTGCTGGAATATCTTGTTTTTGTAAACAAGAAACATCTCGAATCCACGATCCAAGTGTCGAACAGTATACTGAGGCAAGAAGTGATCCACCATTATAGCCGTAACTGATGCCGGGTAAGAGCAAAACAGCAGTATATAGCAGAAACAACTTAAATTTCATTAGCTAATTATATCAGACAATATATTTATAAAATCTGGGGATAACTATATATTTCTGATATACTCTACCTATGTATGTCATAGAGATTATCCCCATAAGCAAAGGAGTACCTAGTGATAGCCTTACATACTTCACTGCAAAAGAAATTATCCCTGGTTCCATAGTGACTATACCGTTACGAAAAAGAATGATTCACGGCATAGTAACTGCCACAAGGAATGCATCCGATATGAAGGCAGATATTAAAAATGCCGATTTCACCCTTAAAAAGGTTGATAAGATAAAGAGTACTGAATGCTTCACTCCTAGTTTTATGGAAATGGTTTCTGAAATGGCTTCATACTATGCCGCTACACCAGGTTCAATAATTAATACGTTAGTACCTAAATATCTTTTAGAAAATATAGATAAAATCAAAAAGAACACTGCAGTTGATAAGGTTAAGAGCGATATAAGTGAGAAGTTTGCTGTACAAGGAGATAGTGATGAGCGTTTCAGTACGTGGAAAGGCTTGATTAGACAAGAATTTGCTAGAAAGAAATCCTTACTTTTTATTATGCCTACAATTGAGGATGCTGTGAACATATGCGAGAAATTTAAAAAAGGTATAGAAGGATATATTTTTCTACTTCATGGATCTATGGCTCCTAAGGAAATTGTAAAGGAGTGGAATAGAATAATAGAGGAAAAACATCCGGTAGTTGTAGTAGCTACTGGTGGTTTTCTTTCTATAACCAGACAAGACATCGAGACTATCATAGTTGAGAATGAAAGTGATCGTGCGTATAAAGTACAAAGACGTCCGTACATAGACATCAGGCATGCATGTGAGATACTAGCAAACAAGAGAGGTGTTAAAATATATTTTGCCGATAGCCTTCTTAGAATTGAGACATTGTATAGAGAGAGTATAGGAGAACTAGTTCAAACTCCTCCATTTAAATTCAGATCATTAAGTACAGCGACAGACAGACTCATTGATATGAAAGCAGTAAAAAAGTTTGAGGTCCTTTCAGGTGAATTGATTGAGCTAATCAAAAGCAATAAGTCTAACAGTGAGCATATGATTATACTCACAACAAGAAAAGGGGTCTCTCCTACTACCATATGTCGTGATTGTCAGAGTATAGTTTCATGTAATAGCTGCTCTTCCCCTGTTGTGCTTCATAACAAAGACGGTAAACGCTTTTTTATGTGTCATAGATGTGGAGAGAGGAGATCTGCAAATGAATACTGTAAGGTATGTGGTGGTTGGAATCTCGAAGCGATTGGTATTGGCATCGATCTCGTACTAAATACCATTAATAATTTACTACCAGAAATAGAGGTTTTTAAAATTGATTCAGATAATGTTAAATCAAAAGAATCTGCCCAGAATACGATTCAGAAGTTTAAATCGAAGCCTGGCACTATACTTATAGGTACAGAAATGATGCTTCAATATATTCACGAAAAAGTTGAGAATTCAGCAATTGTATCACTCGATTCCCTTTTTTCTATGCCAGATTTTCGTATACAAGAGAGAATCGCAGGAGTAATTATAAAAATGAGATCTATAAGTATAAAAGAAATACTAATCCAAACAAGAAAATCTAATGAGAAGATATTTGAATATAGTCTTAAGGGAAACCTAATTGATTTCTATCGAAATGAAATCGAAGAAAGAAAGAAATTTAACTATCCCCCATTTACAACACTAATTAAATTAACACTTGAGGGCAAGAAGGAGGTAATAATAAAGGAAATGGAGATGGTTCAAGACATGCTTGATCCATTTGAAGTGGAAGTTTTCCCTGCATTCACACATACAATTAAGGGAAGCTACATTCTACATGGTTTGATACGAGTCCAGAGCAATAAGTGGCCAAACAATGATGTATTAGAAAAACTTAAGGGATTACCCCAATCAGTAACTATCAAAGTAGACCCGGAGACACTTTTGTAGTACATTTTATATATGGACAAGGCCCCTAATAGCATAGTTCAGGTTGGTAATCAGGTACTTAGAGACAAAGCTAAGTCAGTAAACATAGATGAAATATCTTCTGATAAAATTCAGAAAATCATTGAAGATATGAAGCAAGCTATGGCTAGCCAGAAAGATGGTGTGGCTATAGCCGCACCACAAATCGGAATTCCACTTAGAATCTTTATTGTATCCGATAGAATCCTTTCTGAAGCTGATAAATCATTTAAGAGTAATGGCCGTGATCTAGTTTTCATAAATCCAGTGATTAGTAAACTTTCTAGAGATAAGCACGATGTTGAGGAAGGATGTCTTTCAGTTAGATGGAAATACGGAAAAGTTAGAAGATCTATTAAGGCAACTATCAAAGCATATAATGAGTTTGGAGAGGTGGTGGAAAGAGGTGCAAGTGGACTACTAGCTCAAATATTCCAACACGAAACAGATCATCTTGAAGGTGTACTGTTTACAGACAAAGCAACTGATGTAGAGGATATACCACCTGAAAATATTTAACATGAATAATCGAATTAAAATTGGTTTTTTTGGAACTCCAGAGCTAGCTGTTACTGTCTTAGACAAGTTAGCAAAGGCAAATATCGAAATAGCATTTGTTGTAACAATGCCAGATATGCCAAAGGGTAGAAAAATGATAGTAACTGCCCCACCAGCAAAAGAATGGGCTATAAAAAACAATATTCCAGTATACCAACCAGATACACTTAAGACTGGCGATATTGAGAATGAACTGAAGAAATACAACTGCGATGTTTTTGTTGTTATGGCATATGGAAAAATAATTCCAGATAGTATTCTTAAAATTCCAAAGTATGAATCATTAAATATCCACCCTTCCCTTCTACCTAAACTCAGAGGATCATCTCCAATTGAATCAGCCATACTCAATGATGAAAAGGAAAATGGCGTAACTATAATCAAAATGGATGCTGAAATGGATCATGGTCCAATAGTTGCACAGAAAGTTGTTAGTATTGATAATTGGCCTGTCAGAGCTGATATTCTAGGTGATACTTTAGTTAATCATGGTGCAGATCTATTAATTAAAATACTCCCGGAATGGGTAATTGGTAAAATCAATACTACCGAGCAAGATCATTCTAAAGCAACCTTTACTAAAAAGATTAAAAAGGAGGATGGAGAAATTAATCTAAGCGATGATCCATATCAAAATTTTCTAAAGATACAAGCATATCATGATTGGCCATCTGCATACTTCTTTGAAAATGGTAGGAGAATAAAGATCACTCAAGCATCTTTTACTGATAATCAACTTATAATTGAGAGAGTAATTCCTGAGGGAAAATCCGAAACTAATTATCAGAAAAAATAGTCTCATCTATAACTAGGTCATTACCGATGGCTATTGCTTTATTTGTAAAATAATAGAGTACAGTCCAAAAACACATAAGTGCAACCAATGCTATACACAACCATTGATTTATTTTTTGTTTAAAGAACTCTGGCATACATTTTAGTTTCTACCCCACATTCCTTTGATAATATTCTTTACCTTTGCCCCTCCTCTTCTTAACATTGACTGCTTCTTATCCTTTGATGTCTTAAGTTGCCTTAGAACTTCATCCTTTAATACGTCTATTGCCATGTATAAATCTTCCTTTTCAACACTTGCGTATATATTCTGTCCTTTTGCGATGATATGTATTTCTGCTTTAAATATATCACCGTGTTTGTGATGGTTAGTTGTTTTTGCTAATTCAAGATCGCATTTTGCTGTTGGATCATCTTGTGTAAATCTCTTAACTGCATCCAAGTGTTTTTCAACATACTCAGATATCGCTGGCGTCATACTAATTGTAGTTGTTTTAATATTTATATTCATATACATATTATATCAATATTTTAAGAATGTGTATAAACAAGCTATCCACTGTTTTTGTCATGTATTATAATGATTAAATATTAAAATAATTTTAAAATTATGGAACACATGATGATGGAGCCAATGGGACCAATAGTACTAGGTTTTAGTTTAGATGCCTTTTTAATGATTGCCGCTGGAGTGTTTTATATACTTTGTGCAATAGTAGTGTGGAGATCATATAAAAAAGATAGGAATGAACTTGTAGGTGCCCTACTCGCATTTCTTGTATACCAATCATTCAACATGCTACTTATGGGTATGGAAATGCACACTATGGAAATGATGTACAGTAATCTTGCAGCGCTATCAGTATTTATCGGTTCTGCCTACATGCTTAAGTTCCCTTTCAGTTCTTTCTCTAAAGGAGTTAGAAATTCAGTATTTTTCATTAGCTTAATTGCCCTTTTGGCTCTATTCGCATGGTTTATGAGAAGCGAAGATTCACAAATGTTATTAATGCAGTTTACTCTTTGGTATGACTTAGTAATCAACGGAGTATTGGTGGGAGGATTTATGCTCATACTTGCACTTAAGACTAGTGAAAGATGGTTAAAAGTAAAAGCTATAGGTGGTAGTACTGGCGTAATCAGTTGCTGTGTAGTATCAAATGGAGCAATGATTGGTGGTGCTTTTCTAACAAGTGCTTTATTTGGTTTCCTTGCACCAGTATTAATACTAGGTTCACTGCTAGTATCACGAAGTAAACAATAATAAATGAGTTCTATTTTTGAAAAAATAGTTTTCATAGTTTTAGGTGGAATGACTGGATTTGTTGTATCGATAACACTAAAAGTCAATCTATCAGAAACCGTATACATCTGCTCAATCGGTATCCTTCTAGCTATAATATTCATATTCTGGAAAAGATATAGTCTCTCGGTAAAAGAAGAGAAGTTGAGAAGCGAAACTGTTGCTCTAATTACCCACGAAATGAGAACTTCACTCACATCAACTAGTTGGGCAGTTTCCTACGTACTAAACAACTACGAATCTGTAATTTCAGCTGAAGACAAGAAATCACTGACCGATATCGTTGACTCCATACATACAACAGTAATGCATACAGTAAACCTTTTGGATGTGAGTCTGCTTGATATTGGAAAACTATCAATATCTCTTCAATGGACTGAGTTAGATAAGGTTGAAGAAATGATTAGAGAGATAATAAAAAAATATGAAATTGGTGCAAAAAAAGACGGTATAAACTTAATCACTCAGATTAATCTTGATAAGAATAAAAAAGTTGAGGTAGATAACCTTAGATTAAGAATTATCATTGAAAATCTTCTTGAAAATGCCTTGCAGTACACAACTAAAAGTAGTGGTTGGATTAAGGTTGATGTAAGCAATACTCCAAATGATCTAAATATTGTGATTGCAGATAATGGTATTGGTATACCACAATCAGAGCAGGGTGAAATATTTAAAGAATTCTACAGGGCTAGCAATGCACGAGATAAGCTAAGTAGTGGTAGCGGAATCGGACTACATATGTGCGCTCAGTATGTAGCAGCACATCATGGTAATATTAGGTTTGAGTCAAAAGAAGGTATAGGTACAACATTCTATATAACCCTACCGCTAAAAACATCAGCAGACACAAAAGAATTTCTAAAACAAATATAAATGAATCAATACGAATTAATAGTATTTGACTTGGATAACACTCTAGCTAAAAGCAAAGTTGCTATTAATGAGGAGATGTCTACCCTACTAACCAAACTACTAGAAATTAAAAAGGTGGCTGTAATTTCTGGTGGGAGTTTTAAACAATTTGAAAAAGAACTACTATATGGTCTTAGTATGTATTCTAATTTCACCAACCTTCATCTTTTCCCTAATGATGGAACTGCATACTATGTATGGGATACAAAAGAAGGAAGGTGGAATAAGGTGTACCAGGAATCACTGTCAGAGAAAAACAAGATCAAGATCGAAAATGCTATCATGAAAGTCATTAGTGATTTAGGTATTAAATCCAATACAACAGATGGTAAACAAATTGAGGATAGAGATTCCTCAATTACCTTTTCTGCCCTGGGACAGAATGCGGATTTGGATGAGAAAGAAAAATGGGATCCAGATACAGAGATCAGGAAAAAAATTAAATCTGCGCTAGAGAAAGAAATACCTGAGTTTGAAATAACAATAGCTGGTACTACATCAATTGATGTAACATCAAAAGGTAGGGATAAAGCATATGGAATCAAAAAAATGGTAGAATATATTAAAGTTCCAGAAGATAAGATGGTATTTATCGGTGATGCCCTATTCGTAGGAGGAAACGATAATCCTGTAATATCAACTGGGATTAAAACGATTTCCGTAAAGAATCCCGAAGAAACAGTTAAAATAATTGAAGAAATTGTTAATAATAAATAAATATGATTAAAGCATTCGCTGAAAGAACACACGAGAAGATGAAGGATGTACTTATGGATCCAAAAGCTAGCGGTCCAGATATTCACTACTACATGATAAGAGGTGGTGTAGAAAAGAGAAATATTACTATATGGGAATCTGGAACTGTAGGTGAAGAATATATTAAAACGTATGGTCACTATCACGTTGGTGATCTTGAAGAAGAGTATACAGTACTTGAAGGCACAGGAATAATAGTATTACAAAGCCCGATTATAGATAATAGTATAGAAAGTTTTAAGGCTATCAGAGTAAAAGCAGGTGACAAAGTTCATATACCAAAAAATATAGGTCACATGGCTATAAACACAGGTGATACATGGCTTGTAACATCTGATGACAGTCCTGTTAATTTTTCAGATGCGGATCCAGTTAGTTTACCTGGACATGCAGACTATGAATCAGTAAAGAAAATGAGAGGATTTGCATACTATGTTATTAAAAAAAATGGTAAACCTAATTTCATAAAAAATCCACTGTACAAAAATGTGCCTGACGTTGAGTTAATATGATATAATATTCCCAATGACTTCAAAGCTACCACTCATGAGGTTTATTAAAAAGAATAAAGAACTGAAGATTCTTTTTGTGGCTACGGAAGTTTCTCCATATATAAAAGTTGGTGGTCTTGGCGAGGTTATGTATGCCCTTCCCAGAGCACTCATACGTCTAGGTCATGATGCTCGTGTATTCACACCAAAATATGCGAGTATACCTGCAGATAAATTTAAATTTAAGGATCACTTAAATGGTATTAATGTCGCTGGAAAAAATGAGAATGGTGAAAGAATGATTATCTCAAACATTAAGACGCTCGAAAACATTGTTGATGGCTGTCCTCCATGCTACTTCCTAGAAAACCAAGAATACTTTGAACAAAGAGGTAATGTATATGGATATGACGACGATGCAGCACGATGGGCTGTACTGTGTAGGTCAGCGATTGAATTTGTTAGACTTAATACCAATGACTGGACACCGGACATCATAGTCGCTTCAGACTGGCAAGGTGGTCTAATTCCAAACCTAGTTAAAACGGAGTACGCCTCTGATCCAGTTATATCTAAAATTGCTGTGGCATTTTCAATACATAATCTACACTATCAGGGAATGTTTGATCATCACCACATAAATGAACTTGATTATGACGATGGACAATCCTCTGTACCAACCATTGGTGACCCCAGACTATTCAAAACCCACTTCATGCGAAGAGGTATTAGATATGCTGATGTAATAAATACTGTTTCGCCAAACTATGCGCGCGAAATTACAACTCCGGAATACGGAGAGCTTTTAGATGGTATATTGCAAGAAAGACGTGCTCGTGTTTTTGGAATATTAAATGGTATAGACTATGTATCAAATGATCCGATGACAAATCCGCACGTAGAATTCAAATATTCAATTAAAAATCTTAAGGAAAGGGCAAAAAACAAAATATTTCTTCAAAAAAAATTTAATCTAGACGAGGATTTAGATGTTCCGGTATTCGCTATAGTATCAAGATTAAGTGAACAGAAAGGTCTCGACCTAATGATTGACACTCTAGAGCCGCTATTAAATAACTACAAATTTCAATTGATAGTTCTAGGTAGTGGTGAATCTAGATATTTGTCCTTCTTTGGTGATCTGGAGAAAAAATATGATCAGATTGCTACGCATCTTTCTTTTGATAGAGCACTTCCCCATAGTATATATGCTGGAGCAGATATAATTCTAGTGCCATCAAGATTTGAACCATCTGGCCTAACTCAAATGGAAGCAATGAGATATGGTGCAATACCCCTAGTGAGAAAGACTGGTGGATTAGCAGATAGTGTCGAAAAGTATTCCCCAATAACCAAAACAGGTACAGGTTTTGTATTTGAAAAGTACGATAAATATGCATTCTTCGGTGCAATGGTTGAAGCAATAGAAACATATAAATACAAAGATAATTGGAAAAGTCTTCAAAAAAGAGCAATGCAGCAGAACTTTTCTTGGGAGAATTCAGCTATCGAGTATGTTGAACTTTTCAAAAAAGCTATAAATTTTAATAAGGAACCTAAAGAATAACAATATGAGATGGGCAAACTTTCTACACATGTATCAACCTGCCGAACAGCAGCCTGATATTCTGGAAGCTATAACAGCACAGTGCTATCGCCCTGTGATACAAGGATTAATAGATAATAAAAAAGTACGGTTAACACTAAATATTAATGGAGCTCTTCTGGAACTATTCGATAAGTATAATCACAAGGATATCCTAAATAATCTCAGAACCCTAGCAGATGAGGGACGAATTGAATTTACATCATCAACAAAATATCACTCTTTAATACCCTTCCTAAACGAAGCTGAGATAACCAGACAAATCAAACTCAATAACGAAACACTTGAAAAGTATCTTGGCAACAAAATAAAGATTAAGGGATTTTTTGCTCCTGAAATGGCTTTTGATTCAAGAATTGTTCCCATACTTAATAAATTAGGCTTTGAGTGGATTATACTTGATGAGATATCATGTGGAGGTGAGGTTGGTAAAATCAATCACAGCAAGATATATAGAATAAATGATTCCAGTTTAAATGTCTTCTTCCGTGAAAGAAGGCTGAGTAACTTAATAATGAGTGCGGTAGTTAGATCTGAGGAAACCCTGCTAGATGCAATGAAAGATGATCTCGGTACAGATAAATATACAGTAACAGCCATGGATATTGAAACTTTTGGGCACCATAGACCAGGTCTTGAGAAAATGCTTTTTCAGATATTTGAAACTGAAAAAATTGATTTGATCCAAATATCAGATATTAGCGGATACTATGAATCAGAAATTGGTATATCCCCCACTAGAGCAACATGGGCCTCTAGTAAGCAAGATATTGACCAAGGAATACAGTTTCTTTCTTGGTCTGATCCAGAAAACAGTATACATAAGTGGCAGCATGCTTTTACAAAACTAGTTCTAGATGAAGTATATAGTATGGATAGAAAACACATACGTTATAGTGAAGTTAGAAAGAAAATGGATATAGCGCTTGCATCTGATCATTTCTGGTGGGCATCAGCAAAACCATGGTGGAGTTTAGAGATGATAGAAGATGGGGCATTTAGACTTCTAGACACTCTACGCTACATACCTAATGTTGATAAAGAAATACTTGAAAAAGGAAGAGACTACTACGAGCATATAATCGGCACAGCTTTTAACTGGCAAAGAACAGGTAAAATTAGACATATGATGGTTGAACAAGGATCAATAATGCGCATACCCTTTAAGGATAGAACCGTAGGAAAAGGAGGAGCTGAAGAAGGTGTATATTATGCTTTCATAGACATGATGAAAGAATTAGAAAACAAAGCAGTCAAGAATAGTGAGTATGAGAAAGCTATACTATGGCGTGATGCTGTATATAAATTAGAAAATAAACTTGATATATATGATACGATTAATGCCATAGACCTATTGAGAATTGAAATACCTCACAAAGAAGTTGAAGATACTATAGAGAAATACAAAGCAAAATATTATGAAATAAGAGGTGGACAGCCGGAACAAAGAGGTTCTTAATGCAATGATTTGGAATAAACACAGAGAATTCAAAAACCATCCTGTTGCATACTTCTGTGCAGAGTATGCTCTGTTCAACCACACTCCACTATATGCTGGTGGACTTGGAATACTTTCTGGTGATTATGTAAACGAGATGATTGAACAAAAGTTCCCCGCTATTGCAGTAGGATTGTTCTATCACCATGAACATGAATTTGGTATGGAACTGAGTAGAGAACGGACTACACCTATTGATCTAGGACTATCATTGGCACGGATGAGCGACGGCAGTATAGCGCAGATTGAATTAGAAATAGATAAACAAAAGGTACTTGTACAAGCCTGGATATACAAAAAGGCAGAGTTAACTCTTATTCTCTTAGATACTCAAATATCAGAAAATAGTCCTGAATTGTGGACTATATGCGATACCTTATACACAAACGACAGACACCTGAGACTATTACAAGAAGTGATTCTTGGAGTTGGTGGTGTAAAAATGATTAAAAAACTTAATATTAATCCATCTGTGTATCATTTGAACGAAGGCCATTCAGCATTTATGATATTCGAGCTCTTAAAAGATGAGATGAATATTAATAAAGTTACTTTTGATACCGCAATCGAAAGAGTTAAGAGTAGGGTTGTATTTACCAACCATACTCTTGTAAATGCTGGTCATGAAATGTTTGATATTGATACTGTAAAAAGAATATTTGGTGAAGAATTAGTAAGCCTGGGTATCGATAAAACAGAAAATATGTTTTCGATGACTGATCTAGCGCTTAAAATGTCATCTAGAGTCAATGCAGTTAGTAAACTACATAAAGAAAAAGCGGGCTCAGCATGGAATATTAATAATGTAGAGTGGATAACAAACGGAATTAATATAAAGAGTTGGGATTCAATGGAATACTATAGCCATAAGGAACTTAAGCTCAAATTAATTGAGTATATTAAAAATAAATTAGAATACAACATTGATGAAAGTACTCTGATAATAGGATGGGCAAGAAGATTAGTTGAGTACAAGAGACCGCTAGCTATACTTGGGGATATTCAAAGACTTAAGCAACTAGCCATGAAGGATAATCGTAAAATAGTTATTGTATTTTCTGCTTCAGTAAACAGGTATCATCTAGCTGAGAATGAATACCTTAGAAAAATTAATAAACTTGTTGAAGATGAACTTAAAGATATTCTAATTTTCATCCCAGACTATAATATTGAGGTATCAAAGTTAATGACTTCAGGATGTGATGTGTGGCTAAATACGCCAATTGTAGGACAGGAGGCTTGCGGTACTAGCGGAATGAAAGCGTGCTTAAATGGTGTAGTACCACTTACAACAAATGACGGGTGGATATTTGAAACTGACATAAGTAAAATAGGTTGGATTGCAGATAATGATGATATAACCAATAGCCTGATGAACATTCTGGAAAAAGATATCGTACCTGAATATTATGATAATAAGGTTGCATGGAATAAAAGAATGAGGAATGCTAGAAATCTTATACTAGACCAATATAGCACCGAACGAATGCTTGGTGAGTACATCGATAAACTATATAGACCTGCCTACGATACTATTAAACATATTAAGTAACTTAACCGTATTCTCTTCCCTTTCGCCAAATTCAGATCTTAATAGAATTACAACAATTGGATACTTAACACCACCAACAACATGATCAAATATGGAGACCATAGATTCTTTTGCTTCATTAGTCCTTCCGGTCTTTCCACCCACAAACTCAGAATTTCTTGAAAAAGGGTTAATATTTTTAAATCTATGTTCGCCATGCATAGTTGATGATGCTAAATCATACGTGTCCGTACGTGAAATCTTAAGCAAGTTACTCTCAGATTGATACAAATATTTTGAGAGAATAAATAGATCATCAACACTTGATCCATTAAGAGGGCTCAGACCAGAGGGGTCGTGGAAATGAGTTCGGTGCATACCAATTTCATATGCAAAGCCATTCATTTCATCTATAAAATCCTCATAACCAAATGATTCTGCAAAAGCCAGGGCCGCATCATTGCTTGACTCAAGTAATAAAGCATACAGTAGTTCGTCTGGTGTGAATTTCTCATTAAGCACTAGTTTTCCAGCATCTCCATATGAATCTAGCATTGACTGAGTAATCGTTATCTCTTGATCACCCTTAAATAAATGGTGTACAACAAGTGATGTGTATAATTTACTAACTGAAGCGATAGGAAATACTTTATTTGTATTATGTTCAATGTATCTTTCACCAGTTTGTAGATTTGCTACAAGATACGATTCTGCGCTTATATAAGGTTTATCATCTACCTTCTCCACCTTAGGTATGTTCTGTATTTGTTCCTGATGGTCATCAATTAAAATATTAGGATCAATATCATTAATCACGGGTACATCAGCATAATCAACAGACCCATATATAGCTTGGGCCTGTTGATTGGTTGTATTGAATCTAATACCAATATCACTAATTGACGCGGCAACAATTACAGTTACTATACAAAAAACAAGGAGATACTTTATTCGATTCATTCATAATATTATAACGTATTTATCTAGTCATGGATATATCAGCTGTTATTTCCCCCACAGAAGAGACCTTGATCCTCCCATCTGTATCTTGAGACACCGAATACTGTGTATCATAATCAGTGATACTAGTGTATTTTGCACCAGTTTTATTTGGATCATACGGAAGAGACGAAATATATGTTGGTACTAGACAACTGGCTATATCAATATTCTCCGCTGCAGTAATACTAGATATATTTTTCGACGTATTAGTAATAGATACGGAACAATTGAATACGCCTTTATGTTCTGCCATATTCTGACCAATTGCATTTAATATTGCTGTGATATTACTTACACGCTGCGAATCTCTAGCTAATTTAAACTGCCTAGCTGGATTGATGGCAACGAGCACGACAGCAGAAAGCACAGCAATTATGCCTATAACGACAAGTATTTCTATTAGAGTAAAACCTTTTTGATTCTTAATTTCTATATTTTTTAACATATTATTTTTTATTAATTATTCTATATAATCAACGACGACTTGATTATCGTAAACAGTTATTTCAGCTTTTCTATATACCTTCATATTCATATAGTTACCATACACAATGATATCTTTTTTGTTATTAATTGCGTCCAGTGATTGAATTACACAGTGCAGATCTTGTACTTCCTTTGGACTATTTATGCTATAAAAATAATCATAGGAAAGATTGAGTATTACATAATCTATACAACTCGCAGCAAAGTAATGGTTCATTAATCTATACTCTTTTGTTCTTGTTTGATCAAAAAAGTGGGCGATTTCAATTAGCTGAGAAGTGCGTAGCGCTAAAAGTATACTTGATATACTGATGACTAGCGTTATTGCGACGAAACCTTTCTTTTTAATTATTATCATGAAAGTTTTTTAGTAGCATTTTATAGTCTTCTTCATCAATTACAGATCTACTATTTTGCTCATATGCGTAGCTAAGTACTGATGAAAATACCCCAACCATAAGTATTGACAGGATACTCAAATAAACAATTATTTCGATTAATGAGAAACCTTTTTGCATTACTCTTCTATTCTTAATACATATAATCCTGACTTATCACCTGTAGCAAAATATAGATCATTACTATCACATGCCATTTTTACTGGTTGTGAACCCAAAGATACATCCATTATCGAATGATCTATATCACTATCCCAAACCTGAAATTCTCTTCCTGTATTGTGAGTGAGTAGGAACGTATATTCTGGTCTGATAATAAGCCCATATACTCCACCGGGCACATCTTTTGACTGAATGATTGATGTGGTAGACATAATGAAGGCTTCATGATTCGCAGAAACATTGAAGCCTCCCACGGTTCTACCGAAACCTATCCTATCTTCATAATAATCAATAACCTTTCCCTCTTGAGTCTGCCAACCAGATGGTGATAAGTAGACAATTAGTTGTGGTTTAGCTTTGTTTGTTATATCAACCACCCTGATCTGTTTTTCATCTGAACCAGCCACATAGGCGGTATTACCAATAATAGCTATATCATTTATAAGAGTATTTGTTTCCAATGAACCAACTATTTTAGGATTTGCAATATTCCTTACATCTATAATTGATAGTTCAGAACCCTCCCATTTCATAGTTCCGAGATATACATAACCATTAGAGTATGTTATTGCTGTAGCAAAAGGAGCTGTCGTGGTTGGTGTAGGTAGTGGTAGCTTCAATTGAGACAATAACTTTGGGGACATACGATCGTGTATATCAATGATTTGAAATTGAGATACCGTACTTGACTGAGCTGTAAATATATACGGACCAACCACCTCAAGAGCGGATACACCGGGTCCAGTATTAATTGACGACAATATAGATATATCTGATGGTATGGATGCATCAAGAATATACACATCTGGAACTGAGGAGCTTGTAGAATCTGTACTCATATACACAATTCCATTTCTAGCTTCAATATCTGTACTTGGATTATTGCTCCCAATATTTACTCCTTGTTTAAACAAGGCAATATCTTTAATACTCTTTTGCAAGTTACAGCTATCTTGCCCCCAAGCACCCTGATAATCTGATATCGAAACGCTAAACAAATCATTGAACCAAATCTTTGTATAGTTTCCTAGTTGTTTATGACTCAAATTGGTAAATGTATCCATTCCAATAGTTAGATCTTCCATCCTCTCTAATTCCTTGATTGACCATATCTTTAATTGTTGTACTGATGTGTTGAGATATATTGTGGACACGATAAACAATGTGAGAATAGAGAATGCGAGCATTATCTCCATTATCATAAAACCACTATTTAGATAGATGGTTGGTAATTTCATATACTGGAAGAATAATAGATAGTGCTACACCCCCAACAATCAATCCCATAAATACCATAAGTACTGGTTCGATTAATGATGTAAATCTTTTCAAAAGATTATCAACATCTTGGTCGAACAATCTAGAACAATGTCTAAACATCAAACTAAGATTTCCACTTCTCTCCCCTAATAAGCACATATCAATCATCATAGATGGAAATAGGCTAGAGTGTTTTAACATGGAATCATAAAGAGATATACCTTTTAGTAATTCGATATGAATTCCAGTAAATACTTCTTTGTATAGTAGATTTGATGACGAGTCTCGTGAGAATATGATTACATCAACTAATCCCTTACCTGAACTTAGAAATGTATCAACAATACTACAAACAGTCGACATTAGATATATTTTTAGATAATCCTTAATTATTGGTATCTTTAGTATTATCTTATGAACCAAGTATCTTACTTTATAACTTTTATTTATTACTACTTTTAATAAAAATATTAAAGTAAGTATAATGATTGTAGATAGTATCCCCTTCGATTCCATAAAGTAATAGGTGGATTGCACTATCACTGTTATTAATGGCAATTTAATACTCAGACTATTCAATAGGGGTATAATTTTTGGAAATATATACATTACCAAAAATAGTGTCATGGCTACAGTAGCAAAAATAATAAAGCACGGATAAATTAAAGAACTGACTATCTTTTTAGACATTTCAATCTTCTTCTCTAGATAGATATATGCATGAGATAGTGAGCTTGATAAATTACCAATCTCTTCCCCATTTCTAATAAGAATAATTAGAAAGCTATTAAATCTAAGGTTGATATTACTGATGCTTCTACTAAGAGTCAGTCCCTCCTCAATATCCTTTATTATAATTTTATACACATTTTTCCTGTGCTTTGAATTATCAATATTACTCATCATCCTGAGTGATTCAACAATGGACACTCCAGAGTCTAGTAATAGCGACAATCTTTGAGCAAAGAATGCCTGATCCTGTAACTTAAAGCAATTTATTTTAACCCTATCGCTATTCATGTAATATTCTTGATATCTCATCATGGGTAGTTAGACCCATTTCAATTTTACTAAGCCCGTCCTCATACATAGTTTTCATTCCTTTATTTTTTATATATCTAGATAAGTCCTCTAGTGGAGTTCTTGCCATAATATATTTTCTAACTTCATCATCTACAACTAGAGTCTCGGCGACAACTAGACGTCCCCTATATCCAGTATTTCCGCACATAGAACAGCCGCAACCAGCCCCTTTGCAACATTCACAAATTCTTCTCACCAATCTTTGGGCAATAACAAGTGAGAGTGTCGATGCAACAAGATACGGATCTATTCCCATATCAATCAACCTAGGTATAGACCCAATTGATGAACTTGTATGCAGAGTAGATAATAACAAGTGACCAGTTAGAGATATGTTAGTAGCTATTTGAGCAGTTTCTGAGTCACGTATCTCGCCAACCATTATTATGTCTGGATCTTGTCTAACAATAGAACGTAGACCATTTGCAAATGTTATCCCATGCCTTGTATGTATCTGTATTTGCCTAACCCCAGAGATTGCATACTCTATTGGATCCTCTAGAGTTATGATTGAGCGACTTTCGTTTGCTAATGAAGATACGAGGGTATACAGAGTTGATGTTTTCCCTGATCCAGTTGGACCTGTAACGAGTACCATTCCTTGATGGTGAGATAGTCTATCTACAATTCTATTTATATCATGATTAGAGAAACCCAACTTGCCTAAGTTTGGTATATCATTATTATTCCTTAATATCCTCAAAACTGCGTTTTCTCCATAGTGTGTTGGCACTATGGAAATCCTCACATCACAACCATACGTAGAATTTATGAATCTGAATCGTCCATCTTGAGGAACAAAATGTATATCTGTCCTAAGGCCTGCAAGAACTTTTATACGAGCTATTAACTCAGAATGCGATGATTTAGATATTGAATCGATATACGTCAGTACCCCATCGATTCTATATTTAATAACAACTGCATCATCCATTGGATCAATATGGATATCTGATGAACTTCTGTGACATGCATATACAATCAGAGAATCGACCAGTTCTACAATTGATTGTATGTCATGCAACATATGGTCATTGTCTAATATTTCATATATTTTTTCTTGCATGTAAGAAGAATATCAAAGTGATATGAAATTGAAGTAAAAAAATAATAAAAAAGAGATAAAAACACACTCCTAGTGTGGATAACGAATATAAATACACAAAAAGACGCCTATTCATGGCGCTTCTTGATTTTATTTTTATTATGTTTTGTATTTTTTTTGACTACAAAACCCAATCCTCAACAATCAACATCCTCTTATCTTTAATTGGCATGTCTTTCCAAATTTCTTCTGTGACAAACGGAATAAAAGGATGTAGAGATATTAATATTTTTGCTAGTGTACTTAGCAAAAACTGTTTTCTTGATTTTTTCTCATCTTCACTTCCCTCTTTCAATATCATTTTGCTGTCCTCAAGAATAACATCTGCAAATCTATGCCATGCATAGTGATACATTTTCTCTCCGGCCAGATATAGTCTGTAATTATCAAGATCTTCAGTAATATCCTTAAGGATTGAATCTAGCTCATCATTGAGCTTTTTATCTTCATCACTCCAATCCTTAAAATTCTTGTTTAGTTCTTCTCCTTCTACAGAAGTTAGAACGAATCTGGTGATATTCCACAACTTATTTGCAAAGTGTTTATATCCCTTTATTTTATCTTCTGAAAGAGCAAGGGAAGTTCCTGGAGTATTACCTACTATAAGTCCTATACGGAGAGCATCAGTTCCATATTTTAAAGTTAGATCAAGTGGGTTTACCACATTTCCTTTACTCTTACTCATTTTCTTTCCTTTGGCATCAAGTACAAGCCCGTGCAGATACACAGTCTTAAAAGGAACCTTTCCAGTAACATACAATCCGAGCATAATCATTCTAGATACCCAGAAGAATATAATTTCCCCCGCAGTTTCCATCACATCAGTTGGATAGAAATTCTTAAAGTCTTCTCCATTAGGATATCCAAGTGTTGCATACGGCCATTGACCAGATGAGAACCAGGTATCAAATGTATCATTATCCTTTCTCATTTCACCACCACATTTATTACATTTATTTACTTTATTATCCAAATCAACAATACCCATATCACATTTATCACAGATCTTTGCAGGAATTGGTATACCCCAAACAATTTGTCTTGAAATATTCCAATCAATAATATTATTTAACCAATGGGTGGTAATCTTTTCATACTGATCAGGAATGTATTTAATCCCACCTGATTGAATTTTTTCCAGAGCTTTTTCAGCCAATGGCTTCATCCTTACAAACCATTGAGTTTTAATTTGTGGTTCAATGGTAGCACCGCATTTATAGCAAGTTTTGATATTGTGCTTGTAATTCTCTTCAACCTTTTCAACCAAACCTTTTGATTTTAACTTTTCAATAATCAATGGACGAGCTTTACTTATACTCATACCAGAAAATTCTTGAGCTATAGGTAGTAGCTTCCCTCTTTCGTCTATAACCTGTTCTTTTGAAAGATTGTGTCTTTCTGCAATATCAAAGTCAACAGGATCATGCCAAGGAGTAATAGTCATAACACCAGTACCAAATTCCATATCTATAACACTATCTTTAATAACTGTTGCGGTAACCTTTCCATTTATCCATTCAGCTTCAAAAGTATCTCCCTCTTTATATTTCTCATATCTCTTATCATCTGGATGCATAACGACATACTTGTCACCAAACTTTGTTTCAGGACGTGAAGTACCTATAGTAAATGGACCGTATTTTAAATAGTAGAAAGGTTCAACTTTTTCTTCATCTTTAATCTCTAGATCTGAGAAAGATGTCTGATGTTTAGGACACCAACTTATTATCTTCTTCCCTCTGTACAAAAGATTATCATCAGAAAGTTTCTTAAAAGTACTGTATACAGTCTTAACTACATCATCATCCAATGTAAACTTTGTCCTGTTCCAATCACAACTTGCCCCCATACTTTTTATCTGTGACTTTATCTTCTCTGAATTCTCTAAAGTGAAGTTTAATATTTCTTCATACAGCCTCTTTGGTTCCATATCAAATCGTGATCTTCCTTCCTTTTCTAATTGTTTTTCATACACAACCTGTGTTTCAAAACCAGCATGATCTAGCCCTGGTAACCATAGCGCTCTGTATCCTCTCATTCTCCTGTATCTAATCAAAATATCTTGGATGGACATAACTAGACCGTGTCCAGCATGAAGTGAACCATTAGCATTAGCAGGTGGCATGATGATGGTAAATGGTTTACCGTTCTTTTTTGTTAGTTCCTTAGGCAAATTATCAGGGCTAAAATACCCACTTTTAAGCCATTCAGCGTATATCTGTGGCTCGACTTCAATGTGATTGTAAGGCTTTAAAAACTTGTCATTCATGGAGATATAATAGCAGAAATAACCAAGTCTTTCTGCTTGACTTTATATATATTATATGCTATTATATGTATAGTATGTTGTTCGCCTACATCTAGCTCCCCTGCATGTGCAGATAGGAATTAGATGGAAAGCATTGACAACTAAATGAATTGAAATTATGAGAAAAAAAGCGAAACCGGGGCAGGTGATTTCATCGTCAGCTGCAACGGCTGGTAGTGGGGTTCCTAACCCCGTTATCCCCCCTGGTGCGGTGGCGCAAGCCATTGCTGCACTCACGGGCGGAGGAGCGGCAACACTTCAACCCACGCAGGCCACTGTGGCACCTCAACCACCGATGCCAGTAACGGCACCGGCGACTCAAGGTCGAGTACCACTCGACCGACCGACTGGTCTACGTCATGTTGGCGGATACCAGTTCGTCTGGCAAGTGGTGCCAGACTTCAGTGAGTACCAGGTAAAGGTCATAGCGGATAGTTCTCGAGTGTTCATCGGCCTTCAACACACAAATGTGTGCGCGATGAACATTTCTCAGATGCCTGCGATCTGGAATAATGTCGTAAACAGTGGAGATGGAACCTACGAACTCAGTATTCGTGGACGCAGGGTGGCGGATGGAATGTGGTCAGATTGGTCTGACACAGTTCAATTCGAATACAGAACCGTCCTGCAAAGAACTCCGGTGACAGCACCAGCTCCGGTGGCAACAGCACCAGCTCCGGTGGCAACAGCACCAGCTCCGGTGGCAACA
>CAYXZI010000011.1:0-20159 GCA_964470105.1 uncultured Candidatus Saccharibacteria bacterium
TCCGGTGGCAACAGCACCAGCTCCGGTGGCAACAGCACCAGCTCCGGTGGCAACACAAGCATCGGCACCGGTACCCCGAGGAGCACGTCGTCTGATCTACGCCCTCCTGATTGTGGTTGCCCTTCTAGGGGCAGTCATCGGATGGCCGTGGATCAAGATGGGAGTTGACCGAGTGGTCAATGCCGTCAATCCTGGAATGAAGGGGGTAGGTGTTGGTCCTGTGGTGGAGAACGACACGAAACCAACAACGGCCGATGAGCGGCAAAAGTCAGGTGACTCTGCCACTCGCATTGACCACATCATTGATGCCCAAAACAATATGGGGCAGATGAGCAATTTGGTCATCATCAACAACTACCTTTCGGGTAGTGCGGACGTTAAAAGGGTGACGATGACGAACACCCCCATGCAATCCGCGACAACAGGTGCGGATAGTAATCAAGCCCAGGAGGATGAAATCTTTCCGGAAACGCCTCCGGAGAAGAAGGATTTCCTCCCCATCATCGAGGGGATTGGCTTCCCCACCACCAACTCGGTGACGCAAGTCGTCACCAAGTGGGTACAGCCAGGACAAAATCTGGCGTTCACAACCCCGAAGGGATGGGATACAACCAGCGGGGTCTACGCGGACACCGGGGACTTCATAAGGAGATACAACGTTGGAAGCGTCAGCAAGCCCAAATGGGTAAGCGAGGCGACTGGCGCCAACGCGAGGCACGTGACAGCGTATTGGATCGCCTATACGGGTGACACGAATCACCTTTCAACAAATGGAATGAGAGTTGACTTCAACATTATTCCACCGTTCACCAGATAACATCTGGGGTGGCAAAACAACGAGGCCCTGGTATTTATATGCCAGGCCTCTTTTTTTTATATACATATATATAACAGCTATATGCTACTTGACATCTAAAGCTCAACCAAGCGCCAAATCATTTGATTCACCAGCCAAGAAGGAGACGGTACCCCTTTAATCTATTGACTATATACTAAAAATATGCTATCATATTAAACAATGTTAGTTCGCTTAATCAACTTGTTTACATACTCAGTACGTAAATTGAAGTAGATAAAGCTTTGACAATCAACCAAATAAAGCAATGGTAGACAGACTAATAGAATGGAATGACCGGATGATCACCTTCCTAGGAAGAATAGTGACACTATACATCATCATTTTGTCAATTACTGCGGGGTTCCTAGTGAACTACGCACTAAAATACGTGCTAGTTAAGTACGGTATGGATTTCATCCTACCATACTCGAATTACATAAGCTGGTCAGTGTTCATTGTGCTTTACGGAAGTAACCTAAAGCGCCTCTGGATTTACACACCCGAAAACCACGGCCAGATACTGGTTAGTGGGATACCTTCGATATTCGGAACGAAGGACATCGTAGACTCTGATAATATAGAGCGCCCAACAAAACAGCGAGCGGTGTTTGAGGGTTGGTCAGGAAAGTGGCCGTGGGAAACTGCTGCGAAGGATAGTAATCCCATATCACTGGTAAAAACTACACCACTGAATATCAGTGTGGAAGCACAGAGTGCAGACAACCTCACCATCAAAGCAAAGTTTGTTGGTGCAATGTCAGCGATTCCAGATGCAAATCTCGTTTGGCATAATCGAGCCAATGAGTCGGCGGCGGTAGATCTCTACAAAGCTCGAATACACGCAGAGGCTCAGAAGCTAATCCGTGAGGGTCTGTCAGCAGCAATAGTTGTTGACCCAACGAAATTCTTCAAACCTCTGAATGACCTCTTCGGTGGGAAAAAAATTAACGAGGAGGAACAGCGTACTGGCAGATTTGTCAGTAGCATTACAGTTGAGTTTGCTGTTCGCGATGAAGGGACGCAAAAGCTGGATGAGGCCAAAGCAAATGCCAGTAAGGTAAGGGATATACTTGACACCATTATTCCAGCATGCGGCGGCAACCAAATACTTGAACAAGCTGTCGCAATAGAGGTCCTCGGCTTGGGTAAGGCAGAAATACCCACAAACATCAACATCACTGATCCAGGAAAGGGTAAAAAAGGAAAATCGTGAAAAACAAGGGCTTTATATTGACAGGCTTAGCGGTAGTAGCACTTGTTGCCATAATTAACCACAAGCCTGAAGAAGGAGCTGGTATCACCTCTCCCTCCTTCAGTGGAGGGTGTAGTAGCGGGAATCAGTACTATAGAACAAATTTTATTACGATCACCAAGCGGTGGTCGGAAACGATTGTCGTGAATCCTGAGGGCAGACCTCAGATGTTCGATATAATAATTGGTGCGAACGACACCAAAACACCCTACACCTGCATCTACAACGCCGGGATAAAGGGAGCGGAACGACTGGTGAAAGTTCCTGCCTACTCAGAGTGGGTACGGGAGGAATTCACACCAGTTAAGGTGGAAGGCGCCATGACTGTCAGGCTTGCCCTACCGTCAAATGCACCGATGGAGACCGGACGGGTCTACTACGCGATCGTACCCGCTAGGTAAGGTACGGAATACAAACAGAGGAGCCCTCACAGGCTCCTCTATTTTTTTATGTATATTTTATTACTTCCTAGCTAAACGGATCCTCTACTCCAAGAGTATTCGAGATCAGTCTAATAATTCCATATACTGATAACATTATGACCATTCCGACAACACTCCAAAGTATACTATTCTTACCATTTGTTCTTTTATCAGAATCATCTCCGCTTGATATCATTTCAAACATACCATATACGAAGACCAGGAAGGAAAACAAGAATAGTACACTGATTATAGGAAAGATAATATTATCGTAAATCTTACTCAACAGAGTTCCAACTGTAGGGTTCTGATTAAGTACCCTTGTTGCAACTTGAGCATTTACAGTTGGAAACAGATCAAACATTGTATTAGTTAGGAACTACTGGTGGTCTAGGTAGCTTAATATTCTGTTCTGATCCTGTTGGAGCAGCGTTCTGTCCAAACTTAAATGAATTAGTTAGTAGATAAACTAATCCCCAGATTGATAGGATGACGAATAGACCAACTACTCCATAAAGAATAGCAAATCCTCCCTTCTTTCTATCATCTTCACCTCCAGCAATTAGATATCGAACAACACTTATAATAATCCAGATAACAGCAAAAGAGATTGCTAGCTTAATAACAAGATCTCCTATATTAACTGCCTTCTGTGATACAGAGTTAATATCTGTAAGTGTCTGAGCGAAGGCAAGTACAGGTGATGAAGCGAGAACAAAAGCAATAAATTTTTTCATTGAAATAATAATTATTAAATAATAACAAGTGAATTATATCAATTGCTAGGGATAATACAAACCAGTATGTGGATATTCTATTTTAACCTTGTAGCACTACTACCACCAGTTACTGGATCTGGAATACTTATATTTTCAAAACTAGGGCGTGTATTTTTCTCAAAGACGAATGTCTTAACGAGAACATTAACTATTCCCCAGATAGATAGAATTAGAAAAAGACCAATCACACCGTAAAGAATATTCATCCCTCCCTTTGCTCTTTCATCACCACCAGCACCACCCATAATTAAATACCTGACTATACTATATATAATCCAGATTACAGACAAAGTAATCATCACATATATTGCTAGATTACCAAGATCAACTGCCCTCTTTGCTACACTATTAATATCCCTCAATTGTTCAGCGAAGGTAGTGAGTGGTATTAATGCTACTAAAAATGCAATTAGTGTTTTTTTCATATTGATATATTAGAATCCTTGATTAAAAGTATTTTGGTTTGGACCAGGTACAACTGGACTCGTATCAGGATCATTTCCTTTTATAGGGCTAGTAAAAGCATCGTTACCTTTCACTGGACTCGTATCAGGATCATTTCCGACTCTTGGGCTTGTATTTGGTGTAGTTGCCCCAGATGATGTATTAGTATTTGTATTAAAGTTTGTAGGTGTTTGGGTACCAGCAGATCCTCCGTTAAATGTTCCGAATCTAAATACAGGTGCTTGATCATCTAATTTTAGTGAATTTCGAACTATAGCAACAAGTCCCCAGAATGAAAGAATTAAAAAGAAACCTATAATACTATACATGACATAATACCCAGCCTCAGTTCTCTCTTTTTCAGTAAAGAAATACCTGTATATATTCCATACAAAAGTAAGTACAGCTAATCCGATAATCAGAGAAAGTCCTATGTTTAAATACTCAGTTACTAACCTTGCCAAATATTTTAAATCCTTTCCGTCAGCTAGGGCTATACTTGGTGAAATTGCTAGTAGACCGATAATTATTTTTGTATATATATTTTTCATATTATTTTGGTAAAGTAAATAATCTTTCATCAACTACCCCCGTAGCTATGAGTGTATTTTTCATAACTTCAACTATAACCTTTGAACTCATGAGGATGGCAACCCCAATTACTGCCCACATGAACCATTCCTTTGCTTCCTTAACACCATCACCTCCACGAGCCATTACAAACTTAAAACCAATCCAGATAAACATGAACACAGCAAGTATAGCTCCAATAAAGATAGCCAGATCAACCATTTGGAATAGTAGGGTCTGTATACTCTTAGCCTTAATAGGACTATCTAGTTTAACTGTTGGTGTAGGTTTTGGGGTACCTACTGTTCCGGCTGGAGCTGGACTTGTACCACTGGTGCCTGATGGAGCCTGAGCCGATACAATACCTATATTTAGAAAAATAAATGCCAGTACTATTAACAATAAAGATGGATTAAATTTTTGTTTCATTCTATTTACTTGTATTTATAAAAATATCAGCTCCAGAATTCTTCTCCACAAACCAGTTAACTACTGTGACTACCGCAAACCAGGCTATAAGCATTATTATAAACCCTTTGGCTACAGATGAGAAGATACTTTTAGCGGTACCTATATTCCCCTGTGTGCCAGTTAGATATAAAATACCAGCATAAGCAAATAATGCTGTAGCTAAAGGTATAGATATAATAAAAATCCAATTTATTATGAATTTAACAGTACCCAGAAGATCATTGAAGTCACAAACATTATTTCTGTAAGTCTCTCCTGGTGATAAAACACCGTCACATTGCACTAGACCAGAATATCTAAGCTTATCAGCATCTTGAACCTGTGTATTCCCTCCCACAGTTCCCTGTGCAAAAATCAAGTTTGGTAGTAATAATAGTAATAGGATATATTTTTTCATTGATTTTGTAGTAAGATATTTAATTCATCATGGGCGGTCCGCAATCCATTCTCAATACTTGCCCTTCCACTTGTAACAGACTCTACAAGATTGGTAAAAATAGTATTTGATTTAGCAGGATTCGCATCAAGCCACCCCTTTGATATTAAAGATGCATCTAGGAATATATCCATGTATGGATCTGTAGAACCCTGAGCAATGGCATCTCTTCTTACAGAGGGTAGATAAGTGATTTCACTTAGTATTTGTGAGGCTTCAGGTGATGTAAGTGCGTTTATAGCAGAATATGTATTATTCACATCTAGCGTACTCTTTACAATAGACATACCGTACATATTTCCGTATGTTGTCCTGACCTTTCCTTTTCTGTCCTGTGGTATAGGAGCAATATCAAAATCAATATTGGCATTCTTTTGTCTTAATTCAGATACTTCTGAAGCTAGACCGAAGTATGTAGCTAGATTCCCGGAAAGGAATGAGTTCTTTGAGGAAGGAAGTGATCTATTCCATGAATATTGTGGATCCCTAGGATTAGAGAATTTTGTAAAGAATAGTAATGCTTGTGATGATGACTGAATTCCAGAGTAGTTACTATCACCAAGTGCACTCTGTATTTGTCCATCAGAATAGAATGTAACTGGATTACCTGCCTGTAACAATAGTGTACTCAGTATTTCTCTTGCATGATTTATATTATTAAACTCACCCAAAGCCACGATACTCCTTCTTATATTTGATTTATCATCCTTTAGAGTAACCTTATTCCCCATAGCGGCAAATTCATCCCAATACACTGGATATTTAGCTAATCCAGCATTAGTAAATATTGTCCTATTCCAGTACATAACAATAGGATCAATAGTAAAAGGTATAGCTAGAGTACCGGTCTGAGTTATATATAAATCAGCCTGTGGAACAAAGGTATTCTGAAAATCTCTTTGAGTAAATATTGTATTTGGGACCTCAATAACCTTATCCTTAAAACCGAGCATGTCTTGCTGAGGAATCAGTATGGCATCTGGTCCTCTTCCGCTAGCTAATTCTTCTATAAACTTCTGCCTAAATTCTGACTGTGGAATTTCCAGATAATTTATACTAAGAGCAACTGATCTATTTAAGTTTAGTTTTTGTACTAATTCATTTATAGTTGCCTCTGGAAATGATCCCCAGATAGTAACTGTTGGTAGAGTTGTTTCTGAATTACTACTCTTATATGTCGCAAAAAGTACCACACCTAGAATAATAAAGATAACGAATACTCCAGTTAAGATTATTTGAAATTTACTCATATTTTTTTAAATATTAAACCATAATGGTGGTCTCCTGCATCAAAACTTTTCTCAAGTTGTAATCCAACCTTTTGGAAAATACCCTCCGCAATCATCCTTGGTACAACCTGAACTGGTTTCATTGAACTGCCAGATGTCCAATCTATTACCATTAATTTTCCTCCTGATTTTAATAGTCTCTTGATTTCAAGAGCAAGATTATCTCTATCTGCAGGAGCAATTTGGAATAATGTATTTGAAAGAATTACCCTATCAGCTATTGCCTCCCTGAGTTTTGTTCCACCAAGTTTCTCTATATTGCCCCAAACTACCTCAATATTATGCAAGCCTGCCATACCTCCAGAATTTTTAATCTTATTAAGTAGGTCCTGTTGAACATCAACAGCATAGACCATGCCAGATGTACCAACTTTTTTTGCAGCTTCAATGGTATAGAATCCGGATCCAGCACCAAGATCTACAACTTTCATTCCATGATCAACGCCAAATTGTGCAATATTTTTTTGAGGGTCAGAGAACATGAGTATATTATACCCTGTTATAGACAAATAAGTGAAGCGAGTGAATCCCCATCTCTAAGCTTCATAACACGAACACCTTGAGTTGAACGACCTAAGGTAGGAATCTCCTTTAGATCTACACGGATTACCTGACTCTTCTTAGACATTGCCACCATTTCTTCTATTTCATCTGTTACTACCTTAGCAGCCATAAGTGGTCCAGTCTTGTCTGTAACATTCATAGTAAGTATTCCTGATCCACCACGATTTTGAGTCTTATATTCCTTCAAATCTGTTTTCTTTCCATATCCATGTGCACCCATTACGAATAGTTTTGGATTCTTCGCATCCTTTGAGACTACATCCGCACTAATCACTGCATCATCCTTAGCTAGCTTTATGACTCTCACTCCTGCAGCATTTCTTCCCATTTCACGAACATCCTCTGCTTCGAAACGTATAGATTGACCATCACGAGTAGCGATAACAACATTATCATCCTTTGATACAAAAGAAGCAGACATTAGTTCATCACCATCATCAAGAGTAATAGCTATTAGACCAGAGCGTCTAACATCATGGAAATGCTTAGCAGAACTCTTCTTACCTGTTCCATTCTTTGTAACCATCATAAGTGCTAGTCCGTCTGCTTCCTTCTTGTTCTTAGGCATAGGTAGGATAGAAGTAATCTTTTCACCTTCTGCAAGTGATAGGAAATTCATAACTGACTTACCTTTTGTAGCTCTTTTACCTTCAGGTATATCGTACATTTTTATCTGATATGCTTTACCTTTATCAGTGAAGAATAGTAGATCATTATGGGCGTTTGCATATATAAGATGAGTAATGAAATCCTCCTCTTTTGTATCTAGATCAACAACACCTACACCACCACGCTTCTGTTGTCTGTATTCATCTGGATTTGTACGCTTTATATACCCTCCCTTTGTTAGAACAAGTACACTTTCTTGATCTGGGATTAAATCTTCAGGATTAAAATCCTTTAAACCACTTCTAATTAGCTTAGTGCGTCTTTCATCACCATATTTAGTTTTGATTTCAATCAATTCATCCTTAATTATCCCCCTTACCTTCTTTTCACTAGCTAAAATTTCCTTTAATTTTTCAATTAATTCTTGTACTTCCTTTAATTCATCTAAAACCTTCTTTCTTTCAAGGCCTGCAAGCTTTTGCAAGCGCATTTCAAGAATAGCGGTAGCTTGTCTTTCTGAGAACTTAAACTTCTTCATCAAATTAGCATGAGCCTCTATAGCATCCTTTGAAGCACGAATTAGAGTTATTATTTCATCAATATGATCAAGAGCCTTCTTTAGCCCAAGAAGGATATGCTCTCTCTCTTCTGCTTTATTCAAATCAAACTTTGTTCTTCTTCTTACAACCTCTACACGATGAAGGATGAATTCCTCTAATATTGATTTTAAAGAGAGTGTTTGTGGTACACCGTTGACTAGTGCGACAGTGTTTACATGGAATGTGTCTTCAAGTTGAGTATGTTTGTATATATAGTTTAGGACCTTTTCTGGATATGCACCATTCTTAAGGTCGATAACTATACGCATTTCTTTGTCAGACTCATCACGTAAACCTTTTATACCCTCGATCGCTTTATCTCTTACAAGATCTGCTATTTTTATAATCAACTCTGCCTTGTTTACACGATATGGTATTGAAGATATGACAATTTGAAATTGACCCTTCTTGTCCTCCACTATCTCAGCTTCACCTCGTACAACAATACCACCACGTCCAGTAGAATATGCATGCTGTATATCCTTTTCTCCATACATAATTCCTCCCGTTGGGAAGTCTGGACCTTTTATAAATTTCAAAAGATCTTCTGTCGTTGCTTCCTTATCGTCAATTAAATGAGTTGTAGCATCTATGACCTCACTTAGATTATGAGGTGCAATGTTTGTTGCCATACCAACAGCAATACCTAAAGTACCATTCAAAAGAAGGTTTGGAACAGCAGTTGGAAGTACAGTTGGTTCTTTTCTTGTACCATCATAGTTTGGTCTAAAATCTACAGTATCCTTTTCAATATCCCTTAGTAGTTCTGCTGCGGGTCGTGACATCTTAGCTTCTGTATATCGCATAGCAGCAGCTGGATCTCCGTCGATATTACCAAAGTTTCCTTGACCCTGAATGAGCTGATATCTCATCTTAAAATCCTGTGCCATACCTACCATAGAATCATATACAGCAACGTCACCGTGAGGGTGATAGTTTCCAAGTACATCTCCCACTACCACGGCTGACTTACGGAACTTTGCTGAAGCTGTTAGACCTTTCTCATGCATAGCATAGAGAATTCTTCTATGTACTGGCTTTAGACCATCACGTACATCAGGAAGTGCACGCGCTGTTATGACGGACATAGCGTAGTCGAGATATGACTCGCGCATTTCTGTGGTGATATTGCGGGCTACTATACCGAGTGCAGGATCACGTGGTGCTGGTTCCTCTGTAATTTCAGGTTTTTTTGCCATAGATTATGGGTTATTTATATAAATTATGTGTGGTTATTATAGCAAAATTGATGAGATTTGTCGCGATAAATTATATATTGACATTATATGGTCATATATGTTATAATAATAAGTGATGAAAAAATTGCTCTTCGGAATAGCAGTATTTGCTATCTACGCAACTCTATTCCTCACATCAGTCCTGAACGGCCACCCATTCATCGCCACTTTTATCTGGTTGATGTCTGGGCTCACATCATACATGTTCGATTTCTGGCCCACCTTCCGAAAGTGGAGCCTGGCATCGACTGGAGTAGTAGCGCTCTACTCAGTATTTGGTCTATTCGGATTTGTTGGAACCATTATACTACTCTCCGCTGATCGTAAGGCGCGGTACCAGTAACTTAGCTGGGAGTACTCCACGAGCTCTGGAGTTAAATATGAGCCAACAAAATCAGCCGGCACAAGTTGCCGGCGATTCTTTTTATTTTCTATCTCTTCCCTCCTGTAACCTCTACCTGAGATGAGTATTCAACCTTATTAGATCCAAATACCATATTCTTAACATCATCATACGCACCCACAACAGAAGCTGTAAGTGATGATACTGGAGGTTGTACCTTTGTCTCTCCGTCTCCTTTATCAGTTAAAACAGGTGAAGATTTAATTCCGTACGAAGCCATCCATCCAAGAAATATAACTAGGGACACAGAGAAAGAGACAACGAAAGCAAACTTTCGACGTACATGCTCTGGCTTTGATCTCATATTTTCAATATGTTCAAGCATATAATAATTATACTACTCTTTTGAAGAATCAATTAGCATTATATCCCCTTCTTTACCTTCCAAATCCTTTTTCTTTAGAGTTAATTTAGCTTCTGCTTTTGGATTCTCGCCAGCTTCCTTTAGAAATACCTTCAATGCATCCTTTGCACCTATATCTCCATAATGCATTGGGATAATGATTTTTGGTTCTAGTGACACTGCTAACTTATATGCTTTCACTGGATCAAGCACACCCTCTCCACCAATTGGAACAAAAAGAATGTCTATTTCATCAAGTGCTTCTACTGTTTCATTCTTTAATTCAGGTGTATTTATAGCTCCAAGAAAACAAATATTCATATTCTCAAGAGATACAGTATATATAGTATTAACCAAATCCTTACCACCATACTTTGATTCAGAAGCTAGACCTTTTATGAACACCTCTTTAACTTCATATTCCCCTGGGCCAGATATTACAAATGGTTTCTTGTCTCCATGACTCACTTGATCTACACCATTAAAATCTTCATGGTGGGTTGTAGAAAGCACAATATCTGCACCAAAACGGCTAGGTTTTAGCTTTGAATCCTTTGATACTGGATTAAAAGCAAGGACTGTATCCCCGAACTGAACCTTGAAGAATTCACCTCCGAAATATGTAATTATCATAATATCTGTAGTATATCAGAAAGGTATGATATCGTTAAGAGATGCAGGAAAATATATGGGAAAAAGAGTACCAGAACCCTACACTAGTTACATTAAGTGATGTACCAGCCAAGTCCGTGAAGGATTTTGTTAGATTTCTACGTAAAGAGAGAGGTTTTGATTTTAATGATATTAGAGTACTAGATTTGGGATGTGGTAATGGAAAGAATAGCCTATATATAAAGGAACAAGGAGAAAATATTAAAATAACTGGATTAGAAATATCTGATACTGTCATTGGACATGCACGTAGGCTAATTCCTGATGGTAATTTCATAAAACAAAGTATAGGTAATACTTGGCCAGTGGAAGATTCGAGTTTTGATATCATACTTGATGTAACAGCATCTAATTCTCTTAATGAAAGTGAACGTGATGTCTATCTAAAAGAAATTCATCGTGTATTAAAGCCTAGTGGTTACTTTTTCCTTCGTGCTTTATGCAAAGATGGGGACAAGAATGCGCAGACTCTACTCAAGACAAATCCGGGTAAAGAAAAAGATACTTATATTATGCCAGGGTTGGGACTGACTGAGAGAGTTTTTTCTAAGGATGATTTATTGGCCACATATTCATTTCTTGGTGAGCATTTATATATGGATAAGGAGACACATTATACAAAGTACAATGGGCAACCTTATAAAAGAAACTTTTGGGTTGGAGTATGGGGTGGAAAATAACAAAATTTTACTTTTTTGACACAAAATCAATCATCTTTTCCCAATCAATTCCACCTTTTTTTGTTAGAAATTCGTCAGAAAAATCCTTAATCATTTCATTACTTTTGTCTGCATAGACCATTTTAAAATGATCACTTCTCTTTTTGGCTTCTTTATCTAGAGGCAAAATAATATTCTTATATAATTCTCTGTCACCCGAAATTAGTTCCCAGAATTCTTGTCCACACACCTTATGGTAATTTTGTTCAGGATCCGAATCTTCTTTGAATGGATTATTATCTTTTCCGTAAATACATCCGTTAATAGCGATGATTTCTTTTTTAATACCATTATCAACTAAAATCTTCTTTGCTAGTTTAAAATTATGTTTCATCTTGTCTATCTGATCTCGGTTACCCCAATAAATACCAGACTTGATACCAACAATGTAATACTTCTCATTTCTTTCAAATTCAAGATCCACGCTTTTTAAAATACCCTGTTCTGCTTTTTTACCCCCAAACACATAACTGCATACAAATATTGCCAATTTCTCTAGCAGATTTCCGAACATTGTCTCTTCTTGAGAGGAAAGATATGCATCTAGAATATATTTAATAAATTCACCGCTTGTTTCTATATTTTTTGCTTTAAATAGATACGGATTTTTCCTTTTGAGAATTGTCTTTAAACTCAACTCTGAAACCTTTGCGACTCGTGCTTCGTAAAAAGGCTTGATAACTTCATCCTTTATGTATTTATTTATTTCTTCATAATCTAATGTTTTCATATTTTTATGGTAAAGGTAATTGGTTTGGGGTGTTATCTACATTCTCTCTCGCGATTTCATAATATTCCTCTAGTATTTCAATACCAATACTATTCCTTGCCATTTCTTTTGAAACTACGCTCGTAGTTCCCGAGCCCAAAAAAGGGTCTAGTACCGTATCTCCAGGTTGTGTGAACAATTTTATGAACCAACGAGGTAATTCTTTAGGAAAAGCCGCACTATGTTTTTTATTACCACTTTCAGTTGCAAGATGTAGAACATTACTTGGATAAGCCATGTCTCTACCTATCCAATTTGAAATATTTTTAGCAAAACCACTTCCTACTTTGGAATCATCTCTGATTTTATCAGTGTCACTTAATTTTTTCAATCTAGTTTTAGCCCAATCTCCAGTAGGTACCATAACGCTGTCTTGATACATATTGAACTTTTTATTTTTATTAAACTGAAGAAGTCTTTCCCATGCATCACGGAAACGATTCGGCCATTTGCCAGGATAACAATTTTTTTTGTGCCAAATAAACTCTTCTGTCCAAAGCCAGCCTTGTTTACGCATTTCCAAAATTAACTCAAGAATATACGTATGTCTTTCACCTTCTGAAACCTTCTCTTTGATATTTAAAATAAAAGTACCTGTTGGCTTTAAAACTCTTAAGAGTTCGTTTGTAATGGGTAAGAACCATTCTATATACTTATCAGCTTTAATACCACCATATGTCGAATTCCTTTGATCACTATAGGGTGGGGAAGTTATAATCAAGTCTATTGAATTACTTTCCATTTTTTTCAGTACTGCCAAGCATTCACCAAGAATAATATTGGCGGTTACTTTTTTTGACTCTATATTTAAAGATTTCTCTATCTCAGTGAGAGGTTCTATTTTTTTTGATGGTGTTTGCACATTCATTACAATATTATACCTAAATTAAGATAATTAAGGTATTCATTTACTAAACTAGAAGTATACTCGACAACTCCCCTCTTTTGTTATATACTCCCCCTGTTATCAATATACGTGCTAAACCCGCAACTTATCATTATTAATTTAAAAAGCGGATCACGTAATTTAAATGATTAAAAAAACAAAAGAAGTAGAAGAGGTTAAGGAGAAGAAAGTAAAGAAAGAGAAGGTGGTAGTAGCCCCAAAACTAGATACAGTAATGGATAGGATTGTTCATGAATCTGCTAATCCTCCCCTTATCGGTGATCTAGTAGAAGGTCCAGTTATAAACATAGAAAAGTCAGCAGTATATATAGATCTAGCACCATTTGGTACTGGTATTATATTTGGTCGTGAATATCTAACAGCTAGAGATATTATCAAGAAAATAAACATTGGTGATGTAGTAGCTGCTAAGGTTGTAGAGACTGATAATAAGGAAGGATATATAGAACTATCTCTAAAAGAAGCTAGACAGGCTCTAATCTGGTCAGAGGCAGAAATAGCTATTAACAGTAAGACTACTCTTGAGCTTCCTATCATAGAAGCAAATAAGGGCGGACTTATCATACAGTGGCAAGGTATTTCAGGATTCCTACCAGCTTCACAACTTAAGACTGAACACTATCCTCGTGTTGCTGATGGTGATAAGGACAAAATTCTAGAAGAATTGAAGAAATTGGTTGGTACAAAGATCTCTGTATCTATCATCTCTGCAATTCCTAAGGAAGGTAAACTTATCTTCTCAGAAAAAACTCCTGAACTAAAGGACAAGGAAAAGATTGTTGGTAAATACAAAGTTGATGATGTTGTTGAGGGTACAGTTACTGGAATTGTAGACTTCGGTGTATTCGTTAAGCTTGAGGATGGTCTAGAGGGGCTCGTACATATATCAGAAATTGATTGGTCACTCGTAGAGGATCCTCGTGCCCTATTCAAGATCGGTCAAAAGATAAAGGTGAAGGTAATCGAGATCAAGGAAGGAAAAGTTTCCCTTTCACTTAAGGCGCTTAAAGAAAATCCTTGGGTTGAAGCTTCTAAGAAATACAAAAAGGATCAGATTGTTGAAGGAGTAGTTATAAAGTTCAACAAGCATGGTGCTCTAGCTTCTATAGAAGAAGGTATTGCCGGACTTGTCCATATATCTGAATTCGGTTCAGAAGAAAAACTAAGAAAGACTCTTGCTCTAGGTAATTCATATAAGTTTAAGATAACTCTATTTGATGTTAAGGAGCAGAAGATGGCATTGTCTTTCATGGGTGAGAAGAAATAATTGGTAATTAGACTGAATAAAAAAACCACCGACTGGTGGTTTTTTTATTACCCCGCATTATACACACTCATCGCTTTCTCTCTTCCCTCCTTAATTAGAACCTCTACTGCTTCAGCAACAGTCTTACATACTTTTTTAATAACCTTCATCTCATCATCTTTAAATTTACCTAGAATAAACTTTTCTATCTTTTCATCTCCATGTGGAACCTTTGCATCACCCTTAGCAGTCTCTGGAGCTACGCCTATTCGAATACGTACAAATGCTTCAGTCTTCACGGCCTTAATAATTGATTCAACACCGTTATGTCCACCTGAGCTTCTATTGTATGAAATACGTATTTTACCCAAAGGAAAATTGAAATCATCGTATATTACAATTAGTTTTTCTGCTGCCTTAACACTTTTTACTAAAGCTCCAACAGCCTTACCAGAATTATTCATAAAAGTATCTGGTGCTACAAGCTTAACCTTCTCTTTTCCAACTTTTATCTCCCCCACAAGCGAATTTATCTTCTTATCAAACTTAAATTCATCATCAGTAAGTGATTTTAAAATAATTCTACCGGTGTTATGACGAGTATTTTCATATTCTTCACCTGGATTTCCCAAACCTGCAATTATGTATGCCATGTAAGTAGTATGCCATAAACAAAAATCTTGTGTCAAACGAATATTGGCAGTACAATTGCAGTAATGAATCCTGAAATTATGCAAAAAGGTAATGTCGAGAAGGAAAATTTCTTTAAAGAAATTATAAAGTTCATTATTATTGCATTAATTATTATAATTCCAGTTAGAAAATTCATTGCTCAACCATTTATCGTCAGTGGTCCGTCTATGGATCCAACTTTTGTTACAGGTCAGTATCTGATTGTTGATCGATTAAGCTATAGATTCCAACCACCACAAAGAAATGATGTTATCGTCTTTAAATACCCCAACAATCCAAAGATTTTTTATATAAAAAGAATAATTGGATTACCTGGAGAGACTGTTTCTGTTAATTCAGGCAAAGTTACGATAACAAACAAGGAAAATCCTGCTGGTTTTGAGCTGAACGAAGACTATATAGCAAAGACCCACAGAGTCAGTGATACTTTCACCATAACACTGACTGATAATGACTATTTTGTTATGGGTGACAATAGAGCTGAGAGTTCAGACTCTCGTCAGTGGGGTCCACTTGATAAGAAATTTATTGTTGGTAGACCTTTTTTTAGATTAATACCATTAGATATATTACCGGGTAAGGAATAATTTATGCAAAAAAACAATTCGAAACCGAATGAACAGAAATTTATACCGTACGAAAATCTCGATAAAATAGGAGAGATACCTGTATATTACGGATTTCAACCACATAAAAGTCCTGAAATTAAAAAGATAGATCTCGATCAATCAAAATCTCTTTTAGAGGGTGATTTTATTGATGACGAGGATAATTCAAAAAACAGACTTCCGCTGCACGTAGAGGAAAAAATTGCTCTTCTTAGAATGTATACAGAAAATAACATGCATACATTACCACAACCCATAATGTTCTACTTTAAAGAACCTTTTAAGGGCTCAATCAAAAAGAATGGCAATGCATTTAACAGATATTGTGACTTAGAAATTATGGGAGGTTCTAAGAGTATTGCTGAGGCACTTCTAATACAAACAACTAAAGCTATTCTAGCTGAAGAGGGTTATGAAAATATATATGTAGAAATTAATAGTATTGGAGATAGAGATTCTATAAATCGTTTTACTAGAGATCTAACCAATCACTACAGGAAAAACATAAATGACATGCATGCCGAGTGTCGACAGCTATTCAAAAAGGATGTTTTTGAGCTTTTGGGATGCCAAAATGACAAGTGTAGAAAAATAAATGAAAGTGCACCTAAATCTATGAACTTTTTAACTGAATCTAGCCGTGTACACTTCCAAGAAGTTTTAGAATACTTGGAGGCACTTAATATACCATACAAAATTAATAACAATTTAATTGGTAATAAAAAGTATTGCACAGAAACAATTTTCTCAATCAACAACCTAGACCATGAGACTGATAAGAAGAAGCAAAGGGTTCTAGCTGTTGGTGTAAGATATGACGGTCTGTCAAAAAAAATAGGATGTAAGAAAGAAATTCATGGAGTTGGAATATCGATACTCGTAAAAGGCGGAAAATCAGAACTAAGGAAGGATATTAAAAAAACCAAAAGACCTTTTGCATCTTTTGTTCAACTTGGATTTGAATCAAAACTCTTAAGTCTTTCAATCATAGAAAGTCTTCGTAAAGAGAAGATTCCGCTATATCTTTCTCTAGCCAGAGACCGTCTAGGTGCACAGGTTTCTGCCGTTGAAAAGTACCATATTCCATATGCACTAATAATGGGTAAGAAGGAGGCTTTAGATGGGACTGTTATTGTTAGAAACAATGATACACATGCACAGGAGACTGTAAATATAGGTGAATTGCCGAAATACATGAAAAAACTTGAAAAGTAATAGCTTTTATAGTACTATATCCACAATATGATAAATGTAGAAATTACAAGAAACGGAACCGAAAATAGTGTTGGTGTTATTCGTCGTTTTACAAAGAAGGTACAGGCTTCAGGTATACTACCGAGAGTACGAAGTATAAGATACAATCAGCGTGTACTATCTTCATATAAAACAAAGATGAAAACTCTAAAATCTATCAAGAGAAAAGCTGAAATCGTTGAACTTATCAAGATGGGTAAGATGCAAGAGAAAACCTCTCGTTTTTCTAAATAATGTCAGATCCTAACTTCCAAATTACAAATACAACTAAATCAAAGTTGCCTGATTTTGATTTTGAAAAAATCAAGGATGCTGTACTTGGTAAAAAATATGAATTATCTGTAATAATAGTAGGTAAAAAGGAAATTCAAAAATTAAATAAGGAGTATAGGGATATTAATAAACCCACAGACATATTAAGCTTCCCTCTTTCAGATAATTTTGGCGAAATTTATATTAATCCAGAAATGACTCGCCTCGAATCAAAGAAATTTGATCGTAATTACCAAAACTTTTTTGCTTTTTTATTTATCCACGGTTTAGTGCATTTGAAAGGATTCGATCATGGTAGTACAATGGAGAGCGTAGAGGCTCATTTCCGCAAAAAATTCGGCATTTGAGACTCTGTCTAAAATGGCACGATCAATCATTACTGGTATAGATATTGGAACCCACCATATCAAGGTGGTTATTGCTGATGCATCTGAGAAAAATGAAAAATCTAATCAACCAAAAATACTTGGTGTTGGTTTTGCAGAAGCAAAAGGATTGAGACATGGATATGTACTGAATATAACCGATGTTGTTGCTAGTATTAAACAAGCAGTATCAATGGCAGAAAAGAGAGCAGAAACTAAAGTTAAAAAAGCATTTGTTTCGATTGGAGGAATAGGTCTAGGAAGTATTACATCTACTAGTTCAATAATCATTTCAAGGGCAGATTCTGAAATAACAACTCTTGATATAAAAAGAATTCAGGAACAATGTGAAAAGGATATACCAAATACTGCATCTTTGAACAAGAAAATAATACATAGTATTCCTTTACAGTATAAAGTTGATGGTAAGGCAGTACTAGGTAAACCAGAAGGAATGAGGGGTAGTAAGTTTGAAATTAAAACACTCTATATTACATGCCTTGAACATCATTTAAATGACATCATAGAATCTGTAGAAGAAGCTGGTATAAGCGTACAAGATGTAATGGCGGCTCCAATAGCATCAAGTCTGGTTACACTAACAAAATCTCAAAAGGTTGCAGGGTGTGTATTAGCAAATATCGGTGCAGAGACAGTTTCGATTGCAGTATTTGAAAATAATATACCTGTATCACTAGAAGTATTCCCCATAGGTTCAACAGATATCACAAACGATATTGCTCTAGGTCTTAAGGTCCCACTTGAAGAAGCTGAACAAATTAAAATTGGCGCTATAACAGGTGCATCATATCCGAGGAAAAAGCTTGAGGAGATAATTTCTGCCAGACTATCAGATGTATTTGAATTAATTGAGACTCATTTAAAAAAGATCGGTAGGAACGGACTTCTACCTGCAGGTATCATTCTCACAGGAGCTGGGTCTTCCCTTTCTGGTATAGAAGATATGGCTAAAGCATCATTGAGACTTCCTGCACGTATTGGGAGCCTTAATCTTGGTCTTACAGATAGAGCTGGGCTTAAAGATTCTGCACTAGCCGTTGCCTACGGTCTATGTATACTTGGTATGCATGCTGACCAGGATCTCCCTATAGACACAAGCTCTAGGATTTTTGAAAATTCTAAGAAAACAATGATTGCTTGGTTAAAGCAGTTTTTGCCTTAAACCCTATATTTTGACTAATTTAAACCATCTGATAAGATTGGTCTATGCCGAATATTACCCCAGACATTGAAGCGTTTGCCCGTATCAAAGTAATAGGAGTTGGAGGATCCGGAAAAAATGCCGTAAACCACATGATTAACTCCAAAGTTAAAGGGGTGGATTTTATCTCAATTAATACCGATGCTCAAGATTTACATCATTCTCTAGCTAAGAAAAGAATTCATCTTGGTAAAAATCTAACTAGGGGCCTAGGTACTGGAATGAATCCAGAGATGGGTAAGCGTGCGGTTGAGGAGACAAAGGAAGAGGTGCAAGAAGCTCTAAAGGGTGCTGATATGGTCTTTGTTGCATGCGGACTAGGAGGAGGTACTGGAAGTGGTGCTAGCCCTGTCGTAGCTCGTACGGCAAAGGAGCTAGGTGCACTAACTGTGGCTGTTGTAACTAAACCATTCTTCTTTGAAGGACAAGCACGATCCAAAATTGCCGAGACTGGACTTGAAGAACTTAGAAAAGAGGTTGATGCAATAATTGTGATTCCAAACGATAGACTACTTTCAACAATAGACAAAAATACAACTGTTAAAAATGCCTTCTCGATTTGCGATGAAATACTACGCCAAGCTGTCGAGGGTATCTCTGACCTCATTACAACCCCAGGATTAATCAATATAGACTTTGCTGATATCAGAACAGTCATGGAAAGTGCTGGTTCTGCACTTATGGGTATCGGTTCAGCTACAGGTGAAAATCGTGCTGTGGAAGCAGCCAAACTAGCAATCAATTCTCCACTCCTTGATGTATCAATAAATGGAGCAAAGGGTGTTCTCTTCTCTATCGCTGGCGGTGAAGATCTAACAATGTTTGAGATACAGGATGCAGCTAAAATTATTACTGAGTCTGTAGATCCGAATGCAAAAGTAATATTTGGAACAGTTAGAGATGATAAGCTAAAGAAGGGTGAGGTGAAGGTAACAGTAATTGCTGCTGGTTTCCCTGAGGGAGTGATAGGTAGCTCTGAGCCTCAGACAAAAACTACACCTAACCCTGGTTTTGTTGCTCCTGTAATAAAAGCTAAGGAAGAACCTACAATGCGTAGTAGAATGTTTGGTAATAACTCAACCCAGGATATTATTCCAAAAACAGTAGAGAAGGTTGAAGAAAAAAAGGATTTAAAAAATGAAGTTCAAAACGATGATGATGATTGGGGTGCAGT
>CAYXZI010000012.1:0-12720 GCA_964470105.1 uncultured Candidatus Saccharibacteria bacterium
TTTTGGGAACAGGCGACTCCGGGTTCGAATCCCGGCGCTCTGACATTTTAATGTTTTAGATATTGATGTTATTATTTACTAGTAACGCTTTTTACCTATGAAGATAAACAAATCACCATGGATACATCAACTAGATCACTCGAGAAGGGTAGTCAGCCTTTCTAAGGATATAGATACTGATATAGCTATCATTGGTGCTGGTATAGCCGGTATATCCACGGCTTTCTTTGTTCTCAAGTACACAAATCAAAGAGTAGTCGTTCTGGATCAAGGGAAAATGGCACATGGTGCAACAGGGCATAACGCTGGACAAGTAGTGGCACGTTTTGAGCGACCACTATCAGAACTAGAAAAAGAATTTGGATTTGAGAAAACAAAAGACGCTATTCAAGGGCTGTATTCATCATGGGGATTGATTGATGAGATATTTGAGGATGCAAAGCTTAATATAATCTTCTCTGAGGTTAACGGTAACATCGGTCTCTCAACACTTTACCAGGTCATCCTAGCATTACAGGATATGGAAATTGAGATTAGATCTGGAATTACAGATGGTGAGTTTTTGATTAGTGATACAGCGCCATTCAAGGATTCAATCCCTAAGGTGTTTGAGAAATTGTATAAATTTGTTCCTCAGTCAGAAATTCTAAAAAAGATGGAGACAGAAGACAAGGGTTTCCACGCTCTATATACAGATCGTGCTGCATGTATGAACTCAGCCTTGTTCTGCCAAGAGGTTGTTGCATATCTACTTAAAAAGTATCCAGATAGATTTAATCTGTATGAAAATACTAGAATGAATAAGGTGGTGTTGAGGAAAAATAATGCTTTAATTGATGCGGGGAAACATACAATTGATGCAAGCAAGATAGTTTTATGTACAAATGGTTTTGAAAATTTTGAAATTTTTAATGATGGGGGATTGGCAATTGATAAAAACCTACACCATTCCGTAGAAGGTGTTGTTGGTTATATGTCAGGATATCTAGAAAAGATGAATAAGACACCAACAGCAATTGCATATCTAAAAGAGGATTATGATCCCGCAGCGTATAATACTGCGTACTACTACCTTACCAGAAGACCACATGAGTATGGTGACACAAAACATAATCTTGTGTGTATGGGCGGTCCAGAAATAGGAATAGGTGACAGGGCAGAATATTTAAGTGATTATGATTATCCGGATAATATACCAGCCCAGATTGATCAGTTTATTAAAGCAGAATATGATGCTGATCCAAATCATAAAATAGATTATGATTTTACATGGCACGGACTTATGGGATATACACCAAATAGATTGAGATTGATTGGAGAAGAACCAAAAAATCCAACACTCATATATAATCTCGGATGTAATGGTATCGGAATCATTCCTTCAATATACGCTGCAAGAAGAATCTCAAAAATAATAGCAGGGGATAGGTTGAGACCTTCAATCTTCGATCCTAAAGGGTGATATAATTAAAATATGTTTAAGAAAGTTATATCTTATTTTGATAAATTAGAAGATCATATTCGAGGTTCCTTAAGTAAATTTCCAATCATATACACCCTGATCGGGGCAGTATCAATTGTTCTTTTTTGGAGAGGTGTATGGCATACAGCAGACTTATTGCAAGACAAGGGGGGTATTCTAGGATTTATATTCTATGAACCCATAAGTGCTGTTATCGTAGTAATAATACTTCTTGCAACTGGTCTATTTGTATCGTATTTCATCGGTGATTCCATATTAATATCTGGTCTTAAACAACAAAAGAAAATAAACGAAAAGACTGAAAGGGAGGTTAAAGAAGAAGAATCAACTTTGGGAGAAATCAAGGAGGCAATTAAGGATATTAAGGCTGAAGTAGATGAGATTAAGAATGTAGTAGAAAGCGATCAGAAAAAGTAGCAAAAAATATTAAATTTTGCTAGTATAGACTTTGTTCGTAAACAAGCGGGACTAGTTTAATGGTAAAATAGAAGTTTTCCAAACTTTTGTTGGGAGTTCGATTCTCCCGTCCCGCACCAACTAGGGCGATGCTGATGCATTATTAATAACATAAAATCATGAAAATAATTTGGAATCAGGTGACTTGGTATTCAAAGCTTTTGGCAGCAATATTATTTATCATTATTGCTCCAGCACTTACTTTTTATATTGGAAGGCAGTACGAAGCTACTCTGCCGACGAATGCTTCTATTAATTCTGTCGTAACATATAAATGGCCTACAGTTTCTTGGACAAAGTACACGAGCCAAGCTTCTAAATTGTCCTTTGAGTATCCAAGCGATTGGATTGTAAAAGATGATAAATCATACTCAAATAAGATGATTTCGCAGTACGAGTATCCGCACATATTAGTTTGTCCTCCTGACTATGAACAATCACTAGTGCCTAAAGACGAGAGCCCAAATAACTGCATTGATTTTAAGGGGGAAAATACTCTCATCCACCCACTTCCAGACGAAGATCTCATAAATTTTGATTATTTCAAACCGTTTATGAGTACTATAGAATATCCTGGCCACCCAAATTATTATGATACAAATATAATGATAGATCGTTCCAACTACTTTATTGGTTTTAAGAGGAAAGGAGATAGGTTCATTGGTATTCAACAAACTACTTGTTTGCAGGGTCAAGATACTCAGTGCATTATTGTTTTCAGACACGTTCTCGATTCCATCGCTTTTGGAAAATAGAAAATGACCCCTATGCGGATCCAACAGTATACAGTTACAGTATTCACTGGAAAATGCCTATGATTCCTCATACCACAAAGTCAGAGAGGTTAGTGAGTCACCAAACAAAAAGAAAAGGCCCGAAGGCCTCTGTATAGAGAGAGTTTTTATTGCTTCTGCAGCTCATCTCTCTCTGCTTCTGAACGGGAGACGTGGCACCAGTCTCGGTGCCCTCCCGCGTTGTATTCTCCAAGGCTTACGCTTTCTTGGAGTTGCTACGAACCCACCTTGTTTTTGGGCGGTGGTTGGCCCAGTACTATTCCTATACATACCGTCTAGAAGGTTATCAGAATATCGCGTCTAAATCAATACAATCAAAAAACCACCCTACGGTGGTCTTTTGATTAATAAAAGCTCGAGCGAGTTCTTATTATGATTATTTTACTGCATCCTTCAAAGCCTTTGCTGCTCTGAACTTAGGAACCTTCATAGCTGGAACCTTGATAGTCTCTCCAGTTCTTGGGTTTCGTGCATCACGAGCTGCTCTCTCCTTTACAGAGAATATACCTAGACCTGCAATTGAAACTTCCTCACCTTTCTTTAGAGAGTCGATGATTGAGTTCAACATTGTGTCTACTGCTTGTTCTGCTTGAACTTTAGTACCTCCTAGGACTGCATGTATAGCATCAACTATTGCTGCTTTATTCATATAATTTAGAAAAACGATTAAATAATAATGTTTCTAACCTCGATACTATTATATAATATCGGACTTTTTAAGCAATAGAGCCAAAACTACACGTTTATTATCTAGCAAAGTCAATTACACGAGTTTCTCTAATGATTGTGACCTTAATTTCACCAGGGTACTTTAGGTCTCTTTCTATCTTTAAAGCTATATCTCTAGCCATATTTTTAGCTTCTAGGTCAGTAATTTTCTCAGGAGTAACAAAAATACGTATCTCTCTTCCTGCAGCTAGGGCATATGACTTTTCAACACCTTGGAATCCATTAGCTATAGCTTCTAGGTCTCCAAGTCTCTTTAGATAGTTTTCTATACTATCGTGTCGTGCGCCAGGTCTAGCACCAGAAATTGCGTCTGCAGTCTGAACTATTCGTGATTCGACTGTTTCATAAGGATATTCTTCATGATGCGCCTGCATAGCCTTAACAATTTCATCACTTGCTCCAAATTTCTGTAATATCCTTCTTCCTATCTCTACGTGAGAACCAGATACTTCATGATCCAGTGCCTTTCCTAGATCGTGGAGAAGGGCACCAGCCTTTGCTACAGCTACATTAGCTCCTATTTCCTCAGCGATCATACCTGCTATATGTGCCATTTCTATAGAGTGTTGAAGTACATTTTGACCATAGCTTGTTCTGAAGTGTAGACGGCCAAGGATGAGGATAATTCTTGGGTCTAGACCGATGACACCACATTCATATGCTGCCTGCTCGCCCTTTTCTTTAATTGTTTTATTTATACTATCCTGGGCTTCCTGTACCACCTTTTCTATTTTAGCAGGTTGAATACGTCCATCTTTTATTAATTCCTCTAGAGCTACCTTTGCCACATGTCTTCGAACAGGATCAAAAGATGAAATGGTGATTGTTCCTGGGGTATCATCTACTATTACCTCTACACCAGTCATTCTCTCGAATGCTTTAATATTTCTCCCTTCCTTTCCAATTATCTTTCCCTTTATATCATCACTAGTTATTGTGATTGAGGTAGACATTACATCTGATGCAACAGAGTTAGCAAGACGTTGTATTGATGTAGCTAGTATATCTTGAGCCTTCTTTTCTAGTATTTCTTCGCCAGATTGCTCAAACTTCTGAATTCTGACTAATAGGTCTTGTTCAGAATTCTTTTCTACCGTCTTGATTAATGTCTCTCGTGCTTCATCTGTAGACATTTTAGCTACTTTTTCCAGAGCAAGAGCCTTCTCTTGTTCGAGTTTATCCGCTCTTTCCTTTATTGTCTTAATTTCAGATACCTTCTCCTTAATTAGCTCAACCTCCTTATCAATATCAGCCTGCCTTTTATCAAGCAAATCTTCCTTTTTAATCAATCTGGATTCAGTTTGCTGTATCTTTTCCTCCTTCTCACGAACTTCTTTCTTGGCTTCCTCTATGAACTTTTTTGATTTAGTATCAGCTTCTGTGGTAATTCTCTTAGCTTCTTCTTTTGCGGTTAGAAGCATTTCTTTGATTTCGAGTTCCATCGATCCCTTCTTACCCAAAGAGATGATGAGTCTGAGGTAGTATCCGATTGCAACACCGGCGACTCCTGCAATACTCAAAAGTACCGCTACTAATTTTAATGACATATGCGAATATCAATTCGCCTTCTCTAGATCTTAACTTAAGTGTTCAGAATATTTGATGGTAGTTAGGGAATAATGGGGGACACACAGTTTCAGTTTCTTTAAAGGGAATCGAAAAAATTAAATTTATAACGAGCTCACTGTATCACGATTACAGAATTTTGTCGATGATACCATATTTTCGTGCCTCTTCAGCGTCCATAAAGAAATTTCGATCAACATCCTTCTCAATCTTAGCCATTGTCTGACCAGTATTCTTAACTAGCATCTTGTTCAGATTCTCACGAGTTTTAACGATATGCTTTGCACTGATCTCAATATCAGATGCCTGACCCTCAGCACCACCTAGTGGTTGATGGATCATAACTTCAGAGTTTGGTAATGCAAATCTCTTACCTTTCTTTCCTGATGAAAGAATGAGAGCTCCCATTGAAGCTGCCACACCGACACAAACAGTTGATACATCATTTTTAATATTATTCATTGTATCAATGATTGCTAGTCCAGCTGTTACCATACCACCTGGTGAATTCACATACAGAGTGATATCTTTCTTTGGATCTTCTGCTTGTAGGAAAAGTAGCTGAGCTATGACTATGTTAGCTACATGATCATCAATTGGTCCTGCTAGGAAAATTATATTTTCTTTTAATAGCCTAGAATATATATCATAGGCTCGTTCACCCATATTTGTCTTTTCAATTACTGTTGGTATTAACATATGTTTCAAATTTAAATTTAAGTAATATTTCCATGATACCTTAAGTTTCATTTTTGGCAACATTGCGACATGTTTCTAAAGGTATATAATCATGTCATGAAACTACAACGATTTTTTTGTGAAGAAAAGTTAAATGGAAAGTCTAAAGTATCCATCGCCCGCGACACTTTAGTCAACCAACTTAAAAATGTTTTTCGGTTCGTAACAGGTGACAAGATAATACTATTTGATAATTCAGGCTTTGATTTCCATGCATCTATATGTGGTTATGACAAAGATGTGGTTACACTAGATATTAATTCTGTTACTGAAAACGTTGTTCTACCTTTACGAGAAACATATCTATTTGCATCTTTGGTAAAGAAAGATAATTTTGAATGGATACTTGAGAAAGCAACAGAATTAGGAGTTTCACATATAGTTCCTATTATATCCGAAAGAACTGAAAAAAAAGATTTGAATCTTGAAAGGGTAAAGAAAATAATTGTAGAGGCGGCAGAGCAATCAGGTAGAGGTACTTTACCTGTACTTTATGAGGTTACTGATTTAGAGTCCGCACTTACAAAGTATGCTCATATTAAATCTATAGCGTGGCATACTCAATCACCTAAGTTCGTTTCACAAGATGTTGCTGATACTTTGGGGGCGTATATTGGTCCAGAAGGGGGATGGACACAATCTGAAATTGAGTTATTCAACAAGCACGGTGTTCATTCAAGATCACTCGGTCCACAAGTTCTTCGTTCTGAAACTGCTGTTATCGCTGTTATATCTAGATTAGTTTTCTAATTACTTTATAGACTCAAGAAATTGATATACCTTATCATTGGTCAGTACTGTCTCAGCATATGTATATGCATGTTCTTTATTAGCATCCTTGTAGTGCGCAAGTATATGTTTCACTTCCTCTTCAATCTCATTTTTATCAACTACAATTTTTTCAATGTTAACTATCTCATTTAATATTAATTGTAATCTAGCTTTCTTTTCTGCAGCAGGCTTCCATTCATTGCGAACTTCCTCAATTGTTTTTTTAGCGTGCTTTAGATAGTCTTCTAGTTTTACATTCATTCTTGATATATCATCTTCAAATTGTGCTTCAATTCTTCTTAATTCACTATTGATTAATAGATCTGGTACTTCAAATACAGATGCTTCAAGTATTGCATCAGATATTTCAATTCTTCTTTTTTCTTTCGCATTAATCTTTTTATTCTCAAGAAGTATTTTCTTAATCTCTTCTTTCGCTTCAGGTGAATCGTGGTCATGACCTTCGTGATCACTGTGAGACTTTTTAATTCTTTCGATTGCTTCATCAACCTCTTTGTCTGTAACTTCAAAAACCTCTTCAGGCTTCTTGTTAATTTCCTTAGCTAATTTTTTATAGTCACCAAGTTTAATCTCTGGAGTGACAGTTGTAATGATTTTAAATTCAAGTGGATTGTCTGATGCAAGCTTAGTGATGCTAATTTCTGGTCTTCCAATTGCATCAATTTTTTCATTAATTATGATTTCTGGATATGCACTAGACAATGCAAGTTCAGCCATCTCTTCAAGGATTGCCATGTCACCAACTTTTGAAACTAATATACTCTCTGGTACTTTTCCTTTTCTAAAACCGTCTATAGTTATTTCATCATTAATATTTTGTATTGCATTCTTTCGGAAAGCAGAAAAATCCTTTGCTGGTATTGATCCAGTAATCTCAACTCTAGACTTGTCTAGCTTCTTAATTTTTACCTCGTTTGTTATTTGTTTTTTCATTATTTGACAGTCTACCTTATTAGCAAGTTTTGGCAAGTTTTCTAAATAAAAACAGTACCATGTATTATGGTACTGTTTTTATATAAACTTCTATCTTAAATTAGAAACTGTAGTCTATATCCTTTAACTGCGCATCTAGATCGGCCTCGATTGCAGCTGAACTATTTGTATCTGTAGCATCTGCTGTTGCTTCATCCTTCATCATATCGCTTGCCTGTGTTCCTGTATCTGTCTGTGTATTGGTATTTAATCCTCTACCAAGGAAAAATAGGGCAGCAATAATGATTAATAGAACAATGACTAGTACACCAACGATTGGTCCAATCTTTCGATTCTCCTTTGGAGGTGTAGGAATGTTATTTAGCATACCACTTGAATTTATGTTTGGTTCCATATTGTTTAATATTATTTATTAGATGTAGTTGAAGCATTAGAATTCATCTTGTTTTCTCCAGCTGGAGTGATGAACTTTATAACGAGCTTTAGAGCATCACGAGCATCCTTAACTGCTTTGATAGCAGCATCACCTAATTGTCTTGGTTTTGTTAGCTCAACTTCTGTTGTACTTGATGCAGATCCAGTTGATCCTACAGTAACATTCAGAGCTGCAAAAGCATTAACTGCTACTTTTGCCTTAGCAATTTTGTCGTCTGCTGTTGCTAGAGCTGCCTTTGCCTCAGTCATATTCTTGCCTTCTGATTCAAGTCTGGTTATTCTTTCAGATAATCTCAATCTGATATTTGCAATATTCTCAAGACTGATTGTTAACTGATTTACGAGTGCTTTCTTGCGTAGCTCAAAAACATCCTGCTTCATTTTCTTCATAATATCCTCACGAGCCTCCTTCATCTTCTTGAACATTTCAGTTGATGAAGCTTCCTTGATTTCTCGTCTTACCATCATTCTTGTAGATGATCCCATTTCGCGTCTCTCCTGTCTTTCCATCATTCTTGTACTAGAACCAAGATCTCTTTTTTCCATTCTCTCTTCTACCTTGAGTCTCTTGTCTTCAACCTTGTACTCTATTTTCATTCGACCCTTATCGATTTTTTGTTTATATTCTGTTTTGACAGTTGTACTATCATCGTCTCCATCTTCTGCGAACACAAAATTAGAATTAGCAATGACGGTAAACGCCAAAGCTAACACTAATATACTAGATATTTTTAATTTCATTTATATATAATTAACTGTTAAAAGGTTTTGAACCTTAACATTAATTATACACTAGCTTGTGTAGATGCGGTACCTGTTGATTGAATATCAATCTTCCAACCTGTGAGTTTTGCAGCAAGTCTAACATTCTGACCTCCTTTTCCTATTGCCAATGACTGTTGATCGTCAGAAACATGAACTACAGCTCTCTTTTCTTCATTATTTAGATCAATCTTCAGTATTTTAGCAGGAGAAAGTGATTCCTGGATAAATGTTGAAGGATCTTCATTCCACTGTATGATATCGATTTTTTCACCAGCTAATTCACTCATTACTGTAGATACACGTACACCTCTTTGTCCTACAAGAGATCCGATAGGGTCAATATGGCTATCTGTTGAATATACGGCTATCTTTGAGCGTGCTCCCGCCTCTCTAGCTATAGCTTTTACTTCTACAACTCCCTGTGCAATCTCTGGAGCTTCTACTTCGAAGAGTTTTGAAAGGAATTTAGGGTGTGAGCGTGATAGTTTAAGCATGATTCCCTTAGGAGATTCTTCTACTGCGTACAAGTATGCACGGATTCTCTCTCCTTGCTTGTAGTGTTCATTAGGTATCTGGTCCTCATATGAGATTATACCCATAGCACGTCCCATATCTATGAATATTGAGCCTCTTTCAACTCTCTGTACTGTTCCTGAGACAATTTCACCCTCTTTCTTACCATATTCTGCAAGAACTGATGTTTTCTCAGCTTCTCGTATCTTCTGGATGATAACTTGCTTAGCAGTTTGAGCTGCAATTCTTCCATAGTCTCCCTTTTCTTCAAGAGGGAATACGATCTCATCATCTACTTTAGCATCTTTCTTGATTTTCTTAGCATCAGCTAGGAGGATATGATGTTCAGGGTTAAATCTTACTCGAATATTCTCTTCAGCTGTATTCTGTATATCTTGCTCATCTTCTTCATCTTCCATTATCACCTTAGATTCATCTACTACGATTTTTACTTGGTAAAACTCCACTTTTCCAGAGTTATTATCAAAAACAGCTCTAACAATCTGGCCTTTTTTACCGTATTCCTTCTTGTATGCAGTAGCAAGAGCAAGTTCAATAGCCTCAAGCATTTTTTCTTTAGGTATCCCTCTTTCGTCCTCTAATTGCTGTAGGACTGAATGTATAACTTTTAGATCAAACATATATATTTAATTGATTTTTTTATAAAAAATAGTTCGCACTTCCGCGAACTTCAGACCACACTAATATATCATATATTATACTTATCCACAAGTCACTATATATTTGTGTAAAAGTATATATGTTACTATATATGTAATACGTAAATTTAAATATGAATTCTGATAAACCTTTACATTTAAACGAAACACATTTCAGATTAGTATTTTTACTATCTCTACTGGTCGCAGCAGCAGTATTTGCATTATATTGGATGAAAATTAACTTACCAGCCGAAGAGGTAGCAAGTCCACCTCCAGATAAGGGTATACAAGGTTTAATGTATTTAGAGGATGTAGCAGTCAAGAATGTATCGGAAGAAACACTCAAAGCACAGGCGCAATATTTATCAAAACAAGCATTAAAAGCTAAGAAATAACTAAAAATATGACACAAACACTAAAAAATATGTTAAAGAAGATCTCTCTTGTAGCAGTAGCTCTTATAGTAGGGGTAACTGTTGCTAGTGCTGCTGGTACATGGACACCTCCACCACCTGGAGTCACACCTCCAAGTGGAAATGTGGATGCTCCTATTAACGTGGGTTCTTCGAATCAAGCTAAGGTTGGAAGATTGGCAATCGGTACTAATAGTACCTCTCTATTGGGTATAGCCGCACTAAATGTGGTTGGATCTATATATGCAACTGGTGCGAGTATAAATGGAGGGTTGATTCTAAATGACGGAAATCAAGGAAAAGGAAAGATACTTTCTAGTGATTCAACAAACGACCCTACTGGAGTGTTGGGTGTTGCATCATGGTCTTCATTGGTTGGAAGTTTGATTTCAAGTGCTACTGGAGTTATCTATTGGTCAGAGTATGAAAAGGATGGGGGAGGTGTTTATGGTGGTCAGACTGCTTACAAGTGTCAATCTACGTCTGGGGTAGGTACATGCAGTGGATTGTTGTACGGAGGCGCAAACTCTGATGGAAGACTGTCTCGTATTAGTATCTCATGTACTGACGGTAGTCCAGTTATGACCCTATTGGCAAGAAGCACATCAGCACCAGCTTTTCTTGGTATAGAGTGGTGGCAGAGGGAGTATATCGGTCTTTGTATGAGTGGTGCCCCATCTGGATTTGCTGATACTACACATTGGAGTCAGTAATAAAATTAAATTATGATTAATGGACTAAGAATAAAGGTATTAGCTAGAATGATTGCTATAATAGCTGTAGCTAGTGCATTTGTTCTATCAAATAGTGTTGTACATGCAGCTACAACTCCAGTAACGGGTTATGCTTGGTCTTCAAATATAGGTTGGATAAGTTTCTCATCATCTAATGCGGGTCCTGGAGCTACACCTGCATATGGTGTAAATGTAGATACCACTACAGGCGTTATGTCTGGTTACGCTTGGTCTTCAAATATAGGTTGGATAAGTTTTAATGCGGCAGATGTATCAACATGTGGTACAACTTTCTGTACTCCAAAAATCAATATGACAACAGGTGCAGTAACAGGTTGGATACGAGTAGTATCTGGTATAGGCAGAACAGATGGTTGGGATGGATGGATAGAACTATCAGGAACAGGACACACTAGTCCAGATATAACTGGAGCAAAGGGTGTTACATTAGCAACATCTACAGGTGCAATAAAAGGATATGCTTGGGGAGGGAATGTGATTGGTTGGGTTCTTTTCAATCCTAGTATTACACCTGCAACTTGTTCAGGATGTGTAGTAGTTCCGTCATCTTTACCATCCGTAACAATCAGTGCAAACCCAACAGCAGTAAACTCCGGTGCATCAAGTCTATTAACTTGGAATGCAAAAAATTCAACATCATGTACAGCTACAGGTAGTTGGTCAGGGACAAAGGCAGCAACTCCTGGTGATCATACAGAAATGATGACAAATATTATTTCTAACAGAACATATACTATTACATGTACCAATGGAACAGTGGGTGCGTGGGCATCGGTAGATGTTACGGTCAACCCATCTGCTCCAACAGTGACCCTAACAGCAACTCCAAGTAGTGTATCATCAGGTGGTTCAACTTCTCTATCTTGGACATCAGCAAATGCAACAGCATGTACTGCTAGTGGCGACTGGTCAGGATCAAAAGCTTTGGCATCTAATTCATCACCAGAAGTGAAGACAAATCTTACAAGTAACAAAACATATACACTGACTTGTACTAATGCATTCGGATCAGCTAGTGATACTGAAAATGTGACTGTGGGAGGAGGGGGAGGAACAGATCCAACTTGTCCAAGTGGAAATTGTGGAGAAATACCAAATGGAGATTCTGAAATCCAACTATATCTAGGAAGTACGTCTGTATTGAGTAAGACATTTGATTCTGTGAATCCACCAGAACGAGACCCAAGTAAGGTGGCACCGTATTTAATTAAGAAAGGAGGAACGTTTAATATGAAATGGGTAACCACACTAGCAAGTGATTATGAATGTACTACATACACAAGAAAAATAGATAATAAGAGCGCCTACGGACTATGGCCGCGGTGGGACGAAGCAGTGTCAGTTTCAGGGTCACTTTCTGACCTACAGACTTCATCATCAAATATAAATATTGGTACTTATGTATTCTATTTAACATGTTCTGATAATAATCCTGCTAATGGTCTAGGAGAAGAAAAGAGAAGTAATCCTTCTAAACTACAAATCAGACAATCAGATATACAGGAAATATAATATACAAACGAAAAGGGGCCTGGGGCGCATGTGCGCTCCAGGTCCTCTGCGTTCTTATGGGGTTGGGGACTTGTTAACCCACACCCGGAAGAACATCTGCTTTACCGATGATGGCGGTGGGTAAGTTGGAATCCGCTTGATCCCGACCTCTCCCGCTTGAAATACTTTGAATGG
>CAYXZI010000013.1:0-12395 GCA_964470105.1 uncultured Candidatus Saccharibacteria bacterium
TTCTTATATGTCTTAATAAATTCAATAGTAGAAACAGTAGCAGAAGTAGACTTCTGTTTTGGGCCATAAAATACAACAGGTAACTTACCCATTTCTCTTAAAGCTTCTGGCTTTACCTTTAAATCTCTTGGTTCAACAGTTAATGTAATCATGTCGGTCTATTATATACAGAATGTAGAAAAAGTCAAAATATACAGCTATGAAAGGTAAGTAACAATTAAATATGTAGCTAGAGCATTAGAAACTATAGTTGCAGCCATAACTATATATATTGATGCTGGTAATTTGATTTTATTTTGATTTTTATCCATATATTTTAAATTAGAAGAAGAAATAGTAAATAACAAAAGCCATGATCGCTAGGTTTATAACTATAATACCGAGCATCACAGCTCCTGCTTGTGACTCATCTTTTATGATACCTAATTTCATTAACAAAGCAGTTAAACCACTAGCCTGGTTTGAACGGTTTTGCATTATCTGTTTACTTGGATCAAAATCTGTTTCAAATTCAACGTTTGACATATGTTTATATTATATACTCTTATTAAATAACTTCAACTTCTCTTCTACGACTTTTTGCATAGACTGTCTAGCTGACTTTAAGTACTTATACGGTGATATCTCTTCAGGATTATCTTGTAGAGCCTTAACCAATCCAGATTTATAGGCAACTCTAAGTTCAGTATTAATATGTACAATGTCTATACCCGCACTAATCGCATCAGTAATATCTCTATTTGAATTCCCAGATGCGCCGTGTAGGACTAGTGGTATATTAACTGCCTTGCTGATCGCCGATATCCTTTCGATATTTAAATCTGGTTCACCACCTTTAACAATACCGTGTATATTACCGACAGCTGGGGCTAACATGTCTACACCTGTCCGCCTTACAAAATCGATAGCTTCATCAACCGTAGTTAACCTTTGTGCACCATCAGGTATTGAATCCAGTATCTTTGATGATTTACCGATAAAGCCAATCTCAGCTTCAACAATGATGTCTGGATTAACACTTCTAGCATACTCAACACACTTCTTTGTAACTGCAACATTCTCTTCCATTGAAAGTTCAGTACCGTCAAAGATTACAGAATCATATCCAATATCTATAACTTCCTTAACCCTATCAAATGAATATGTATGATCAGCATTAAGAAAAACTGGCTGACCAGTTGCCTCTCTATATGACTTAACCATAGCTGCGACCTCTCTTACACCGATAAAATCTCTTTCACCCTCGGATACACCGATGATAACTGGAAGATTTAATTCTTTTGCACCCAATACAACTGCCCAGAAACCATCACTATTTGAAATATTAAAATGACCAATCGCTACACCTCTGCTTTTTGCACTTGCTATGCATTCTTTCAGTGAATTCTTCATGCTATAATATTAGCACATATGTTCGATAAAAATATAGATTTTCTAGCAATTGGGGATATCACTACTGATGCTTTTATCCGTCTAAAAGAAGCAAGTGTGCATTGCAGAGTGGATACAGATAACTGTGAACTGTGTATGAAGTTTGGTGACAAAATACCTTTCGAATATGTAAAAATCATAAAAGGCGTGGGTAATTCAGCTAATGCAGCAGTGGCAGTATCGAGACTAGGTATACGATCAGGACTAATGACAAATGTTGGTGATGATCAGAATGGTAAAGATTGTCTAGCAAAACTTGTAGAAGAAAAGGTGGATGTAAGATATGCAAAAGTTAACAAGGGTAAGCCAACAAACTATCATTTCGTTTTATGGTATGAATCAGATAGAACGATATTAATTAATCATACTGATTATGAATATAGACTACCGACTATAAAGAAGAATCCGAAATGGATATATCTAAGCTCATTAGGATCTAATTCTAAGGAATTTCATATGGAAATTAGTGAGTATTTAAAAGTGAATGCATCAGTTAAACTCGCCTTCCAACCAGGAACCTTTCAAATCAAATTGGGTGTAAAGGAATTGAAAGATATATACAAAAGAACAGAAGTCTTTATTTGTAACGTTGAAGAGGCACAGAGAATTCTTCATACTGAAACTAGGGATATAAAGGTGCTTCTAGCTGAAATACATGCAAATGGTCCAAAGATAGTACTTATCACTGACGGACCAAAGGGATCATACATGCTTGATGGTGATCATTTCTATTTCATGCCGGAATACCCAGATCCAAAACCACCATTTGAGAGAACTGGTTGTGGTGATTCATTCTCCTCTACTTTTGTCGCAGCTTTAATGCTTGGCAAATCACCACTTGAAGCACTAGTATGGGCACCAGTAAATCCCATGTCAGTAGTTCAATACGTTGGAGCACAAGAAGGACTATTGCCAGAAGAGCAGATTGAGTGGTTCCTTGCTCATGCACCAAATGACTATAGACCGAGGGAGATTTAGTTATAGTATCTCTCCAAAAACTTTTTCTTAAAATCATCGAATCTCTCCTCTAGCATTGATGTTCTAATATCTTTAACGAGGTTAACTATGAAATACAGGTTGTGGATTGATGCCAACGTTGCAGCAAGCATTTCCTTTGCTCTAAACAAATGAGATATGTATGCTCGGGTATAGTTTGTACAAGTATAACAATTACACTCTGAATCAATCTTTGAAAAATCATTAATAAACTTCTCGTTTAGAATATTAATACGACCATCTCTGGTGTATAGAGCACCATTACGTGCAATACGAGTAGGGGTAACACAATCAAATGTATCAATACCATTTTCAATACCACCAAAAAGATCAACTGGTTCACCTATACCTAAAAGATGTCTTGGTTTACCCTTTGGTAGAATATCATTCACCCAACCAACAGAATTGTATATATCCTCCTTATCAAACGACCCACCAATACCGAAACCATCAAAGTCCATTGCTCCGATTATCCCAGCACTCTCCTCTCTTAAATCTTTATGCCTTCCACCCTGAACAATACCAAAAAGAGCCTGAGTTTTACTTTCTTCCTTTGACTTATGATACTTAAGTGATCTCTCTGCCCATCTATGAGTACGGTCCATAGCTTCCTTTTGATATTCATAACTTGCATGAGGTGATGTACATTCATCAAATGCAAAGATTATATCTGCACCAATATTGTGCTGTATTTCTATAGACTTCTCTGGAGTGAATCTGTGAGAGCTACCATCAAGAATAGATTTGAATGTAATACCATCCTCATCAATCTCAACAAGCTTGCCACTAGCTTCATTCTTTTCTTCCATAACGACAGAAGTATCGGCAACTTTAGATACCTTGCTATCAAGAGCAACACCCAAAGAGAAAACTTGGAATCCACCGGAATCAGTATATGTAGGTCCATTCCATTTCATAAATGAATTCAGTCCTCCAGCCTTCTTCACCAAATCATCTCCTGGCTGAAGATATAGGTGATATGTATTTGCAAGTACAGCTTGGGCTCCAAGACTCTCTACTTGCTCAACAGTTAAGGCTTTAACTGTAGCTTTTGTTCCGACAACGATAAAAGCTGGGGTTTGTATTTCCCCATGTGTGGTCTTGATCGATCCAACCCTCCCCCTACCGTTTTTAAGTTCTTTTTGTATATGAAATTCCATATATAAAATGATAATAACATGTGATACAATATTTAGCATGCTTAATGAAAAAGAATTGACTGTAGAGATGATCAATGAAAATATTGATACTCATATAAATGATATTACCAATGAATTTAGAAAAGGTTTTGAGTTTATCAAAGACTATAGAAAATCAGTAACAATATTCGGTTCTTCAAGACTTACTCCTGCTAGTTCACACTATGAGCAAGCAAGACATCTTTCAGAAAGAATAGTAAAGGAGTTAGGATACACAATAATCACTGGTGGTGGTCCTGGTATCATGGCAGCAGCTAATCAAGGGGCTAAAGAAGCTGGAGGAGATTCAATTGGTTTAAATATAGTAATACCGAACGAACAGCATACGAATGAATTCACAACAAAGAATGTGACTTTTGACTATTTCTTCACTAGAAAGACTATGCTTAACTTTGCAGCAGAAGCGTATATTTTCTTTCCAGGAGGTTTCGGAACCTTTGACGAACTATTCGGACTCCTAACGCTAATACAAACAAAGAAAGTTCCAAGTGTTCCGATAATACTATACGGAAAAGATTTCTGGAATCCTTTTAAGGATTGTTTAGTTAAAAATATGATTGATATGCATCACACGATAGACAAAGAGGATCTCAATCTTTTTGTCATAACAAATTCAGTAGAAACTACTTTGAAGATTATAAAAGGAGCACCAGTGGCAGCATGGTGGAAGATGGTGGATTAAACAAACTCACTATTCTCCTTTGGCTTAGAACCGAAAACTAGCGACCAGAGTGCAATGGACCTCTTGCTCCATTCTGAACTACTACTCTTTGATATTACATCCGAAATTTCAGCGTTAGAGAATGTTGCACGTAACCACAGCACAGCATCATATGTCCCCCTATTAAGGACATTGAGAATAACCCTTATTTTATGATCTTGTAAAGTAAGGTCAATCTTGTCTATATCATATGACCAAAGGCAGGTCCTAACAGATTGTGGAATCACTACCTTCATGACCACATTATACCACTTTTAACCCTATAAGCATGGTACTCAGATAGCTTCGCATCGCTTGATGGAATATCATCAAGTGATGCCATATACATAAAACATATTACGTATTGGAGAGGAAGCCACTGCAGATGCGGTGTGAATTAAAAGATATAATTTAATCCAGATAATTTTAGCTTATTTAGAATGTAACAGTATTAATGTATTCCCTAAAGAGTCTGACCTTCTTACTATCTTCACTGTCTATGAGAAATGGTTCAATATCCTGCGCAAGGTCATTGAAGTTAAGATCAGCGGTTTGCTCTAACAAGAGTTTCTTTAACTCTTCAGGATTCTTAACACCGAGTTTTACATCAAGGTATGGGTAGTTTGGTTTTGTCTGAGGAATTAGAAAGACTATATCAAAAAAATCTCTACCCTTTGCTCTTTTACGGTTTAGTGCCGCGTAAATCTTTTGCGATAGGAGTATATCAATAGGTGTAGCAAATATCTTAGTAAAAACATCGAACTTGTTGAGAATTTTAGTATCCTTATTATAGTCAAAGGCATGAGGAACTGTATCGATCTGAATTAGTATTTTTTCCTCTTGTATGTCGGACATGTTATTATCAAACAAAATCTTTGGCATTCTTATATATGAACGGTATGCCCCTTTAAATACATTCTTAATTTCCACTTCATATCCCTGAAGTTCGAGACCCTTCTTTACCTCATTTGCAAGGTCAGCGAATTGCTCCTCAGTAAGTTTGAAATTATCAAAATCAAGATCCTCAGAGAATCTGCTATTGTTATATATGATTCTAAGCGAAGTACCTCCAAGAAAGATCAGGTCTTGCGAATACTTTGAGTTAAAGATGATTTCGAGTATCTTATACTGTAAATATTCACGGAGAATATTCCTCTTAAAAGGCTTTTGATTATCTGGGTAGTATTGTTCAATGTTCTTTAAGCTAAGCATGGTTAATATATTTTAGAAACTTCTTTGCTCTTTTATCTAGAGCCTTGCTACTAAAAGCAGTGAGATACGTATTAAACTTTTCAATGTTTATCTTTTCTTTTATATCATAGGTATTAAAACGCATCCCTTCAAAAGATTCATTGTCACAAATCTTTGAGTTAAGGTGTAAAAAGTCAAGAATAGCCTTCTCTATTTCAGCTACCTTGTAATAATGCCCTCCATGTTCTCTTAGTTCATATCCAAACATTAGGGATGGTTGTACATGTCGATAAATAAAATCACCAACGGGAGTCTTTATATTCTTTGTATTTCTAGATGTTATTGAAGTAATTCCATAGACTGCCTCAGGAATTAATCCATGGATAGATAATGCCATTTCTAGAGAAATGTATGATGGTTCATAAATACGATTTGCAATTATGAATAGAAGTTTCTCACTCAGCTCTAAGTCCGTAAAGGTATAGTAGCCTTGGCGGATCTTTTTTACATAATCCTTCCTTTGCCAATCACTCAGTCTTTGCTTATGAAAAGACAAATCTACCTTTTCAATATCCTTTATTGAAAAGACTGGAAAATCCTTTAATTGGTTTTTTAGCTCTAAAAACTGCATTTTATCTCAAAGTATTCCGGTTTATAGGAATACTTAGCGATATTATAGCATATTACCCTATAATACACAATTATAAGTCAACAGATTATATAAGTAGTAAAAGAAAAATCCCCAGTAAGGGGATCTTTCTTTAGACGATGGTAAGTATTACCAATTTCCACGGCCTTCACCACCTCGATTGAAATCCTTTCGAGGAGCGCGAGGTTCCATAGGGCGAGCCTCATTTACGGTTAGATTTCTACCGTCTAGTGGCTTACCATTAAACATGTTGATTGCATTGTCTGCTTCAGCATCTGAACTCATCTGAACGAATCCGAAACCTTTTGATCGGTTTGTCATCTTGTCCATAATGATACTAGCTGACTCAACTGTTCCAGCCTGAGCGAAGTGTGCCTTAAGCGCATCCTCACTTGTGCCGTATGAAATACCTCCTACATATAACTTCTTTGCCATTTTTCTTTACTTTACCTCGTCTTTTATTAAATAAAACGTAAGCGACTAGGAAAACTTACAAGGAGCATAGTACAGGAGTATTTACATAAAGTCAATGATTACCTACTCTGGCTATATAATTGCTGGATTTCCTGAGCTGAGAGAACTCGATTATATATACGGACATCGTCGATTTTACCGTTAAAGTTTGAATTGGGATTATTACTATTACTTCCAATGAGAAGTGGTGCGGTGGTATCCCCACGAGAGACTGTGAAGTTTGTCTTAGAATTATTTAAAACACCATTCACATATATTTTCCCAGTTGCAACATTATCATACGTCACAACTACATGTGTCCATTTAAAAAGTGGTGCACTATTCCCTGTTCCAGAGACACTCTCAAACGTACCGTCCGATGATCTAATTCCAAAACTAACCACTCCACTTGGTACATTGAGTCTATAGTTCCCTCCCGTCCACAATTTGTCAATCACACCCGGAGTATTACTTGAAGTACCTGCGTATGATTTTGGATATATCCATGCAGCTAAAGTAAAGGGACTACCAATGAGATCAAAATTGTCCCCTACACTTACATATCCAACTCCATCAAAATTAGCCCCTTGTCCTATTTTCCCAGGAGCATTGAGTGTGGTTGTAGAGATGTTGACCTTATAAGCATTTTTTCCATTACCACTCTTATCAAGAAGAACTCCATTAGTATTAATATCCTTCCCATCAAATGTCCAGTATCCGACTAGTCCACATGATAGTCCGGTACTGCATGCTGGAGTTGAAGTTGCCGAAGGAGAAACACCGACTTTTGTTGCTGCACCCATATTATACAACTGCATAACTTCCTTATCTGAAAGAGCACGGTTATATACACGGATATCATCTACTGAACCTATAAAGCCACCCGAACCATAGGAAGGAAATTTCAGTTGATTTGTTGAATGTGTGATACTTCCAGTGACAGATGTAAAACTCTTTAGAACTCCATTTCTATATATCTTTAATGTGGATCCATCGTAAACACACATATAATGTACCCACTTATCTTTTTCAATTGGAACACCATCTGACCAATTATTTGGTGTTAAACCGTAAGCAAAACAGTACTCTTGTGTACCTAAGCTGTTATATAACATATACCCAGATGTACTTAGAGTAATTTTAGAAAGAAAGGCTTGGTTAGTATTTTTAGTAGTATGATATGACCACCCACCCCACGACATTGCTCCACTTGGTTTTAAACTAGTACTATCAGGAACGACAACATAATCTGATCCTTTAGATTTTACCCCCTGCCCAATCTTTCCAGGAGCATAGAAGGTTGAAGAAGCAATATTAAGTGGATTCCCATCATTTCCATTTCCACTTACATCTTTTATAACCCCGTTAACAATATCCTTCCCATCGAATGTCCAGTATCCAACGAGACCACAGTTAATATCTGAAACACATGTTGATGATACAGGTTTTGATGTAGCAACTTTTGTTGCAGCACCCGTAGAGTATAGCTGCTGGATTTCTTGTACTGAGAGGGCGCGGTTATAGATACGGACATCGTCGATTGAACCTGGAAACCTTCCTTGATTGGCACCCGTAAAGAATGTACCGATTCTAGCAAGTTCTGAAGAGTATGTTGGATCAGCGTAGTCACCACTTCCTCCAGTTCCTCCTATTACTAGACTGGCATTGTTCATATATAAAGTAGCTGTAGCTGAACCAGCTCCTCTTACAACCGACACAAACGTCCACTTATTTTTAGGGACAAGTAATGTAGTTTGGGTAACCTTACCCCCACCCATACTAAAAGATAGTTGTCCCACACCACCAGTACCCAACTTTATATAGAAACAATATTTTGCTGTCGCTTCGTCAAAAGCTGATGTTCTACAAAGTATTGATGGATAGTTACTACCGCCATTCCAATATACCCATGCAGAGATAGTAATAGCTGAAGATGGTGAAGCAGCACTACCAACCTCTAGGTAGTTGTTTACCCCATCAAAATTCACAGCCTGTCCAATCTTTCCTGGAACATAGAATGTAGATGATGCGATACTTATGGTATTCCCATTATTTCCGCGACCACTCACATCTTTTATAACTCCATTCACAATATCATTCCCATCGAATGTCCAATATCCGACAAGTCCGCAATTAATACCCGTACTACAGTTTGGAGATGGTCTAGGAGAAGTACCCACAAAAGACGCTTGAGTATCTTTTGGAATTAGAAATATCATTATTGTAAGTATCAGTATTTTATATTTCATATATTTTTATGCCTGTGGTGCAGGACTAGATTCAGGTGCTGGAGCTGGAGTTGGCTCAGGAGCAGGTGCAGGTGTTTCTGCTGGTGGAGGAGTTACTTCTGGAGTAGGTTCGGGTGCTGGAGTCTCTGCTGGTGTACTTGGATTATCATTTGAAGTACTTGGAGTTGAACTAGCATTATCATTTGATGGAGGAACTACAGGAGGAGTAGTTGTTCCTTGATTATTATTGTTACTATTCTCCTCTACATGGTTATCCTGATTACTATTATTGTTCTCAGAACTATTAACATTCGAATTAGGTGTAGATGAAGCTGTTGCTTGGATTAGAAGAGCCTTCAACTGTTCCTTGTTAACACATACATCATCAACGCATAGCTTGTTCTCAATATGTAGATCACCTACAAATACACTCTTTATCTTGGCAACAGTATCTTCTAGAGAATCCATGAAAGTGATAAATACCCTTTCAACAAATGACTTTGATTCAAGAATACTGTTTGCAGTAGATGAAGCTATTAGATCAACTGTAGTTGAAGCAATTGCAGATATCAAAGTTGTACTAGCACTCAGACTAGCAATTACTGAATCCATAGCATTCAAACGTATATCCATATTTGTCATACCAAGAGTACTACTAGCTACCAACTGATTTGTAGTTAGATCTAGTCTTGATGTTGTAGAACCAAGATTACCGATCTGGCCTTGCTGTTCCTGTACAGCTTGTACTAGGAGACCAGTGATCTTTTCAAAGTGTAGAGATACAGGCTTACCATCATATCCATAATCCACTAGATTCTTATCAATCTTCTCAACATCTTCAGCAATCATTCCGTAACTGTGGTTTGTCTCAAACTGCTGCTTTTCCTTGTAGTCGAAGTTAACAACACTTAGTTTAGCTAGTTGACCTATAGCATAGCCAGGATCCATAGGTAGAACATTTTCCTTGAATCTGATAGATGAAGGAGTACAGCTTGCACCACCAGAATCAGTTACTTCCTTGCTTGCAGTTATACATAGAGCGTTACCAGTAGCTGAAGATGTAAGACCATTTAGAGCAACAGTACCACTAACTGAGAATGTTCTCCATGGACTTGTACTAGCAATACCGATATTTCCGTTATCAAGTGCCTTCATTAGAGTTGTAGAAGCACTATTAACAAGTTCAAATATTCCACCATTAGCTGTACCGTTACCAAATACAGTTAGTTTTGAAGAAGGAGCTGTTGTAGAACCTATAGCTACTCTAGGATAGTCATCTTGTAACCATCCATTACCAGCAGACACACCATATACTGAAATTGTTGAACTACCATTTAGGAATGCTGTGTATCCAACAGGAGCACCGTTAGGAGTACTTGAAAGTGCCATATCTGTCCATGACACAAGACCAGCATCAGTATCAAAGTTTAGGTTACCAGTCTGTAGTGAATTGATTGAAGTTACTCCAGAGTATGTATCGTATGAGAAGTTACCAGATCCGAAGTCTACACCTCCAGCAAATGTTGATGTAGCTGAAGTAGATGTTGCTGTGAAGTTTGTAGCTACAACATTTCCTACAACTGAAAGTGCTGCATATGGAGATGTAGTACCGATACCGACGTTACCATCTTCAGTAATCCTCATCCGCTCATATAGCGTGGCTCCCTTATTAGTAAACAAGCTCAAATATCCATCAAAATTACCTGATGTATTGTTACTCTTAGCGCCCTTAAGTGCGCCAAAGATGATCTGAGGATAAGTAGGCGTTCCTGTTTGATATTTACCCCCTAAGCCCAACACACCCCCAACGTCTGTTCCTCCTGCATCACTAGTCGTTATTGCCACGTTTACAGCCTGTGAAGGCACTGAACCGCCTGGTGATAATCCTGTAAATATATTAGGAACATATACGTTCAGACCGTTCGGCTGATATTGAGTTATGCTTGAATCTCCTATGCCAATTTTAGTAGCATTAACCACACCAGTAGTAAGTAGGTGTGTTGTGGTTGAATAATTGACCACATTGTTCTCAACAAGTAAGCTTTGTAAATTCTGATCGTATCCAGTGGAAGTATAGTTGTCTGCCATGATGGCATTGTCACCATTTCTTGAAACTGTTACATTGCCAAACCAGTTGTTCTTTACCATATGCTTGCCACCAGCATTGATTGTAAATGTTGACGTCTGAATTGTATTGCCTGTAAATGTGTATCCAGTTGATGTCGCAAGCATTATATTGGAGTACCAAATTTGGTTTCCAGTGAAAGTAAAGCCATTCGGTGTTGAACTTGCATATATACCATAAAGAGTATTGTGGTTTATAGTGCTTCCAACCATTGTTCCGTGTGCGTTATTAAATACACCGTCTAGATAGACTCCATAACCGTTTGTGTCGAAATGACCGCCAGTAATAGTGTTATTTCCTGAATTAATCAATAACCCGATTCTGTTTTTATAGGCTGTAATATCGGACAATTTCATGTATTCACTGGTAGTAGTCAATCCTGTACCAGCTCCAACGCCAGTATCAATACCCACATAGTTGTAATAGACATTTACGTTGCTAATCGTAGGAGCACCCGCATAGCCAACTTGAGAGCCGATACCGTTGAACCCGATACCGATATTTGTAAAACCATGCACAGAGACATTACGAATTAAATTGTTTGGGTTAATTGAGGAAACATGTATACCACTTCTGTCACCTGCCACTGTCGTGCCGGTTTGATCTGTATTATTTCCACCGTCAATATCCAAGTCAGAAAACTGAACACTATACGATGAATTTTCAAACATGTAGCCAGTTGCGCCAGTCTTAAACTTTAAGGTTGAAGACTGACCGTTTCCAAAAATAGTCTGACCATTCCTTGTAGTCAAATTTGATACAATGTATGTTCCAGAAGGTATGTAAACATTCAAAGAAGCGTTTAGCGCCGTTTGAATCGCTGCCGTGTCATCTGTTACTCCGTCACCCTTCGCACCAAACGAACGAACGTCAGCAAATGGATCTTTTAAGTATACTGGCCCAGCAAAAGAAGATGTTGCCGTAGTGGAGGTTGAAGTGAAGTATTCACCTACAATTTGACCAACAACAGAGAGTTTTGCATATGGTGACGTCGTCCCAATACCTACCAAACCAGAATTATCTATCATAAATGGTGTAGCATCTGGTGAAGTTGAGTCTTCGACAACGAATGAAGGGTTTGTACCTGTGTTTGTTACAGCAAGAGAAGCGTATGGAGATGTAGAGCCGATACCGAAGTAACCTGAAGTATTGATTACTGCTGCAGTACCACTTCCAAATGTTCCATTGTTTACATTAAACTTAATACCCTTGCCAGACGCACCCTGTAGTACAGCATCTGTAGCATCATAACCCACATATGCTCGAGAGCCTGCAATCGCTATATTTGTTGATGTATTTGTATCATTTCCAACAGAAAGAGCTGAGCCAGTTGCCCACACATTCAACTTTGTTGATGGAGTTGATGTACCAATACCAACATTTCCAGCAGTAGTTATTATCATTTTTTCTGAAAGACCTGCAT
>CAYXZI010000014.1:0-9224 GCA_964470105.1 uncultured Candidatus Saccharibacteria bacterium
TAACAAGCGTGAGACAGGTTGGTCTCCTATCTACTGCAGGCGTTGATTCTTGAGGGGATTTGACTCTAGTACGAGAGGACCGAGTTGAACTGACCTCTGGTCTGACTGCTGTCCTGCCAAGGGCAACGCAGTGTAGCTATGTCGGGAACGGATAAATTCTGAAAGCATCTAAGAATGAAGCCGTCCCCAAGATTAGGAATCGTTTGAGACCCGTAAGAGATGATTACGTTGATAGGCTTTAGGTGTACGCATAGTAATATGTTAAGCCGAGAAGTACTAATCCGTCGATCCTATTAGGGAATTTAAGAACCACAATTATTTGTCTGTAACACAACAATACCTAAATTGAATTTTTTGTTCTGGTGATTCGGCGCTGTGGAAACACCCGTTCTCATTCCGAACACGGAAGTGAAACGCAGTTGCGGCGATGATACTCATATGAAGGGGAAAGTAGCTAGTCGCCAGTACAAAGTATTCAATTTAAGATATCCACATGAGTTTACCAACTTGTGATTTTGTGTTATTCTAATTTCATTAGAATATAAATAAAATTAATGGAAACAAACACAGTGTCATTGCCAGGTGTAAGTGAATTACTAAAGCAATCAATAGGGTTTTATAAGAAGAACTATAAAATACTCATCGGTCTAGGTTTACTGCCAACAGTTTTTGCAATAGCAAATAGTCTGATATTTACGGCACAAGGATATAGCATAATCTTTATACTATTATCTGGTATTATTTCCTTCTGTGCTTTTATAATTAGTATAGTTTTCCCAATCGCTACGATTAAGACGATATTTGAGATTGATAAGGGACAAAATGTGTCTGATATCAAAGATGTATATAAGTTTGCCTTCAGTCTATTACTGTCATCTTTGTGGATAATGATACTTACCACGGTGATTGTAATGGGAGGCACACTACTATTTGTAATTCCTGGTATCGTTTTGGCTGTAACTCTATCATTCAGCTCAATATCACTTATAGTTGATGACAGTAGAGGTTTAAAGGCTCTATTAACTAGTTATTATTATTCAAGACCTAAAACAGGTGGTATATTTTGGAGATTGACATGTATAGCTTTTATAACAATGATTGCTAGTTTGGTTATATTTTTAATTTATGTTTTAATTGCTGGAGTTTTTCAGGGATCAATGAATCCATTAGTAATTATTCACTCTATTTCGCAACCAAATTCTGTAATTCTTCTACTTTTAAATCAAATCCAGGTATTTATAACTAACTGTGTATTCTATCCAATACTGGGAATATATTCATATCTTATCTACAAGAATTTAAAGCTACAAAAAGCAGCACCAAATCCAGATGTAGATTTCAAAAAGCCTAAGACGTGGTTTAAGGTATTTTCAATTATCTCTATTGTGATTATGATTGTATCTATTGTTATTATCCCAATATTAATTATTTCGACACAAATTTCTAAGTTGAAAAATAGCAATGGTAATTTCACTCAATCAGTACAGGAGGATATTACAGAAGAAGTAAATGATGTAAGGTAATACCTTTGTACTCATGATATAATATGCCTATATGGCAACATGGGCTTCTAGAAGAAAGACGTTTTTTGCACTCATATTTGTTCTGGTTATTGTAGTTCCAGTAGTATTTCTAGTATTTAAGTCAGTATATAAAGCACCAACTTGCTTTGATCTAAAACAAAATGGTGATGAATTTGGTATTGATTGTGGTGGATCATGTGTAAAACTATGTCAAAGCGCATTTCTACCGCCACGTATTCAATGGGGTGGTTCTAAACTGGAAAAGATTGCTGATGGAGTATATAACGCTGCAGCATATATCGTAAATCCAAATATTAGTGGGGCAGCAATTAACGTTCCATATAAGATGTCTCTGTATGATAAGGATGGACTTTTAATTGTAGAAAGACACGGCAGTGTTTCTTTGTATCCACATAGAAATTCATTAGCTTTTCAGTCAGCCATAAAGACCGATTTGAGAGTGCCTTCTAAAGCAACTTTTGAATTTACCTCCATGCCAATTTGGTTTAAATCAAGTGATGAGTTGGGTGGTATATCAGTGGTAGATAAAAAGTATTTAGAGGATGAAAACGGCTCTTCTTTGGAGGTTTATTTAGAAAACAAGACGCTATATGACTACAAGGATATAGTAGTTTCCGCTATTCTCTCAGATGTAGATGGAAATGTAATAGGTTTTTCACAGACTAATCTTGATAAAATAAGTTCAAGAAATGGTAGGGAAGTGGCTCCTTTTACATGGCCACTTAACCATAATGGTAAGGTTACAACAATAGAGGTACTTCCTATTATAAAACCTGTAATGTCGAGATGATATGAATAGAATATTGAATTCTCTATTTGGCAGCTACTCATTAAAAAGCGAAGGTGAAGAGGGCGGTATTGATTGGATATTAATACTCTCAACCCTCCCTTTGGTTAGTGCAGGATTGGTAACCATGAATGCTTTTACTGGTGATAGTACTTATTTTTATAAACAATTAACTTGGGTTGTTGTATCTTTGGTATTATTTTTTATACTCAGTTTTGTTGATTTCAGATTTCTAAGAAAGACTTGGGTGTCAGTAACTCTTTTCTTTGGATCATGCTCTGTTCTCCTACTCCTCTTTGTTGTAGGAAAAGTAGTAAAGGGTGCTATGTCATGGTTTAGTTTTGGAGCCTTATCTTTTCAACCATCTGACCCTATTAAGTTAGTGATTATAATTATCCTAGCTAAATATTTTTCAAGAAGACATATAGAGATTGCAAATATACGACATATTTTTGTATCTGGTATATATGCTTTTATAATTTTTGCTCTGGTTTTGATTCAGCCTGACTTTGGATCAGCAATTATTATTTTTTGTATCTGGTTTGGTATGGTTCTAGTTTCTGGACTATCTAAAAAGCATCTTCTAGCTCTTGTTCTGTCGGGTATTATTGTTTTTGCAGGACTATGGAATTTTAGTTTTAAGGAGTACCAAAAGCATCGTATTTTAAATTTTCTCAATCCACTTTCTGATATTCATGGTACTGGATATAATGCATACCAATCCGCAATTGCTGTTGGTTCTGGACAAATATGGGGCAAGGGTGTTGGATATGGTACCCAATCAAGACTAAGGTTTTTGCCAGAGTTTCAGACAGATTTTATTTTCTCTGCTTATGCTGAAGAATGGGGGTTTATCGGGGTTCTAATACTATTTATCTTTTTCGGCATAGTTATATGGCGTATTCTGCTTATAAGTATGTACGGAGAGACTAATTTTGAAATATTATTTGGATCTGGTGTTGCTATTCTCTTTATTATTCACTTTTTTATCAATATTGGTATGAATATTCAACTATTACCAGTAACAGGAACAACTCTACCTTTTCTTAGTTATGGTGGTACACATCTCCTGACTGAATTTACAGGTCTAGGAATACTTATGGGGATGAGAAGGTATAGAAGAACAACTCATAAAGATGAAGTCAAAAATGAGTTTATAGGATAGATTTATATACTCGTATCGTTCCTTCAATCATCTTGTCTATAGAAAAGTCTTGAATGACTCTGTCGTGAAAAGCTATACCATGCTCGCGCCTTGTTTTCTTATGCTTTAAATAAAACTCTAGTGCATTTCGTATCTCATGAGCTTTTTTAGGTTGAATTAGTATGCCAGATTTCATATCTTCTATTGTCTCAGGTATTCCACCTACCGCTGTTGCTATCGTTGGTAGCCCCGACATCCCAGCTTCTAACATGATGTATGGTAATCCTTCAGATATAGATGGTAGGATAAAGATATCAAAAGCCTTAAGGTACTGAGAAGCATTGTTTACATAACCAAGCATATACACCTTCGATTCTAGTTTTAGATCAACTATTTGTTTCAGTATACTATCTTTTTCCTCTCCAGTACCAAGTATTAAATATATAATATCATTCTTAATACCAACTATACTTTGTATAGCATAGTTAAGACCTTTTATATGGTGTAGTTCACCAACACTACCTATGATTGTAAGGTTCTTGGAGTTTTTAACTAAATCAAGTAAATGTGGATTATTTCTAACTAGTTCTAGTCGCGCATTAGCTTTTGAATATGTAGCCTCAGGCTCTATTCCATTATGAACTACACTTATCTTTTCAGATATCCATGGCCAAAGAATTAATTGCTCTTTAAGTGCATTAGATACTGCTATAGTTTTGTGAGATAGTACTATTGTTAACCAGTGTAGGAACTTAATTAAAGTCTTTTGAATCAAATTACGATCCTCATTGAATGCCCATCCATGTGCAGTAAATACTATACGTTTAATACCCACTAATCTTCCAGCAAGGCTACCGATACCACCCATTTTTGAACTATTAACATGAATTAAGTCAGGTTTTCGATTTCTTAGAATTTTAATTAGATGAAAAAATATCTTTATATCATCAATAATACTTATATCTCTACCAATTGGTAGAGAGCCATCACACTTAATGCCTTTTTCGGTAAGTTTTTCTATCATCCTACCTTTTCCACCTGCCATCACTTCCACTTCATAGCCTTTATCGGTCAATCTTGTAGCCAAATCATATACATAACGCTGAGCGCCACCCCAATTCGATTTAGTTATGAGTATTAGAACCTTCATGCGATTAGAGTACCATTTTTCACCATTTTTGTGTATTATATCGCCTAATGAACATAATTAACCGTAAAGACCATATTCTGCTGTTTTTTGGGGATATATGCGTCCTATTGCTGTCCCTAGTACTAACTTTAATCATTAGATATGGGAAATTCCCATCTTCAAATGTACTTCAATTACACCTAGCTCCTTTCTCAATTCTTTTTATTGCTTTTATACTCGTTTATTTTATTGCAGGTCTTTATGAGAAGCATACAAGTATTTTTAAGAATAGGTTACCAGTCACATTACTTAATGTTCAGTTGGTCAATACGATAGTTGGTATTTCGTTTTTCTACTTCATACCGTATTTTTCAATTGCACCTAAAACTGTCCTATTCTTGTTCCTAGTATTCTCTCTTGCGTTTATGTATGCGTGGAGGATTCTGTTGGTCTTTAAATTTAGTTCACATAAAAGGCAAAAGGCAGTATTGATTGCTGATAGTATTGAAGCACAGGATTTAAAAGAGGAGATTAATAACAATTCTGGCTATGATATTATTTTTGCTAAGTTTATAAAACCACACTCTAATCATGAAGAGATAGTTAATAGTATTAAATTAGCAATATCTCAGGATGGAGTAACTTTAATTGTGATTGATACCAGACATAAAGATATGGTAAATATAACACCTCTTTTATATCCAATAGCTATGAATGGTATATTGTTTTTTGATATAGGAAAGATTTATGAAATGGTATTTGATCGAATACCAGTATCCATGGTTGGCAGAACCTGGTTCATTGAACACATGTCATCAATGGCTCCTAAATTAATTTACGATGGTATTAAAAGATTTATAGATATTATCGTATCAATACTAATTGGCGTGGTTTCATTGGTATTATATCCTATTGTGTTTATAGCTATGAAAATTGAAAATCCTAAGGGGGTTATATTTACATATCAATCTAGGATTGGGCAGTATAATAAGGTAATAAATATTATTAAATTCAGGACTATGTCGATTGCCAACGATGGTGGTAATGCTGGTAATAATAAAGTTACAAAAGTTGGTTCATTCCTAAGAAAGAGTAGAATTGATGAATTACCACAACTTTGGAATGTAATAAAAGGAGATATCTCTCTCATAGGTCCTCGTCCCGAATTACCTAACTATGTTGAACAGTATTCAAATGAGATACCAAATTATGCGATAAGACACAGTATTAAACCTGGTCTATCAGGGTGGGCTCAGATATATGGAGAGCACCCACATCATGGTGTTAACGTTGATATGACTTCAAATAAACTTTCCTATGATTTATACTATATAAAACACAGATCATTTTTACTAGATTTAAAAATAGCCTTAAGAACTGTGAAGGTATTAATTACTTTTGTGGGTCGCTAATAAAAAACAAATGAATAAAAAGAATTTAAAGAAAAAGGTAGTCGTTACCGGTGGCGCTGGTTTTATAGGTTCAAATCTTGTTAATGCCTTGTTAAAGAAGGGGTACGATGTTCATATTATAGATAATCTAGTTGCTGGAAAGGGAAATGTAAATAAGGAAGCAAAATTACATAAAGTCAGTATTACTGATTATAAAAAGATCCTCCCGATAATTAAGGGTTCAGATTATGTTTTTCATTTAGCTGCGTTACCAAGAGTTCAGTATTCAATTGAATACCCATTAGAGACTAGCGAGACTAATGTTACTGGAACACTTAATGTTCTTATGGCGGCCAAGGAAGCCGGGGTAAAGAAGGTAGTTTTCTCAGCGTCCAGTTCTGCATATGGTGATCAGTCAGTCATGCCTCTAAAAGAAGACATGATTGCTTCCCCTAAGAGTCCATACGGACTGCATAAATACTATGGTGAGTTACAGTGTAAGGTTTTTTCTGAAGTATATGGTCTTCCAACTGTTTCGTTAAGATATTTTAATGTGTATGGACCGAATCAAAGTTCTGAAGGGGCGTATGCGCTTGTGATCGCTAAGTTCCTAGAACAAGTGAGGCAAGGTAAAGCTATGACTATTACAGGTAATGGTAAACAAACTCGTGATTTTACTCACGTATACGACGTTGTTAGGGCAAATATTTTAGCTGCCGAATCAGATACCGTCAGCGGTGGAGAGGTAATTAATATTGGGGCTGGTAAGAACTATTCGATTAAGCAAGTTGCTGAATTAATTGGCGGAAAAATTGAGTATATAGAGGCTCGTTTTGAACCAAAGGATACACTCGCCGATAATTCAAAGGCCAAGAAGCTCTTGGGTTGGGTGCCAGAGGTTAAATTAAAGGATGGAATTGATGAGCTCAAACAAATCTTAAAGATTGCAAAAAAGCATTAAATCCCTATAATAGACATACTATGCTTAAAACACGAATAATTGCCGTTTTCCTTCTTATTATCGCTGTCGGTATTGGTTTTGCTACGTACAAGGTAAGTAATTTTAAATTAGGTCTTGATCTCAACGGTGGTACTCATTTAGTATACAAAGCTGACGTATCTAATATTCCTAAGAGTGAAGTTAGTGTTTCTATGGATGCTTTGAGGGATATAATTGAACGAAGAGTTAATATCTTTGGTGTCGGTGAACCAGTTGTACAAGTTGAACATGCTGGTGTTCTTGGTACTAACGAAGCACAAGAAAAGCTAATAGTTGAACTTCCTGGTGTGACTGAGATTGATCAAGCAATTAAAATGATTGGTCAGACACCAGTACTTGAGTTTAAAACTATCGATAAGAAAGATTCAGACGCGTTAAGTGCTAATACAGCACTGACTGATGAGCAGAAATCTATTGAATTTGCTAAATTATTTAAGAGAACTGGTATCACTGGAAGACTTTTACAAAAGGCAGTATTGGAGTTTAATACAACAACAAATGAGCCTTCAGTTGCTCTAAACTTTAATGCAGAAGGAAAGACGTTGTTCGCTAAGGTTACAAAGGAAAATGTCGGTAATGTGGTCGGAATATTTCTTGACGGTCAACCAATATCTCTCCCAACAGTTCGTGAAGAAATCAAAGATGGTAAAGCTGTAATATCAGGTTCATTTACTGTTGATGAAGCTAAGTTGCTTGTGAGAAATCTAAATTATGGTGCATTACCAGTACCAATTGAGCTTGTATCGACACAGACTGTAGGTGCTTCTTTGGGTCAATCAGCATTAAATGGTGGAATAAGAGCAGGATTATTCTCTTTGATTGTTATAGGACTATTCTTGATTGTTTGGTACAGACTACCTGGTTTAATTGCAGTTATTTCTTTGAGTGTGTATACAGTGATAATGCTAGGTTTGTTTAAATTAATACCGGTTACACTTACAGCTGCAGGTATTGCAGGATTTATACTTTCTATTGGTATGGCAGTAGATGCCAACATTCTAATCTTTGAGAGAATGAAAGAAGAATTAAGAAAGGGTAAGGATATTAATGATGCTATGCATGAAGGTTTTGCGAGAGCGTGGAATTCAATTCGTGATTCAAATACATCAAGTATCATTACTGGTTTGATTCTGTACTACTTCGGAAGTACTTCTGTTATAAAAGGTTTTGCTCTCGTATTCCTAATTGGAGTTATTGTAAGTATGTTTACAGCAATTACAGCTTCAAGAGTGTTCCTATATGCTGTGGCACCAAGAAAGACAAATAGATTGTCGACTTTCTTGATCAGTAACGGTTTTACAAGACTTAATATAAATAAATAATATGTTTGTTGTTACATACAGAAAAATCTTCTATTCAATATCAGCGATACTAGTTATCGGTTCTTTGATTGCAGTAAGTGTTTGGGGTCTAAAACCAGGTATTGATTTTAAAGGAGGTTCAATTCTAGAGGTTGAATATTCTACTAATCGTCCAGATCAAGGAACTTTGTCTAAATCTATAGAGTCACTTAATCTTGATGCTTCATTACGTCAGACAGGTGAGAAGGGTTATATCTTGAGAATGAAGGAGATTAATCAGACCCAGAAGAATTCTTTGGATACAGTATTAGCAACATTTGGAACTTCAACAGAAAAAAGATTTGATTCCATAGGTCCACTTCTAGGTACTGAAGCATTACGAAAATCATTCGTATCAATAGTTCTTGTTATTCTAGCAATCGTATTATTTATTGCTTTTGCTTTTAGAAAGGTTAGTCAGCCAGTTTCTTCTTGGAAGTACGGAATAGTCGCTATTATAGCCCTTATTCACGATGTAATTGTTCCTACAGGAGTATTTGCAATACTAGGACATTATCTAGGTTATGAAGTTGATACACTATTCGTGACTGCACTTCTAGTAGTTCTAGGTTTCTCTGTTCACGATACAATCGTTGTGTTTGATAGAGTAAGAGAGAATCTATTCCATTCAAAATCAGGTACAAAGTTTGATCAGATAGTTGGTGATAGTATCAGTCAGACATTTACAAGATCAATAAATACTTCTCTAACAACTCTATTAGCCCTTATCGTACTATACTTTGTTGGTGGTGAGTCAACACAGCACTTTTCACTAGCTTTAATAATCGGTATTGCAGTTGGAACATATTCTTCTATATTCCTCGGATCACCACTACTTGTAACTATATGGAAGTGGCAAGAGAATAAGAGATTAAATGGGAAGAAATAG
>CAYXZI010000015.1:0-6284 GCA_964470105.1 uncultured Candidatus Saccharibacteria bacterium
GCGGAACCGGAGGGATTCGAACCCTCGAGACCTTTAAGGGGCCTGCCTCTTTAGCAAAGAGGTATGTTAGACCACTCCACCACGGTTCCTCATAGGCAATTCTTGCATAAAACTAGCTTTTAATCAAAATATAGTATAATTGGAATATTATCAACCTAACATAATTAACAATGAAAAAAACCATCATATACGTCATCCTTTTAGCCATAGTAATCTTCCTCATAATACGTTTTGGTTTTAATCCTAAAGACGATACGAATCTACCTGTTCAAACTACCAATACTGGAGAGAACACGAACATTCCACCAAGAAATGATGCTTCTGACTTGAGAGTTAAGACAGTAATAACATATACGGATAATGGATTTACTCCGAACAAAGTTACAGTCAAACAAGGTGAGGTTGTAACCTTTGAGAACAAATCTTCATCCGGTTTCTGGCCTGCTTCTGACAGTCACCCGTCACACACCATATATCCAGAATTTGATGCAAAGAAGGCCATACAAGTTGGTGGTACATATGATTTTGTATTTGAAAAAGTTGGAGTCTGGGGATTCCATAACCACCTAAAGGCATCAGATAGAGGGATGGTGACAGTTGAGGAGATATAAGTACATAATGCAATACACTTCCCTAATTACAGATCATTCGCGACTCATTCCGCCACAGAAGACCGCACTTAAAAAACTTGGTATAGAGACCATAATTGATTTGCTCTACCATTTCCCCACTAGATACGGTGACACTTCAGAAACAAGAAATATTTCTTCACTTGGTAAAGGTGATACTGCCGTTATCTTTGGAAAGATTAGCGGTCTAAAGGCTAGTAAGGGTTTTAAGACAAAAGTAACCATGGCTGATGCATGGGTTGAAGATGAGAGCGGAAAGGTACATTGTGTATGGTTTAATCAGCCATATCTGGCAAAAATGACACCTGAAGGAGCTATGGTGAGAATCGAGGGAAAGGTATCAGAGAGAAAGAAGACGAATGAAATATATTTCTCTAATCCTAAAATTGAAGTTGTAAATAAACTTCCGACTGGGGTTGGAGATTCACTGTTTGGAGAAGATGGTATGTCACATACCTTGTATCCAATATATCCAGAATCAAGAGGTATAACTTCAAACTGGATATACCACAAAATAGTAGATATTTTTAAGAACAACACATTAGACACAATTCCTGATCCAATACCGAAGGAAATACTGGAAAAATACAGTTTACCAAGCCTTAAAACTGCATTGATTTGGATTCATACACCAATAAAAGCAGCTGATGCTGCAGCAGCTAGAAAAAGGTTTGCCTTTGAAGAAATATTTTTCATACAATTAGAAAGACAGAAGGCACGTAAGGAATATCAGAAGAATAAATCATTCTTAATTGATCTGGAAGAAAAAAACCTTCAAGAGTTCATTAAACGCTTTCCTTTTGAAGCAACAGAAGCTCAACAGAAATCTATTGCTACCATTGTTAATGATTTCCAAAAAGATTTTGCTATGTCTCGCCTACTAGAAGGTGACGTAGGATCAGGAAAAACGGCAGTTGCAGCATCCACTGCATATGCAGTTGTAACTACCAAACCTAAAGATCGTAAGTATGGGAATCTTCAGGTTGCATATATGTGTCCAACGGAAATACTTGCTTCACAACACTTTGAATCATTCATTCAATATTTTTCATACTTAGGCATACAAGTAGGTTTAATAACTGGTAGTGGTTGTAAGAAATTTCCTTCAAAACTTAACCCCAAAGGATGGACTGATATATCTCGATCACAGCTACTAAAATGGGTAGCGAATGGAGAAATACCAATCCTCATTGGTACACATGCACTAATACAAAAGACAGTGAAGTTTAAGAATCTTGCATACGTAATCATTGACGAACAACATCGATTTGGATTAAAGCAGAGGGCATCACTTGTTCAGAAAGATGCACTAGGTCTTGCACGTGCACCCCATCTTCTTTCAATGACAGCAACACCAATACCAAGAACATTAGCATTGACTATATACGGTGATCTTGACCTTACCCTACTAGATCAAATGCCACATGGTAGAAAACCGATTATTACAGATATCATTACTCCTGAGAAGCGTAGTATAGTCTATGAAGATATACGAAATGAACTTAAAGCCGGAAGACAAGCATATGTAATCTGTCCCAGAATCAATGAACCTGATCCAGATAAAGAAATGGCGATAAATGCTAAGTCAGTAAAGGAGGAATCGAAAAGATTGAAGGAAAAGGTATTCCAAGAGTATGAAATAGGGATACTACATAGCAAGATGAAGCCATCAGAAAAAGACAAAGTTATGATGGATTTTAAAAGTGGAAAAATAGATATTCTATGTGCGACATCAGTAGTTGAGGTGGGTGTAAATGTACCAAATGCAACAGTTATTATAATTGAAGGAGCTGAAAGATTTGGACTAGCTCAGCTACACCAGCTAAGAGGTAGAGTGATACGTTCAAACCATCAAGCATACTGCTATGTATTCGCTGAAACAAATTCACAGAAAACTATAGATCGATTAAATGCCCTTAAAACTGCAAAAAATGGTTTTGAACTTGCAGAATATGACTTAAAGTTTAGAGGTTCTGGTGAGCTATCTGGAGGCAAGCAATGGGGTGTTTCAGATATAGCGATGGAAGCACTGCAAAATATAAAGATGGTGGAAGCAGCGAGAACTGAGGCACAAATTGTAATTAATGGTAATTTGGATTTATATCCACAAATAAAAAGGGAATTAAAACAGAGAGAAAATAGTATCACGCACTGGGAGTAGTTTTAGGATATATTGCAAAGTATATACTTAACACACAAGCGATAATAATTATGAAGAATCCAGCATCATAAACAATAGTCGATAGTATTTGAGTATATTTCAATAACCCAGTTGTTGATAGTAAATAATTCCAATCATGAATTGAACTATCACCTCCTAGTAAAGGAAGTTGTTGTTTAATTGAATCACCCATGTAAACTGAAACATTAATTATATTTTGACCAACCCAAAAGAGAATGATTGATGCAGAGAATAGTTCCCTTCGCCAAATCAAGAAGTAGCATGCAAAAACAAGAGGAAATGCGATTTGGAATAGCGAACCACCAAGTAAATATAGAAACTCACCAAAGAACATAAAAATAGTATGCCCTGCCTCATGGAATATTAGATCTACACTATCAACTATATTCCAATTATCAATGTCCTGAGCATAGCATGCATATCTAATAAAATAGATACTAAATACCAGTGAGAATATAATTTTTAAATACCTTGACTCAAACATCTGTGCGCGTGCCAGGATTCGAACCTGGGACCCCCCGAGTATCAGTCGAATGCTCTACCAACTGAGCTACACGCGCATACACTAGCACAGGAGAAAATATAGCAGAAATAGTGTAAAACATCAATTAAAACCAAAAAGACTTTTTATTTTAAACCAGACCGATTCCCCTTTTATATCAGAGCTTGAATCACTCTCTTTTTTAATATCTTCTATTACTTGTTTATCTTTTGGCATTTGAGAAACATCAGTATTTACTACTGGTGCCGTCTCATACACATTTGCCTTTATTCTAGTATTATCTGAGAAGATAATTATTATTTCTGGACTATCCAAACCAGGAGTCTCTATTTGACCAAATACATTCAATTCATTTTTACCTTCCTTGAAACTAAGTGTTTGATCATATTTATTATTTAACTGTCTTCCATTTGAATCAAATACAACTAATGGGTATGGATTTTTACCAAAAATAGAACTGTCCTGACTAGTTGACCACCCTTCATTATTACGATTGTGTGTAATTGTAATTGATTTTACCACCTTTGACTTAGAAAGAGTTAGATTTACCACAAAACCAAAATCTTCTTTTGTTTGTGATAGTATTCCCTTACCTGGTCCAAAAACTCCCCATACACCAACATGATCTTCTGTATAGTTCTTTAAATATGCAGTAACACCATCCTGATACACCACTGGTTTATCAGTGCTTTTTTCATCCTTCTTTAAAACTGAACCCTTTGCATCTTTATCTATCTTCTGCAGAATCAAATAACATGGAGTAGATGAGGCAAGAGATGGATCATCCTTCTTAATACAAACGTAACCTTCTGGACAGACAATATCCTTAGCAAAAGATATGCTTGGGATTACAAAGAAGATTAAAAATAAGATAAAAACTGATATTTTTTTCATATACACAATCTATCATATAAAAGAAGCGGCCGCACGCTTTAAGAATCGTGCGGCTGGAACTTACCTCCATAATTGGGCCAAAAGGCATCTTGGCCAGTCAAGGAGGAGGTTTGGGTCGATGTCGCCATCACCCCAAAGCCCGAGAAGACGGACGGTCAAGCAAAGCCCGTAAAGGGCTGCGAGTGACAATCCGAAGACCAGCCACCAAGGCTGATCTATTTCATTCCCGTCTCTATCTTCGGGTATTCGTCTGAGAACAAGAAGTTCTTGTCTCATTTTGTCCTTTCTACCTTAACCATTAATTGGCCAAGGATTTACTAATGTGAATCTACCACAATACACTAAATAAGTAAAGGATACGAAAAAATCACCCTTCGGGGTGTTTTTTCATATATACTATTCTCTATTTTGTCCCGTTCATCCGGTTAGTACCTCTATAGAGGGTACCAACCTATGTCCTTTCTCTCGCGGACTGAGTGTTCACATTGAGGTGTAGAACAATCCCTTTGCTTATCTTTCGATAAAAATCGACACGGTCAGATAGTGATCTAAAAGATCAAAATCGAGATTCAATTTGAAATAATCCACGAGCAGCTTCCGCTACCCGTGCCTTGTTACGACTTACTCCCTGTCATTGAGCTTACCTTAGGCCGCGACTAGCGCAGACTTCGGGTATTCCCAACTCCCTTGAGTTGACGGGCGATTATCTTCGTTAAACAACGAATTGATGTTCCCACGTAGCGAGCGGATTTACCGCACTACGCGAGCTCAATGCATTAACTGTTTCAACTTAAACAGTGATCTTAAACCCTTAATACTGAGATGATCCTTATTATTAATCATTATCATCATTTTACAAAATATATCGAAATCGTTTCGCTTTGTGACGAATTGAAGTTGATACTTCTTGAAAAATGGGATTATGATTTTTAACAAATCATCTCTATTATAGACTTCATATCGATAGCAATGTTGATGGTTAGGTCGATTATCCTTTTGAAAGTATATACTTCCACACTTAAAGAATAACTTAAGCCTTTCTAGAATCTCCTTATCCTTTTCTACAAGTTTAATGTAAAATTTTGGTTCTACAGTAACTCTTCTTTTTGAGGAATTGGGCAATTCTGGATCACGAATATATATCGTGAAGCTTCCTTCACCATCTACAAGACCGACAATGTAATCAGGTTTGAGATTTTGCATTTGAGTGAGTCCTTCACCATTTATTAATAATGGGTTACTATGACTCAGCTGACTTCTGACGCTGCGTAAGTTTAATTATACCTATTTTGTCAAATAAGTAACAGTATCAGATCTCCACAGGTTACGTAAGTTTCTATTCCAAACATCCTAGAAAGGCTTTTATTAAAATCTTCTCTACCCTCACCACCCTTTAATGTGCTTTAGTAGATCGATTTACCTTTTTTATTTCTGGCTGCTCTTTGTTTCCGGATCCTTCGCATAAAACCTCACGGTTTTATACTATCCTTCAACTATAAAGATGGATTTTAACCACCTAGAAAAGTACGCTGCTGCGCGCTTTTATTGTGAGTACAAGACTTGAGAACGTATTCACCGCAGTATAGCTGACCTGCGATTACTAGCAATTCCAACTTCATGAGGTCGAGTTGCAGACCTCAATCCGAACTGGGAATGGTTTTATAAGGATTTGCTCCATCTTTCGATGTTGCGTCCTGTTGTACCATCCATTGTATCACGTGTGTAGCCCAGGGTATAAGGGACATGCTGACCTGGCGTCATCCTCACCTTCCTCCCACGACACAGAGCACAATCAAACTTAATTGATCTATGCGCTTTGTCGTGGGCAGTCTCGCCTGACAAATATAACAGACAACGAGGGTTGCGTTCGTTACCCCACTGAAGGGAACAACTCAAGCCACGAACTGACGACGGCCATGCATCACCTGACTAACTGTCTTGCGACGACAAAAGTTTCTTCTTGTCTTCAGCTAGATTAAACCCTGGTAAGGTTCTTCGTTTATCATCGAATTAAACCACATGATCCACTGCTTGTGCAAGTCCCCGTCTATTCCTTTGAGTTTTAACCTTGCGGTCG
>CAYXZI010000016.1:0-3787 GCA_964470105.1 uncultured Candidatus Saccharibacteria bacterium
AAAAAAAGGATTTAAAAAATGAAGTTCAAAACGATGATGATGATTGGGGTGCAGTACCTGCTTTCTTGAGGAGATCCAAGTTGAAGTAATTTATTATATATATTAAGAGCAGCCCGGCGAAGTGAATCGACGGGCTACCTACACCCAGATTACAATCCGAGTTTTTCCAATGTCTCCTTCCAGGTTCTGACCACGGTCACATGGTGCATAACACCAGTAAACCTATGGTATTCCACCTCTTCAGCGCGTGGATTGAACAGGAAGAGACTTGCCTTTCCTACGAACCCGAGTAGTACCTCGGAACGGTCATCGATCACGATCGTCGTACCGTAGTGGGTGCATGACTCTTGCTCGATGTGTGGCGTCTTGTCGCGACCTGCGATGGTGCGAAGGACTCTACTAAGCGGAATGCCGGTCCGCTCAACGAAATCATGCGTTATAAACCATCTAATAATCCTATCGTGAGTGAAATCTGTGGCATTGTAGACCACAGTCACATTCCCACCAAAACGCAGACTGAGGATCTTCAGAGCTTTGAAGGCTCCTTCGACCTCTGGAATTTTGCTGTAATCACCACTCGCTACAAGTTGTGGAGTGGTGTGCGTGTGGTCGATCAGGACATTGCCCAGATCGACGATTATTCCGCCATGTTTTTTAATTTGCATGGAAAACTATTATATACCATACACTAATAAGTATTTAGTGTCAATAGAGTTCTGTATATCCTTTAAAGTATAATAGTTAAATATGCTTTACGACTTAACAATAATTGGTGGTGGACCTGCTGGAGTTGCTGCAGGAGTATATGCTGCCAGAAAAGAATTGAAAACTTTGTTTGTAACAAAAGATTGGAACAGTCAGAGTACAGTATCTGAAGGTATTGAAAACTGGATCGGAACTATCAAAATACCTGGTGCAGAGTTTGCAAAGAGTCTAGAGAATCATCTTCGTGCATATGCAAAAGACTCTGTAGATATTCATGTCAGTGAAACAGTGGAGAAGGTTGAGAAAGTAAAAGATGGATTTAAAATAATAACAAATAAAGGGAGCTATGAATCAAAGACTGTACTCATAACCGCTGGTAGTTTCAGAAAGAAGCTTGAAGCTAGAGGTGCTGATATTTTTGAACATAAAGGACTTACGTATTGCGCCTCATGTGATGGCCCCCTCTTTGCAGGACAGGATGTAGTTGTAATAGGTGGTGGTAATGCAGCTTTTGAGAGCGCATCTCAGCTTCTAGCATATTGCAAAAGTGTAACACTAATTAATAGAGGTGAGAACTTCAGGGCAGATCCAGTAACTGTTGAAGCGGTGTCAAAAAATTCTCATTTCAAGATAGTTAAAAATGCAATTTCAAAAGAGGTTAAGGGTAACAAGTTTGTAAGTGGATACGTATATACTGATTTAAAAACTAATACTGATATTGAACTTTCAGTATCAGGTATCTTTGTAGAGATTGGATCTATTCCAACGACATACTTTGTGAAAGATTTAGTAAAACTGACTGAATACAATCAAGTGGTTGTTGATCCTCGTAATCAGAGAACTTCAGTTCACGGTGTATGGGCGGCTGGTGACTGTACAGATGGACTATACCATCAGAACAATATTGCAGCAGGTGATGCAGTGAAGGCGCTTGAGGATATATATCTATTTCTTAAGGCAAAATAGGCTCCACAAACCAAGCTTTTCTTCTTTTGCAATAGTTTCAAGGGTTTTAAATTCACCTTGCTTTTCATATTTCTTATCATAAGTATATTCTCGAGCATAACCATTTTTTAATAGATATTGATTGATAGATAAACCATCTTCCCTATCAATATATGCAAGAATTCTCCCAAACTTATCAAATATATTTTGTGTTCTATCAATTCTAATTATTACAGAATGTTTGGTTAATAACTTTTTAGTCATATCTGACGCCTCCTTACCAAAACACTGGGGCTTCTTTCTAGGATCCACAGTTTCTGGAGTATCTACACCAAGCATACGAACGGTATATGTTTCTTTACCTATTTTAACTTGGATAGTATCACCATCTAGAATCTTAGTTACTTTGTATGTAGCACTAGAATCAATATTTGGTATTTTTCTTTTATATTTCTGATCTGTTTGAGTAGACAGATACACCGTTAAAACAGATATTACTGTGATTAATATTATTTTTACTTTCATATATTAACCATACCAAAACGAAATGAAATCCAAATAAAATTTGAATAAAATTTAGTGTTTCAATACAAAATATTGAAAAAGTAAAGATATAAAAACAGAGCTCCCAAGTGCAGGCACAATGGGAGCTTCGAAAACCGTGACTCATCAGGTAACTCGTCTTTTGAGAAGCCCGAAGAAATCGTGCAGCCAGATAACCTGACCGGTGATGTCTAGTATCCTCTGACACCCTTCTCCAGACCAGGCTTTGTTTTGATCATGATGGTGATTGTTGTGAAAACCTTCACCAAGAGTTAGAAGAGCTAATATCCAACTGTTACGGCTATTATCTCCCGTATCAGTATACTTCTGTCTCCCCATCTTATGTGCAAGTGAATTGATGAACGACGTACCGTTTGACAGAAGTACAGTTGAACCGAAGAAGCCTAGGCTCAACATATACAGAGCGCTGTGGAATGGATTTGTGAATTCACCAGAGTGCATGAACCAACCAACTAGGAAGTACACCGCACCGAGGACAATTGGACCTACCAGATAGTACTTTCTTATAGTCATCGCGCCCGGTATTTCAGTCAGATCCCTGATTTTATCGAAGTCAGTATCATCATAATCTCCCGACAAAAACCATGCCCATTGAGACCATACGAAACCCAGTCTTGAGTCGTGTGGATCTCCCACCTGATCAGAGTACCTATGATGTCTTCTGTGTGTATACCCCCACCAAAGCGGGTCTTTTTGTACACAAGTGCTAAACAGGGCCATATACACAACTAGCAACCTGTCATCCTTAAAAGCAAAAGCTTTGTGTGACATGCACCTATGGCCAATCATGGTCACAAGGAGCATTCTGCAGTAGTAGCCGAGCACGATACCCCAAATTACATCTTGTGTAAATGGGTTCGGTGCATAAAACCACGCAACGTAGAGGCCAATGAGTGCAATAACATACATACTGAGGTATGCAATTGTCCCAGGAAGTCTCCATTTGATCCTTGCCAGGGCTTCCCTGTTTGTCATAAAAAATCTTTCGAAGAGGTTAGCGAAGTCCTCATTAATTTTACCATATATTGTATTATTCCTTTTTTACGATAATATATCTATATGAAAAATTTTATTGAATTTATTAGAACACAAGGTGTTGTAGGTCTAGCAGTCGGTTTTATCCTAGGCAAAGCTGTTTCTGATGTTGTGGCATCCATAGTAAACGATTTAATTAATCCGATTATCGGTATTGCATTAGGTAAATTTGGTGATCTATCTACCCTTTCATTACACATACTTTCAGCAAACATCACTTATGGTAAATTCATTAGTATTGTTATCAACTTCCTGATAATTGCTTTTGTAGTATATTTTGGAGTAAAGAAACTAGGATTAGATAAGTTGGATAAACCTAAGGTTTAATGTATTTGTATATACCTGTGTATACCTTCTCAGCTATCTTCTGATATCCCAAATTGTTTGGATGTATACCATCACTAGTCATATACCTTGAATCACCAATCAGTCCATCGAGTACATTAGGTACAAATACCACACCTGTCTCTTTCGCTAATGACTTAAAGTCAGAGTTAAACTTATCAACCAACAAACCTCCACGTACACCGAGTAGTAC
>CAYXZI010000017.1:0-2954 GCA_964470105.1 uncultured Candidatus Saccharibacteria bacterium
TCTCCCTCTCCTACAACCTAGAAAAGAAAGCTCGGCGTGAATTAGAGAAACTTAACGAGACTAAAGATCAATTCGTATCTATAGCCCAACATAACCTACGTATACCCATAACAAGTATTAGTAATAGGTTAAATAGTGTTATCTCTGGAAAATATGGAGAAGTTAGACCAGAAATAGGAAAGGTAATTATTGAGGCTCTTAATTCAGCTAATAATTTAACAAGCATAGCTAATGATTTTAAAGACATAGCTAAACTTAGATCTGGTTCCCAGATTCTAAATACTTCTATGGCTAGTGTATTACCAATACTTGAATCGGTACTGGAAGAATTAAAAATGGACTTAGAGCAAATGAATATTCAAGTCACCTACTCTAAAGATACTGATGGTTGGCCAATGATTAATATTGATATCAACAAGATACGTGAAGTATTAATCGTTATCATAGAAAATGCGATCAAATATAATATTCCTGGTGGCACAATCAATATCACAAATACAACTACGAATGATTTTTTTGTTTTTATAGTCGAAAATTCTGGCATCGGTATCACCAAAGATGAAAGAAGTAGCATACTAAATCATTCATTCTATAGAAGTAACCGAGCTAAGGGAATAAATCCTACAGGTATGGGTATAGGGTTATCAGTCTCTCGTTCTGTAATAGAGGCACATCATGGAGAAATCAAAATTGAATCAGAAGGTAGTGAGTGTGGTGCAAAAGTTACAATAACATTACCTATTAACTTTCTTTCTACTTACCACTTGAATGCATATACCAAAGAAGAAAAAATGGTGTAGTGATCATTCACAAACTTTGCTGCCATTAGAGCTTGAACCCAAGCATTACGATGTATTGACTTGATCGTTAGCTCATGATAATATTTTTTTGGATCTACATATCTATGAGCAGACAATGAAATGTCTATCGTAGAAATACGAGATGAGGGGTGAGGAGAAATCCTCACACACCAACACTGTATCGCCCTTGATTTCACTGGCGAACTGAATGACAACGAGCCACGGGTGGTTCGAGAACTCTTTACAACTCATATTCTGAAAGGAGGTGAGTACAATGGATGATGACGAAAAGACCGGTATACGTAATTCTTGGCTTTTCCAGTCCCTATTTGGTGACAATGATAAGGGTAAGGATACTGAGGACGAGAAGGAAGAATCACCCGCTGACACTTGGTGCGACCATGATTGATCGGTTACGAACCGAACAATATCTTACACCTATCACTTTTCAATCCTCTACAGGAAGGAGGTGAATAACATGGATGCTGATGATGATGAAGACAACAGGTCTCCTCTGAGAGCCTTTGCAGAATGGTTGTGTGGTGACTCCAAGGAAAAGGAGGAGCCGCCTGCAGACACGTGGTGCGACCACGACTAGGCCGACTTCGGCTGTTTCAACGAACAAGCTCTGCTACTGCAGAGCTTGCCTTAATTTTAAATATTATGATTGACTACGAAAACGATAAAGTTTTTAAAAAGCATTTGGTAAAAGATACGAGTCCTAGAGCAGATAGTAGGATGGTTATTACTTCATATAATGGATTAATTAGATTAGCATTTTTTTCAATTCTTCTTGCCGGACTATACACACCACTTGAATATGTTTGTTGGATATTACTTACTATTTGGCTAGGATGGATATGTCTACCTTTAATATGGGGCATGTTATCCGAACTTTGGTAGCAAAATATGAGGAGATAATTATGCACATTGGAATATTAACTAAGTTTAAGCGGTAGAATTTTTTATTTTAAATTCAAAATACGTAATGGTTTTATATGTAATAATAATTCTAAACTTAAATCATTAACCGTAATATTAGATTGGACTATCAATATTGACTTTGCCACGTCTTAAATACTTATATAACTAGCCCTATATTAGACTTATAAACAGCACAATATTGCTTTACTTTTCAACTCGACTATGGTATACTATACCTAGACGTTGCTCATTGAATGATGAGAATACGTGCTAACAAACCAGCTTTCGTCCCTAGGGACGGCAGCGCAACCAAAGGAAACATGAAAAAGTTTCATGCCGTGATCGCGACACTCGTCGCGGTTGCATTCGTCCTCTTTGCGCCAGCCGCAAAGGGACAGGCACCAGCTACGGCTGTTGTGCCATCGAAGGTACCGGCCTTCCTACCGATTGGTAGTCAGGATGCTGTCCTTCAATGGATCGTCACCAACAAGCAATGGAACCTATACGGGGAACCGTTTGGAGTCCATACTGCATTGAAAGTCTATTACTGGACCAAAAATGGCACTCAGGTCACCAAGACCTTATCCACAACAGATCAAGAATACGACTCTTATGCAGACTTCGAAGAGAAGATTGCTGACGCTGGGTCACAAGCCCTCGCTTCCCTGTCCAAGCAAACCAACATTGATTTGTCACGCCCCTTGGGTGTTTCGGTTAATTACGGTTATGAAAACTGGGCGCCACCAACTGATTTTGCTGGCATCACAGCCTTGTACATGAAGAAGGATCTTGGCGTTTTGTCTGAAATTACTCGTGACTCCTTCATCGGTGATTACGAGTTTATCATACAGAATGTTGCCGTTAGGGTTGAAAACTTGCAGGAGTTTGAGGTGATTTCAAATAATCCCAAGCGTCGTCATTTGTGGAAGTCACAGGATGGCGACAGGGAGAAGACTGGATACCTCGAACAAGTATTGCCTGGTGTGATAGTTTTTGACGGCAATCACTATACCCGGCCAGATAGTGATGTTAGTTTTCGGATCAAGGCTGGTGGTCAGGAGAAGCTATACAACGAGCTTCCCGCCATCAAGCTCATCGATTCCTCGATGTTGGAAGTCGACCTGATCGGCTTTCAAACCGGAATTGAGTCCAGCACGGACTTGGTGCACTGGGCACCATTCAAAGTATTTCAAGCGGGAGAGGTCGGGATCAAGCGGATTCCAACTTACC
>CAYXZI010000018.1:0-2864 GCA_964470105.1 uncultured Candidatus Saccharibacteria bacterium
TTTGCGGAAAGAGAGAGATTCGAACTCTCGGTTCCAATAAAGGAACGGCGGTTTAGTAAACCGCTGGTTTAAGCCACTCACCCATCTTTCCATAACGTATACTATACGGAAATTATGATGATTTTACAAATATTGATATAATCTCGACATGAACAACATCTTTGACTCCCTAAAACCTCTCATTAAGGGAGATATTGATAACAGTGAAGAAATACTTAATAAATATTCTCATGATGCTAGTCTTTTTGAAATTAAACCAAAAATAGTAGCTTTTCCTAAGGATACGGAAGATGTGAAGAATATAGTTAAATGGGTAAATGAGAATAGGGTGAAAGATCCAACTCTTTCAATCACTGCACGTTCTGCGGGCACTGATATGTCTGGTGCAGCTATAGGTAGCTCCATCATTCTTGATTTTACAAAGTATATGAACAAAATCGTCGAGGTTCAACCTGATCATGCAATAGTTATGCCAGGTTGTTTCTATCGAGACTTCGATAAGGAGACAAAGAAATTTGGATCATACATGCCAGCCTTTACTGCTTCAAGAGAGATAAACGCTGTAGGAGGAATGGTGGGTAATAACAGTGGTGGTGAGAAAGCAATTAAATACGGTAAAACTGAGAACTATATTAACTCATTGAAGATTGTTCTTTCTGATGGTAATGAATATGAAGTTAAATCATTGGATAAAGTGGGTTTAGAAGAAAAGATTAAACAAAATGATTTTGAAGGGGAGCTATATAAAAAGATATATAATTTAATTAATAATAATTATGAGAAAATAGTATCCGCTAAACCAAATGTATCAAAAAATTCCGCTGGATACTACCTATGGAATGTATATGACAGGGAGAGTGGTAAATTTGATCTATGTAGACTCATAGTTGGTTCTCAGGGAAGTTTAGGTATCGTAACTGAAATAAATTTCAGACTAGTTCCATTTGAAAAGTATTCAAATATCCTAGCAGTATTTCTTCCATCATTGAATGATGTCAGTAGATTAGTTACAGAGATACTTCCCTTCAAGCCAGATAGTTTAGAGACATATGATGATAAGAGTATGTTCCTGGCAGTAAAATTTTTCTTTGATTTCTTTAAACAATTAGGATTCTGGGGAGCAATTAAACTTGGTTTTCAATTCATACCAGAAACATGGATGATAGCGGTAGGTGGTATACCGAAACTCATACTAATGATTGAGTTCACTGGACAGTCTGAAGAAGAAGTAAAGGAACATTTGGTAAAGGTGAGGGACCAGATTAAACACTTTGGATTTCATATGCATATAGCCCATTCAAGCGCTGAGGCAGATAAGTATTGGAGAATTAGACATGAGAGTTTTAACCTACTTAGAAAGCATAGCAAAGGTAAGAGAACTGCCCCATTCATCGATGACATCATAGTTAAACCAGAATATTTGCCAGAATTTCTTCCAAAAGTTAAAGCTCTGTTGGATGCATACAAACTCGACTACACTGTACAAGGCCACCTAGGAAATGGTAACTTTCATATAATTCCTCTTATGGATTTGAATTCTCCATTCTCTTCAGATATCATATTGGAACTTTCAGAGAAGATATATTCGCTAGTTAAGGAGTATCGGGGTTCCATAACTGCTGAACATAATGATGGAATCATTAGAACCCCATATTTGAAACAACAGTTTGGTGAGGAAGTGGTAAGGTTGTTCGAAGAAACAAAGAATATATTTGATCCTTTGAATATTATGAATCCTGGAAAGAAGGTTTTTGGTACATTTGAAGACATTAGAAAAGCAATTAAAAATACAAAATAATGAAAGACTGGCATCCTAATATACGATCACTTATAGCACTTTTGTGTGTTGTATTTATCATCTTTATTAGTATGTATGCTAAAGAATATATACAAGAAAAGAGAAAAGAGAAGGAACTACCTCCCCCACCTCCTATTGAAACTGAGCTGTATACCGGTAAGATATACCATATCTTTTTTCACAGTTTGATAGTATATCCAAAATTAGCATTTGATGGCACTCCGCATGCACAAGGATACCAAGACTATATGATTACAAGGAGTGAGTTTAACAAAATACTACCCATACTATATCGAGATAATTTTGTTTTAATAGACACCCATCTACTGTACTCAACTAGTACTGATGGAACAATAACAAAGAGGAATTTAATAATTCCAAAAGGTAAGAAACCTTTAATACTATCCCTTGATGATTTAAGCTATTACCGAGATCAGGATGGTCATGGTTTTGCTAATAGATTAGTACTTGATAGCAATGGAAAAGTTGCAACAGAGATTACAACCCCAGAGGGTCAAACGATCGTAACTAGAGATGGTGATGTAGTACCTATACTAGATGACTTCATAGCTACCCACCCTGATTTCTCATTTAATGGTGCAAAAGGAATTATTGCATTAACTGGATATGAGGGTATATTAGGATACAGGACAAATCTAAGGAATGGAGCTACGTATAATGATGATGTGGTCAAAGTAAAGGAGGTTATTAAACAACTTAAAAAAACTGGATGGCAGTTTGCAAGCCACAGCTATTCTCATGATATGTCATTTAGAAATGATACGGCAACACTAGGTTTGGTGGAGTATGATTCTAATAAGTGGGATACAGAAGTTAGACCGCTTGTTGGTGATACAGATATATTCATAGGGCCTTTTGGCCAAACATTTCAACCTGGTGATCCTAGACGAGACTATATCCTTTCTAGAGGTTTCAAAATACTATTTGGAGTTGGAATGGACCTATATCTCAAATACTTCCCTAGCTACGTTATGATGGATAGAGCAAATATAGATGGCATACGTCTAATACAGACTCCGGAGCATCTTGAAGAATACTTCGATCC